>JAIQFY010000042.1 GCA_020072965.1 Terriglobia bacterium | reverse complement strand
AGGAGCTCCTGCCCGCCGACTCTGCCGGCATCAACGTCATCGGTCCTATCTTTGTGACTCCAGACGGCAAGAACTTCATGTATGGCTACATTCGAAGCCTCTCCGACCTCTACCTCGTCGAAGGATTGAAATGAGGGCCAGGCATGAGGGACTGTCGCTGCTTCTGCTATCACCCCACCCCGGAAACTTGTGTCCTCCCCGTCTTTTGTCCCTCTGCGGTACGATAATCATTGAAAAGTCGGATCTGACCGCGCATTGAAAGCCGGCCAACTTCGTCCTGACTTTCTGGCGGGAAGGAAATCAATGGGGCCACACAAGGTTGAGGTGTGTGAATCCATCCATTGATCCCTCTGTTGTTCATAAGGTTTCCCTCCAAACGCAATCCATCTTGAGGCCTATATAAGTGGAGTGAGTCTTGCCTCAACCAGTAATCCTGTGCGCACGGACGACAAATCGCTTGGGAGCCGGACCCACATAATAGAATGGGAAACAGGTCACGAGGGTCAGAGTAGCGTCCTCGGAATCCTCCAGCACTGAAACATTATCGGGGTCGACGACCCCGGTGAAGTCCACGCGATAGCGGAAGGAGCCGTCCAACGTCGTCAACGTAATCTCATCATCCTTGGTGACCTTGCGCAGTCCTCTGAAGAACGTGTCCCGGTGTCCCGTGATCACAACGTTCCCTCGTTGGCCCGGCAGCGGGGTGCCGGGAAGATGCCCGACGGCGCGTCGCAGGGTCCCTCCGTCAGTACCTTCCATGATCATTGCCTCAAGGCCGATTGTACTGATCTCGATTCGCCCCACTGGAAAGCCTCTGTGAACAGCTGTGGCAGGGCCCACGGCTTTCACGCTGTTCGCTTCCTCCAGGGGAGCCACAAGGGGCGACGGGGGAGGGTTCTTATCGCCGTCGGCGGACACCTTCAAACTCTTCGAGGCCTGCTCGAATAGATATGTTTCGTGAGACTGATACATCCTCGTATCGATCATCACATAGCCGACGTAAACCAACAGAAGAGTGCCAATGACAAGAAAGAGGTTTCGGCTCCAATGGAGGATCGATTGGCCTCGTCGACGAGAATTGTGCGCTCCGATTCTGGGGATCATGGTTTGTTGCTCAGCCTGGTCGGCGAGGGTTGAGGTTTGTCGGGCGCATAGTAACCGGGACGAGTTCGAACGATGAGGCGTCCATCACCCGAAGCCGCAGCCTTCACCGCTACGACCCGATACTTCCCATCCCGCTTTTCATTGGTGGATGAATAAGCGATGGTGTATTGGTTACGAATATCATGCGCGATTTGCTCACAAGTGGGGACCACGTCCTTTAACCTATCCGGCAAAAAAGCCTTTCCGCCGGTGGCCTTTGCAAACTGATGGAGGACATGGGGGTTCTTGTCGGGATCATCGGGTTCAAATAGACCCAGGGTATAGATGATGACATCGGACCTCATCGCTAATGCCATGATCTGTTCCACGGTGTGCTTGCTGGCGTTGTCGCCCCCATCGCTGACCACAATCAGCACTTTCTTGTCCCGATTACCTTTCTTCAGGTGCTCGAGCGCAGCCGCCATAGCGTCGTAGAGCGCCGTCTCGCCGTTTGCGGCAATTCGGGAAAGGGCGACCGCCAATTGAGCCGGTTGGTCCGTGAACACCGTGTCGGCTGGAAGGCCAAAGGAAACGTGTTCGTTGAAATTGACCACGAACATCTGGTCCTCCGGATTACTGGACTGTGCGAACGCCAGGGCGGCGGCAATAACTTCAGCACGCTTCGACTTCATGCTTCCACTATTGTCGACAACCAAGCCGACTGTGACCGGAATATCCTGGTGGGTGAAATACGTGATTTGTTGGAGAACCCCGTCCTCATAGACGTGAAAGTCGTCCTTCCCCAGTCCTGAAACCAGAACGCCCTTGTGGTTCTGCACGGTTGCGCGCAGGATGACCATTTCAACGTCCATCCGAATCGTGTACGGATCGGTTTGGCGGCTCTCTGCCGGTGGGCCTACTTGAGGACAAACAACGCTGGACAGAAAAATCAGGTAGAACAGTGCGACCAGACATCGGCGAGTGACCATACAATCCCTCTTGTAGTGTGCTCCGATTCTGAATAATCCCACGGCCCTCAGCTTCCACCCCCCGATGAAGGCGAACTGTTACTCGCGTGAAGAAACCTTATCGGCCACCCATCTTCCTTTCAGTTTAATGGCGCCACTCGCAAGCGCTTGCGCTCGGCGTCCCAGGAGACTGCCACCCTGTTTGAGCACGAGGCACATCACATAGACGCCAAAGAGTAGCGTTACAACGCACAAAGCGGCAAGCAAAGAAACGGAAAATTCACCAAGTGTGGGCATATTCTTTATGTTTTTCTCCTCGTATCAAGTTGGACCGCTGACAAGTCTTAGGCCTGTCCTTGGTTATGAAGGCTGTGCCGTTGCAGGTTGATCCGTGACCCGTCCAGTCATTGATGAAATCGGAACAGTGTTCAAGTTCCCATGTTCGGGTGATGGCGGGCTCTATCGCCCGCCAGGGGAGGTTGTATTCGTGTATCAACCTCCGCCCCCACAATCTCCCGGAGTCCCGTCAACTTCACTCCGGGTTAAGACGGTGCTCCTGACGCGTGGCCCACTCAAACACAGACTTGCCTGACTTAGGCAGCTCGCCGCGAAATAACCACGAGAGCAAGGCCTGCGCCCAGCGACAGCAGCCCAATCAATCCCGCTAGCGGCAATGAGCTGGCCGTTTGGGGCATGCTCTTCGTGGGTACAGCAGCCACCTCAACCGGCGGAGTCTCAACCACCTTAGCTACTTCTACCACTTCTCCCGTAGGGGCAACAGCTATGACCGGCGCCGTCTTCAAAGCCTCGATGGGCGCTGTATCCAGTTCGATCGGGGTCGCGAGAATGGGCTGATTTGTTATCTTTGCCAGCTCGATAGCCCTTGACTTGGGATATACAAATTCCTCGCCCCATTGACGCCCCGGATAAAACCACGCCCGGATGGCTTCCGGCTGCCCTTCCGCCCTCTCCCTAAACGTCATTACCGTTTTGTCGGTCGTCTTCAAACGGTAATTGGGGATAGCAAGGATGGTTGTCAACACGGTTTTTTCATCTTCGCTGAAGATCTGGACGATGTGGCGGTCCGATAGTGAATCAAAGATCTTGAAGACATATGTGCCCGCCGGCAAATTGTGAGCGCCCACACCTGGAACTTCGACTGGCGCACTGAAGTTCACGACGGTTTTCCTGTCCCACTCGCCGGCCCTCGAACTGGTGGACAGAAACGTTAGAGCCAGGCCTATGCAGAAGATCATCGCTATGGCTGTGTAGAGATATGTTTTTTTCATTGGTATTTCCTCTGTCTTTCTTGGGGAGATCGGTTCTGCCCCGTTGCAAACATAATCGGACTACCTATCAAGTGAACTATAGAGACATCACACCTGCCGGTACCTTTCGCCCCCCTTCGCCGCGCGGCCGGCCCTTTGCCAGGGCGGATCGAAAATTCGACCGAATCCTATGATCAATCAAGAATCGCGTCGATAACTTTCCCCTGGCCCGCCATCGGATCGATGGTTTGAACTGGAAGATTCGAGAAACCACCTCGACTTGAACCAGCCGAGTTCCCAGGACCACTCTTGCCAGGCTACCCGCGCGCTCAAACTGGTTGCACAGTTTGCACCCGCATTTCCCGTTTGACCCCACAGGCTTAATAAGAGCGCTCGCGTTCCCTGCGGAAAAATGAGAGCGATGGCCCCTCGGAAATCCTTTTCGCTTCGAAACAGCGGGAGGACTTCGTGCTCAAGGGTCCCGGTCAGTTTCGTGTCACAACCAGGTTTCACATTGATGAGAGCTGCCCGAGCCAACACGCCACTCCTCCGTTTCTGACACCTGCCTCCCAGCCAAACCAGACTGGGAGCTTCAAGCACACCTCTTATACCCCGGGGGTGATTCGCATGTCAGTTCAGTCCTGCTCATGCGGTTGTTCAAAGTTGCTCACGCCAGTCTATGAGGGGAGGTTCCAGGTGGGGGGCACGAGCTGGTGGGGGAGCCAGAATCCACTCCTAGCCGTCCGTGTGGAATGCCCAATCGTCAGTGCAGTTGGCGAAGGTTCCGGTCGTGGTTCTTTTCTTCCTCCGGGACCCGGGGTCTTAGCATTGATTCCAGGCGTGCTCATTTTTGATAGATTTCCGCATTGCCGGCTCACCATCGCTTTGGCCCGCTGACAGCGACTGAATAATTCCTGCCTTCCCAGCGCTGAGCTTCTTTCCAGAAAAAGGTGAACTCGATTGCCGAACCGCCGGCGCAGTTCTCCGTTGGAAGATCGGCGAACCACAAATTGAGTGCGCTGATATGAGTGGCGTCCGCTTTGTTGGTGCTTGCCCAGTCATTGGCGGACCAGACGATGGTTGCCTCTGCCGCAGCGATGAGGCGCAGGATTTTGCCATGAGGCATTCGGCGAAGCGGGTGGCGGAAGGTCCAGATTTCATGTCGGCTCGCCACCGGGTTGACGACATAACGCTGGAAGGCCGGCTCGACTCGATCAAAACAGATGCCGTCATGAGCACTGCGCACGAGGGAGACATATTCCGCATGTGACCAGCACAGCGGCATGGCCGCACCCGTGGGCAGCCCACGGCTCATTCCCTTCTCCGGCAGGTCTTCGGAGTCCCACAACTGCTCGCTGATCATGCCACCTTCGTTGGCGAACTTTTCCATCGTGGCAATAAACGGCTTTGGATCGTGCCCGGCCGCCAGCTCGTAATGGCCGCGCTCGCCCGTCAAAATCGGCCAGGAGCGGCCGACGCCCGTGCCGTCGAACGCGCCGCCGTCCTCTTTCTGCCCATAGCCATCATGATTGTAGCGGCGCCAGCCCGGACCTTGCGGCAGATCGAGCTTGAGCAAGCGATCGATGACCGCGATCGAATCCCGCACGAGGGGATCGTCCGCTGCACGGATGCCCAACCGCACCAGGTGAAGAAAATCGCCGCCGACAACATTCCTTGCCGGATGGAGGCCGCCGCCGTTGGCGACGGTGAGCATCGTTGTGTTCGGGTCGGCGTGCGGATCGGGCACCTCAGGATCAGTGGGATTGATACGAATATAATGGCGCCGGAACCCTTCGACCAATTCACCGGTGGTGGTGACGGTCCATTCTTCAACGTGCGCCGCCAACCAGTCCGCATACTGCAAAATAAAATCCGCCGTGCCCGTTTCATTGCCCTGTTTGGCAAACTCCGCGGCACAAACCAGGCCGGCGATCACCATGGCGAGCGTCGAGGGAGAATAACCGGCGTTCTCCTCCCAGCGTTCCTGTGCGGTTACTGGTCCCTGCCGAATGAGATAGGCCGCGGCACGCAAAATGATGACCCACGGATCGAATCGGCCCAGCGTGACGCCTTCGCGATGCAAACGCCAGGCCAGCAGGATGGGAGCGGCAATTTCATCGAGTTGCACACCCGACCAATACGCATTTCCATTGATCCAGCTATTTTGCGGGAACCTGCCATCCGTCCGCTGAATGGCGGCGAGCCAGATCAGAGCGCGCAGGGGAGTCCCGGTCTGGCCGGTGGCCAGAAGTGCGGTTGCGCTCTGCACCAGGTCGCGTGTCCAGACGAGATGATAACCGCCCAGATCATTATCGCCCTTTGTCTCGCCCCAAGGGATGCTCATTGACGCCACCAGCGCGCCTTGAAACGATTTGTCTTCGTGGGCGAGCAGGACACATCGGCTCAGCCGGTACATGTGACCGCCGTCGAGTGTGTGCTGGCTGAAATCATACTTCGGATTGACCAGCGTGCGCTGCCACTGGCGGACATAGGCTTCGCGATGAACCTCGAACGGCTCCGCCAGCGATTGCAGCAACTTCGCCACTGTGCTCTGGCAGCTCCTCCCGAGCGCAATTGCGATCGCAAACTCATCGCCGCCCTGAAGATCGATTTCGCCAGTCAGCGCAATGTTGCCATGCCCGGCTGCGCGGAATTCCCAGTCCATCCTGAAATTGTTCATCAAATCCTGCCAACCGTCGCTGGCGCCGACATATCCGATGGATCGCCGCGAAAATCCGCGGCTACATCCCATGACCAGGTGCACACCCTTGCGTTCGGCATGGAGCAGGTTGTTACCGCCGATTTCAGAACACCAACCGGAGTTGCCCGCGCCATGACGCGCAAGGTGCGGAGCCAGCAGTGCGTAGAGACGCAACTTGCCACGCAGCGACTCGTCGAGCACTTCGACTCTGGTGTGCACAAGCAGTACCGACCGGTGCGGATCGGCGAGGATATGCTTGATCAGCCGGTAGCGCCCGTTGGGTTCTGAGTTGATGAGGCGGTAGAAGACACAATCCCGTTCCGGGTATTCGATCCGGTGATTCAGGTCGCGCTTTTCCTCGTGGCAAAATGTTTTACCATCGCTGATCAGGAACTGAAAATCGCGAGTGCTCGGTTGGTCGACAGTCGGGTAGTAGATTTCGTTGACGATGCCGTGGCTGAGGGTGAACCAGAGCCGGCAGCTGGTATGATAGGCGGTACCGAGACCTTCTTTGGCACTGGACGTCCAACGCGGTTCGATTCCGGGCGCGCCGAATGCGGCGGAGTGTGCAGTTGGATTCATATCAGGATGTCATACGTTTCCGCGGGCAACCTGGGCAGTCCGCGGAACAAAGTCTTGCCGGCCGTAGTTCAACAAAGCGCCGATCCGCTCGATGCTCACGTCAGCGGCCGGGTAGGTGGCCAGAATTTTTGGATCCAGCGCGTAGTGCCCCTGCCGCACGAAGGCGGTCGTCACCCGCCGGCCCCAGATTTTCTTGATGGCAGCGAGAATGCGCAGCTTGTCGTCCACGATGACATAATGATCCGCTGGATACTGCGCTTCCACGTCGGCCAACTCGTGCTCTTTATGCACGTAAATCAACGCGCGCCCATCGACCGCTTCATAAAGTCCGGAGCGGTCCACTTTGCGGGGTTGGAAAACGACGTCGCCGTCAGTCAGAAGGACGGCTGCTCCCCATTGCTTGACGCGCTCGATAACGTCAAGTGAGTTGGGGAAGAGGCGGTTGGCAAAGGGATAGTTTATGAGGAAACGTGAAATGGCCAGCAGACCCAGGTCATGTGGATACTCGCTTCGGTAACGCTGCAAGGCACCCAAGTAATCGGCATAACCCAGCCGGGCTCGCAACTGCTCGAAAATGGTCCAGTAACACCGCGCCCGCTCGGGCCCGACCTCGCGCTTGAGATATTTGCTGAGGTCGGCGATGACCTGGTCATTGTCGAGCAACGTGTTGTCCACGTCGAACAGAAAAACGATTTTGGGGGGAACCGAACGTTTGGTAGTTTTTCTTTTCATGAGTCAATGGACGAACCGCTTATGAGTTGAGCCGCTGTAAAGCTTGGTCCAAAGGCGATGTCCGCTTTGGAATGCGTTGGAATTGTTTCCCCGGCGCGGGCCGGGCGGAAGTTTCTTGAGCAGTCTGGCATTGCCTCCCTCCCGCACTTTCACGTGGGTGCCGCCAATCTTGATGCCTGGAATTATCATGGCAGAGGATATTTCAGATTGTGTCAATCACGAATTCTTTCCCTTTTTCTTACGCTGTCCCACCAGTTCGGTCGGCTCGGGCCAGCTGTGTCCGTGAGCCAGCAGCCCCTGAGTATCCTCGGGTCCCCAGGTGCCGGCGGCGTAATTGGGGAAGTCACTGGGCGGAGCTACCGCCCAGACGTCGAGCACCGGCATCAACAACCGCCAGGCCGCTTCGACTTGGTCGGCGCGCATGAACAACGTGGCGTCGTTCTTCATTACGTCCCAGAGCAACGTCTCATACGCATTGGGAGATGGTGCGGCAAAGCTCTCACGATAATTGAACCGTAAGTCCACCGTCCGCAACAGCATCTTTGGCCCCGGATATTTGGCCTGAAATCCCAGCACGATTCCTTCCTCTGGTTGGATCGACAGGACGAGCCGAGATGGATGCCAATCGCGGCCCGACTCGGGCGGAAACGACTGATGCGGGACGCCGCGGAACTGGATGGCAATTTCGGAGGTCTGCCGGGCGAGCCGCTTTCCGGTCCGAAGGTAGAAAGGCACGTCCTGCCAGCGCCAATTGTCAAGGAACAGCTTTAACGCCACAAATGTCTCGGTCTGGGAATCAGGCGATACGCCGTCTTCTTCGCGGTAACCAGGCGCTTTCTTGCCGCCGACCCAACCCTGGCCGTATTGCCCGCGCACCACGCAATGATGGACGGCGTCAGCGTGAATCGGACGAACGGCGTGGAGGACGTCTACTTTCTTGTTGCGAATCTCATCGGCCTCGAAGGAGACCATCGGTTCCATCGCGACGAGACAAAGGAGTTGCATGAGGTGATTCTGCACCATGTCGCGCAGCGCTCCCGCGTGGTCGTAATAGCCGCCGCGATGTTCGACACCGACAGCTTCGACAGCGGTGATAGTCACGTAATCCACATAACGCCGGTTCCAGAGCGGCTCAAAGAGGGGATTGGCAAAGCGGAACGCCAGAATGTTCTGCACCGTTTCCTTGCCCAGATAGTGGTCGATGCGGAAGATTTGAGATTCTTCGAAATTGGCGGCGAGGATGGCATTCAGGGCGCGGGCGGATTCCAGGTCATAGCCGATCGGTTTCTCGACCACAATCCGCGTCCATTGCCGGTCACGCGCCAGTCCGGCCTTGCCGAGGTATTTTGGAATTTGGCCGAACATGCTCGGCGGTGTAGCCATGTAAAAGATGCGGTGGACTTTGGCGCCCCATTCCTTTTCCAGCTTCGCGCATTGTTCGGCCAGGGCCGCATAAGTTTGCAGCTTCTTGAAATCGCCCTGCTGGTAGCGGATATGGCCGGCAAACTCGCCCCATTCGCCGGTTTTCACCATTCCCTGGCGCGAGAACTTTTTAACGCCGTCGTGGAGACGCCGGCACAACTTTTCGTCGCTCAAGTCAACGCGATCCACCGCGATAACCGAAAAATGGGCGGGCATACTTCGGTCGTGGGAGAGGTCAAACAAGGCCGGCACGAGTTTCCGCCAGGTCAAGTCACCAGCTCCGCCAAAAATGATGAACACAGTCGGTTCGAGTTGGTCACTCCTTTTCGTGATGCTCACGCCTTCTCCCATTCCATGCGAAACGTGCCCTTGCATCGATCCCCCCAAGGGTGTGCGCGCCGAAGTAATCCCGTTGGGCCTGGTTGAGATTGGCGGGCAGCTAGGCGCTGCAACTTAAATCCACTCATCAAATCCTCTCACAAGTCCACGCCTGCTGATCACGATCTAAACAAGCGATGATTGCCTCGGTAACCGGTTTAGTCTCATTGGGACCTCGAACGGGGATAGAAACAACACCTGCTTCTTCAGCTGGATAGTCGTTCCCTCCCACGAACAGGGCATCCCCTATGAAAATCATCTCTTTCAATGAAATGCCCAGGAGGTCTCGCAACTTTCTGATTCCGTAGGCTTTGTCAATGCCAAGTTTGGTGACATCAATGGATGTCGCGCCACCCATTCGGACAGAAAACTCGGGAATAAAAGTGTCAAGGATCGCTTTGATCTTCTTCCGCTTGGTGAAATCGGAGTCCCATTTGTTCTTTTCTTCTAAGGGGGCCTGCTGACCTAATGCGGAAAATGTTATCTGGCTTCCCCGGTCTTCTATTACCTCTCCCCAGACCTTTTCGACCTTGAAGCCCGCTACTCCGAGCGCCTTCTTTAGAGACCTGATGATTTTCTCTTTTTCATCCGCGGTGAAATCTTCTGAATAGATCTTTTTCCAATCCCCTGAGTATTGAAAGAACTTTGTTCCACATGTAGGAAGGAGGGATAGATTCGTCAGGCGTTCGTCATGGGGAAGATTGGAGAGCATTTGTTTTTCAAACTGTGGCCAATCGCCTCCGGAAATCACGGCCACTTTGACGACACCGAGAAGGTCATGCAGCAGTGCCGACATTTCGGCATCGAGAGACGACTTACTTTCGGCAAGTGTGCCGTCCAGATCAAAAACAATTAGCTTTTTCACTATCCTTCCCCCTCTGAAATCTTGCGATCTCAATTAGAGTCTCCGGCCCTGCCCACCATCCCACGGTTGCCCGCATGTAAACTATTCCGGTAGCGCTATTTCCAACAAGCTCACTGCGCCAGACGGCCGAAAAGCACGCGCTCCGACCCCCGCGGGCAAGAGCGATACGTCGTCTTTTCCGATGGCATCAGTGGCGCCGCCGTGCTCGACCTGCCCCGTGCCCTCGATGCATATCAGCACGCGCGGCACACCCGCGGGATCACCTCCTGCTCGAAAATCCTGGTAAGTTCCGCATCACAATCAAGTTTCACCTTGATGGAAACCGCTCGTGCGAACATAGGGCACCCCCGACGTCCGCCTCCCACTGAATTCTGACTGGCGGTTGGGGGTGCATATCTTATACCTTGGGGGTAATTCGGGGTCAGGTCAATCCTGCTCACGCCTCTGGCCAGAATTGCTCATCCCAGCTGATGAGGGGAAACTGCAGTTTGGGGCCGGTGGAAATTACCGAGGGTTTGACATGGATACTGGTGTTTCGTTACGTAAGAAAAGGGCACAAAGCGTGGGCTGTCTTTCTGAGTCTGAGCGAAGGTTTTCCCTTTCGGAGCATTCCATGCAAACGAGATGCTTCGCTTCGCGATACACCGCTCAGCACATCAGGCCAAGGGCGCCGGTAACTGCTGTTTCGGTTATACGAGGCTAGTCGTGCAGGACCACGCTGAGGAGGCCGCTGTTAACCGTTAACCCACCATCGCCAGTGTATTCGACAAACCCAAGCGTCCTGAACTTGTTCATGAAATGACTGACCCGCGATCGCGTGGTGCCGACCATTTGTGCCAGGTGTTCCTGATTGATTCGCGGATGCACAATTTCGGTCCGGCTCTCCTTGCCAAAATTAGCCAGCAGCAAGAGAATCCGGGCCAGACGCTTCTCGCTGGAGTTGAAAAGCTGGTCGACGAGATCTCCTTCGAATCGAATGTTGCGTGAAAGTAGATGCACGACGAACAATTCCGAGATCCCGTGCCGTTCGTGCAGTACGCGTGCCATCAGCGGCTTCTCAATCCGGGAAAGAGCGCAATCCGTCCTCGCGACAGCCGTTGAGATGCGCAATGGCTGACCTGCGAGACATCCCTCGCCGAAGAACTCATTGGCGTCCAAAATGGCGACGATCGCTTCCTTGCCCTGTTGGGATGTCACCGAGAGCTTCACCTTGCCTCGTCGGATATAAAACACGGAATCCGCAGGATCCCCCTGACGAAAGATTTTACGGCCCTCGTGGTACTCTATGTCGGTCTTGCCGCGGGAAAAACCAGCGAGGAAGGCTTCCCAATCGACAGGGTCCTGTTTCTTACTTGCCATTACAAACTCCTTCTGTTTGCTGGTGAGGGGCCGAGCGTCGCGGGGTAGATTGCCGATTTGTCATCGACGATCAGGATATTCCCTAGCACAGTGAACTCTCTTCCCGAGGGATTATATACTTCAAATGGAGCCGGTACAATTCTTCAGATTAACTACGATTTGACTCAAACTTGGGTTACACAAGGCTAGTCGTGCAGGATCACGCTGAGCAGTCCACTATGGACCATCAACCCGCCGGTGGGACCGTCGTAATCGACAAAGCCAAGGTCCCTGAACTTGTTCATGAAATGACTGACCCGCGACCGGGTAGTGCCCACCATTTGCGCCAAGTTCTCCTGGTTGACTCTGGGAACGACCGTTTCGGATCGACCTTCCTTGCCAAAATGAGCCAGCAGCAAGAGAATCCGGGCCAGGCGTTTCTCACTGGAGTTGAAAAGCTGGTCGACGAGATCCTCTTCATATCGGATGTTGCGTGAAAGCAGGTGCGTGACGAACAATTCCGAAATGTCGTGCTGCTCGTGGAGCATGCGCGCCATCCGCGGCCTCTCAATCCTGGCAAAGGAGCAATCGGTCATTGCAGTAGCCGTTGAAACGCGCAACAGTTGGCCTGCCAGGCATCCCTCGCCGAAGAACTCACCGGGACCCAAAATGGCGACGATCGCTTCCTTGCCCTGTTGGGAAGTAACCGCGAGCTTCACCTTGCCTCGCCGGAGGTAGAAGATGGAATCCGCAGGGTCTCCTTGCCGGTAGATGACGCGGTTCGCGGTGTATTCTAGAACGGTCTTCCCCCCGTTGATTCCAGCGAGGAGGGCTTCCCAATCGACAGGCTGTTTTTTCTGATTTGCCGTAATAACCCCAGGCCGGCTTTTGTTTTGCGCCATAACAGCATCCCCCATCTTGCTGAGGGTGGGTCCATCGATAGGAATTCTTTTGCTTGCCATGACAACCCCCTTCTGCTTGCCGGAGAGGAGCCGAGGATTGCAAGGGAGATTACCGCTTTTTCATAGAGGATCAGGATATTCCCCGGGACAATAAACTCTCCGCTCCATGCTACGCTTTGACGGGAGCCGGCGCAATTATTCGGATTGAGTATCCGACAGTACATTTGAGCGCTAGATCGCTGGAGGTTTCTACAGAATCCACAGTAGAGAGAAGGGGCTGTATTGATCCGAGCTGAAGCCTGATCATGGTCAGATAGAACCTCAAGCTGCCACTCAGCCTCCCGGTATTTGAGAATCCTTCAGAGAAAGTTTCTTATCGGGTCTGTGTGTGCTATTTTAGGCGAATCGTGTGGGATTTGGGCGTCACCAATCGTGGTTGTGAAGATAAGGAGGCTCCTGAACTCTGATGGGTGGTGTCACTAAGAGCAAGCGCGAGCATGCAGAGAGTCTTTCAGCCGTACCCCAAATCCTCGCACAGACTATCCTCGATACGATGCGGGAACCCCTCTTGATTCTCGATGTCGCTCTACGGGTGAAAATGGCCAACAGGTCTTTCTACCGAACCTTCCGGGTCAAGCCCGAGGAGACCGAGAACAAACTCATCTTTGAACTGGGGGACGGCCAGTGGAACATTCCCAAGCTTCGCCTACTCCTGGATAAGGTTTGCGTCGACGACATGCCGATCGAGGACTTCGAGGTAGAGCGCGACTTCGCCGGCATCGGCCGGAGGTTCATGATCCTCAACGCCCGTCGAATCCAGCCCGAGACGGACCAGCCGATGATTCTCCTCGCCATAGAAGACCTCACTGAACGCAAGGAAATCGGAAGGGCGCTCGAACTCCATGCGAAGGAATTGGAGCGATCCAATGCGGACCTCGAACAGTTTGCCTATGTGGCCTCCCACGACCTCCAGGAACCGTTGCGCATGGTGACAAGTTTCACGCAGCTTCTGGCAAAACGCTATAAGGGAAAATTTGATTCCGATGCCGATGAGTTCATCACCTATATCGTAGACGGCGCCGCTCGAATGCACCGACTGATTAACGACTTGCTGGCGTATTCGCGCCTGGGTTCCCATCGCGCGGAATTTGCGCCCTCCAACTGCGAGGAGATTCTGGCTGCTGCTGTCGCGAATCTGGGAAGCGCGATCGAGGAAAACGGGGCGACGGTGACTCACGATCCGTTGCCGACCGTCATGGCCGACAGGGACCAACTGAGCCGCCTGTTCCAAAACCTGCTCGGCAATGCGATCAAGTTTCGCGCGGTGGATCCGCCCGTCGTTCATGTTTCAGCCCGACGAAATGAAAACGAATGGCTCTTCTCGGTGCGGGATAATGGCATTGGCATGGACCCCGAGCACTTCGAGCGCGTTTTCTTGATATTTCAACGCCTGCACGGCAAGGGTGAGCGTTCCGGCACGGGGATCGGCTTGGCGATCTGCAAGAAGATAGTCGAGCGGCACGGAGGGAAGATTTGGATCGAATCGCAGGTGGGAAAGGGGTCGACATTTTATTTTACGATACCGGCTTGAACCATCCATGGCGAGGGGTCGAAGGAGGCGAAATTGGAGATCACTGGGAGGCCCATTGAAATCTTGCTCGTCGAAGATAATCCAGCCGATGTACGCCTGACGATGGAAATCCTGAAGGAAACCAAGGTTTGCAATTCCTTGACCGTCGCCGCCGACGGCGTTGAAGCACTGGATCTGCTTCGCCGGACCGGCAGATACACCCACGCCACGCGGCCAGACCTCATTTTGCTCGACCTGAACTTGCCCAAGAAGGATGGCAGGCAAGTCCTGGCGGAAATCAAGGCTGACCCCGGCTTAAGGCTCATCCCGGTCGTGATACTGACGTCATCGAAGGCCGAAGAAGACATCGCCAAGAGCTACAGCCTGTATGCCAATTGTTACGTGACCAAGCCGGTCGACCTGGAACAGTTTGTCAAGGTTGTGAAGTCGATTGAAGATTTTTGGTTGACTATCGTGAAACTTCCGCAAGGGAAGACGCCATGACATCCGAGGCGATTAAGGTCTTGCTGGTGGAGGACAATCCGGGAGATGTCCGGCTGATCCGGGAAATGTTGAAGGAATCGAAGACCCCCCTGGCTGCCCTGGAGGATACCCCAAGCCTGACGACGGCGGTCGAGCGCCTGGCAAAGGAGGGAATCGACGCGGTGTTATTGGATCTTGGGCTCCCCGACAGCCAGGGCATCAGCACATTTGTGAAGCTGCACAATCAATTCCCTCGCACGCCTATTGTCGTGCTGACCGGTCTTACCGATGAAGAGCTGGGCCTTCAAGCAGTTCGGGAGGGGGCGCAAGATTACCTGATCAAAGGAAAGGTCGATAGTCAGTGGCTTTGCCGCGCCATCCTCTATGCGGTTGAGCGGGTGCAAGGGAAGGAAGCTCTGGAGAGAAGCGAGGAGCAGTATCGCCTGCTCTTTGAAAAAAACCTTGCCGGGGTATACCGCACTGCCCTGGACCGCCGCATCACAGACTGTAATGAGGCTTTCGTCAAGGTCTTCGGATATGCCTCTCGTGAAGAGATCTTAGCTCATCCCGTGCAGGACCTTTACTTTGATCCCCGCGAGCCGGAGGCCATCGTGGCCCGCATCAGGACGGAAAGGACCCTCTCGAATTTGGAAATGCGGCTGAAGCGAAAAGACGGCAGCCCGGTTTGGGTTCTGGTTAACGAGAATCTGATCGAAGGGGAGGCCGGCAGACAACCGTTCATCCTGGGGACCATCATCGATATTACCCTGCGCAAGGAGGCGGAGGAAGCGCTGCGGCAAAGTGAAAGTCACTTGCGTGCCATCGTTGAAACTGAGCCGGAATGTGTGGTGAAAGTCGCGTCAAACGGAGACCTCCTTCAAATGAACCCGGCGGGCCTGGCCATGATCGAGGCTGAGAGCTTTGCCGAAGTTCGTGGAAAGTCAGTCCTTCCCTTGATTATCCCTGAGCACACACCGGCGTTCAAAGCGTTCTTGCGGGGAGTGTGCAGCGGAAACCGAACCAATTTGGAATTCGAGATTGTCGGGTTCAAAGGGACGCGGAGGTGGGTCGAGTCTTACGCGGCCCCGATTGCTGATGAGACGGGTGCCAGTTGCATGTTGGCCGTCATGAGAGACCTTACCGAACGCAAGCAAGGTGAAAAGGCCCTCCGCGGGCTTTCTACACGTCTGCTGCAGTTGCAGGATGAAGAGCGGCGGCGCGTTGCCCGGGAACTCCACGACGCCATAGGCCAGAACCTCGTCGGTCTGGTGACGAACCTCACCCTCGCGCAAAGGTCGGCGGGCAAACTTAATCCGAAAGCACGCAAGGCCCTATCGGGAAGTCTTGAGGTGGCGGAGCGGTCCTTGAACGAGATGCGTACCCTCTCCTACTTGTTACACCCGCCGCTGCTTGATGAAGATGGCTTGGCTTCAGCCTTGGCTTGGTACGTGAAAGGGTTTGCCGAGCGGAGCGGAATCAAGGTCGACCTCAAAGTGTCTCCCGATTTTGGCCGGCTGCCTCAGGAGGCAGAGACGACCCTTTTTCGCGTCGTGCAAGAAAGCCTTACGAACGTCCACCGTCACTCCAAGAGCCCCACCGCCATGATACGGCTTTCGCGGCGCTCGACTGGAGTGGAGTTAGAAATAAGGGACAAAGGCCAGGGGATGTCCGCGAAGACCATCCACTTGGGCAATTCGCATGCCGGACAGCTTGGAGTTGGCATTATGGGTATGCGCGAGCGAGCCAGACAACTCGGGGGTCGGCTGGAAATCGCTTCAAGCCGGCGAGGCACGACCGTCCGAGTGGTGATCCCGCATTCCGAGGTCGTTCCATGAAGCCGCTTCGTATCCTGGTGGCGGATGATCACGAGGTCGTTCGGCAGGGAATGCGAGCACTTCTGGAGGTCCATCCCGGATGGGAAGTTTGTGCAGAGGCGGCCAATGGCCGGGAGGCTATTGAACTGGCAAAAGAGACGAAGCCTGACGTCGTGGTGATGGATCTCAGCATGCCGGAATTGAATGGCTTGGAAGCCACTCGACAAATCCTGAAAGCCCTCCCCAGAACCGAGGTGCTTATCCTGACCCTTCATGAGTCCGAACAGTTAGTACGGAGGGTGGTCGAATCAGGCGCTCGTGCGTACGTCCTGAAGTCCGACGCAGGACGAAGCCTGGTGGAGGGCGTGGCAGCGCTTAGCCGGCACAAAGGTTTTTTCTCATCCAAGGTAGCCACCCTCGTGGTGGAGAGCCACCTGAAAACGGGCCAGTCAACCGGCAGAACGAACCGCAATCGTGACTTGCTGACCCCTCGCGAGCGGGAAGTTGTCCAGCTCCTGGCAGAAGGGAAGAGTAATAAAGAGATCGGGGTAACCCTGGGGCTCAGTGTTCACACGGCAGAAACCCACCGAAGCAACATCATGCGCAAGCTCGGTACGCATTCCTTGAGCGGCCTGATTCGCTATGCCCTTCGCAATAAGATTGTGCAGTTCTAGGGCGTTCCAGAATCCAATAATGGCAGCTGCCAATCTGAAGCTGCTTCGAATCACAACGTCGAATTTCACCCCGCCGGTGCCTACAACGGGTGAATAGCCCCAATGGCGCCTTTCTCAGCTGCCCAAAGAGTGCACTCGCCTGTATCCATGTCGAACCCTTCGTAAATTTCACCGACCCCCTGTAGTTCCCTTCATTACGCGGGATGAGCAAATATGACCAGACGTGTGAGCCGTACTGGGCTGACACGCGTATTACGCCAAGGGTATAAGTATGGTGCGCCTGGCTTTCAGCCAGGATCTGCGTAGAGACGGATGTTAGGGAGGAGGATCAACATGCTTTGGACCATTTTCGTGATTCTGATGATTCTGTGGCTGCTGGGCTTTGGACTTCACGTTGGCGGGGGCCTCATCCACACATTGCTCGTGGTTGCAGTGGTTGTGTTGGTGTGGAACCTGCTCACTGGGCGAAGATCTACGGTCTGAGGCGGCCGAAGCCGCAACCTGGATGACAAGGATCCATGGCGCCGCTATTAGCTTCAGCCGCGCTGTGGATGAGACGATTGCAATTCTCTAGGGCGTCGTTAACGGAGGGCAGGGCAGGAAGCGAGTCACTTTACGGGCTCTTCATCTTCATCGGCAAAACCCCCCTCGTACTTATGGGGTTTTGCCGGAAATCTCACCCTTCCGCTGGACTAGCTTTTAGGGGAAACGTCAATCAGACATAGAACTAGGTATTTTCCTTCTTGTGGCATTCCATGCACTTCGTCGGCGCCTTTTTGCCCTGGGCGTTCTGCGTCTTGTGACAATCGATGCAGGTGCCGGCTTGGGCCGTAGGAATGTGAAACGCCCCCAACCGTCCCGTCTTCATCCCCGGCTGAGGAGGTTTGGTGTGGCAGTCAAAGCAAGATTGCTGGGCCGCCTTGGCGGGTTTTTCCGGCCTGGACGTGTGATGGCACGTCTCGCACTTGTTGGCGGCCCGTTCCTGGTGAAGTTTGTGCTCGAACTTCACTACGCCGAGCGGTGAATCTCGCAGTATGAAGACGTCCCGGGTAGGAACTTTCTTCGGCTCAGCAGGCGCCGTTTTCGCCGGCGGGTGCGGGGTCGCACTGGCTGCTTGGGACTCGGTCGCTTTTTCTGCGGCGGGCGAAGTGCCCTGAGATGCCGTTTGGCTTTTCGCTTGCGTGGCCTGAGGCTTGGCGCTTTCGCTCCTTGAGCTCTCGTCGGATGGCTTTCGACTGCAACCAGCCAGCATCAGGAACAAGGCAGCCAGCATGACCCCCGACCTTAGCATCATTCTCATGGTTGCCTCCGCGCTGAAGAGCTTAGAGTTCAATCTCAGGATGGGCAGACACAAGGAAGCTCCTTGACTGGAGAAATCCAAGCCCAGGAGCCTCGATCAGTCTTATAGGTGCTTTGGCAAACTCACTGACTGGTCCCCCCATCTCCGAATTGGGTTCCTTCATAACCTCATGTGCATCCGGGAGAGAGAATGGAGAAATCCAAAGATATTCAGGAGCCACAAAACCACGAAAATGACCACGACCACATTCAAGATCGACTTAATGGATCCTGCCATGGGTATGAAGCGATTCACCAGCCAGAGCGCAACACCCACTACGATCAGAACCACGAATACATTAATTAAAGGCATGATTTGTTGACCTCCTTGTTTTCGGAGGCAGACGCCTATGCGTCGGCTCCCCGTTTTGCACTGATGAGTATCGCCTGCTGCTTTTCTGTGAGGGCAGTCAAGGTCGAGTCCTCCAGAGCGAGCGGGAATCCCGGGCGTTCAGCCTGATCAGTCGGGAACTGGCAAGGATGGCATTGACCTGGAGTCAAATCCACAGGTCGGTCTTACAGTGCGGCATGTTCGACCAGGCAAAGCCAGGAGTCATTTTCCCTCGAGTCTGCCTTGGGATTCTCGTCATCGTTGCCCAGGTACCGGGCCTTTAAAGGTGACCCAATAGGAGCAGGATGAGCAGAATCACCAGGACTAGGCCTAGCCCTCCACTAGGTCCATAACCCCAGCTTCGGCTGTGCGACCATCTGGGCAGGGCTCCCAATAACATCAAAACCACAACCACGATCAAAACAGTTCCGAGCATGTCGCTACCCCCTTTCTTGCACTTTCGTAATATCCTGCCAATGCTAAACCGCCGGTTTCTCTTCGGCAGGACTGGCAGCGAAACCGAGCGAGGCCAAGCTCAGGCCCAACATCCCTTTCTCTCAATCAAACGCAGCGCGCTGGGCGGCGCCCAACCCGATGAAAGGCCGGGAACCACGCGCCTGCACAGTTCAGAGGGCGATGTAGATGATCTCGACAATCCCCCTCCTGCCCTGGTTAGCGCTTATACTCATTTGAACGCTTGTCCACCCTTGGGACAGTATTTCGTCAGCGTGTTGGTCAAGCCCCGAGCCGCCGGAGGAGTGCGCACTGTGCCATCGATCAGAATTTCTTTCGCGCTCACCTTGCGTCCATAGAGCTTCTCGTTGTCATCTCTATCTTGCTTTACCACGGCGCCGTCGAGCGATAGCCCGGCAAACAGACCCTGGGTGCGCGAGTAGCTGAGAATCTCGGCGTGGAGTTGAGCGTCAGTCGCGCCCTCCGCAGAGCGACCTACGGGTCCCGCTGCGGCAGATGCTTCCGCACCCAACTTGACGCTGTCCTGGACCAGCTTCCTTGCGCCGTCGGGATTCATGACGACGAAGACGATGTCCGTGGCCTTACCGCCGATCTGAAATCCAACGCTCGCGGCGCCGAGGGTGAACATGGAAGGCGCACCCCACACACCGTTCCCGCCCCTGCGGCACACCAGCATGCCGCGTCCATAAGTACCACCGACTCCCAGGGCAACCTTCACCTCCGAAGGAATGATGCCGACACACACGGCCTTTTCCAGCAACTCTTCAGGAATGCCTTTGTCGGGAGTCCCCATGATCTCGTTCACAACGTTGGTTGCCTTTTGCAGTTGGCTCTCACCGGCAAATGCCGTTGTACAGAAAGTCAGCAACAGAAAAATCAGACTAAGCCTTTTCATCTTGAGCTCCTTTTTTGCCCTCAAACTCACTGACCGGCGTGTCCGCAGTTCCCATTCAGAACCGTAGGACTGCGAGCCGGTGGTGCTATTGTTGGACTGCTTTCTCCACCTTGCCGATTATCCCTTGCGCCTTCCCGGCCGCCTTTTCAACAGTGCCCTCGGCTTCCAAACCGGGATTGTTCGTCAGTTGTCCTGCTTTCTGTTTGACCTTGCCCCTCAATTCGTGAAACTTGCCTTTGGCTTTATCTTTGGTGCTTGGCTTCATCACAGTTGCTCCTTTGGCGGGATTCCAGGCCGCAGCCCCACTGCGATCCACCGGAGAAAGTGCGTACATCTATTGGTTTGAGCGGAGGATGCAACACCTGACCTCCCTCTCAAGAAATTCCTTCTATCGGTTCTACTCAGTTGGAGACTCTCGCGAGTCCCCTGCCCTTTGTGTTTATGATCTTTATACCCCGGGCTGATTCGCCTGTCTGTTCAGCATGGCTCACGCGTCTGGTCACAATTGCTCATCCAATTTGCTGGAGCTGGCCCTCGGCCCTGTTAGCTGTGCCAGGAATGGGTCTTTTATGGCCGAACTGTAATTCTGGTTTTCGAGCACGATAATCAGCACACGAGCGAGATGCTTCCCAGTCCTCACAACGAGGGCTGGCACTGCGGCTGGCGCTTGAGCGAGCGCTAGGGCTGGTGCGGGACTAGCGCCAGGGCTTGTGGTGGACTGACCGCAAGAGTCGGAACCAGAGTCACCGACTTCAACTGATCCAGCTGTGTCAGCACCTTCTGCCAGCGAGCCGTGTCCTTTTTCGTCTCCAGCGGTGCAGAGAGGTCCGAATAGAAGGTCAGGATGTTCGCCTGCAGGTCTGAGGTGGTCAGTTCAAACCTCCCCTCCGACAGCCTGGCCAGCAACTTTGCATACGCGTCGTCGGTCAGCGAATATTCCCCGGCCTTGGTCCCCTTGCCATCATCCAAATCACGATTGGGAACCAGGAGCACATCTGCACGTATTTGTTCAAGGAAAGCCCGGTATTGATCGAAGGAGGTATTGATGCTTTTGAAATACAGTTCCTCGGTCTGCGGGGTCGGGTTGTTGAACGCCAGCGCCTTGAAGGGGCCAATTTTCGGAAAGTAGTGCAAGAGCGCTGACAGGAACCGGATGCCGAATCCGGGCTTATGGTAGTCCTTTCCCCACTCCTTTTCGTAATCGGAGCGCGAAAGCCGGTACAGGAACTTTTGTTTCGCGGCAGTAGGCATCTCGCCCATCATGTCCTTCTTATGGGTCTTCAGGGCGACCTGGGTCATTTCCGGAATCAGCCGACTGATAAAGAAACGATACGAGCCAATCGCCATGTCCACGTTAGGAAGCACGTCTTTCAACTCCATTCCGTAAACGACGGGAAAGACCCGCTCCAGCAGGGGCTTGGACACTTTAAACCCGATGAAATCGTGGTACTGCTCCGACGCATAACGATTCTTCGCTACCTGGACCATGTCGAACCCGAACTCAGTCTTTAGATGGGCCGTCTTGTCCTGCGCATACCTGACCGACATGCCATACTTCGCCCGTAGCTTCGGGTAGTGGACCGAGACAGCCTGGTTGACAGCCGGGTGGCCGGCAATATCCGAAGCATAGTGGGACAGGGCACCCAGGGCGAAGGCGTACTCGTTGGCATCCTGGCTTTCCAGCCGTAGCTCGCGAACGAAGTCTCCGCTGCGAACGTAATGCGCCAGGTTGCTGAATTCCACCTTGCCGAAGGGGTAGTAACCGAGATCCTGGATGACGGCGCCTCCATAGGCGTAGGCATGCGCCTCATTGAGCTGGTCTTCCGACAGACCCGGAAATCGCTTAAGAAGGAGGGGGCGGATCTCACTGGTCCAGACCAGGTCTACGATTTGCTCGTGCGTCAGAACGGAATATGCAAACAAGCCACCGCTGCCCATCAGCACGGTGAGAAGGAGTGCCGCCACACGGAAAGAAAGCAGGCGCCAACATTTGGCCAAAACGTTTGGCAGTGAGGCAGCACCCAGGGGGGTTGCCAGACATGGCCTTGATGGTTTGGCATCGCTCTTACTTTGTTGTGCAAGTTCGCTCGGAGGCATGGTGTAATTCCCTCCCGTCTTCATATAAGTTCCTTTACCTTCCCAGGTGGATCCTGGAGAGAGAATTCATCAATCCAAATACTCTTAGGAGCCACAAAACTACCGCGATGACCACAACGGCGTTCCAGATCGAGTTAATAGAGCCCGCCATCGGTATGAAGCTGTTGACGAGCCAGAGGTGAACACTTACCACGACCAACGCCGCCAAAATTTACATTAAAAGCATGATCTAATGACCTCCCTATCTTCGAAGGGAGGCGCCTATCGGTCCGCTCCTCGGGAATTGAGAGTACGTCCGTTTTCCATGGACGTGACCAGCGGCCCCCATCCCGCAACCGGGGTGCGGCCCGACTCTACTGACTCTCCTCGGTCAAAGGAGCCAGGCGCTTGTTTTGGACGCCACCGTCGCAGTCTTTAACGAAGCGACTGCATGTCGAGGATTGACCCCAAAATGGCGCCAAGGATGGTGTACTTGCCGCTCGAATAGCTACCATAATGATAGCGGCTGTAGTAGCCATCCTCATAGCCGCGGCGGAAACCCTGGCGAAAGTAATAGTTGTATTCCCCCTGGGGCACATAATAACCACCATAGCCGTAGTTCGCGTCCTGATAGGCATAAGAGTCTTGGTAGTTGTAACGCCAGCGATCCTGCCGGTCTGCCTGTCCGGCCAGGAAGCCTTGCTCATAACCGTAGTTCACGGCCTCCCGAAGCAAATTGGCGCCGTATTGATTCGTCTCGTAGTAGCGGCCGCCACGGTTGTAACGATAGTTCCAAGCCGTGTAGAAATATGGATCATTATTGTAATCGTGGCGCTCATTCAGGAGACGCGTGTGCTGCTCACGCAAGTGCCCCACATACTCCTGCTGATAACGGTACTGCGCCATGCGTTTTTGTTGCTGAAGCGCTGCTTCATGCTGCTGCCAGACACGCTGCCGCTGATCTAGATTTTGACTGTACTGCGTCAGACGCTGCTGTTGCTCCCTAATAAGCTGCTGCTGACGCTCTTGTGAAAGACGGGCTTGCTGCTGATCCTGGTCTTGTTGCCGTTGTTGCTGGACGCGCTGTTGCCAATCCTGGTCCCGCTGCCATTGTTGCTGCTGGGCGCGCTGTTGCTGCTGCTGGGCGTTCTGTTGCTGGACGCGCTGCTGTTCCTGAGCGCGCTGCTGTTGCTGCTGTTTGTTCTGGTTCTGCTGTTTGATCTGTTCCTGCTGCTGGGCGTTCTGTTGCTGGACGCGCTGTTGTTCCTGAGCGCGCTGCTGTTGCTGCTGTTTGTTCTGGTTCTGCTGTTGCTGCTGGTTAATCTGTTGCTGCTGCTGGGCCTTCTGTTGTTGCTGCTTATTTAGGTCCTGCTGTTGCTGGACGCGCTGTTGTTCCTGGGCGCGCTGTTGTTGCTGCTGTTTATTCTGGTCCTGCTGTTGCTGTTTATTCTGGCCTTGCGGGGCTTGTTTATTTGGGTCTTGCGGCGGTTGTTTCTTCGCCGCCGGTTGCTGTTTCTTTTTCTCTTTGTCCTGCTGCTTCTGGTCTTGCTTCGGCTGTTGCTCTTGCTGCGGTTCTTGCCGGCCGTGGGTCGGTAGGCTCATTCCCACTAACGACCCTACGCCGATTGCAGCCACCACCACCATCCGGTTCAAGATATTGACATTCACTGCACACCTCCTTAGGAATGCGGTCGCTATATGGGATCTAGCCCCGAAAGAGAGGCCGCGAGGTCCCCAGTTAACAGGATGAGAATCGTAACCCCTTGTCTCTTGTGCCATCCGGCTCGCACCGGATCCGAACTGGCGACTCGGGATATAGTACTTATACCCCAGGGTAATTTGCGTGTCAGCCCAGTACTGCTCACACGTTTGGTCAAAAGTGCTCACTCGAGTTGGCGAGGGGGAAATACAGGGTGGAACTGGTGGAGTTCAGACGAATAGGAGGGATCAGGCCGCGACAATCCTCAGGAGGCAAATTGGCGCGGCCAGGAAGCCTTGCTGATAACCGCATTTCACGGCCGCCCGAAGCAAAGTGGCGCCGTATTGATTCGTCTCGTAGTAGTCACCGCCGGGCAGTTTCGATGGCATCGTACTCGATGAACTCTTAGTTCAGGAAGACACTGATTGTAATTCCAACGCCGGGATGCCTCCGGTTGTGCAGATAATATCCGCCATTGGAATAGTCAATATACACATCGTCGTTGTCGTACCAGTTGTCTGACCAATATTCTGGCCACGGGTCAATGAGACTGAACCAATACCCACCGTACTGAAAGCGGGGGTACCCGCCAACAACTATCAAAGGGAGGCTGTGGACGCGGAACCCGTGACCCGGACCAAAATAGCCACGGAACCGGTCGTCAGGAATACGGTAGCCGTTGTAACCGCCACGTTGCTGCCAGGTGCGGTGTTCGGCCTGCCAGCTTTGTGCGCGATGCTGCTGCCACACGACCCGTTGCTCGCCTTGCTGCACACGTTGCCCTTGCTGTGAGGGCTGGTTGACCTGCTGCTGACGCTGTTGCTGAGCGTGCTGTTGTTGCTGCTTGTTCTGGTCCTGCTGTTGTTGCTTGGCATGCTGTTGCTGCTGTTTGTTCTGGTCCTGCTGCTGTTGCTTGGCGTGCTGTTGCTGCTGCTTGTTCTGGTCTTGCTGCTGTTGCTTGGCATGCTGTTGCTGCTGCTTGTTCTGGTCTTGCTGCTGGGCCTTCTCTTGCTGCTGTTTATTCTGGCCCTGCTGCTTACCGTGCTGTTGCTGCTGCTTGTTCTGGTCTTGCTTCTCTTGTTTCTGCGCCGGCGGTTGCTCCTTTTTTTGCTCTTTCTTGTCTTGCTGCGGGTGTTGCTCTTGCTGGGGTTCTTGCCGGGCGTGGGTCGATAGGCTCATTCCCACCAACGACACCGCGCCGATTGCAGCCGCCACCACCATCCGGTTCAAGATATTTACATTCACTGCACACCTCCTTAGAAATGCGGTCGCTATGTTGGATGTAGCCCCACAAGAGAGGCCGTGAGGATCCCTGTAAGCAGGATGAGAGACGCAACCACTTGTTTATTCTGCCAGCCGGCTCAAACCAGATCCTGCCTAACGACTCAGGGTACTACTATTAATACGCCGGAGTAATTTGCCAGTCAGCCCAGTACTGCTCACACGTTTGGTCAAAAGTGCTCACTCGAGTTGACGAGGAGGGAGTACAGGGTAGGGCTGGTGGAATCCTGCAAGGGTTCGGCCTTGGAAACGAGCCGACCCTTTTTGTTCTTGATCCAGAAGGATTGAACAGCTATCGCATTCAGAGAGCAAGCGTAGCCTTGAAAGCTTAGGCCTTTGATCCAAACTCGCTCGCAGCGCATTCGACGTCATAGGCAGACGATCTTTCCTATGGGGCGGGCTTCCCACCCTTTGCTGTCTGCTGTTTATCAGCTTCTTTTTGCACGGATTCGGCCATGCGGGGCTGCGCCATTTCATTTACGATGCCGGCAAGAAGTGCTCTGTAAGATTCTTTTTTATGTTTAGTTTTTGTCATAGCCTGAGGATAGCATCAAGTCCGAAGCAGCGATGTTCACTCTTGAACAGGGAGTTAATATTGCCGCATTATCGAATATCCTGGATTGAATGCCCGGCGCCAGGGGGCTGTTTCCGTGCCTCGCTAATCACGGCCGCTTTTGTTTTGTCAGCATCCCTGCCAAAGCCAAGGGGCCGAGGAATGAAAGCGACCAGGAAGGGCTGATAACGGGAAGCGAGATCCTTCCCCTCTCCCTCCGTCAAGCGATTCAGCCTGGATTCTGACTTCAAGGGTGTCAACTAGGCGTTAGGTTTTTCCATGCAAGTCAATTGTGATGGAATGAAGGAAGAATGGAACTGTCCCGCCGTACGAGGTCTGGACTGGAAAGGATAGGGGGCTGACTCTTTTCTATCGGTCGATGATTTACAAGCAAGGCCTCTGGCTCTTTCAATTTGAAATTTTAAATTTGAGATCATGGACTTTCCTGTGAGTTAGCATAAGCAATCGCGCTTCGCGGGAGGCCGGAAACCCTCCTACGCCGGGAATTCAACCGGCGAATCATGCCGGCCTGAAACAGCGACGAGAACGTTGAATGCTTCTACGCCGAGACCTTTGCCACCGTTTTCTCCTGAGGCACTTATCAAATTTCATCCCTCCAATATAATCCACAACTTCGGAATTCCGATTCAGGAATAATTCGTTCGGGCAAAGACTCGCGGCAGCGATTAAACTTGCAAGTATTACTCTCCCATTGGAAAATTCAGCGCTGCAGTGTCATACGGACTCGATGAACACCCTTGATCGAGAGCAGCGCTTCCGGCGGATATGACGGCGAGAAAAAATGTGTTAACCCAGAATGTTGAAAAGGGCAAAGGATCCAAGATTCTGAAGAGATCCTTCGGGATCCTGGGGCCCGGACTGATTACCGGGGCGGCCGACGACGATCCGTCGGGAATCTCAACCTATTCCGTTGCGGGAGCAGCGTACGGATATGCCACGCTGTGGATCGCGCTGCTCACGTTTCCACTGATGGTTTCGATCCAACTCATGTGCGCGCGGCTGGGGATGGTTACGGGGCGCGGGCTGGCAGCCGCGGTGCGGATGTACTATCCACGCTGGGTGCTCTGGGGATCCTGCTCGATTCTTGTCGTCGCAAACCTCATCAACATCGGTGCTGATCTCGGCGGGATGGCGGAGGCGACCGAGCTCATCACCGGGATTCGATCACTCATCTGGATTCCCGTTTATGCGTTCTTCATCATTGGGCTGTTGTTCTGGAGTTCGTACAAGTTGATCACGCGGATTTTCAAGTGGATGACGGTTGTCTTGTTCGCCTATGTGTTCGCTTCGTTTTACGCTCACGTCGATTGGAGACACGCGCTGGCGGTGACGTTCGTTCCCCATCTGGAGTGGTCACGCGGATTCCTGGCGGTGCTTGTGGCAATTCTGGGGACCACGATTTCTCCCTATCTCTTCTTTTGGCAGGCAGCCGAGGAAGTCGAAGAAGAGCGGACCAAGGGCCGAACGCTCGCCAAGCGCAAGGGCGCGACTGCAGGGGAATTGAGAAGCGCGCGCGCCGACACGATTGTGGGTATGTTTTTCTCAAATTTAATCATGTATTTCATCATTCTGACCACTGCTGCCACTTTACATGCCCATGGGCAAACGGACATCACATCTGCCCGGCAGGCCGCCGAAGCGTTGCGTCCACTTGCCGGCCGTGGGGCCTACCTGCTCTTCACGCTGGGCTTGATCGGCACTGGAATGTTGGGCGTGCCAGTCCTCGTAGGATCCTGCGCTTATGCGGTGGCAGAAGGATCAGCGTGGCGTGGCTCGATGGGTGACAAGCCAGGAAGCGCGCGCAAATTCTACGCCGTAATGGGAGTTGCGATGGCGTTGGGCCTCGTGCTGGATTACCTGGGTTTCAACGCAGTGAAAATGCTGTTCTGGTCGGCGGTAATCAATGGCCTTCTGGCGCCGCCTCTGATCCTGCTTGTCATTCTCCTCACCAGTAACCGCAAAGTAATGGGTAAGCGCGTGAACCCGCCGCTACTTAAGTATTTAGGCTGGGCTACCTTCGGTGTCATGACTGCGGCAGCGGTAGGGATGATCATTACAACTTGAAATATTCAGGTGCGAGTGAGAGACCTGCATCATCGTAACGATCGGGCTGCCACGAATCCCACATGGCGTTCGACCTCCAGCGCTTTCTTGGGCCACGCTGGAGACAATATCTTCGGGATCCCGGAACACGTTTGACCGAATTCACTTTTTGCCCATAGCCGGGCGCTCGAACAAGAGGGTGTTTCGTGCTTTGTAGCAGTTTCCGATGAAGGAGGTTTCAAGAATGCCTGCAAGCAACAAGGAACGGCACCGCACAGGACGCATCGGCTGGCTCCGCGCGGCGGTACTCGGCGCAAACGATGGCATCCTTTCAACATCGAGTTTGGTGCTCGGTGTCGCAGCGGCGCATGCGACTCATAGCAACGTATTGGTCGCAGGGGTCGCCGGCCTGGTGGCTGGGGCTATGTCGATGGCTGCCGGGGAGTACGTGTCTGTCCACTCCCAGGCAGACACCGAACAGGCCGAACTCGAGCTTGAGCGCGCGGAACTCAAAACAGACGCCAAGGGCGAGCGCAAGGAACTGATGGCAATCTACGTCGATCGCGGGCTCGATCCATCGCTCGCGAAACAGGTGGCCGAGCAGCTGATGGCCCATGACGCGATAGGTGCACATGCCCGCGACGAACTCGGCATCTCCGAGACTCTCCGGGCGCGTCCAATTCAGGCGGCGTTGGCTTCGGCGGGCAGCTTCGCTGTTGGGGCCGCCATGCCTCTTCTGGTCACTGCCATGGCCCCGGCGTCGGGTTTGATCCCTCTTGTCTTTGGAACTTCATTGGCGTTCCTCGCGCTTCTAGGCGGCCTGGCTGCGCGCACAGGTGGCGCCGCAGTGACGAAGGGCGCAATACGCGTCACGCTCTGGGGTGCGCTAGCCATGGCGCTGACCGCCGGCGTCGGGTCACTGTTCGGAACAGTGGTGTGAGCGGTAAATTTGCGACAGTCCCGAATTTCAAGGAGCGAACTCCATTCCGGGAAGGGAGGACGGGCAGGAATCTCGAGTCTTATTTAAGCGCCACCTCTGGCTCGGCGACCAGCTCCTCAAAAAGCGTCCGGTAATGAATCATGGCTTGGGGAAAAGAGGGGTCAGGCTACGACAATTGACAAAACCGGACGAGGATGAAAGGGTGGGGGTGGCTGTCTGTGCCATGAGTCTTTCAATTGTCGAATGTCGCAGCCTGACCCCTTGTGCTTCCCCATGGGTCATCGCCGTCACGATCGCAATGCGCGTGCTTTTCTTAAAAGCGTGCTGAGAGATAGATTGATGGTTGCAAACGTCAAATCAGACTCACGAAGGCAGCAACCCCGGATAAGATGATCAAGACGCCGGAAATCCTGGTGACCCATCTGAATCCACCGGAGTCCAGCTTTTTTCTGAAGAATGTCGCAACGTAACCAAGAGTCAGAAACCATAGACACGAACCTAACAACACTCCGAGGACAAGAATGCACGCCGTGATGATCGTCAGCCTATATCCCAGCCCAAAAGCAGCGAACACTGCAACAAAGGCAAAGAAGGTTACTGGATTGGTAAACGCGAGGAGAAGGGCGGAGACGTAAGCTCCCAACAATCCCTTGCGGTCGAAGCGGAGGATAGGATCCTTGGGCTTAACACGAAATGTCCTTATTCCAAGAAACAAGAGTAATCCTCCTCCAACCAGGCGGAGCCAATTCTGCTGGCTGGCGATCACATCCGACACAAACGTGAGACCGAACGCTGCGATACTGCCGTACAGCGAATCTGCGGTTGCAGCCCCCAGGCCGACGATCAGACCGCGGGAGTGGCCCTCAGCCAGGGTCTTGCGGATGCACATGATTGCGGCCGGTCCAATCGGCACCGCCATCGCAAATCCAATAATCAGTCCTTTAAGGAAAACGATTGACTCCATGCTCTCATGTACCAATCAGCTCGTTGCTGTTGACACCGCCGGGGAAGTGTTCCAGCTTCAGCAAAGGGTTCTCTTTCATACTAGGCCAACAAAGGTCACAGGGGTCAGGCGGCGACCATCGACAAACCGGACAAGGATGAGTGGGTGGGGTTGCTCTCCATGCCGCGGGTTTCTCAATTGTCGATGGTCGCAGGGCTGTTGCCCAATCCCGAGACCGCCCGGTGAGGGCACCGGGCCTACAACCTAAGCCCATGATTCTGCGTTGTAGGCCGGGTCCCCCGACCCGGCGATTTGATTTAGGCAACAGTCCGTCGCGGCCTGACCCCTTGTGCGCGCCCTACTTCTTCGAAAGCTCGCCCTTGAAATGACTTTCAACATCTTCACGACTCAGCGGGTTTCTTGCTTTGATCAATACGACCGAATAGACGACCTCGTTCCCTGCAATCTGTGCGGTGATAAATGCCCCGTCTTCCGGCAGTTCCTGGTAGGTGAATTTCACTCTTCTGCCGTCTTCAAGTGTTTTGATCCACTCTCCGTCTGGCATTTTTATATCCCTTCAGGAGAGATCAGTGTGTGTCGCGAGTATACGCTGTTCGGTGCCAGAAATCTCGGATGGGGAATGAAGAGTCGCCTTCTCGGGATCTGGCTTGTAAAGCGGTTTCATGTTGGTTGCCCATTTCTTTGGCCTAACCCGGACGAGCCGGAAGCAAACAGGACTAATTTGCATAAGGTGGAGGTTTTTCAGAGAGACCTGAGGCAAGCATAAAAAAGGGCCGAAAGCACCTCGCAAAAGGTTAGTGCGAGCAAAAACGCAAACTTTATTGATAAGCGCCTAATCCCTACTCTGAGCCGGTCAGCAGGACTCATGGGCCAGATCGTGACCCGTGCGCAGGATGAAAGCCCGCCTCGGCGGGCTTGGTTGCGTACAGCCCGCTGGTTTACCGGCGGGAAAGGAGACGCGCCCTAGGTTTTTCACCCCGATTCATCGGGGTTGACCTGCGCCCCGGGTCGGCCGTTAACGACCGACCCATTCCCCACCAACCCCGATGAATCGGGGTGGCACTTCCCGCCCGCCAGGTCCCGCCGCTGAAGCGGCGGGCTGTATTAATACAAGTCCCCTCGAAGGGGACTCTCGTTTCCCGGCCGTCACTCTCAATTTCCTAACCCGAACAAGCTGGAACCAAACAGGACTAATTTGCATAAGGTGGACGTTTTTCTAAGAGGCCCGAGGCCAGCATAAATAAAGGGTCGAATTCAGCTCATGAAAGATTTCTTTTGCCAGTAAAAACACGAATTTTATTGATAAGTGACTAATTGTTTTCGCGCCCGGAACGCAGAAGTCTCTGGGGTCGATTTTCATGTTGAATGTCCTGTCCAGGCAACGGGTAACCGAGAACTCTGCGGGCCGATTACTTTGAGTTGTCCCACTTCCAATTCCGAATCTCCGGCAGGTCTTCGCCATATTTGTTGATGTATTGCCTGTGCTCGATGAGCTTGTCCTTGAGCTGCTGCTTCAGGTAGATGCCCTTGCCGCCGGTCTGCGGCAGGCGGTCGATGGTGTCCATCACGAGGTGGAAGCGGTCCAGATCGTTCAGCACCGTCATGTCAAAGGGCGTGGTGATGGTGCCCTCTTCCTTGTAGCCGCGGACGTGGATGTTGTCGTGGTTGGTGCGGCGGTAGGTGAGCCGGTGGATCAACCACGGGTAGGCATGGAAGGCGAAGATGACCGGCTTGTCCCGGGTGAAGAGCTCGTCGAAATCCATGTCGCTCAACCCGTGCGGGTGCTCGGTTTGCGACTGGAGCTTCATGAGGTCGACGACGTTGACCACCCGGATCTTCAGGTCGGGCAGATGTTCGTGCATCATGGCGACGGCGGCGAGCGTCTCCAGCGTCGGCACGTCGCCACAGCAGGCCATGACCACGTCGGGGGCAACGCCCTGGTCGTTGCTGGCCCACTGCGCGCGAATGACGCGGACCGCAACCCGGCTGGCCGTCGCTGAAATCCCGCCCTACAGAATCCGTCGGACCGAGTCACCGGCCTCGAACAGCGCGAACTTGATGCTCGACGAGCCGCCATTGATTGCCAGGATGCGAGGGTGAGCGGGTTTCTTGGATGGCTCCTTCGTCATTCTGCAATCCGCCTCTTCTTACGCCACTCTGTTAAAGTCAATATATCCGCGCTCCACATCCGTGCGGACCAGTTGCACGCGGAGCCGGTGGCCGACGTCCATGCCTTCAAGACCGCTCACCAGTCTTCCCTCAACGGGCGGATGCAGAAGACGGACCCACGTGCCTTTGTCCGACGCGCCGGTGACGATGGCATCAAACTGCTCGCCGATCCTTGATTCCAGCAGCATCGCGGCTGCGGATTTTGTGACCTGCCGTTCAACTTTCTTCGCGGCGTCTTCCTCTTCGGTGCAGTGCTTGGCGAGCGCATCCAATTCGTCGTTTTCATAGGGCAGGGAACGTCCTGCCACGGCTGCTTTCAGTAACCGCTGTGTAATCAGATCGGGATACCGGCGGTTTGGGGCGGTGGAGTGAGCATAGTCCTTGACCGCAAGACCGAAGTGCCCGGCGACACTCGCTCCCGGAATTTCGACGACGTATTCACCCGCACCCAGGAGCTTGATGATGCTGAGAGAGAGATCGGGAAAGCGGAGAGGATCCACGGCTTTCGCCGATACCAGGAAGTGATCCAGGGCCTTGGAGTCGGGTTCCCTGGGCAACGTCGAGCCGTGCTCCGCGGCAAGCTCCATGATCCGGTCCCAGCGTTTGGGTATGCGGACGACACGCCGGAGCGACGGAAACTTTTTCGCCGCGAGGAATCGCGCGATCACGCCGTTGGCAGCGATCATGAAGTCCTCAATAATGTCTTTCGCCTTGTTCCTTTTATCGGCTTCCAGGTCTTTGAGCTCATCTCCATCAAAGACCGGGCGTGCTTCGATTGTTTCGAGATCAAGCGCACCGTTGAGGTGCCGGAGCGCTTTCAGTTTCTGGGCCACGCGGTCCTGGAGTCGAAGATTCTCGTCGAGACCGGTGACCGCCCCGATCCCTGGCGGCATCGGCCCGTTCCCTTCCAGCCAGCCGGCGAGGCTGTTGTAGGCCAACTTGGCACGGCTGCGCACCGTCGCCGCATAAACGTCCGAACTCTGAAGCGATCCATCCCCGGCGATAACCATTTCAACAACGATGGCCAGGCGGTCTGACTCAAAGTTGAGAGAGGTCAGATCCGTAGAGAGTTTCTCGGGCAGCATCGGAAACGTCTCGGCCACCGTGTAGACCGAGGTGGTGTTTTGCCGCGCATGATCGTCAAGTGCCGACCGCTTCTTGACGAACGCGTCCACATCGGCAATGGCGACCAGGACCTTGACGGCCCCATTGGTGCTGCCTTGGAGGGATTCGGCAACGGTCAGCTGGTCGAGATCACGCGAATCGTCGTTGTCGATGGAACACCAGAGAAGGTTCCTGAGATCGCGCGTCGATTCTTCAGGGTGCGTTGCTGGCCCGTGGATTCCGTCGAGTTCGGCGAGCGCCCGGGGCGGAAAATCCGGGACAAGTCCTCGTTCAAGCATCGCCCGATGGGCAATTCCTCGCAGGATAGAGCGGTGTTGCCTGTCGTTCGTATCTGTCCTCATGTCACCTTCCTGGAATACCATGTTGTGATTTCATGCTCAATGAATGCACTCTACCCGCCACCGCCCTCATTCGCCAAACTTGCGAATAAACGGGGTCTTCACCACTTGGGTCAGGATCGCATAACCCAGCAGCATGATGGCCAGAAACAGCCAGTACAGCGGCGGGAGCGGGACAAAGCCGAGCGTTTTTGCCAGCGGCGAAACCGTCAGCGAACCGCCCACCGCGACGACGAGTGTTGAAGTGAGGATCAGTGGGCGACTCGCCCGGCTTTCGATACACGAATCATGCCTCGACTGAGTGATAGATCGTCCCGGTCTTGTTGAAAGGTTGATAAGAAGCATTGGTGACTTCAAATCGGCGGGGCTGTCAAAGAATTCGAGCGGAATGCGGGGGAACCCCAACACTGTCGTCGCGCCGGATTACCCGTACGGCGTAGTCCGTTTTGGAGCGCGCCGCAGGCACTGGCGTAAAACGATCAGGGCATCTTTCGTCGAAAGTATTGTATCTGTTGTGGAGTGGGACGTCGACCTACAGAGGATTTCAAAATATAGTGACAGTTGTAGTGCACTAAGACTGATGGGTTCGAGCATTGGTAGCCGTGATCCCGTTCTTTGGGATCGCGGGCTTTTCCCTTCCGGGCGCAAGGGCCCGTGATCCGCCAAAGAGCGGACGGATCACGGCTACCCAAGCAGACGAATTGGCGAGTCTCTGTTGTGAAACGGGACGTCGACCAAATGCGCCTACTCGTACCTCAAGGCCTCGATCGGACGAAGCGCTGCCGCTTTCTGCGCCGGGTAGAAGCCAAAGAAGACGCCGACTGCGCCGGAAAAGCCGACGGCAATAATCATCACGAGCGGCGAAATGGTTGTTTCCCATCCCGTGAAGTGCGCGAGCACCTTCGCGCTCGTGATGCCGAGAACGAGACCGCCGATGCCGCCGAGGACGCCCATCACGATGCTTTCGACGAGGAACTGCGTCAGCACGTCCGAGCCGCGCGCGCCGAGCGCGAGACGAATGCCGATCTCGCGCGTCCGCTCCGTGACCGACACCAGCATGATGTTCATGATGCCGATGCCGCCGACGAGCAGTGAGATCGAAGCGATCGCCGCCATCAGCAGCGTCATCACGCGGGTGCTGCTCTCTGCAGCGGTGGCGAGGTCGGTCTGATTGCGGACCGTGAAATCATCCTCATCATCGCCGGTGATGTGATGCGACTCACGCAGCAGCGTTTTGATCTCGTCCTGCGCCGCCGAGAGTTCGCCTTCCGAGGCGGTGCTGGCGAGAATCTGCGGAATGCGGGGCTTGCCCGTGAGACGGGTCGCTGCAGTCGTGTAGGGGATCAGGATCACATCGTCGGAATCGCTGCCGCTTGCAGTCTGTCCCTTCGGTGCCAGGACGCCCGTGACTTTGAAGCGGAGTGCCGCAATCTGAATCTCCTGACCGACGGGGTTGCTGTCGGCGAAGAGGCGCTGTGCGACCGTTCGGCCAAGTATGGCCACGCTGCGCGCTGCGAAAACGTCATCGGGTCCGAAGAATGTGCCGGAATCTGTCTGCCAGGCACGGATCATCTGGTAGTCGGTATCAACGCCGTTGATCATGGTGCGCCAGTTGCCACCCGGCGCGATGACCTGGCTGCGGCTGACGATGACAGGCGAAACGGCCGCGACGTTCTGCGACTCGTTGCGGATCTTGTCGGCATCCTCGACCGTCAGCGTCGCGAAGGCCTGGGCGCCCTGGCTCACCCCGCCGGTAGTACTCGCCCCGGGCGTGATGACGATCATGTTGGTGCCGAGGTTGTTGATCTGTTCATGAATCCGGGAGCGGGCTCCGTAGCCGACGGCAACCATGACGATCACGGCGGCTACGCCGATGATGATCCCGAGCATGGTGAGTATTGACCGCATCCTGTTCCTGAGGATGCTCTGCGAGGCGAGGCGGATCAGGGTCGACGATTTCATGCCGAACTCCTGTCGAGTTTCTCCAGGTCGCGGGCTGCGGTCTGCGGGTTTTTGACCGGCTCGTCGCGGCAAATCTGGCCATCGCGCAACTGGATGATGCGCGTCGCGTAGACGGCTACGTCGGGCTCGTGCGTGACGACAACGATGGTGATGCCCTGCTCGTTCAACTGCTGGAAGAGCGCCATCACCTCGATCGACGTGTGGGTATCGAGGTTGCCGGTCGGCTCGTCGGCCAGGACGAGTGCCGGCTCCGTCACGAGGGCTCGGGCAATGGCCACCCGCTGTTGCTGACCCCCGGACAACTCGCTCGGCTGGTGATCGAGACGGCTGCCCAGTCCGACGCGCTCGAGCGCCGCGACGGCGAGCGCACGGGTGTCCCGTTTGCGGCCGCTGCGGTCGTACAGCATCGGCAGCTCAACGTTCTCCACGGCGCTGGTCCGCGCCAGCAGGTTGAATCCCTGAAAGACGAAACCAAGCTTCTCGTTGCGAATCCTCGCGAGCTCGTTCTTCCCGAGTCCGTCGACCCGTACGCCATCCAGCGTGTACGACCCCGACGTCGGCGTATCGAGACATCCAAGGAGGTTCATCAGCGTCGACTTTCCGGAGCCCGAGGCACCCATGATAGCCGCGAGCTCGCCCCGCCTGATGGTCAAGTCCACATTACTCAAGGCATGCACCTCGGTCGTGCCGCTCCCATAGGTCTTCGTGATCTTGTCAGTCTGGATGACGATGTCGTTCATTTCGTGCTCTTCCCTTAGAATCCGCGGCCACGGGCGCCGCCACTCGGCTGGCCGCCGCCGAGCGGATTGTTCGGCGTTGCTGCGGGTTTCTGAGAGGTCGAGGCCGTCGTCGACGCGAGGCCGTCGATGACCTTCATGCCTTCAGTCACGCTCTGCTGCTCCAGAACCTCGGTCGATGCGCCGTCGCTGATGCCCACGCGAACGCGCGCGACCTGCAACTTACCCTTTGTTTCGAGGAAGTACAGCGTGCCGAAGCCATTGCCGCTGGCGGCGCCACTTCCCTGGCTTCTGCGAGCGCGCATTGCATCGCCGCTGCCCCCGCTTGCTGCAGCGGGGTTCGAGCCGGCAGTCGTCGTCGCATCCTTGGACGCCGTGGCAGCGCCGAATTGGGCGAGGATCTCGGCGCTCGGCTTGTAGCGGAGTGCGGCGTTCGAGACCTTGAGGACATTCGTCGCCGATTTCACGAGGAAGTCGACCCGTGCCGTCATTCCCGGCAGCAGCTTGCCGTCGGGATTCTCCAACGTCACGACGACGGTGTAATTCACGACGTTGTCCGCCGTTGTCGACTGCAGGCGAACCTGCTGTACGGTGCCCGTGAACGTCTGGCCCGGCAAGGCCTGCACGGTGAACTTCACTGACTGGCCTTGCTTGATTTGCTCGATGTCACTCTCCCCTACCTGCGCGAGGATCTGCATGTGAGAGAGATCGTTCGCGATGAGGAACAGCTGTGGAGCGGAGAGACTTGCCGCCACCGTCTGTCCGTTGTTGACGTTTCGCTCGACGACGACGCCATCGATGGGTGCGTAAATGGAGGTGAACGACAGGTTCTGTTTCGCCCGCTGCAGGGCGACACTGGCCGATTTCACATCGGCTTGCGCGACCTTCAGTGCAGATCGGCCCTGCTCGAGCGTGCTTCGCGCAATGAGCCCGTCCGACGAGAGCTCGCGGTTGCGATTCTGATCGCGTGAGGCCTGGTTCGCCTGCGCCTGCGCCTTTTCGAGGTTCGCCTGTGCATCGGCCACCCCTTGCTGCGCGATCGTCGGGTCGATGCGGGCGAGGAGTTGTCCCTTTTTGACGTGGTCGTTGAAGTCGACCAGCAGCGCGGAGACCTGTCCTGAGACCTGGGTGCCGACGCTGACGGTCGTGACGGCATTAAGTGTCCCGGTCGCCGAGACGAGGGCTTGGATGTCACCTCGTTGCACGGTCGTGAAGCGGAACGCGGGCGCCTGCTGCGCGGACACAAAATGACGGATGAGCAGCGCCGTCACGGCGGTCACCGCCACCAGGCCGATGACGACGATTACTTTTTTATTGAGATGCATGTGGCTTCCTCCTCGCTTTTCTTTGCCTCAGGAAGTTTGGGAAATCGCCCCGCGCATGGTGAGGACATGGACCGTTTTGGACCCCATTTGACATCCCCTGACCCGCTGCCATGCACCCGCATTACAACTGCTCGCGCCTATTGGGTGGGTCGAATCCGTGGATGTCGACAAATATCTTCTGCGGGGCGAAGGTAGACGTTGTGCCGTTATTGTCGCCAGTCTAAAAATTCCTTCGCGATTTGAGTGAAGCTCACATCCTACCGGTAAGGAATCCCTGCCGACATACTGATCGCCCGCTCCGGAATTGTGGGCCCGTCACTGATCTTGCGGTTCGAATCGGACAGCCACCGGGTTCAGTCCCAACATTTTTGGCGGTCCCTGTTTTTCGGGCGCTTCCGGCCTTTGTGTGCGTACCCGGCCCAGAGTTGCCGCTCCAGTTCTTGTCCTCACGCGTGATGACCGCTTGTATCCAAGCCTGATTTATTGCGGCAAAATAATCGTAGTCCGCCGCAGCGAATCTCCGGCGAGCAAATGAGCGTTCAGTCCGTCTGGGCGGACGAGATAGGGGCCTCGTTCATGTTCGAATGCACGCTTTGTCTAACCGAACTCCGTGGGGGTTGAACCTTCTCCCCGTTGGGTTGTTATGTCGTCCGCCCAGGCGGACTCATCTCTATTTTGTGGGCGCTCCCTTTCCTGAGGCTGGCGCCTCAGGCTACGACTCTACCGCCCGCCTTTGGCGGCTATGTGTGAGCACTTCATGGAAGGTGACCCTTGCACCTTCTAAACGCCGCACACAATTTCCGGAAGACCCATTTTTCAAATGGGCGATCAGTAGCCCGCAAACTCTTCCGCGCGAATGTCGTCATCGCCGACTCCGGCCTCATTGATTATTGTGTGGAGGCCCTTCACCATCCCCGGCGGCCCGGCGACGTAGTAGATGGGCGAGACCGCATCTTTCAAATACTTCGAAAGCATTTCCTTGTCGATCAGACCCACCTCGCCGTGCCAGGGGCGATTCGATTTCACCATTTCATTCATACTCGCGATGAGCTTGTAATTCGGATTCTCTTTTTCCAGAGCCTGAAGCTCATCGAGAAACGGAGCGTCCTCCGGCCGGCGGTTCGAGTAGAAAAGGAAGATCCGGTGAGGGAGCTTCTCCTTGGCCGCATGGAACACAATGCTTCGGAACGGCGTGATGCCAATACCGCCCGCCAGGAACACGGCCGTCCGCTTCACATTGCTATGGAGTGTCAGGTTGCCGGACGGACCTTCGATCTTGACCACGGATTCGAGCGGCATCGTGTTTAACACTCGCTTGAATGCCGTATCGCGCATCCGGGTAGCCACCATCAGGGTTTCTTCGTGGGGAGCACTCGCGATTGAAAATGTGCGTGTATTTCCTTCAGCATCCGTCTCTGAAGGATCGAGCAAGGTCATGTCGAGAAACTGGCCCGCCTTGAATGTCCACTTCGATGGCTTTTCAAAGCGGAAGGCCATGGTGCGTTCGGCGACTTCATGCCGGCTCAGGAATTTGGACAATGTGACAGGTGAAGCTTTGGTAGTGCTCATGAGTTCTCCTCTCGTCGTGCATTGTTGGGAGCCCGCATTCAAGCTGCTCCCTTGCGCCACAAGTTAGCACCAGCCGTTGCGGAGCGCTGAGTGGCGGGCTTCGCCTCAGTGCAAAAACCCCAACAGGTAGGCTATGAGGAGAATCACTAATATGGTACCCAGCCCTATGCCTGCGCCTCCCTGGTATCCCCAGCGGGTATGGCCGTAATACCCTCCACCGGCACCCAAAACCAACACCAAAACGACAATGAGTAGCAACATTGTGGACCTTCCTTTCTTCTGAATGTGTTCTGAATATTAGCGCTCGCGCCCAAAACAAGTTAACAGGACACCAACGAGCTGTCTGTTCAGATTTGACCAGGGCTTCCAGATCGCCGAGATAAACCGGCATAAATTCGCAGATGCAGGAGCCCACAGCGACGGGGGGGAGGAGCAAGAAGCAGTTTACGGCCTGACTCCACCACCTCACGCCGTCCCTCCTCCGGGTAGGCTTCTACGCCCTAAAGCGTCAAGCGACTCCCGGCGTGGAGGGGGTGAGATGGGAAGAGTGTGAGAAGGGAATTGAGGATCGGTTAATGGATCTCGACAGTCGGGTGCATCGCGGAGTATCGGGCACAGCCCTCTCGGAGAGCCTACATCCCAAAGCCCGATGGACGGCATCGTCCGGGATGCCGTTGTTAGCCGCCCGTTTTCTTTTCTTCCTTGTCTTTCCTGGTTTTTCTGTACTCCTCCAGGATCTGTTTCAACCACTCGTCACTACGTAATTCTTTTCCTTCCACCGTCCTGATCAGGTAGGGTTTACCTGAGAGCATACTCTTGGTGGCAGCAAGCCGGATGAAATCTTCCGGTGTCGCAATCTTGTCCTTGTAATACCGATACTTGCTATTCAAATGATCCGAGGCTTGCTTGCCGGTATAGGATTGGCCGTTCCGAATAAAGGTACAATCGGAGTTGGCGACGAAAGCGAGCAGATAAGCAATTGTCTCGTCTGTATCTTTCTGAGCACTTGTATCTACAGCAAGGAGCATCGTCACAGCAAGGACAGTTGTGATGGCTACAATGATTAAGTTTCTATTCATATTCTCTGCTCGGCTGACATTGATTTTCTTGGTCCGCGTAATATCACCGGCCCTGAACAACATAACACTGAAAGAGAGCGACTTGGGCAACAGCCCTTCGCGACCTGACCCCTTTTGTCCCCGTATATCCTCGGTGGTTAAAGCAACAGCCCTCGGGAGATGACCCCCTCAATCAGAATTGTGGTGGCTCACCGGCCGGGCGGAGGGAGAGAGGGCTCCCGGCTTTTTCCAGCAAGATCCAACGCGAAAGAAGGATCGGAAGATGTGCCGGTAATCGTGAAGGGAACCACCGTCACAGACTTCTCTTTCAGGAATGGACCGACGGCCTTCAACACCAGCGCTTTGAATCCCGACGTGGTGTCGGATAACTTTCCGTTGGTGTGCAAAATTCCGTGGAGATCAACTTTTTGGTCCAGCAAGTTGTAAGTGCCGTGAAGCTGGGCGAGCGTACCCGGAGCGCTGAAGGAGACGTTGGACAGCGTTGCGACGCCGTTGTTCACCGAAATCTGACCCTTAAGATTCGAGAGCACCGTTTCCAGGTCCTCGGCTTGCTGTTTCTTGTTCTCGCCGCGCGCACTCTGAGTTAATGTATTTACCGACTGCTGGACGTCTGTGTCCGTTATCCGTCCGCCGCCAATGCCAAAGCTGACTGCAAGATCCAGCTTCCTCAAGAATCCCGGCGGCCCCGGCGGCACTTGCACTTTCGCGCGCAGGTTGATACTGCCGGTCATCGACGAGTGTTTCTCCTCCGTAAAAAGGTACAACAAATCCTCAATGCGGCCTCCATTCACGGCCATCTCCAGTTGAACTGCCTTTCCGTGCTGGCCGGGGTGCCCCGCTACGCTGCCACTCGACGTCACCGTGGTTCCTTGAAAATGCGCCTGCACGTTTTGAAGATACGTGTCTCCATTCGTTCCGTCCACTACTGCCTGGAATTTTGAAGTCAGGTGAACGGTATGGCTGCTTCCGGATAAGTGGAAGTCGGGCACGTCGGTTTCGCCATTCGTATCCATATGGCCGATGGTGCCGCTGAACTTGCCGCGGGACGTTAGACTCCCTGCGATACCCTCGAACACAGCCAGGTTCGCATGCTCATAAGTGTAGGAACCTGTCACTGGAGTACTACCGGGGTCATCCTCATCCCAGGGGCCGATTTCACCGTCCGACCGAATTTCCCCTGGCGGCTCTGGATTTAACAACGTTACATGGTAGGGAATGGACCGTCCCTCACTGACATGGTCGAATGTCAACCGATGAACTCGCAGCTTGAAAGGTTCGTGCTCCGGCTGCCTGGGCATAAACTCCAACAGAGCGTCATCCGCGGTGATTTCACCAATCGAGACCGAATTGCCCGAGGTGCTGGTCGTCAGCGGGATTACGTTATGCGGCCGACCGCTCGGAGCCGGCGGCGTTATTAATACGTGCAAACCTTTCACCTGGACGTCATCCACGTGCTTGTGAATTCGGAGAAGGCCATAGTAGCTCCCCCGAATGATCAGCGTCTGGACCCTGATCAGGGGGGGCAGGTCCTCGCCTTGCCGGTGCAGGAAACTGACCCCTTCAGCCACACACCCCGGTGGAAAGTAGGTTTTGCGGAAGCTCTGAATCTGGACAGTTCGGGCGAAGCGGTGCTCGAGCGCTGTCGTGACAGCCTGTTGCGTGAATGGCCAGTTCCAGGCCAACACGATCAGCACGATGCCGGCGATGACAATGAGCGAAGCTCCAGTGATCAGCCACCAGCGCCCAAGCAGCCGCCGCTGTCCTGGTGTGCGGGCCCCGTCCGCGCGGGTCTCTGCAGATATCGTGGAACACTCCCCAGTCACTTATACAACCTCGAATTTTCTTCTTGAACTCCCAGTCGCTCAAATAGGACTACTGGCGAGAATGAAAGGGCTTCGGCTGCTTGCCTTGAAATATATCTATCATGAAGCTACTAGCGAGAGTTTGCGGCACTACTGACATTACTCAACGAACTCGCGCCCGTGATCTGATAATCCTTGTAATCAATTGTGAAATCGGCGCGTCCGCCGAGGCGAATTGTGGAGAGGCTATGATGCTGTACGGGGAGCCAGAAACCACTCACTTTAACGTAGGCCTGTTCGACTTCGGTGTTTTTTGTCCAGAAAGAAGGGTTCTTCGCAGGCTCCACTTCCATCCTTACCACCGCAAAGTCTTCCGCATCCACCCAGATTCGTCCGCGGTAGAGGAACTTGTCCTTTGTTCTGGGCTCAACCGAAAGCAGGTAGATTGAACCGGTGGGCGTGCTCTCGTATCCGATCAACGTGAAGACATAGTTATCGCCGTTGAGGGCCGTGCGCTTTTGGTTGTCCGCCTCGAGGGCTTCCTTTTCGCTCTGCAAGAGTTTCTTAAATACCTTGTCAATGATCAGCTTCGATCCGGTGGCGGACAGGATGGTAAATTCCTTGGTTCCGGGTGACTCGTACTTGACATCCACGACCATCTCCGCACTCCGGGTGCCTGGAAAACCGCGATATTCAAGACGATAGATTCGGGTTCCCTGATAGGCACGCAATGCTTGAGCCCGTTCGAGGTTCATCCGAACCAGGTTTTGTACCAACTGCCCGGCGTTCAGCGGAGCAGGAGCGGCAGGGGGCAGGGGATCCGATTGTTGCGCGAATGCAGGCTGTCGCAGCCCCACGAAGATCAGGAGCAGCCATGTTAGAGAAGCGAGACGGAAGTGCATCGAATTCTTCATGTTCATGTTCGTCGTGATGTGCCAGGACTGTTCATACGACCGGTCCTGGCTTTTTATCGGCACGCCGGATAAAGCAGGGCGCAACGCCGATTGAACCCGATCACGGCCTCATTGGAGGCGCTGACATGAGTTCCGTGATTTTTCCGTACAACTGGTCGGCTGTATAGCCCCCTTTCGGTAGAAAGGCGTCCGCAAGAACTCCAGGCGGCACCTCGTTCCCCATAAACCCACCGCTCGTCGCAATCACCGGAACTTGGGGAAAACGATCGCGGACGACTGATAGGAATTCAAATCCCGACATCCGGGGCATCATCAAGTCCGTTATGATCACGTCAGGCAGGAACATCACCAACCGATCTAATGCATCCAAGCCATCCCGCGCCGTCAAAACCTCGTAACCCTTGAACGCCAGGAGTTCGGATACGGCTTCCCTCATGATGGGCTCGTCGTCGACAATTAAGAGACGCGGTTGCAAACTCGACATATGGGATACTCCTCTCGGTCAAGAGGCGACTTAAAGCACTTCGGCGACGGCACCAAGCTGAACTGCCAGTCGCGCTCTCATCAGAGATGTTGTCTTGTCACCTAGCCGGGCTGCTGTGGTCTCCCAGACTCCAGAACGCCATCGTTAACCCAACTACAATATTCTCTATCATGGGCCCCTCCTAAAAGGGGCATACGTTGTATCCTGCCGGGGCCGGGACACAAACGAATTCGCGTTTGCTCATGCAGCATGGCTTTTTATTTGTGCCCATTGTCAGAGCCCCCTTTCATGAAGAATCAGGAAGTCAACCTCATGATCGCATTAGAACGCCCTGACGTCTGTTCAGAATTGACCATCGTCGACCAGCCCTGGGGTTAGGTCGGGTGGCGAACTCCAATGCATCGGAGTGGGACATTCGATGAAGGACCTTCTTATGTTGGAAACCCTGGCCGCTCTACCTTCTCACGCAGAGCCTGCAATCTGGTTTTTTAGGACGAGGGTGTTCCTAAGTGAACAGACATCTTTCTTCATCGCTTGTAACGTGCTTCATGAGGGGGGAGGAAGATGAGGAACGGTAACGCATTCCTATGAGGACTCCGGTCATCAATTCATTTGCTTCATCTCACCGCTCCGGGGTTCTTCACTATTCATCAGGATTATTCAAGGCCGAAGGGTTCTCGGATAACAGCGGAGGCAAATAACATGAAATCGATCACTCTGATAGGGATTGTGTTGGTCATTCTGGGTGTGCTGGCCCTTGCCTACCAAGGTTTCACCTATACCCATCAAGAAAAGGTACTTGATGTGGGACCGATCCATGCCACGGTGGAGAAGCACGACCGAATTTCCCTTTCTCCAATACTTGGAGGACTGGTTTTAGCTGGCGGGGTGGCCTTGCTGGTCGTAGGCGCGAGGAAGAAGTCATAGAACATGCTGGGGTCGAATCCATCTCGAAAAGCGAAAGTTACGTGCGGTGGTGTGGGAGCCGGGGGAGGGGCAAGCTTCCCCCCGGTTCCGCGATGACGGGCGGCAGAGGCAAGGGTATCGGCGTTGGTGGACGTTCGTAGTCCTTCGTGGGGACGCTACGCACCGCTCAAACACGGGTGGTACCTGCGGCGGTAGTGTCCGACCTGATGAATCGAAGGTCATCCCCTCGTTGGACGGGAAGAGACTCTTTCGAGTTACCGGGTCATCAGGCTTTGATTTTCTTGACTGGGGTGTCCCCGCGACCCGCTTTGATGGCGACCTTCACAGCATCTTCCATAGGATCTTTGAAGGGCACCTCGATTCGGAGCAGGCCGTGCTCGTAGATCGCTTCGGCTTTGTCAGGTTTCACTGCCCAAGCTAGAGCCAGTGCTGAAACATACTCGATGTCCCTTGCTGGCGCTGTCAGGTGGACGCTGTCTTCCAGGATCTTCAGATCGATGGTATCCGTCGGCGCTCCTGGGATGGCGAACTCCACTACTAGCTTGAGGTTCTCCTCGTCAGCATACGCTACTGTATTGGGCGCAACCCTAATCCGGTTTTCCGGCATAATGGCAACCTCCTTGAGGCTGGGAAGAGCTCGACCTCGTTAACGCTATAGCATAGTTGATTTTGCAGGTCAAGTACGACGGCCACGACTGTCGTTAGCACATGATATGTCCGGTGTAAATAGCAAATGAAGTGTCCGCTCGAAGCGGCGTAAGGTGGGGCTTTTGTCAGGAGGAAGACATGAAGCTCTACCCGGAGCGCGCGATGGAGCGGGCCATGAAGATTCAA
>JAIQFY010000005.1 GCA_020072965.1 Terriglobia bacterium | reverse complement strand
ACGGATTCCCTCCTGTTCGACCGCCAGCTTTGGGGCTCGGGCGTCGAAGACGCTGCCGGAGGCCTTGCGGGTGGCCCTGCTGCCGTTGTTAGAAACGATTGTGCACTTGACGCAGCAGATCCGCCGCTACGACCGGCAGATCGCGCAGTGGGGCGAAGAGAAGTACCCGGAGACGCAGCTGTTGACCCAAGTGGGCGGGGTGGGGGCGCTGACGAGTTTGGCGTATGTGTTGACGCTGGAGCATGCGGAACGGTTTCGCTCTAGCCGGGCCGTGGGCGGCTACCTCGGACTGCACCCGAAGCGACACCAATCGGGCGAGCAAGATCCCTCGTTACGGATCACCAAGGCGGGCGATGCCTATCTGCGGCGGCTGTTGGTGGGCAGCGCCCAGTATATCCTGGGACGGTTTGGACCGGACAGTGAGGTCCGTCGATGGGGATTGCAGTTGGCGGCGCGCGGGGGCAAGCGGGGCAAGCGGCGGGCGGTGGTGGCGGTGGCCCGCAAACTGGCCGTGCTGCTGCATCATCTCTGGGTGACAGGCGAGGTGTACGACCCGTTCCCTCAAGCGGTGCGGGAGCAAGCGGCTTAACGATCCCCGGCCACTCTAATCGGAAAAAGAAAAAATCCTGGTCTTTGAAGGGAGCGCGCAACAGACCGTCAAGATGAACGGAACGAGCGGGATCGGATGGCGCGTCGCGGTGACTGCGCAAATGGGGCTGGGTCGGAACGATCCGAGTGGGATCCCCCTCCAGACCGAAGTGTAGATTGCAGCACCGCCTGAGTAAGGACCCTCTCCTGCACCGAGTTCCCTGAAAGCGAACTCACATGAGTGCGAATGGAAGCCTCGCGAACCGAACCCCACGGCCCGGGCGTCTCAGCGACTGTTTCATCTCCCGACGAGGAAAGGGATCGGGAAGGAGATCGTGATGCGGACTGTCTCCAAGCGACCGCCTTAGCAATCGGCGCCAGGCCACCACGTTGGCCTTGACATTGAATGCCTTCTCATGGAAGCCCCATCCGACGCTCCGCGCTTTCTGCGGAGCGAGGGTGGGGTAGGGATAAGAAAAAGACGGCAGAGCCCCGCTTGCGGGGCGACAGAAACGCTTTAGGTGCAAATATATTTTTCATCATATTCGATGTCATGCCCCACCCTCTATGCTGCCTCGTTACGCGGCCCTCCGGGCCTGAACGGGCTTTTACTGTCTTCGCTACCCCACCCTTGCCCCGCCAAGAGCGCGGGGCCCGCCGTGGCGGGGGGCTACAATCCTACGGCCCTTCGGGCCTGAACCGATTCTTTTCCCGCGCCGTGACCCCACCCTCGCCCCGCAGAAAACGCGGGGGTCGAATAAATAAACAGGGTCTCATCTTCGCATTTTGCATTTGGCAATATACTCTCGTTTTTACATAGTGTTGGGGGTCCGGGCCAGGTCCAAAGAGGGTTTGCCCGCAACCCTTCAATCTCTCCCCCCGAGATTCTGAAGAGCGGAATGGACATGGCGGGGTCTCATCCTTCATTGATAAACCAGGCAACAATCCCCGGCAAGGTACCATCATCCCTTCATCGCTTTCCAGCCTTACATAATCAAATGCAAAATGCGAAGATGTGACCCTCTTCATTCGGGTTGGTTGAGAGAATTCAACAGGCATGTGCGTCGTTCTGCAGGGGTGGAAGTTGAACAATCCCCCGACTGCCGTCGGGGGGATTTTATGGGAAAAAGCCGGAGGCCCTAGTAGGCTGAACTTGAACCATCCCCCAACTGCCGTTGGGGGAATTGGTCTGGACGGCAAGTTTGTTTCCACAGATTGACGCCGAGGAGTTATTGAACGGAATCCGAAACAACTCTAGGTATATCTTGCCCCATTGGCATTCCCCAGTGCGCGCAGAACCAAATCCAGCAGTTTCGCGAGCGGCTCCCAATAGTGAGTTTTCCATCCCGCCGCCAGGTGTTCCACTTCGTCCTGGGGGAAGCCGGTATGGTTAAAGACGATCTTACTCCCGGCGCCCTGCTCCACCAGCTCGAACTTCGCCATCGACTAGACGCCCGGATCCCAGCTGCCCGCCCGCCATGGCGGAAGCGGCAAAGCCGCGCACCTTCGCGGGACCTATGAAGATTGTCACCACATTTACTCATTTCTAATGGCCTCCACCATCCACAAGGACCTCATCAGCCTCCCGCGATCTTCCCTATTCCAAACCCTCAACAATCAGGTACAATCCCCTGCATGATCACAAAATTCTTGTTGGCCCTACTCATCCTTATGCCTGTCATGACACTCAATACCCTTGCCGTTCCACGAACGATGCGGATTGACTATTACCACACCGGGAATGCGGCCCACGAAGTGTTCAGTCTCGACCGGATTGTCATCGAACCGCTTCCGTGGCCCGGTAACCCGGCCCGCGTCATCGACCGCACGAACCTGGGCAAGTATTGCTTCGAGGTGATCGATCAGGCGACCAGCCAGGTCCTCTATTCGCGCGGGTTTTCCTCGATTTATGGCGAATGGGAGACCACCGAGGAGGCCAAGACGATCCATCGGACTTTTTCGGAATCGCTGCGGTTTGCGGCTCCCCAAAACCCGGTCCGAGTCGTCTTGAAGAAGCGCGATCCCCACAACGCCTTTCAGGAAGTGTGGTCCCTCGTCGTCAATCCCAAGGATCGTTTCATCGACACTTCTGCCCCCGCCCAGCCCGGCCCTCTTCGGACTTTCCAGAATAACGGAGATTCGGCCTCCAAAGTCGACCTGCTCATTGTGGGCGATGGGTACACCGCCGAGGAAGCTGAAAAATTCAATAAGGATGCGCTCCGCCTCATCGAGATCCTCTTTGCGACTTCTCCTTTTAAGGAACGACGCAGTGATTTCAATGTTTGGGGGCTTTGTCCGCCAGCGGCCGAATCGGGGATCTCCCGTCCGTCCACCGGAATACACCGGCGATCTCCGCTCGGGGTGACCTATGATGCCTTTGGTTCGGAACGGTATGCGCTGACCTTTGACAATCGGGCCTTTCGCGACATCGCCTCATTCGCCCCTTATGAATTCGTCGAGATTCTGGTGAACGGACAGACTTATGGCGGAGGAGGGATTTTTGGTCTCTATAGCACGGTCGCCGCGGACAGCCTCTGGGCCCCTTACATTTTTGTTCATGAATTCGGGCATCATTTTGCCGGACTCGCCGATGAATATTACACTTCGCCGGTCGCCTATGCCCCCGCCACGGAGCGGATTGAGCCCTGGGAGCCCAATGTCACTGCCCTGCTGGATGCCGCCTCTTTGAAATGGAAGGACCTCATCAGCGCTGACACGCCGCTGCCCACGCCCTGGGAGAAAGAGGCTTTTGAGAAGTACTCGCGCGAGATCCAACAGAAGCGCAGCCAGCTCCGCGCCGAACGGCGCCCGGAGAAAGAGATGGATGCGCTCTTTCGAGAAGAAAAAGAACACGACAGCCATGTTCTGTCGTCCGGAAAATACCCGGCAAAAGTGGGCGCCTTCGAAGGGGCGATGTACGAGGCCAAGGGCTATTACCGGCCGCAAGCCGATTGCATCATGTTCACGCGCGACGACGTCCCTTTTTGCGCTGTTTGCCGCCGGGCCCTTGAGGGCGTTATCGATCTTTACTCACGAAAATAGGTCCATCCCCAAAACCGAATTTTCCGGCCCAATGGGAAGCCGGAGGTTCTCCTTTTAGGGGCGAGAGAGCCGAGAGATAACTTTACGGCCGCCGCGCGGTTCGCCGGCACGAAATTTGAGCGAGAAGGGTCCTTGAAGAACAAGGTTGATCTTCCAAACGGCCGACGATGGGTCGATCTCAGCCACACGGTGGAACATGGGATGATCACCTATAAGGGCCTCCCTGCGCCGATCGTCGGTGATTATCTCAGCCGCGAACAATCGCGGAGCCACTACGCCCCGGGAACAGAGTTTCACATTGCAAAGATCGAGATGGTGGCAAACACGGGAACCTATCTCGACACTCCCTTCCACCGTTATGCCGACGGCCGCGATCTCTCGGAACTCGAGTTGTCCTCAATTGCCGACTTAGAGGGCGTTGTGGTTCGCGCAGATCATCGAGTGGGGCGAGCCATCCACCAGGAAGCCCTCAAAACGTTGGGGATCAAGGGCAAGGCTGTCCTTTTGCATACCGGTTGGGATGCGCACTGGCGGAAAAGCGAATACTCCGAGGGCCATCCATTCCTGACCGGAGAGGCAGCACGGTTCCTGGTCGACGCTGGTGCTCGCCTGGTGGGGATCGATTCCTTCAATATCGATGACACCGCCGATTTATCCAGACCCGCTCATTCTATTCTGTTGCGTGCGGAAATTCCCATCGTTGAACACCTCCGCGGACTCGAGAACCTGCCGGACGCCGGTTTCAGATTTTTTGCAGTGCCTGTCAAAGTCAAAGGCATGGGTACTTTTCCGGTCCGGGCATTTGCTCTTGTCGCGGGAGAATAATCGCACCGGGTTCTCCTTCAAGCAGGCCCAGGTTCTTAGTGCAGACGCCCGGTCAATGCCCAGAAACCGTAACGCAGAAGCCGGAAAGGCGCGCATGAAGTCCTGGCCATTCCGACAGCATAGAAGAGCAGGATTTCGAAGGCGTTCAAGCGATACGATCTCAGCGACCGCAACTGATTCGATTGCGCGAACCGTGGAGGTTCCCTTGGAAATATTGGGTGGGGCGAGCGATATTAAGACTCTGTATTTGCCCGGAAGACATGGGCTATGTGCTATGATTATCCCTCATCTTCAAACAAATGGTTCAACAGCTATAAGCGCAACTCTATACCTCAGACAAACGGAAAGGTGTGATGAATCCCTCAAAGACAGTAAACACCCGGCCTGGGCAGGAAGTGCGTAGCAAGGCCTCCTCGGGGTCCGACACCTCCTTGCTCACCGACAACGATCTCTACCTTTTCAACGAAGGGACCCATTACCGGCTGTATGAAAAGCTTGGAGCCCATGTGATGACGGTCGGAGGCGTGGAGGGCTGTTACTTCGCGGTGTGGGCGCCTAATGCGGAGCAGGTCTTCGTCATGGGCGAGTTCAACGGGTGGAAAAAGACCACCCACGCACTACGCGAACGCGGTCAGTCCGGCATCTGGGAGGGTTTTATTCCCGGCGTCTCGTATGAAGCGGCCTACAAGTATCATATCGTCTCGCGACACAACGGGTACCGGGTCGATAAGGCGGATCCCTTTGCGCTCTTCAGCGAGGTCTCTCCCAAGACGGCTTCGGTGGTTGCAAACTTAGATTACACGTGGGGTGACTCCGATTGGATGAAGGACCGGGCCGGTCGGAACCTGTTGCGAAAACCGATGAGCATTTATGAACTCCACCTCGGTTCATGGATGCGCGCGCCTGACGAGAACCACCGTTACCTGACCTACCGGGAATTGGCTCCCCGGCTGGCGGAGTACCTGAAGCGGATGGGATTTACCCATGTCGAATTTCTTCCGGTCATGGAGCATCCCTTTTACGGCTCGTGGGGGTACCAGACGACCGGATATTTCGCTCCCACCAGCCGGTACGGCACGCCCCAGGATTTTATGTCGCTGATCGACTGCTTGCACCAGAACGGCATCGGAGTCCTTCTCGATTGGGTCCCTTCACACTTCCCTTCCGATGAACATGGCCTGGCCTATTTTGACGGCACCCATCTCTATGAACATGCCGATTCGCGGCTGGGCTATCATCCGGACTGGGGGACCTACATCTTTAATTACGGACGTCATGAAGTCCGCAGCTTCCTGATGAGCAGCGGTCTGTTCTGGCTGGAGAAGTACCATGCGGATGGGTTGCGGGTGGATGCCGTGGCCTCGATGCTCTATCTGGATTACTCCCGCCAGCAGGGCCAGTGGATTCCGAATCGCTATGGCGGTCGAGAAAATCTGGAGGCGATCGAGTTCTTGCGCCGGTTTAACGAAGAAGTGTACGGGAGCCATCCTGGCGTTCAGACCATCGCCGAAGAATCCACCGCCTGGCCGATGGTTTCACGGCCGGTCTATGTGGGCGGACTGGGGTTTGGATTTAAATGGGACATGGGGTGGATGCACGATACGCTGGAATATATCTCCAAGGATCCGGTCCACCGCAAGTATCATCACCACGATCTGACTTTTCGGATGCTCTACGCCTTCATGGAGAACTTTGTCCTGCCGCTCTCACATGACGAAGTGGTTCATGGAAAAGGATCGCTGCTGGGCAAGATGCCCGGAGATGACTGGCAGAAGTTTGCGAACATGCGGGCCATCCTGGGCTACATGTATGCGCAGTCCGGAAAGAAATTGCTGTTCATGGGTGTGGAACTTGGACAATGGCGTGAATGGAACCACGACGAAAGCCTGGACTGGCATCTTCTCGAGTACGCTCCCCATGCCGGGCTTCAGAAATGGGTCGAGGATCTGAACCGGCTTTACATCAGCGAACCCGCCCTCCACGAACTCGATTGCGAACCGTCCGGCTTTGAGTGGATCGACTGCAACGATAGCCAGGCCAGTGTAATCACTCTTTTGCGTAAAGGTCAATCCACGCAGGATTTCTTTATCATCGCCAGCAATTTCACCCCGGTTCCCAGACCGGATTACCGTGTCGGGGTCCCGCGGGGAGGGTTCTGGAAGGAAATCTTGAACAGCGACGCCAGCGTGTATGGGGGCGGCGGATGGGGTAACCAGGGTGGTGTGGAGGCGAGATCGACTTCGGTGCACGGCCGTCCCTTTTCTCTCTCGCTGACTTTGCCCGCGCTCGCCACGGTCTTTCTAAAAAACAGCGGTGATTCACAATAGGTCTTCCGTTGAGCGACCAATTTGGCCTGCAAAGACATTGTCCCATCCTCTTGAAGATGAACCGAGTGGATCATAAGTGAGTCCGCCTTCCCTCGAGGCGAACCCTGCAAAGCGGGGGTTGCCGACAGCACCGTGTCGATGGCCGACAGGCAGAAATATCGGTATCGACCGGGTTTCATTGAAGTGGGAAGGGACCGCGGCGCAACAATTCACATCATTCGCATTTCACCCCTTCCATGAATGAGGAACTGCTCCGGATGGACCACTATATTTGCATTCACGCCCACTTTTACCAGCCCCCGCGGGAGAACCCATGGCTCGAGGCCATCGAACTGCAAGACTCGGCGTATCCGTACCATGATTGGAACGAACGCATTACGGCCTCGTGTTACGCCCCTAATACCGCTTCCCGTATCCTCGATGGGGCCGGGCGGATCCTCAAAATAATCGACAACTATCCCAAGATCAGTTTCAACTTCGGCCCCACCCTCCTCTCGTGGATGGAAGTGAAAGCGGCGGAGGTGTACAAGGCGATTCTCGGGGCGGATCAGGAAAGTCAGCGGCTCTATTCCGGACATGGATCAGCCCTGGCCCAGGCCTACAATCACATGATCCTTCCCCTGGCGAATCGCCGGGACAAATACACGCAGGTTCTATGGGGCATTCAGGACTTTAAGCGCCGGTTTGGTCGAATGCCCGAGGGAATGTGGCTTCCCGAAACGGCCGTCGATTTGGAGTCACTCGATATTATGGCCGCGGAAGGTATTCGCTTCACCATCCTCTCTCCCTCTCAGGCCCGGCGGGTCCGCCCGCTCGGTGGTCGCGGCCGCATCTGGACCGAAGTCGGCGGAGAACAAATTGACCCCTCCCGCGCGTACCGGGTGACGTGCCGCTCCGGCCGAAGTATTGCCGTCTTTTTTTACGATGGTCCGATTTCCCGCGCCGTGGCGTTTGAAGGCGTCCTTATCAAGGGAGAGTATTTGGCGGACCGGTTGATGCACGCCTTTGCTGAATCGCGCACCTGGCCTCAAATCGTTCACATCGCGACGGACGGAGAGACGTACGGGCATCACCACCGGTACGGCGACATGGCCCTCGCATATGCCCTGGATTACATCGAATCCAATCATCTGGCCCGGCTGACCAACTACGGTGAATTCCTGGAAAAATATCCTCCCACCCATGAGATCCAGGTTTTCGATAATAGCTCCTGGAGTTGCGTTCATGGCGTCGAGCGGTGGCGAACCAACTGCGGCTGCAATTCGGGGATGCACCTGGGATGGCACCAGGAATGGCGCGCCCCTTTGCGGGACGCCTTGAACTGGCTTCGGGATACGCTCATTCCCGCTTATGAACAATTCGGCAGCCGACTATTCAAAAACCCCTGGGTGGCCCGCAACGATTACATTCAGGTGATCCTGGACCGGTCGAATGAGAACATCGAGCATTTTTTGAGTGCCCACGCAAGGCGCTCGCTCGACAAGGAAGAGAAGGTCCAAGCGCTGAAGCTTCTCGAACTTCAACGTCACGCGCTGCTCATGTACACCAGTTGCGGGTGGTTCTTCGATGAGTTGACAGGGATTGAAACCGTTCAGGTGATTCAGTACGCCGCGCGAGCTCTCCAGTTGGCTAAATCTTTCCTGGGGGACAGCCTGGAACCACGGTTTCTCAGCAAGCTCGAGCAGGCGAAGAGCAATATTCCGGAACACCTGGACGGCCGGCTTGTCTATGAAAAATTCGTGCGGCCGGCGATGATCGATCTTCCCAAGGTCGGCACTCACTACGCCGTGAATTCGGTGTTTAACACCAATGGAACCAGCAACCGAACCTACTGTTACGACGTTCACCGCGAGGACTACAAGCTGCTTTCCGCGGGAAAGGCAAAGCTGGCACTCGGTCGAGTCCATATCACTTCAGAAATCACCTTTGAATCGGCCCGCATGAATTTTGGGGTTCTGCACCAGGGTGATCATCATGTCAGCGGGGGGGTTCGGCAGTTCCGCGACGAAGAAGATTACCTCGCCATCGTCCGGGAGGTCACGGAGTTGTTCGAGCGGGGAGATTTCGTCGAACTCAATCGGGTTGTCGACAAGAACTTCGAGTCGAGCGCGAACACGTTGAAACTGCTCTTCCGTGATGAACAACGGAAGATTCTCAAGATAATCCTGGAGTCGGCCCTTGCGGAGGCTGGGTCGGCCTATCGCCACGTGTATACCAATTATGCCCCCCTGATGCGATTTGCGACTGCATTGGGCATGCCTCAGAAGCATTTCCAAATCGCCGCGGAATTCACTCTGAACGCCGACCTCCACAAGGCCTTTGAGGCCGACCATCTGGACGCGGGACTCATCAATGCCCTGCTGGAGGAGGCGAAACGGGCCGGCATCACGCTGGACGAGGCAACCCTGGAGTTCGCGCTGAGGCGCAACATTGAGAGAATGACAGATCAGTTTCGCGGAAATCCGCTGGACCTCTCCCTCCTGCACTTGTTTCATTCAGGAATTGAACTGGCACGATCCTTGCCGTTTGAGGTCAGCTTGTGGTCCGCTCAAAATACCTATTACGAGGCGATGCAACGGTCTTATCCGGATGCGAGAGGTAGAGCCGATCGAGGTGAGGAGGATGCCGGAGTTTGGGCGTCTGAGCTGCTCGCTCTTGGTGAAAGACTGGGATTCGCCATGGAGTGAGCTGGAATCAATCTCCCTCAGATCGAAGTTCCGCCAGCCTCCAAAGGCATTGCCATTGGATCCTTCAAGCATGCGATGGTTTCGGAATCTAAGCCTCCCGCTTCCCCGACGTAAAAACCAACCTTGGATTTTTCCCGCGGCTTCGCCATGCAGTTCAATTGCCGTATCAGCCCACCATACAAAAAATTACTTCTTCCATTGACTTTTGACAATCTTTGACTGGACTCCTGAAGTTGACTCTCCTAGGATTGGTGCACGCTGTATCTGATAGACGTTCGATTGTAGTAAGACCTGGAGAGAGTGCGATTCGGCGCTTGAATAAATCGACGTACAAGAGTTAGGGGGTGTGGAGCAATGAAACGGCTGCTTATCGGAGTCGCGCTACCCCTGGTTGCGAGCACATGGTTTTTCGCTTCCCAGGAACACATCGCTTCAAGACCTTATTCGGCGGTTCAGCGAGCTTATGGGGTTTTTACTGAGACTATGGACCGGCTACCCGCTAAAGCGGCCACACTGCGGCTTTGGCTCCCCATCACAATGCGACCGATCGAAGAAGAGAACAAACCCATTTCCACCCCGAGATCATCCTGTCCTTTTCAGGCCGCTCGCAAACCGCCGCCTGGTGATCTCGGAATTGCTATGAATGAAAGGAAGCTGGAAGCCACTTCATTCGTGGCCGAGCTCAACCCTCGGTTTCAGTCCGGACGAAGACTGAAGCCACCCGCTCCACCTTCAGCACGGCCAATCCTCGCTCGGACTTTGGGCAAAGCAGAGCTAGACGCTTTCCTGCATTGCGACTTGATTTCGGCTTTCCCGCTGGACAGCAACCTCTGGGAGAGAAATTTCATAGAGAAGAGGCCTTCCATTTGTACTCGCACGCAAGATCTATGATCGGCCATCCTTATTTTGAGATGATGGGGGTCAGCGCTGTTCGATTCCCGAGAAAAACGGATACCCGGTGTGTTTGTAGCTTGTTTTGCTGGACTCCTGAAACCATGTTCGTGTAAGATCACCCTCCTTAATAAATCCTCACTCGAGTGCTGTAGAGCGAACCCGATCCTCGGATCGGAATGTTGAAAAACCTCAATTCAAATCTGGGAGAGCATGGACCATGAAAAAAAGCGCGATTGCGGTGACACTCATTATCCTTGTTGGGACATTCCTTCTTTGCCTGGGGAGAGAATTCACCCTGAGTTCCGTCTCGCCGGCACAACGGACCCTCGTTTTTACTTATTCGGCGAGGATCAAGGATTTACCAACCGACTCGGGCACGCTGAAGCTTTGGCTCCCCCTTCCGGTCAGCGATGCGAACCAAACGGTTTCTGACTTGCGCATCACCTCTCCGTACCCCTATCGAGTGGGCTCTGAACCCCGCTTTGGCAACTCTCTTCTTTACGTGGAGGTCAACAAGCCGGCGAACCCTTCTTTGAATTTTGAAGTCCAGTTCAAGGTCACCCGGAAAGAATATCGGAAAAACCTGGCAGGGTTGGCAACTGATGGGTTGAATCCCCCGGGACGCAATTTGCCGGATGCCCACAAGTATCTAACGCCGGACAATCTAGTCCCCATCTCGGGCAAGATTCGGGACCTGGCGCTTCAAGTGACTGAGGGGAAGAAGACCCCCCTGGATAAAGTGCGTGCCATCTACGACTATGTGACCTGGACGCTCAAGTATGACAAAAGTGGAACCGGGTGGGGACGCGGCGATGCCCTTTACGCCTGTGATGCCAAGCATGGCAACTGCACCGACTTTCATTCACTCTTTATTGCCATGGCGCGGTCGGTCGGGATCCCCGCTAAGTTTGAGATTGGTTTTCCGTTACCCGAAAATCAAAGCGCCGGTGAGATTGCAGGATACCATTGCTGGGCGGAATTCTATATCCAAGGGATCGGTTGGATTCCGGTGGACAGCTCAGAGGCAAGCAAGAATAAGGAGAAGGCGAATTACTTCTTTGGGACCTTGGATGTCAATCGCGTCCAATTCACGCAAGGAAGGGATCTCGAACTGGTCCCTCCCCAGGCCGGGAAACCCCTCAACTACTTTGTGTATCCTTACGCCGAAGTGAACGGAAAGGAATTCTCGAACATCGACCGGAAGTTCTCGTTTGAAGATGTCCGGTAACAGTTGAGCCAGAGCGCCACAGACCTCACGCCCCTCCGTTATGGGACGTGGAGGCCCGAGCCTTACCGTCAATAATCCGTGTCCCTCCGATTACTGCGCCTTCCGGCGAAGGAAGGTGGGCACCTCAATGGGTAGCCTTTCCTCCGGCCCGTTAGCTGGTCCCATGACCTCGTTGTTCGAGGGAGCCGTGGCCCCCGACGACCCGTTACCGGGCCTGGGAATGCCGAGTTTCTTCAGGAGATCGCTGTTCTTGGACTTTTCGCGACCCGGATTCTCCGGGCCGAAGCCGGTGGCGATGACCGTGATTTTGATGTTCTCTCCCATGGAGTCATCGAGCACCGCCCCAAAAATAATGTTCGCATCTTCATGGGCCGCCTTGAAAATGATGTTGGAGGCATCATGCACTTCGTGCAGCATGAGGTTGCTGGAGCCGGTAATATTGATGAGGACGCCCTTGGCGCCATTGACCGACTGATCTTCGAGGAGCGGTGAAGAGATGGCTTTGGTGGCGGCTTCGGCGGCGCGGTTCTCGCCGGAAGCAATCCCCGTGCCCATGACCGCCATGCCCATGTCTTCCATGATCGCCTTCACGTCCGCAAAGTCGCGATTGATGATTCCGGGAATGGTGATGATATCGGAGATCCCCTGGACGGCCTGGCGCAAAATGTCGTCGGCGACCCGGAAGGCGTCAAAAAGGGTAGTTCCCCGCTCCACGCATTGCAACAGCCGTTCGTTGGGGATCGAGATTACGGTGTCGACGCAGTCGCGCAGCTCCTCCATTCCCTGTTCGGCCTGGCGCATCCGCTTCCGCCCTTCAAACAGGAAGGGAGAGGTGACAACCGCCACCGTCAGGGCGCCCAGCTCCCCGCCCAGGGCCGCGATGATGGGCGCGGCGCCGGTGCCGGTTCCCCCTCCCAGGCCCGAGGTCACGAAGATCATATCCGCGCCTTCGAGCACCTCGAGGAGCTTATCAGAATCCTCCAATGCCGCCTGGCGACCAACGACCGGGTTGGCACCCGCACCCAACCCCTTGGTGAGCTTCTCCCCCAGTTGAATCTTGATGGGTGCCTTTGAAATTTTGAGCGCCTGAAGATCGGTGTTGGCGACCATGAATTCAACGCCTTCAATCTTGGCATCGATCATACGATTGACGGCGTTACCTCCACCGCCTCCCACGCCGATGACCTTAATCTTGGCATGGTTCCGGGGGGAATCATTAAAAGCTAGACGAATACCGTTTGCTGTTTCAGTCATGCTGTCATTCACTCCTTGCATTGAATTTTGGCCTGAAATCGCGGTCCGTCGGAGCGGGCCAGGCTGCGCATCCTGGAGGGTTGTGCCGAAGTCTAGACGGTGAACTTACCCCCGCGATTTTGTTTTTGCAAACAAAAAGAACCTACTGAAAGATAATCTTCAAACGCTCGACGGCACGCTCCATCAGACCCGAGGCATGCCTTCCGCCCGCCTGCTTCGCCATGCGGATCCTGTTGCCATATCGAATCAACCCCACGGTGGTCGCGAGGCTCGGGTTGTTCACGGTGGCACTCAGTCCATTCAGCCCTTCCGGAACCCCTTGGCGGACCGGTAAATTCAAGATCTGCTCCGCCAGCTCCACCATCCCATGCAGCTTAGAGTTGCCGCCGGTGATAACGACTCCCGAACCAAGCTGTTTTTCGAGGCCGGTGTTTCGTATCTCATCGCGGACGTGGCTGAGGATCTCTTCCACCCGGGGCTGGACAATGTCACACAGAAGTTTTCTCGGCACCGTTCGCGTTCGGCGGCTGCCCACGCCCGACACCTCCACCTCGCGATCTTCGGTCACCAGCAGGGTCATGGCGCACCCCTGTTCCTGTTTGAGGCGCTCGGCCTCCGGGATCGGAGTGCGCAACCCCACGGCCAGATCGCTGGTGATGTGCTCCCCCCCAATGGGCACCACCGAGGTGTGCCACACGGAGCCGTGGAGAAAAATGGCAAGGTCGGTGGTCCCGCTCCCCATGGCCACCAGCGCCACTCCCAATTCCTTTTCATCGTGCGCCAGGGTGGCTTCGGCGGCCGCCAGGGATTGAAGCACCGTTCCTTTCACAAAAGCCCCCGAACGATTCGCCGCCGTCACGACATTTTGAGCCGCCGTGACCGGACTCGTGATGATATGCACACTGACTTCGAGGCGGACTCCCAACATTCCCAGGGGATCATCAATTCCATCCTGCTCGTCCACGACAAACTGCTGCCGGAGGACATGGGTAATTTCACGATCGGACGGCAGGGCGACGGCCTGGGCGGCCTCGAGCACTCGACGGATATCCTCCCGGGTGATCTCGCGGTTGCGCCCCAGGACCGCGATGGAGCCCTGGCTATTCATGCTCTTGATCTGCTTGCCGCCAAGGGACACATACACTGATTCGGCCTGAACCCCCGCCATCAACTCCGCCTCTTCGAGCGCCTTCTTGATGGACTGGACTGCCTCATCGAGTTTTACCACCACCCCCTGGCGAAGGCCCTTCGACTCCGCGTGGCCGAATCCTGCGACTTCCAGATGCCCGTCGGTCGCGACTTCACAGATCAAGGCGCGGGTCTCCGTCGTCCCCACATCCAATCCCACGATGAATCGGTCGTCTTTGGTCAAGGTTAGCTTCTCCGAAATCCGCTGCCAGGATTCCTAAGTTGACGTCTTCGCCTTCGCTTCCCGGGAGGTCTCCTGTCGCTTGATGATAATCTGGTCCTTGAATCGCAAATCGACGGCGTCAATGTCGGGATAATCCTGCTTCAACTTCTTGATATTTGCGAGATAAAGTTTAAACCTCGGAAGCAGGCTCTCCTTTCCGAGGTGCACAAGGATGGGATCGTTTTTGAGAATCACCCTGACGTCGTCCGGATCGGAGATATCCACTTCGGACAGGTCGGCAGAGTAACCCTCTCGCCCGCTCTCCAGTTCTCCCAACAGGTCCATGTATCGGCTGATGCGAAGGCGGTTCATGACGTGATCGTTGGTGGTGTTTTCACCCGTCAGGCCACGCACAATCGGAAAATCAAAATGCTGCTGGGTCTCCCTCGACGCGCCCAGGGGTATCCCCTCCTTGTCGATGAGTTCCACCGCCCCGCCGATGAGCGCATAGCCCACCGGGACCCGCTCGGTGATAATCACCGAAAGTGAGGCCGGCCAGAACCGGAGGAATTCAACAGATTCCACCCAGGGAATCTGCATGAGGGCGCGAATGCGTTCGTTGTAGTTGGCCCGGAAAATATTCTGACCGATCAGGGGCGCCAGTTGTTGCATGACCGTGGCCTCGGAGAGGTTGCGTATCCCCCTGACTTCCCGGATGCTGAGATCGAACTTCGGCGAGGTGGCTGCGTATTCTCCGAAGGACCGGATGCTCATCCCCAATCCGGCCAGGGCAACCAGCGCCAGGAAGATTTGCGAAAATAAGACCAGCTTGCTCGCCTCCACTTGTGTCCGCTTTACCGATATGGCCCGCTGCCGCCGCAAATACGGGGTCTCTTCGAAGGAGTCCCGTTCTTCTTCCTGGTTGTTTTCCTTGTGTCCCATAGGCTCAACCTTCCGGGGCGCGCTGCCGGTCGCCCCCAATGGTTTCTTCACTCTCTACGTGAAGCGGTCCCTTCAGCGCAGGGCTCTTGCTATGACCCTGCCTCCAACCGGGACGCTTTGTTCTCCTGGCGGGTCAGCAGAGCCACCAGTTCGGTCCCGGCCATCGCGATATTGCCCGCCCCCAGGGTCAAAACGACGTCGCCGCGACGGAGCCGGGGCAGCAGGAATGCTGCGATTTCCTCCACGCGTGGAACAAAATGGATGTTGGCGCGGGACTCCTGCTGCATCCTCTCGTACAGGGATTGTCCGGTGATCCCTTCGAGGGCCGGTTCCGATGCGGGATAGATCTCGGTCAGTACCACCTCATCGGCCTGGTCAAAGGCGTGGAGGAAATCGTCGAACAAGAACTTGGTCCGTGAATAACGATGGGGTTGGAAGGCGACGATAGAGCGTCGGAATCCGCAACGCTTCAGGGTGGCCAAAGTGGCCGTGATCTCGGTGGGATGATGGCCATAATCATCGATCACCGCGACCCCCCGGTGTTCCCCCTTCCATTCAAACCGGCGCTCCATGCCGCGGAATTCCGCGAGCCCCTTTTGGATTGCCGTGAGGGGGGCATTCAGCTCCAGCCCAACCGCCACTGCGGCCATGGCATTCAAAATATTATGGTATCCCGGCACCTGAACGTGAAACTTGCCCAGCGTCTTCCCTTTCACATGAACTTCGAAATCCGATTCAAACTTTCCCAGGGTCACCTCGCCGACTCCCAGGTCGGCCGCTTCCAGGCGTCCATAGGTCATGACACGCCGCTCCAACCTTGGGAGAATCGCCCGCGTGGAGTCGTCATCGATGCAGGCAATCACGCTCCCGTAGAACGGAACTTTGTTGGCGAAGGAAACAAACGCGTCCTGGATGTCTCGAAGGTCGCGGTAGTGGTCAAGGTGTTCCCGATCGATGTTGGTGATCACGGCAATGGTGGGGTCAATTTTCAGGAATGACCGGTCGCTTTCGTCAGCCTCCACGACCATCCACTCGCCGCCCCCAAGCCGAGCGTTGATTCCAAGCGCATTCAACCGTCCGCCGACAATGAGGGTCGGATCGAATTTGGCCTCGTTGAGCACCCCGGCCACCATGGACGTGGTGGTCGTCTTGCCGTGCGCGCCGGCCACTGCAATCCCATACTTCAGACGCATCAGCTCGGCCAGCATTTCGGCGCGAGAAATCACCGGTCGCTGCAGGCGGCGAGCTTCAATCAGTTCAGGATTTTGCGAAGGGACGGCCGAAGAAAATACCACGACGTGGGCCTCGTTGACATGCCTTGCATCGTGGCCCAAATAGATTTTTGCCCCCAGTTGGGACAGTCGTTCCGTCGTGGGCGACGACTTGAGATCCGAGCCGGAGACGGCGTAGCCGAGATTCACCAGGAGCTCGGCTATGCCGCTCATGCCGATCCCGCCGATCCCGACAAAATGAATCCTCTGAAATCGTTTAAACAAATTCCCTCATAAAATCCGGGGATATTTTCCCGCGATACAGGGGCCCCAGACCTTTCACGCCTTTGACGCCAGACCTTCCACAAGATCAGCAATCCGAGAGGCAGCGTCTGGAATGGAGAGTGAGGCGGCCGCCTGCGACATCTGTTTCAGCTTCTCACTATTCTCCATGTGCAAACGGATGGCCAATGCCAATCGTTCTCCATTGAGAGAGGACTGGTCCATCACAATGGATGCACCGCGACGGGCGAAGACCTCTGCGTTTTTGCGTTGATGGTCGTCCGCCGCCGATGGAAAAGGGATCAATAGGGATGGCCTTTCCGCGGCAGCGATCTCTGCCAGACACGATGCGCCGGCGCGGGCAATGACCCAATGGGCCCGGCTAAACTGGTGTGGCATATCGTCAAAGAAGGGTCGAACCTCCGCTGAGAGTTGATTGGCGCGGTATGTCGTCTCGACCCATGCAGCGTCTTTTTCACCGGTCTGATGAATGAAATGGAGCCGGCTGCGCCATTCAACCAGGTTTGGGAGCGCTTCCATCATGGCCACATTGATCGCATGAGCGCCCTGACTGCCACCAAAAATCAACACCGTAAATCCCCCTCCGCTCGACGGACGCCCCACCCGGAAGAACTCACGCCGAACAGGATTACCGGTTACAACGGCGTTCCCGGGAAAATAGCGCAGAGATTCAGGAAAGTTCACCGCCGCCATTGTGACGAAATACGCCAGCAGCCGGTTGGCGAGGCCGGGAATCGCGTTCTGCTCAAGGATCATCCGGGGTCGTCCTTGCAGGGTCGCTGCCACCACCGCCGGCGCGGAAGCATATCCGCCAATCCCCACGACGACCTGGGGGGAAAACCGCTTGACAATCCGCCCAGCCATTCGAACACTCCGCGGCAGTCCGAGCAGCGTCGCCATTCTCGCCGCAGTTGAAGTTCCTTTCAGGGCGCCTGCCGCGATGGACTCGAACAAATATCCCCTCTGCGGAATGATGCGGGCCTCCAGGCCCCGGTCGGAGCCGACAAACAATAATCGGGTCGATCCACTCCGTCTCACAAGTTCTTCAGCCACCGCCATAGCGGGAAAAACATGCCCTCCTGTGCCTCCCCCCGCAAACAAGACATTCATACGCTTCGGTCCGACCCATCCAGATGAAATGCGGTGCTAAAGATCCTTCTGTGGTCTTCCTCCCGATCCGTCTCAATCCGAGTGCTGCGACAGGTTCAATAAAACACCCACCGCAAAGCAATTGACGATCAGAGAAGACCCTCCCGCACTCATGAAGGGCAACGGGATTCCTTTCGTCGGGAGCAAACCGGTGACGACGCTGATGTTGATCAATGCCTGGCATGCGATCATCGCGGTCAGTCCCACACCCAGCAGCGTGCCAAAGGAATCCGGCGCGGCCAGCGAGGCTTTCAAACCGCGCTTGAGAATCACCGCAAACAAAATGACGATCAGCACCGTTCCCCATAATCCCAGTTCCTCGCCCACGACCGAGAAGATGAAGTCATTTTGGGGTTCGGGGAGGTAGAAAAGTTTTTGTTTTCCCTGCACCCAACCCACACCGCCGATGCCCCCGCTTCCGATGGCGATCAGGGATTGGATGATCTGAAATCCTTTTCCCAACGGATCCTTCCAGGGATCGATGAACGTGGTGATCCGGTCAAGTCGGTAGGACACCCGATAGACTTCCAAATAAAACACGGGGAGAGCCATGATCGGAACTGCGGCAAACCACCTCCAGTCAATCCCGGCCACAAACAGAATCGCGGCGCAGATGAAGCAGCTGGCAATGGCCGTTCCGAAATCGGGCTCTTTGAGGACCAGGGCGACCGTCAGGCTCATAACTATCACTGCCGGCAACAGCGTTCGCCGGATATCGTTCACCTGATGGAGGCGGCTCTCCAGGAAGTAGGCGAAGAAGAAGATGAGGCCGAGTTTGGCCATTTCCGAAGGCTGGATTGAAAACAGACCCAGCTTGATCCAGCGGTGAGTGTTATGCGAACGGTCCAGAAAGAACACCGCCACCAAGAGGATCTGGCATACAAACAGGAACGAAAACACAAAGGTTGGATTGCGCCATTTCCGGTAATCATAGTTCATCGCGACGATCATACAGACCAGGCCCATCACAAGCCCCAGGGCCTGCTTGCCGAGAAATATGTAGGAGGACCCGTAAATATCCGTGGAAATGGCCGCCGAGGCGCTGTAGACCATGAGAAGGCCGTAAAAGATCAGTCCGAAAGTCGCGGCAATCAAGTATCGATCGAATGTGAGTTTGCGAGCCATTATGAAGACATCCTCTGCGTTTTTTCTTACCAGCGTTCCTCGAGCCCTGCCCTGCGGGTGAACTGCGGCGGCCCCGGTTCAGGAATGAGGACCGCCATCATACGGCGGCCTTTTATCCCGGCGCCGCTTTCCCCTTGAGCCCCCAAACCAATTCCTTGAAGACACGCCCCCGGTGCTCATAGTTCTCGAATTGATCGAAGCTGGCGCAAGCGGGCGCGAGCAGGACAACATCTCCGGGGGCGGTTAGCGAGGGTGCCGCTTCGACGGCGTGTTGCAGGGTCTCGCACCGCCTCATCGCGACCACGCCCTTCAACTGGCCCTCAATTTTCCCGGCGGCAGATCCGATCAGGAGAACCGTTTTGACGCGTGACTTCAGTAACGGAGAAAGAAGGGTATAGTCACTGCCCTTGTCCTTCCCTCCCAGGATCAAAACCACGTTCCCCTCAAAAGCTTCCAGCGCCTTCCGCGTGGCATCGACGTTGGTCGCTTTGGAATCGTTGTAATACTTGACTCCCTTCAATTCAGTCAAAAACTCCAGGCGATGCTCCACGCCGGGGAATTCGGTAATCGCGCGCGCCACATTGCGAAAATCAGCCCCGAGGATCGCGGCAGCCGAAACGGCCGCCAGGCAGTTCTCCACGTTGTGGGCACCGAGCAGAGGAATCTCGGGGCGGTGGATGACCGGGGTTCTCACCCCCCCCTGTGCCACTTCGATCCGGTGGTCGCTATAGACCGTCCCGTCCTCGAGCAGAGCCTGCTGCGAGAACCACCAGACTCGGGCCTGCAGATCTGGCGCGAACCGGGCGGTGATGGGATCGTCCCGATTCAACACCGCCCACTCGGCACCAGTCTGGTTTTTAAACAACGCTCGCTTGAACGAGACGTACTCCTCAAAGGAGGAATACCGATCCAAGTGATCCGGCGTCACATTCAGCACCACCCCGACGAAGGGGCGAAACGTCGGGATGGCCTCCAACTGAAAACTGCTGACTTCGGCGACGATGACGGACTCCTCGGTCGAAAGCGGGACGAGGGACGCCAGCGGCGTTCCAATGTTTCCGCCCACCAGGGTGTGAAATCCCGCCGCACGTAATACGTCGCCCGTCAGGGCCGTCGTCGTGGTCTTTCCGTTCGACCCCGTGATGGCTACCACCCGGCCCCGGATAAAACGGGAGGCCAGCTCGAGTTCGCTGATGACTTCGATTCCTTTATTCCGGGCGGCCCCGAGGGGTTCAATCGAGAGGGACACTCCGGGGCTCGCCACGATCAAGTCGGCCTGGAGGAATGTTTGGACGCGATGTCCTCCGAATTCATACTCCACATTGATATCGCGGAGCGCCGCCGTCTCCTCAGAAAATGCAGCGCGTTCCGCGGAATCGGAGACCGTAAGCCGGGCGCCTTTTTCAGCGCAGAGCTTCGCGGCCGCCACCCCACTGCGTTTCAGCCCGACAATCAGGACGTGAGCTCCGCGCAAGTCGATCGCACTGCGGCCCTCGGCCTTCTTTGTCGCAACCCCCGCGCGTGATGTTCTTCTCTTCTTCATGTCCAATTGACAGGCCCTTCCCTCCTGATGTCTCGCCTCACCCGTCAGCGCAACTTCAGCGTCGTCAAACTGAACAACGCAAAAATCAAGGCGGCAATCCAGAAACGAATGATGACCTGCGGTTCCTTCCAACCGATCAACTCAAAGTGATGGTGAATCGGTGCCATCCGGAATACCCTTTTCCCGGTCAGCTTGAAATAGAGCACTTGAATCATCACCGAAAGGGCTTCGATTACGAAAATCCCGCCGATAAAAAGAAGCAGGATTTCCTGTTTAACAATCACCGCCACCGTGCCAATCGCTCCTCCCAGGGCCAGCGAGCCCACGTCGCCCATAAAAATGGAGGCCGGAAAACAGTTGTACCAGAGAAACCCCAGGGAAGCCCCGACCATGGCGCCGCAAAAGACCGTGATCTCACCGACCCGCGGGAGATTTTGAATATCAAGATATTCCGCAAACTTTGCATTCCCTGAGATATAAGTCAGCACGGTAAACGCGGACGCTGCAATGACCACTGATCCAATCGCCAGACCATCCAACCCGTCCGTGAGATTCACCGCATTCGATGATCCCACTATCACTAGAACCACAAAGAGAACGAAGGGGAGATAAGCGAGGGGATGCAGCCACCAAATCCTGAACCAGCGATGCACAATCAGGTCCGGATTGAATTGTTTGAAAAACGGGACAATCAGACTGGTGGAGTACTGCTTCTCAGCCGTGAAGTAGAGCAGCATCAGCGCCACTCCCAGCGCAACCAGCGTTTGAAGAACCAATTTTTGACGGCCGGTCAGGCCGAGCGATTTCTTCTTTGAAACCTTGGCCAGGTCATCAAGGAATCCGATGACCGCGAAAGCGAGAGTCGCCAGCATCGCCATCCAGACGTAGCGACTCTTCAAATCCGCCCACAACAGGGTGGGCAGCAGAATTGAGACCACAATCAAAACTCCGCCCATCGTCGGCGTTCCCGCCTTTCCCAAATGAGATCGGGGGCCGTCATCACGAATCTGCTGGCCAATTTGGAACTCACGGAGGCGCCGGACCAGCCAGGGACCGAGCAGCAGGCTGAGAGCCAACGCCGTCAGCGAAGCGTAGGCGGTGCGAAAGGTGATGTATCGGAAGACGCGGAAGGGCGTGAAGTAGTGCTGAAGTGAGGTGAAAAGCCAGAAGAGCATTAATGTGCTTTCAATGAAAATTTCCGGCGCAGACAATCCAGCGCCAACTCCATTTTAACGCCTCGCGACCCCTTCATTAAGACCATATCTCCAGGCGCGAGGATTTGGCACAGTTTCTCTCCAGCCTCCGCCGGAGTTGGATAGAAAAAGACCCTCTCCGCCGACATGCCTGCCCCCCGGGCGGCGGAAGCCATCGCCATTGCCTCTCCCTGGACTGCAATCAAGACGTCGATGCCTGCCTCCGCGATCGCCTTTCCACACGCGGCATGCAAGGCGCGGGACTGTGTTCCCAGCTCCAGCATTTCCCCGGCGGCAACGATCTTACGCTTAAAGCCACCAGCGAGAGCCACGGTGGAAAGCACCTCGGTCAATGCCCGCGGGTTGGAGTTGTAAGTGTCGTCGATGACCGTGATTCCCTCGACAAATCTCAAGATCTCACCGCGCATCCTGGCCGGACGAACCAACTCCAGGCGGCGTGCCGCCTCAGCGAGTGGAACCCCCAGCTGAACTGCAGCAGCGATAGCCGCTCCGGCATTCCACACATTATGTCTACCCAGCACGCTTAACCGGCAGGAAGCCCGAGACCCCGATGCCAGCACCACATTGAAGTCGGACCCTTCAAGATCCGACATCCGGATATTTTCCAGGCGGACACCGGCTCCTCCGCTCTGGCCATAAGTGACGACCCGGGCCTTGGTGTAGGCCGCAAAACCGGAGACGCGAGGATCGTCGGCATTGAGCACCGCCACAGCATTGGCGTCCAGCTCTTCCACCAATTCGCGTTTGGCCAGGGCGATCTCGTCGATGGTAGAAAAAAACTGCAGATGCACGGGATTGACGTTCGTAATGACTCCTAGGTTGGGGTTGGCGATTTGTGCCAGCGTGCGGATCTCTTCCCGGGCCGACATGGCCAGTTCGATGACCGCCACGTCCGCGGCCGCATCCACGCGGAGCAGGGTCAGGGGAACCCCGTAGAGATTGTTGAGGTTTCCTTCAGATTTGTAAACCGTGCGGGTGGACCCAAGAAGGGTGGCGCAGATCTCCTTGGTGGTCGTTTTCCCGGCGCTGCCGGTGATGGCGATCACTTCTCCTCCCCACTCCCGGCGAGCGTGCCTTGCGAGCCTCTGGAGCGCAGCCGTTGTGTCCGCCACGACGAGCCAATTCCGCTCGGGGAGTTTCTTTCCTTCACCCCCGCGGGGCGCCGGCGGCTGCACCCAATCGGCCGCCACCACCGCGCCACAGGCCCCCTTTTCAAAGGCGGCTGAGATGAACGCGTGGCCGTCCAATCGTTCACCCCGGATGGCAAAGAACAGATCGCCGGGTTCCAAAGTCCGGCTGTCAATGGAATACCCTGAGACGACGGTGTCCATCTCGAAAGACTCTCCCAGGGCGCGTTCACCGACTTCAGCCAATGCCTCTGAGATATCGCGAAAGGTTAGTTGCATACCGTCGATGAATAGCCCAGTCCGGATAGTATTTCGCGCGCCACTTCCCGGTCATCAAAATGAACCGTCCGATCTGACAGGACCTGATAGGTCTCATGCCCTTTGCCGGCCAGCAGCACGATGTCGCCCTCGCGGGCCTCCTCCAGGGCACGTCGAATGGCGTTGCCCCGGTCCGGCTCGACGGCGTAGCGGTCGGTCGCCCGTTGAAGTCCCACCACAGCGTCGGCGATGATGCGCAGGGGATCTTCACTCCGGGGATTGTCCGAGGTAAGGACCGTAAAATCACTGAGGCGTCCCGCAACTTCGCCCATGAGTGGCCGCTTGGTGCGGTCCCGCTCTCCTCCACAGCCAAACACGGTGATCACCCGGTGCTTGGTCAGCCCGCGCGCGGTTGTGATGACATTCCGCAGCGCGTCATCAGTATGCGCATAGTCGACAACCACCGTGAAGGGTTGGCCACACTCGACCCTTTCGAATCGTCCCGGGACAGAGCTGAGATTTCGGATTCCGTCTCGTATCATTTCCATGTCAATCCCCATCGCGATCGAGGAGGCAACAGCCGCCAGGATGTTGTACACGTTTGGAGTTCCCATAAGGGTCGACTCGATCGGGATCGGCCCTTTCGGCGTCAAGGCTGTCAACTTCATTCCTTCAAATGAAAACTCAACCGAACTCGCGTGAACATCGGCGGCCTGGCGCACGCCGTAGGTTATCTTCTTCGAAGGCACTTCGGCGTTCAGCCGGACTCCATAGTCGTCGTCCACGTTGAGAACCGCCCACTCGGGGGGAGGACTTTCCGTTCCAAAGAACAGTTTCCGCTTGGCATCGAAGTAGCGGTCCATGGTTTGATGGAAATCAAGATGGTCGCGTGTGAGATTGGTGAATACCGCCACAGCAAACTCGCAGCCATCCACCCGGTGCATCTCCAGAGCATGGGAGGACACCTCCATGACAGCACGGCGGCACCCCTGATCACGGACCGCCGCCAGGAACCCTTGCACGTCAATGGACTCGGGGGTGGTGTTTTTCGACGGCATGGATCGGCCCCCCAGGAGACTTTCAATTGTTCCCATCAATCCCGCGCATTCCTGCCGCGCTTGAAAGATCGAATGCAGCACATAACTCGTTGTTGTTTTTCCGTTGGTCCCCGTAATCCCCACCAGCTGCAGCGCCCGGCTGGGATGACCCTGAAAGGCGGATGCCACCAGCGCCATGGATTGACGCGCATCTCGCACCCGGAGCAGGCACACATTCCCTGGGGGACTCCCCTCCCCGACCCCGTCGGTGACCACCGCGACCGCCCCCCGATCAATGGCCGCCTGCACGAAACGGTTCCCATCCAGCCGCTCCCCTCGCAGGGCGAAAAAGAGGCTTCCTTTTCCGACCTGCCGCGAATCACAACAGATCTGCGATATCGGTACCGCCGTCGGTCCGATGATCTCGATGGGTCGCAGAGAGGCCAGGAGCTCATTTAAGGGTGTCAACCGCTTCGCTTACCTCCTTGAGAGGGTTACGACGGGAAGAGAGTGCACCCTGGATTACAGGGCGCCCCTTTCCGGTTTCCGGGCAAATTTGGCAACGACCCGGGAGTGAGGCGGCACCAATGCCCCCGCGACGGGATGCTGCGTGACGACAAATCCCGACCCTACCACCCCCAGCTCCAGCCCCACTTGCTGACAATCGACCGCTGCTTCACGCAGCGATTTTCCCAAAAGGCTGGGGACCGGAATGGTATTCGCCGTTGCCCGGAATGACTGTTCTTCTTCGACCCGGGTCTCCCCCGTATTTCCTGAATCCGCGACAGGCCGGACCGCGTAGTTTGACGGCACGACAGGGTCCGGAGTGGCCTGGGTCTGGCCGGTTTCGGGGACCTCGTTCGACTCGAAATCCAAAACTTCGGCACTGGCCACCGCAGGCGCCGTCTTCCGGGCCACATTCATCAAGGGCAATTCGGGAGGAACGCCCAAGTATCGCAGGGTTTGCTCGGCGATTTCTTTCCACACCGGCGCGGCCACCTGACCCCCCTGGTGGAGATACCCTTCCGGTGAATCCAGCACCACAATAATGGCTAGTTCGGGATTATTCACCGGAGTGAATCCGGCAAACGAGGCCACGTATTTGTTGTGGTAGTAGCGGCCTGTCTGGGGATCAGTCTTTTGCGCCGTTCCCGTTTTGCCCGCAGCGGTATAGCCTTCCAGCCTTGCTTTTCGACCCGTCCCCTCCAACACGACGCCCTCCAGCATCTTCTTCATCATCACCGCCGTGCGCGCGCTAATGACCTGTTCATACTGGGGCGTATTCGAGAGCACCAATTTCCCATTGGCATCGACGATGGATTTGGCAAGATAAGGCCGCACCGCGACACCGTCATTGGCAATCGTCGATACCGCGCGAAGAAGCTGCAGCGGGGTAACCCCCACTTCCTGCCCCATCGAAATGGCGCCCACCGAAATCTTCGACCATTGACTGGGATCGCGGGCGATGCCCCTGGCTTCGCCGGGGACATCAACGCCGGTGGGCGATCCAAATCCGAAGGCCCGGATGAACTTGTAGAGCCGCTCGTCACCCAGGCGCAATCCCAGTTTGATGGCCCCCACGTCGCTGGATTTCTCGATGATCTGATTGACGGTCAGCGCCCCCAGTCGCTCATGGTCGTGGATCGTGTGGCCTGCCAGAACGATTGCTCCCATCTGACAGTCGATCACCTCGTCGGGCCTTGTCAACCCTTCTTCCAGGGCGGCAGCCACAGTAATAATCTTGAATGTGGAACCGGGCTCATAAATGGATTGCACAGCCCGGTTCTTCCAAGTATCGGGATGCGTGGCCTTGTAGCTGTTGGGATTGAAATCGGGAGAATTTGCAAGGGCGAGGATCTCCCCGGTCCGGGGATTCATGACGATGGCCGTGCCCCCTTCGGAGCGGGTCGCCTCCATCGCGGCATCCAGTGCCTTCTGGGCGATGTACTGGATGTTTTCATCAATGGTGAGGATGGCGTCATCGCCTGGAAACCGGCTGCTCTCCCTGCGGCCGTACCGTTGACGCCGGGCATCTACCAGCACAAAGAAATGGCCCGGCGCCCCCTTGATCTTGCTGTCATAATAATGCTCAATCCCTCCCAGCCCCTCATTGTCGAGCCCCACGTAACCCAGCACCTGGGCCGCGAGTTCCCGTTTCGGATAGAACCGCTTGCACTCCTTGATGAATTCCAGGCCCTTCAGGTTGAGGGCCCGAACCGCGTCCGCTTCCGGTTTCTCGAGCTTTCGCTTGATCCACACAAATCCCCGGGTCGAACTGAGCTTCGATTCAATTTCATTGGGATCCATGTGGAGAAGGCGGGCAAGGCTGTGCGCCAGCGACTTGGGGTCCTTGATCTGGCTGCCCCATGCGGCGAGGGAGTCAACGTCCACACTGATCGCCAGCTCACGGTGCTGGCGGTCGTAGATTACACCCCGATGGGGGACGATATTGACGACATGCTGTTGTTGCCGGAGGGCCTTGTCCATCATCTCTCCATGCCTCACCACCTGCAGGTCGAACAACCGCACAAGAATCACAAAGGACCACAACAGCATCACGCTTCCGAGAATCAGTATTCTGGCCTGTGCGAGTTTTTTGAACTGAGAGGGCATGAAGAGCACTCACGGATCTTAAGAGTCGTTCCACGGAAGGATCAAAGATTGAAAAAAACCCGTTCCTTATTCCACGCCGCGAGGTTTGGGGGGGATCGCCGCTCCCGCGGAACGGACCTGGGCCATAACGGGCTGGTCGCCGAGGGTATGAGTGGCATCCAGGACAATCGTTTGTTGTTGCTGCGGAAATGTCATTCCCAGGTTGACCCGCGCCAGGCTGTCAATTCGGCGCGGACTCCGCAGGGCCGCCCGCTCCACCAGGAGGAGATGGTTCTCCTGCTGGACTGAATCCGTTTCGGAGCGGACTTGCTCGGTGTGATAGCCGATCTGGCGGATTTCCACGCGCTCCCATGCCTGGAGCAGAAGGGCGATCACTAGCACCGAGGCCACCAGCAGCCAGGATCCGAGCTCCAGGCTCATCCTTAAATCGATCGGCTTCCGAATCCGTGAGTTGTCTACAGGTTTGAGGTAAAATACGTCGTTCATGAAATGCTCCTGAGAATTATTTTTCAACCGCAGTGTCTAACGCCTGGCTACTTCTTTCGGCAGCACGCAACCTGGCACTCCGGCTGCGCGGGTTGGTTCGTTTCTCGGTTTCTGAGGAGGTCACGACATGAGGGGTAAGAATGCGCACCCAGCCCCGTTTTTGCCACTCCCGGAACGCCTGCTTGACCGGCCGGTCCTCGAGGGAGTGGAAGCTGATGATGACAGCGCGGCCCCCCGGAGACAGCAACACGGGGATTTCATCCAGAAAACGAGACAGGCTGTTGAGTTCCTCGTTGACCGCGATGCGCAACGCTTGAAAAGTCCGCGTGGCCGGATGAATCCGCTGCCGCCGACTGCTCCGAAAGGAACGGGCTACCACTTCCGCCAGCTGGGTGGTGCTTGAAAGAGGACGATGAGAGACAATGGCCCGGGCAATGCGCCGGGAACAACGCTCTTCCCCGTAGTGATAGATCAAATCAGCGAGTACCGTTTCCGAAAAGTGGTTGACAACGTCCTCTGCCCGCAAAGCCTGGCGGGTGTCCATTCGCATATCCAGGGGGCCTTCCACCAGAAAACTGAATCCACGCTCCGCATGGTCCAACTGCATGGACGACATCCCGAGATCAGCGAGGATCCCGTCAACACATCGCATTTCCTGCTCTTTCAGATAAGTGGCCATTTCAGTAAAGTTGGAGTGGATCGCTTGAAACCGATCCCCGTACACCTTCAGACGCTGGCGGGCGAGATCGAGAGCGGCCGCGTCCACGTCGAACCCGAGAACGCGGGCGCGGGGATCGGACCTGAGGAGGGCCCCGGCATGACCACCCGCTCCCAGGGTCGCATCAATGTAAATTCCGCCTTCTCGCCAGTGCACATAATTCAAAACCTCTTCCACCAGGACGGGATGATGAGGGGCGTCATCCACCATCTAAATTCCAAGCTCTTCGAGGATCTTCTCATCCTCTTCCGTCAATGGATTGCTCTTGATATCATTCATGAAGCGGTCGTTGTTCCACACGTCGAGGTACAGCAACTGGCCTAACACCGCCACATCCCCCTTCATCTGCGCCGCTTCGCGCAGTGGGGCGGGAATGAGGACACGGCCCTGGTTGTCCATCTCCACGACCTGTCCGAAATAGTTGGTGCGATTCAAGAATTTCTTTTTGGTCCGATGAAACGTGGAGAGACGCGCCAGTTTCTCTTCAATCTTCACCCACTCCGCCATCGGATAAATGCGGGCTGAGTCCCCGTTCGGACTGGTCACGTAGAATTCGTTGGTGTAATCTTCCAGGAGGGCATTGCGGAAGACCGTCGGAATTTTCAGCCGCCCTTTTTCATCGACCGTCGCCAGATAGTTGCCGCGGAGCATGGGGATTTCCAGAAATCGATTGAAGGATTAAGTTTGAACAGGAAAGGCTTAAAATTACAATACTTGGCTAAAAAAGACTACTTTCTCCCACTTTTGACCACCAAAATATAGGGTGCTCTACTTGTAATGTCAAGGGAAATCTGTAACTTGTCTCAGGGAAAGGTCCTTTGAGGCGCCCGAATTACACCCATTCATACCAGCCGTTGAATGGCGGGGCCGGGGTCATCCCACAATTTGCGGTTCTGACCACACAAGTCGAAACGAATTACTTTGGAGGGAGCAGCCAGAGGAGGTCCGCGTGATGCTTCCGGAACGCGTGCTTGAACTGTGGGAGGAGATTTGATAGATTCGCGATGCACAAGCAAAGGCGGAGTTATCCTTCAAGCTTCCACAACGCGGATGAAAACATCTTCTCCAAGCATCGTTGCGCTCACTCACACCTGCCAGCGATGCCTGTCCCCGCACTCCTCAGGAGGAACGAGGTGATTCCAGGGTTGAACAGAAGTGCCTTGGAGTGGCTGCGGCGGACTGCCGCGTGGCTCATGCTCGTGATGCTCAATGTCCTGCTCACCGCGCAATCCGGCAGGCCTGCGCCGGCCATTGGTCGGCTGTTGAGCAGTGACCCGGTGTCCATCGAAGGACGTGCCACCTGGACTTCTCCCAAAGAAGATTTTGAAGATCCGACTCCTCTTGTCTTCAGCGGAACCAAGATTACAATCCAGGCCGGAATCGCTCTGTTGCAGATGGAAGATTCAAGCGGGGTGGCGGGTTTCTGCGGACGGACTTCGCTCTCCCTGCTGAAATCTCAGAACACCCTGCTGTACGCAATGAACTCCGGAACCCTCAGTCTTGATCTTTCGTCCCCGACGACAGATCGAGTCTTGACTCCCGACCTCGCCGTGGAATGGAAATCGATCGCTGCAGGCCGGAAACAAGGCGTGGTGAGTCTCGACTCGCGGGGGGGATTGTGTGTTCAGAATTTTGCGGGGAGTGTGAAGATATCCGATCTGCTCAATGGCCAGTCGCTGGACCTCCCTGCCGGCTCCTCGGTACAACTGCAGTCCGGTCAGGCCAGCACCGCGCGCATTTCGAAGGGCCTGGATTGTGGTTGTACGAAATCAGTTCCCATGAGCGCGGCCGTTACGCCCCTCACGGCGAAGCAACCCCCACCTGTGATGCCCAGCCCGGAGCCTGCTTCGACACCTCCACCCGATCAGGCGGTTCCGACTCAGGAGAAGTTGCCTTCCGCCCTGACCACTGCCACGGATGAGAATAATCGGCCGCCACAGCAGCCCCTCGGAAATACAGTTCGCCAACAAGCTCGCGTTATTGAGCGTCAGGATTCTCAGGTGCGACCGGCGGTTCCCTCGCTCGTTGCAGCAAACCCGGCTCCAGCTCGGATCGATCCGCCCCCCTCCGCGAGCCTGCCGGCTGCCTCGCTCGCCCCGACAAGCCCGCCTCCTGCTCAAAACAAGGCACCCGCCCCGGAGGCAGGACCAGCCAGAGACTCAACCGGAACGGCGCCGGTGATGTCAGCGACAATGGCGGTTTCTGCCGAGACCCTGCCGAAGCCGGCGAGGCGAAATTCGTTTGGCCAAAAAGTCAAAAATTTCTTTAGAACCATGTTCTTCATGAAGAAGAAAGCTCCCCCTCCCGATTCCGCTTCCGCTTCGAATTGAGGATCCGTATCAAACCCCGCTTCCACCCTACTTGCTGAAGTCGACCTTGGGCACTTCCTTCGCCCCTTCGCTCGCCTTGAAGTAGTCGTTGTTGTAAGTGAAACCGCTTATCGAAGCAAAGATGTTGTGAGGGAAGAGTTGCAAGTAGGTGTTGTAATCCTGGATCGCCTCGTTGTACCGGCGCCGCTCCTGGGCGATGCGGTTCTCGGTCCCCTCCAACTGGGCCTGGAGACTCAAGAATTGTTGATCCGCCTTTAAGTTCGGATAGTTCTCCACCACGACCAAAAGTCGGCTCAGCGCGGTATCCAACCGTCCATTGGCGGCAATGGCTTCCTGCGGTGATCGCGCGCCTCCCAAGGCCGCGCGCGCCGCCGCGATGTCATCGAACACTTTTTGCTCATGCGTGGCATAACCCTTCACCGTGGCCACGAGGTTTGGAATCAAGTCGGCGCGACGCTGCATGACATTCTCCACCTGGGACCATTTTTGTCGCACGTCCTCGCGCTTTTGAACCAGATTATTGCGCACCGTGATGTACTGCCCTACAAGAATGATGCCCACCAGTCCCAGGAACACCACCACCACCAGCAACCCAATCAAGAATTTTTTTCCCATAAGAATCCTCCAAACCGTTGTTAGTTGAGGCTAGGACGCCAGCGCATCGACGCGTTCGATGACCTTCCCGATCGCCTCGAAGTACTTTTCGAACAATGGATCCACGTCCGAATCCTTGAGTTCCAACTCTCCCCTTCGAAAGTCCAGAATCTGGAGGAAGGGAGCCGCATCGAACTTGAATTCCTCGGCCGAGAATTCAAATATTTCCTTTTTCTGAACCGATGCCGCACGCCCCACCAGGTGCAAGGCGTGACGGAACAGGACCGCGAACGACGAAATCGACTGGGACAGCAGACGCAGGGATTCCCGGCGATCTCCAGTCACCAACACGTAGCGGCTGCGGAGATTCAAGAGTTTTCCGCGCAACTCATGTTCACATTCCAGTCGCTGATGGGTGTGATCAATTTCGACATCCTTCAAGGGGTCCTGCCCAAAAAGAACACGGTGGGCGTCCTTCATATCACTGAACTCGATCGGAAAAACATCGGCCGATTCCGTGAGCTCGTGGGCGGTGAAAAACAACGGAGGCGGATTGCCCGTCCGGTTCCACCATCGGGCAATGTCGCTCGCCCGGCCCACTTTATGAAAGGTGGAATTCTTGACCACGATGAGGACATTCAAGTCCGAGTGCTTGACATGATATTCATTGGAAGCGGCTGATCCATACAGGATGACCGATTCCAACTCGTCACCGAATGCCGACTTAAGCCCCGCTACCAGCTTGTCCAAGGTTTCCTGGTACGTTTCCATCTTTCGCTCCTCAATTCTCATTCCATCGCGCTGCATTGCCCCGCGTGAAAATCTGATGCGATGGATCACCCTGTAATGAAAAAGATATTAGACGGTTCCAGGGAGCATCTACCAGCCCCCCCCTGCGCCCCCGCCGCCGCTCATCCCTCCTCCAAATCCGCCGAAGCCGCCGCCTCCCCCTGAGAAACCACCACCTCCCCAGGAACTGCCTCCACCGCCTCGACCACTGCCGATTAAGAAAATCAACCACCATGGAATCGAGGACCCGCTGCGCACGGCCGGTCGTCCCATCGCGGCGCGACCAATCGATTTCAGCAATCCGAATAGAATGAGAAATCCAAAAAGGACCCAAATCCCCAGCCCCGAGCCTCCCCGGCTTCTCTGGGTGCCCGAGCGGCGAGGAGGTGGAACCTTCAAAGTCCCACCCACCGCCGAGGCCAGCATCTGTACGCCCGTGATCATGCCGCCATCGTAATCACCTTGCCGAAACCGGTCGCGGATGACGCGGTAGATCTCGGAGGCGGTGGCATCCGGGACCTTGTCCTCGAGGCCGTACCCCACCTCGATCCACATTTGCCGATCGTTCTTGGCGACCAGCAATAGAAGGCCGTTGTCCACGCCCTTCTTCCCAATTCCCCATTGTGCAAAGAGATCGATGGCATAGTCCTGGACGGCACGATTGCCGATCGAGGGAACTGTTACCACTGCGAGCTCGGTCCGCTGTTCCCGCTCCAACTGTACTGCCAGTTGTTCGATCTGTTGCCGCGCGGATGGACTGAGCATATTGGCAAAATCGCTGACATATCCCTGGGGCTTGAGCGGAATCTGCGCGGTGTACTGGATGACGGGGACAAGAAGCCCCGCCACAAGTAGAAATACAATCGACAACCTCACGATCCATTTCATGCCGCCGCTCTGCGCGAATTCAAAGCGGGCTGTGCTCCTGGCGTTGCCACTCCTGTGAATCCGGGCTGGCTGTTGGGTTCGAAATGAACGGGCGCACAACTTCAGAATTGAAACCAAAAGGCCTCCTGCATGAAGTTCCTTCGTACCACAAAGTACGTATTCCGTCAAAATCGGTTTCGTTTTTCGGCGCGCCTCACCTCACCACTCGAAACAGGATTTATGCGGATTGAGTAACAGAGCAGGGGTCTGCTCGTGTGGGGCAGGCGTCCTCGCCTGCCTCTTTATAGCAGTGTGCTGCGCCTGTGAGGCAGGCGAGGACGCCTGCCCCACACCGGAGACCAGTCTTTTTAATGGGCCTGAACCCGGTATGAATTACAGTGGGAATGTCGGTGCCTGACTCTAAAAAGGGCCTTGATCCATCAAAATCGGCTTCTTTTTCAATGCCGACATGAGTGAGGCCTTCTCAATCCAAAGTCGTCATTCATCTGCTTAGGAGCAGGATACGCCATACCATAAGGTGATGCCCGAGCGATCCTCTCGCTGCAGCCTCGTATCTTTCCCGGTCCCTGATTCATAGGCGCTGCGAATTATGCTAAGATGCTTCGGCTTTTCCAGCCCTGATCCTACGGAGTCCTAACTTGAAAACCGGCATCATTGGCTTTTCCCAGGTGGGCAAGACCACCTTGTTCAAAATTCTCACACACGCCCAAGTCGAGACTTCCAAGTTCTCCGGAGGCCGCGCGGAAGCGCATTTGGGAATCGCGACGGTCGCGGACTCCCGCCTCGAAAAACTCTCCCAGAAATACCAGCCCAAGCGGACCATTTTTGCGACCGTAGAATACGTGGATGTCGCCGGAATTGTGAAGGGAGATCAGAAAAAGGAAAAAGAGGCCGCGTTCCTGGTGGACCTCCGCAATGTCGAAGCCCTGTTGCACGTGGTCCGGGCCTTCGAAGACCCCGGTATTCCCTTCTCCGAAGGTTCAATCGATCCCAAGCGCGACATCGAGAATCTAGAGCTGGAGCTGGTGCTGGCCGACCTCGGGATCGTGGAAAAGCGATGCGAGCGCCTGGAAAAGGATCTGAAGAAAATCAAGAATCCGGAGCTGGAACGCGAACAGGACCTCCTGCGGCGTTGCAAAGCAACCCTCGAAGCCGGAACGCCGTTGCGCCAACTCGAATTCCCGGCAGAGGAAAAGAAGCGCCTGCGCGGTTTCATGTTTCTTTCCGCCAAACCCATTCTCCATTGCATCAATCTGGGCGACAGCGACAGCAGCTCGATCGATGCAGCGCCCTCGCGGTTTGGCCTGGAGACGATCGCTCACCAGCCGAACACGACGGTCACAGCAGTCTGCGGAAAGATTGAATCGGAGTTGATTGAGCTCCCCCCTGAGGATCAGCAGGTTTTTCTGGCGGACTTCGGCTTGAAAGAGTCGGGGCTGGAACGGATCATTCATGCCACCTATCGACTGCTGGATTTAATTTCCTTTTTTACGGTGGGTGAGGATGAATGTCGTGCCTGGACGATCCCTCGCAACTCGACCGCCCTGGAGGCGGCCGGCGTCATTCACTCCGATATTCAAAAGAATTTCATTCGGGCCGAAGTCGTCAGCTATGAGGACCTCCTGGCCTGCGGCAGTCTCCCCGCCGCCCGGGAGAAGGGGCTCTTAAGACTGGAAGGGAAAGAGCACGTCGTCCTCGACGGGGACATCGTCCATTTTCGCCACAGCGGCTGACGATGGTCCCTCGCTTTCGAACGGCCTGTCGCTGCACCATTCCTTCTGACCACCATGGAACTCACTTTCAGCATCTTCGCTTACGGACTGGTCGCAGCACTGGCCAACGTCTTCGGCGGTTTTCTCATCGTCCAGCGCGACTGGCACCGGGGTTTCCTGAAGTATTTCGTAGCGCTCGGATCCGGGTACATGCTGGCGGTGGCCACCCTGGAGATGATCCCTGAAAGCATCAGCCGGATGCGTCCGCACGCCGCCCTCTTGATCCTCGGAGGTTATCTCCTGGTCCATTTCTTTGAACACACCATCACTCCCCACTTTCACTTCGGGGAGGAAATTCATTCGCATGAGGTCATGAATCCGGCCGTCGGCCTCTCTTCGCTGTTCGGACTGATCATCCACACTTTTTTCGACGGTGTGTCAATCGCTTCGGGGTTCCTCATCTCGCGACCGCTGGGGCTGTTGATTTTCGTCGCCGTGCTGCTACACAAGATCCCTGAAGGGTTCACCGTGGCCTCCGTCATGCTCTCCTCCGGCCGGAGCAAGCGTTTTGCGATGATCGCTGCGATCTCGCTGGGCGTGTCGACCCTGCTGGGCGTGCTTTTGATGACGATGACCAGGCATTGGGTGAATTACGGCTTGCCGGTCACGGCGGGAGTGGCTTTGTATGTGGCGGCCTCAGACCTTATTCCAGAGGTGAATAAGGAACCGGGCTTTCGAATGGCCCTGGTGGTCTTCGCGGGAGTGATATTTTTCTCGTTTACGAAATGGCTGTTAGAGGGCGGGCTCTAAGTGGGAGGGAGAGGCCCGATGAATCCCGAGCGGGTTGTTTCCTTGTTTCCAGAAGTCAACGCTTAATCCGCAATTCACAATCCGAAATCCGCAATAAAAAGTCCCCCGGTGAGATCGATTCCCAGCCCATCTCTGGACCTAAGGCTTGAGTCACTTTCCCTTTCCGGATTCGTTGCCCCCTTCAACGCGCTTTGCTTCCACGGAGCGTACGAAGTTTACTAAATTCCAACGAACCTCCTCGGGCAGATCGGCAAACTTTGGCATCGCATCCTTACCCCGCGTAATGAAGTCAAACACTTCCTTATCGGTCATTTTCCCCACCTTCCGGGGATCGGTCAGGTTCGCCGGCTTGGGATCCAGCATCGTTGCCATTTCACCGGTGCCATCCGCCTTCTCACCGTGGCAAACCTCACACTTGTCCTGGAAAGCCTTCTTCCCCGCCTCGATGGATTTGGGGGTCAGTTTGACTGGATTACCGGCGCTTCGATCCCCTGCGGTCTTCTGGTCTGAATCTTCTTGACCATTCTCAACTCGCTGACCATAAGCGTAAAACCCCACGAATACCGTGCTGATTCCCACAAGCAGTAAAATCCCTATCACCTGACTTTTTCTCATCTGATCCCTTCTCCGGAAAGATAATAACCTGGCATGCCGAACAAGCCTTCAACCTGTTTCATAGTCGACGGAGCAGACCTTCTCGTTAATCCGATGTGATTCCTCGACCAGAGTGCCATGTTCGGGATGACCAGAATAGACCTCCAATGCCGCTCGATCGGCGAACGTAAAGACAATAGCGACATCAAACGACCGCTGCATATGCAAAATATCTTCCCCCACTTCAAAGGTAATGATTCCGGGGACCCGCTCTGGGAGGGCTTGAAGCATGTGCAGGAAGTTCTGTCGCCGCTGTGGAGGGGTCTCTGTCTTATATTTGAAGAACACGATGTGGCGTATCATAACCGTAACCTCGCTTCCGGAAGGCGTTTCCGCATCCACTGTCTGACATACACCAAACGGTCGAAATCAAATGACAAGGACCCTGCAACAGAATTACCAGGAACGTAAGGTGCAAGCCGAACCTCAACGGTCCGGCGTTAAAAACTTGCCTGGGTATGGCAGTTCCCAATCGCCTGATACCAAGGACTCCCGTTCCAGCATTGCAACACTGCAAATTGTCAGAACGAGACGCAACCTAACATGCCTCTTTGTTTCATCGCAAGCACATTTCTCCATTCAAACAGGTGTGAAAACAGCGTCCCAGAGCACCGACAATCGGCGGGCAACATCGTAAGTCATGGTCTCCCACGCAGTCTCCACCTCAATCATGCAACACTTGTCAACCAATCCTAAGGTCTTTATTCGACGAGAAAACCTTTTCTATTGTATCTATTAGGGCCTTACCAAGGCACTCTCTTAAGACAGGTGTTGCATTCTGTGGTATGTGGTATAATGTAAACACGTTTAGTCGGGATTCGGTCCGAATCGGGATCAAGGAACAGGCGACGAGCCATTGAGCGAAAGCGAATTAATTCAAATTAGTGAAGGGTTGATGGTTCAACCCCGCGAATACTGGGACCAGGCCGACACCCTCGGGGCAATTCTCAACAATATCAGCGACGGTGTGATGACCTACGACTCCGACTTCAAGATCACCCGATTCAATCGGGCGGCCGAAGAGATTACCGGGTACACCGCTGAGGAAGCCATTGGTCAGACCTGCCGGCACATCCTTCGTTGCACCGCGTGCGACTCTTCCTGTGGAATGTTTACAACGGTGCAAAATCAAGTCCCCGAAAAAAACACCGAGGTTCGCCTGGAGCGCAAGAATGGGGAGATTCGCATCGCGCGGATAAGCACTGCCATCCTTCGCGACGCCAGCGACCGCATCGCGGGGATAGTAGTCACCTTCCGAGATATCAGCGAGCTGATGACCCTGAAGAAGGAGCTCATCGGGCGATATCAATTCCACAGCATCATCGGGAAGAGCCACCGCATGCAGGAGACCTTCGCCCTCATTGAAGATGTAGGGGAATCGGACGCCACCGTATTAGTCCTGGGAGAGAGTGGGACCGGCAAGGAATTGATTGCCCGCGCCATCCATCACCAGAGCCGACGTTCTCAGTTTCCATTCGTGAAAGTCAACTGTTCCGCCCTGGCCGAGACCCTGCTTGAGAGTGAACTATTCGGTCATGTGAAGGGGGCCTTCACAGGCGCCTACCGGGACAAGATCGGGCGCTTCGAACTGGCGCAGCAGGGATCCATTTTTCTCGATGAAATCGGCGACATCTCGCCGAACATCCAATTGAAGCTTTTGCGTGTTTTGCAGGAACGTGAGGTGGAACGGGTCGGGGATTCCAAAGTGATCAACGTCGATGTCCGCATAATTGCGGCCACGAATCGAAACCTGAAGCAGTTGGTGGACGAGTCTAAATTCCGGGAGGATCTGTTTTACCGGCTCAATGTCATTCCGGTTTCGATCCCGCCCCTTCGTGAACGCAAAGAAGACATCCCCTTGCTGCTCGATCATTTCATCTCCGAATTCAATGAGCAGACCGGAAAGAACATTGCGGGAATCACCAAAGAGGCTCTCAACATCATAATGGATTATGACTGGCCTGGAAATATCCGTCAGCTTGAGAATGCCGTAGAGCATGCCTTTGTAAAGACCCACAGTCGATCGATCGAGCCGATTTCTCTGCCCATTGAAATCTGTCTCGGGTCCAAGCACTTTCAGATCTCCGAGCAAGGTGTGAAGGACGACCGCGAAAAGCTCATTGCAGCCTTGCAACAGGCGGGCTGGAACAAGGCAAAGGCCAGCCGGGAGCTGGGAATTGATCGTGTGACCTTGTGGCGTAAGATGAAGAAATTTAATATCTCTGCCCCATAACTTCTCCTTAAAACTGCAACAAAAAGCCGCAACATATGCGTTGCATGCAACAAAAAAGCCAAGCACACCTCTAATACACATGCTTCAAAATACCCTCACCCTGCTGTAACTAAAAGGCTTCTTGGCCTCGTGATATCCACACGCTCCTTCACTCGTTTGGAAAAGCAATTGCCCAAGAACATTGTAGGGAGAGATGTCGAACTCTTTATCAATGAGCGGGTCCTGAGACATGAATTCAGTGCAGGTTTGATCCAAGTGGAGGCGAGACGACATTCGCCCGTTGAAATCCAGGTAGCCGAGAAGAAAGGAACCAAATATGGCAAGTGCGGGATCTACAAATAATCTGATCAAGATCGGGGCCCTGGCGAGGAATGCGCATGTCTCTCTGAGAACGCTCCGCTACTACGAAGAAATCGGCCTGATCGCTCCCGCATCCCATAGCAAGGGGGGACATCGGCTATATTCGGGGGAGGATGTCAAGAAACTGGAAGTCATCAACTATTTGAAGTCACTGCCGCTCTCCCTGGAGGAAATTAAGGAGATCTTCACCGTCAAGAAGTCCACACCCACACGCGAGAAGAAAGAACAAGTCGCCGTCCTCATCAAGTTGCTGGAGTCCAAACTGGGGGCCGTCAATGGCAGGATCCAGGAACTGTCCGGGGTCAAAGATGAACTCTCCGGAATGGTCGATATCCTCCGTGAATGTGCCCGCTGCGAAGGAAAACCTCTGCTGGAAATAGAATCCTGTGGGGACTGCAAAGCTGTTGATCGTCGTGGCCACGCGCCCTTAATGATGTCTGTATTCCTGGAACGAGGCGCCTAACCTATGCTCAAGAAGATTTCTCCCGAGGTCGTTTTGGAAGCCCCAGTTCCAAAGAATCCGATGGCAGGCTTTCTGATCCAGAAGATCCTATTTCCCACGGACTTTTCAAATTACGCCAATTATGCCCTCAAGTACGCGATTTCGCTGGCGACGCATTTCAATGCCATCCTCTATGTTCTCCACGTGAACGTCCTGCTGGCGCAGAATTATCCGCCCGAGGTGTACCACGGCATGGATGCGGACTACATCGCCTATCTGAAACACTGCGCCAAGGAGAGTCTTCAGAAAGTTGTTCCACCTGAGGTCAAGACCCAGATCCGGGTCGAAGAAATCCTGGAGAAAGGGGTCCCTTACCAGGAGATTGTGCGGAAAGCGCAGGCCCTGGGGGTCGACATCATTGTGATGTCCACGCGCGGTCGGACCGGGCTGGACCACACCCTCACGGGTTCAACGACGGAGCGCGTGGTTTCGCTGGCGCCGTGTCCGGTGCTTTCCATTAAGTATCCCGAATTCGAGTTTTCTAAGTCGAAAGCTGCTGAATAGCTCGGAGAAAACCGGCCGGGAGGGAATAGTCTTTAAGCTCATGTGAAAAAAGTTACAACAGTTGGGCCGTCTTCCTCCGGGGGGGCGGGAGCGGAATGCAGGGTTGTAAGGAAGATTGATTTCGACGTCGACGGGAGAAGCACCATGATCATCGGATTTGTTAAAGAGCCGACCCAGATGGAGCGGCGTGTCGCTTTGATTCCTTCCAATGTCCGGGCGCTGATTGAAGAAGGCCACTCGGTTTACTTTGAACGCGGGGCAGGGGAAGGAAGCCATTTCAATGATGAAGAGTACGTCAATGCCGGGGCGAAGATCGCCTTTTCCCACGACGAAGTCCTGGCCCGGACCGAACTGCTCCTGAAGGTCTCTGCTCCGACGCTGGACGAACTTCAGTCGATGCGGCGGGACAAGACCGTCCTGGCCTTCTTTCACCTCGCCGTGGCGGGAAGGCCGCTCTTTGAGGAGCTCCTGAAGAAGGAGATCACGGCCATCGGCTACGAAGTGATTGAGACCCTGGACGGTCAACTGCCGGTATTGCTCCCGATCAGCGAGATTGCGGGCCAGATGTCCGTCTTTATCTCCGCGCATCTCCTGGAATCCCACAACAACGGGCGTGGAGTGCTGCTCGGAGGGGCCCCTGGAATTCCGCCGGCCTCGGTGGTGATTTTGGGCGCGGGCGTAGTCGGGACCTGGGCGGCCCAGACCGCGGTCGCGAATGGCGCCCACGTCATGGTCCTCGATTCGGATGTCAACAAGCTGCGGCGCTTGATGTCACGGCTGGGTAATCGTGTCGTCACGGCGGTCGCCGATACCTATAATATCGAGCGCGCGGTGCGGCATGCGGATGTTCTGATTGGCGCGGTCTTGATTCACGGGGGGAAGACGCCCCACGTAGTGACGCAAAAAATGGTCGAGACCATGAAGCCGGGCAGTGTCATTGTGGATGTCTCCATTGACCAGGGCGGGAGCATTGAAACCAGTCGTCCGACCACGCTGGCGCAGCCGACGTTTGTTCACAAGGATGTGATTCACTATTGCTGTCCGAACCTGACCGCGAATATCGCCCGCACGGCGTCCGTCGCGCTTTCCAATGCCAGTCTGCCGTACGTGCGCGAGATCGCCGGACTCGGCACCGAAGAGGCGGTCCGCAAGCATCTCGATCTGGCCCGAGGCGTGTTTACCTATCGCGGTCATTGTACGCGCGAACAGATCGCTGAAATCTTTGATGTTAAGTACGAACCCCTCGACACGCTCACCTCCGCCTATATTTGGTCCTAACGAGGAGGACGACGAGGTTTTCTCTAGGTCTTCACAACCTTCATATAAGGATTGACGCGGGACTGCCATGATCTGGATCAGCAATTATAAACAGAAATTAATGAGCGCCGAGCAGGCTCTCGATGTCGTGAAATCCAACGACCGGGTTTACATCCATCCCGGCTGTGCCGAACCGGAAGTTTTGGTCGAAGCCCTGATAGCGCGCGCCCCCAGCCTGCAAAACGTGGAAGTCGTCCATCTGTTGACCATGGGCAATGCCGACTACATCAAGCCGGAGATGGAAGGCCATTTCCGCCACAACGCCATGTTCGTGGGAGGAAATGTCCGCCGGGCCGTCAACGAAGGTCGCGCCGATTACACGCCGATCTTTCTGAGCGAGATCGAGGACCTTTTCGAGAGTGGGGCGCTGCCCATTGATGTCGCCCTGATTCAGGTTTCTCCGCCGGATGAACACGGATTCTGCAGTTTCGGCGTGGGGGTCGATACCACGCTCACCGCCTGCCAAGTGGCGAAGACGGTCATCGCGCATGTGAATGATCAGATGCCGCGTACGCTGGGGGACTCCTTTATTCATGTGCACAAGATTGACCGCATCGTGGAATGTTCGCGCCCCGTGCTGGAAATCAAGCGAGTCGAAACGAGCGAACTGCACAGTGCCATTGGCCGTCATGCGGCGGCTCTGATCGAGGACGGCTCGACGCTACAACTCGGCATCGGCGGGATTCCGGATGCGGTGCTTTCGTTCCTTCGAACCAAGAAGGACCTGGGCATTCACAGCGAAATGTTCTCTGACAGCGTGGCCGAACTGGTGGAGATGGGCGTGGTAAACAGCGAGCGGAAGACCCTGCATCCCGGCAAGATTATTGCAGGGTTCCTGCTGGGGACCAAGCGCGTCTTCGATTTCGTGGACAACAATCCCCTCTTCGAATTCCACCCGACCAAGTACGTGAACGATCCATTCATCATCGCGCAGAACGAGAAGATGGTGGCCATCAACTCGGCCATCCAGGTGGATCTGACGGGACAGGTCTCTGCCGACTCCATCGGTCATTCGATTTACAGCGGAATCGGTGGACAGGTGGATTTCATTCGCGGGGCCGCGCGATCCAAAGGGGGCAAGCCCATCATCGCTCTCCCAGCGACGGCAAGAGACGGTGCCGTCTCGCGAATCGTCGCCCGGCTTGATCCGGGAGCAGGGGTGGTCACCTCCCGCGGGGATGTCCATTTTGTGGTCACCGAATTCGGGGTCGCTTCCCTTCACGGAAAGAACATCCGGCAGCGCTGCATGGCGCTGATCGAGATCGCAGATCCCAGGTTCCGTGAAGATTTGTTGGAATTTGCTTTCACTCAAAAATGGTTGGCCCCGCAGGTGCGGGTGCCCGTCGAGGTAGCCTGACCGGGCCCCGGCTTCCGGCGACGGCTTGAAAGACCAGGCAAAAAACAATACCGCTCAGAGAGGAATATCGGATGCCCAATCCAGCGCGTGGAAAGATTGAGATTGCCCAGGACGAATGCAAGGGGTGCGCCGTTTGTACTGACGCTTGTCCCCCGAAAGTCATCCAGCTCTCAACCACACTCAATGTCCAGGGGTATCACCCCGCCCAGTATCTGGGGGACGGGTGTACAGGATGTGGTATTTGCTTTTATGTCTGCCCTGAGCCCGGGGCCATCACCGTCTACAAGTGGCAGGATGAGGAGGTCCAACCGAAACAGCACCGTGCGGCTTAGCGGCGGCGGCCGAAGCGCCACGGCCACGTCAACCGGCGTTTTGTGAAACCACTTTCATTCAATCCATCGAGCACATACAACTTTTCGGACCAAAATCTCCAACGCGGACAAATAACCATGAGCAAAGAACTGATCAAGGGAAATGAAGCCATCGTGAAGGCTGCGATTCTGGCGGGCTGTCGCGCCTATTTTGGGTATCCCATCACGCCTGCGAGCGAAATTGCAGAAGCAGCCGCTTACTACTTTCCTACGGTGGGCGGCACCTTTCTCCAAGCCGAAAGCGAAGTCGCCTCGATCAACATGATCTACGGGGCCTCGTCGGCCGGGTTGCGATGCATGACCGGCTCGTCGGGCCCGGGGATTAGCCTGATGCAGGAAGGAATCTCCTACCTCGCTGGTTCGGAACTCCCCTGTGTTATCGCCGATATCATGCGGGGCGGCCCGGGCCTGGGAAACATTGGTCCGGAGCAGGGCGATTACAACCAGATGGTGAAAGGAGGCGGCCATGGAAATTACCACAACATCGTACTGGCCCCCAATTCCGCGCAGGAGATGTGCGATTTGACCATCCTGGCCTTTGAGCTGGCGGACAAGTATCGCAACCCCGCCGTTGTGCTCGCCGATGGCTACATCGGCCAGATGATGGAACCGGTGGACTTTCCGGAGACTGCCCAGGAAGCCCCGGTCAAGGACTGGGCTGCCCGAGGAGATGCAGCGACCCGGAAGAATGTCATCACGTCGATTTACCTCTCGCATGAGGCGCTGGAGCAACATGAACTGCGTCTGGCCGAAAAGTATCGCAGAATCCGGGAAAGCGAGGTCCGGTATGAGGCCTATCAGGTGAGCGATGCTGAAATTGTGCTGGTGGGTTATGGGATCGTCTCGCGGGTGTTGAAATCGGCCGTTGACATGGCCCGCCATTACGGAATCCGGGCAGGCCTGTTTCGCCCCATCACCCTCTTCCCCTTCCCTACGCAGCAACTTGCCGAGATTTCAATGTCCACAGAGCGTTTCCTTACGGTGGAGTTAAGCGATGGGCAATTGGTGGACGATGTCCGGCTGGCGATTTCGCGCCGGCACCCTTGCGACTTTTACAGCCGTATGGGGGGGTGTGTTCCCTCCACCGAGGAGGTCTTCGATGTCATTAGGTCGACCATTTCCCATCCTGCCGAGTGCAATGAGGCGATGGCCGTCCCGATGGGCTTGCACGCTGTTTAGTGAGGTCATTCAAGGAGTGGAAAACCGAATATCTACTTTCTGAGCGAAAACGGAGCTGACGAGAATGTACACGATTGTCCAACAACGACCCGATTCTATCTACGACCTGTTCGAGCGCAAGGACGGCGACCAGCATGTCACTCACTACTGTCCCGGATGCGGGCATGGCGTCATCCACAAAATGATCGCGGAGTGTCTTGACGACCTGGGAGTCCAGGACCGGACGATCCTGGTCAGCCCGGTCGGCTGCTCCGTTTTCGCCTACTACTATTTTGATGTGGGGAACGTGCAAGCCCCGCACGGGCGAGCTCCCGCGGTGGCCACAGGCATCAAACGCTCCCGCCCGGGTTCCATTGTCCTCAGCTACCAGGGAGATGGAGACCTTGCGGCTATCGGCGGAAACGAAATCCTGCATGCGGCCAACCGTGGTGAAGACATTACCGTGTTCTTCGTCAACAACGCCATCTACGGAATGACAGGCGGGCAAATGGCCCCCACGTCCCTGTTGGGTCAGAAGACGACAACCTCTCCTTTCGGGCGAACTCTCCAGAACGAGGGGTACCCCATGCGGGTCTGTGAATTGTTGGCGGCGCTCGAGGCACCGGTTTATCTGGAACGGACCGCTATATTCGACAGCAAAAACAATATGCGCACACGCAAGGCGATTCGGAAGGCCATCCAGAATCAAATTGACGGCCTGGGGTTTTCGCTGGTGGAGATTCTTTCCCCGTGTCCGACCATCTGGAAGATGACCCCGCAGGATGCGCGAAAGTGGCTGAACGAGAATATGATTCCGTACTATAAGCCGGGCGTGTACCGTGATAAGACGGCGCCCCCGACAAAATCAATTGTGACTTTGCAGGCTGCGTCGGGTAGCTCGAGCGCAGCTTCGGAGGCGGGTCAGACTCCGGCAACCAAGGTGCCGGCCGACAATGCAGTGGAGCCGAGCTCCCCGCCTCCTGCCCCTTCCAGGAGGACCGCAAGAAAAGAGGTGCCCCTGGTTGAGGTCCCCTCCCTCCTTGGAATCCGGGCCACGGAGCGGCCGGGAGAGACCAGCGGCAGCGCCGCTCTCCTCGGGAATTACAACGAACGCTCACGCTTTTTTGACTCGACGGTTTCCCCGGCACCGCCACGCTCGGAAGCCGGCTTTTTCCCTTCAACCGTTCCGGAAAAGTATCAGAACCCCCAGATCAAGATTGCGGGGTTCGGAGGCCAGGGAGTGCTCCTCCTTGGCGAGGTCTTGGCTGAGAGTGGAATGCTCAGTGGATATCGGGTCTCTTGGCTTCCCTCTTATGGACCAGAAATGCGGGGTGGCACAGCACATTGCCACGTCCGTCTCTCACAACACGAGATTGGGTCACCGCTCGTGTCTCGACCCACCATACTCCTATCTCTCAACAAACCTTCCTTATTGAAATTCCTACCGGAAGCGACGCCTGGCGCACTCATCATTTACAATTCATCGTTGATCGATGAGCCGCCAGTGAGAGACGATATCGAAACGGTCCCACTCTCAGCCACGGAAATTGCTGAGAAGATTGGCTCCCCCAAGGTCGCCAATATGGTCATGATTGGAGGCCTGATGGCCCGGACGCATCTGCTCTCCAAGGAAACGGTGTTTGCTGCGATTGACGCGCTGGTGAAAAATCAGGCCCTGATCGAACTGAACCGCCGCGCCATTGAAGCGGGGATGCAGGCCGTACTGGAACTGGAGGCGGTCCTTCAGAGCTGAAGGCTCGGTGTCGGCTGCCATCAGCCATCGTTCGAATTTGTACAGAAACACAGTGGCGGAGGTAAGAGTTTTAGCTTTTGGGCTTCATACAATTGTGAGTCCGGCCTCTTGCCGGGGCAGCGGGGAATTCGTGCCCCAGGCTCAGCCGTGGACCTCATATGAACTGAACCATTCCAATTCCTAAAGGAGCGAGAAAATCTCATGGCATTGATGATTACGAATGACTGCATCTCCTGCGGCGCTTGCGAGCCGCCATGTCCCAATCAGGCAATATCCCAGGACGGGATCTATGTCATCAACTCTGACCGGTGCACGGAGTGCGTCGGGTTTTTTGATGAGCCCCAATGCCTCCCCCTGTGTCCGGTGGAGTGCATTGTTCTGAATCCAGACGTGCAGGAAACTCCGGAACAACTCCTGGTCAAGAAGGAGCGGTTGCACGCCGGCCAGGCTGTCCAGTAAACCGGTCGAGAAGTGAACCTGTTCGATCCGATGGACCCGCGGGTGGCTGTGGGACTTCCTGAATGCTTTGATTCTTCCCGGTGTCTTTGAGAGCAACCAGGTCAGAGGCCGGACCCGTGTGTGCTGCCGCAAACGACCGCAGACCGCCCGCGTATTTTCTCAATGAAGGATCATCTCCAAGGAGGATGATTACATGATTCCGCACCCCGAAATCGGAAACGTACTGGTCTATTTTCAAGGAGAGTTCGTCCCCCTCGAGGACGCGAAAGTCAGTATCCTCACCCAGGCATTGCACTATGGAACGGCGGTCTTTGAAGGCATCCGGGGGTACTGGGATGCCGAGAGCGGGGACATCTACTTTTTCCGCCTGCGCGAGCATTACGAGCGCATGAAGCGCAACTGCAATTTGCTCAAGATCAAACTGCCGCTAACGGTCAGTGAGATGTGTGATCTCAGCGCCGAGTTGGTGCAGCGGAACAAGTTCGCTGAAAACGTCTATATCCGTCCACTGGCCTACAAGTCCACCCGCAGCATTGGGGTGCGGCTTGCCGCCGATGACGACTTCTTTATCGTGGCGGTACCTTTCGGAGACTATCTCGACACCCACCGCGGGCTGGATGTCTGCACTTCCTCGTGGCGACGCACCGAGGACAACGCCATCCCCTGCCGGGGAAAGATCTCCGGCGGTTATGTCAATTGCGCCTTGGCGGCCGACGAAGCCCACTCCAGCGGTTTTGACGAAGCCGTGATGTTGAGCGAGAGCGGCCATGTCAGTGAGGGCCCGGGCTTTAATATCTTCATGGTGCGCAATCACAAACTGGTGACCCCGGGAGAAACTGAGAATATCCTGGAGGGCATTACCCGCGACTCCGTGATCCGGCTGGCCCAGGAGGAACTGCACCTTCCTGTCGAAGTCCGCAAGATTGACCGCAGTGAGCTCTACGTGTGTGACGAACTGTTTTTCTGTGGGACTGCCGCACAAATCGCCTCTATCACCTCCGTGGACCGGCGGGTGGTCGGAACCGGGGAAATCGGAATGGTGACCCGGGAAGTTCAAAAGTTGTATAATGCAGTGGTGGTGAACAAATTCCCGAAGTATGCCGAATGGTGTACTTCGGCCTATCGGTACCAGCGTGCCGAGATGGCAATCTGAGAAGTCGGGAATCATAGAACGCGACGGGGATCCACATTTCACGGGCGGACCCCCGTCATAGGCTCCAGTCGCACTCTCATCGAACGAGTTATCCACTCACACCTTAAACCTTAAACGAGGAAAAAGTTATGGGCAAAGAGACTCTCACTATTACGGACAACCGGACCGGAAAGACATACGAAATCCCGATTCAGAACGACACCATCAAGGCACTCGATCTGCGGCAGATCAAAGTCAAACCCGAAGAATTCGGGATGATGACCTACGATCCAGCCTTTATGAACACCGCCTCCTGCAAGAGCAAGATCACCTTTATTGACGGGGACAAGGGCATCTTGCGGTACCGCGGATATCCGATCGAGCAACTCGCCGAAAAATCGACCTACGTGGAAACCGCCTACCTGCTCATCCATGGGGAATTGCCGACCAAGGAGCAGCTGGATGATTGGACGTTCCAGATCAATCACCACACCATCATTCACGAAAACATCAAGAAGTTCATGGACGGCTTCCATTACGACGCCAACCCGATGGGGATGCTGGTGGGTACGGTCGGCGCCCTCTCCACTTTTTATAAGGACGCCAAGGAAATCCATGATCCCGAGAATCGAAAGAAGCAGATCTACCGGCTGATCGGCAAGATGATTACGCTGTCCGCCTTTGCCTTCCGGCATTCCAAGGGGATGCCCTACGCCTATCCCGACAACGAGCTCAGCTATCCCGGCAACTTTCTGAACATGCTGTGGAAGATGACGGAGTCGAAGTTCAAGCCACATCCGGTGTTGGAACGAGCCCTGGATGTGCTGTTCATCCTTCACGCCGACCATGAGCAGAATTGCAGTACCAGCGCCATGCGCGGCGTCGGAAGTTCGCACGTCGATCCCTTTTCAGCGGTTGCAGCCGCGGCCGCGGCGTTGTACGGCCCCCTGCATGGGGGCGCCAATGCGGAAGTGCTGTACATGCTGGATGAAATCGGTTCCAAAGAGAACATTCCCGCGTTTATCAAGAACGTCAAGGAAGGCAAAGGCAAATTGATGGGATTTGGTCATCGCGTCTATAAGAACTTTGACCCTCGTGCCAAGATCATAAAGAAACTGGCCGAGGATGTCTTTGCTGTGACTGGCCGCAATCCGAAGCTCGATATCGCCATGGAGCTGGAACGCATCGCCCTGAAAGATGAATACTTCATCCAGCGCAAGCTCTATGCAAACGTGGATTTCTACTCGGGCTTGATCTACCAGGCGATGGACTTCCCGATCGATATGTTCCCTGTGCTCTTTGCCATTGGCCGCACCTCAGGCTGGATCGCGCAGTGGCAGGAGATGCTGACGGATCCGGAGCAGAAGATCGCGCGCCCGCGACAAGTCTACTTGGGTTACGAGAGCCGCGATTATCAGTCCCTGGAGGAACGATCGAAGGTCGCGGTCAAATCCGCTGTATAAGGGGAAACCCCGGAAGGGATCCGCTGGGACAGGGACCCCTTCCAACCGGAGGGGTGAGTTTCAGCGGGGACCGATCCCGGTTCCGCTGAGAGTACGGAGTGAAGAGGGCAAACAACTGGATACAATCGCCTCTCTGCAAACCAGAGGAAGGAGTGATTTATGTCCATCACAAACCGTTTAAAGGAGTACCTCGAAACAAGCGGGGTCTCTTACACCCACTGCACACACCGGCTGGCCTATACGGCGCAGGGAGTCGCCGCGGCACAGCATGTTAAGGGACGCGAGATGGCCAAGACCGTCATCTTGAGAACCGCGGACAAGTTTTTAATGGCGGTGCTGCCCGCCTTGCACAAGGTCGACATCACCGCTCTCGAGAGTGCTCTCCCGTATGACCACGTCACCCTCGCCACAGAATCCGACTTTGCCGTCCTTTTTCCGGACTGTGAGGTCGGGGCGATGGCGCCTTTCGGAAACCTCTATGGGCTGCCGGTCTTCGTGGATACCGAGCTGACGCGCGACAGCGAAATCGTGTTCAACGCCGGGACGCATACCGATACAATTCGGATGACCTACGCCGATTTTGACCGGCTGGTCCAGCCGACTGTTCTCTCCCTGACTCACCAGTTGGCCCCGGCATGAGGCCGCCGTGGAATGGCTGGGCACAAAGCGTTTCCCGATCTGTGCTCCCCACCCGGGGCCTCCAATATCCTTGCTTTGCCTCGACGATGACAGGCATGGAGTCTTTATGAAGAAGCTCGCTCTGAAAGCCCTTATCCTCCCGCTTTGCCTGGGCCTGCCTGTCGTCGCTTGGACAGCGGCCCAGACCCAGAAAGAAGTGACTGTGCAGGCAGCGCCCGCGCAGGACCTGGAGCGCGGCAAGAAGCTCTTCGCAACCAATTGCGCTTCATGCCATGGCAAGGATGGCAAGGGAAGCGGGCCCGTCGCTGCCGCGATGAAAGCTCAACCGACTGATTTGACTCAAATCGCCAAAAAGAACCAGGGAAAATTCGATGAAATCCATGTCATCGCCTTCGTGGATGGCGAAAAGGCTATCTCCGCTCATGGAACCAGGGAAATGCCAGTGTGGGGGACGCGCTTTCGCCGCAGCAAAGGACCGATGGAATCCTCGTTAAACATTTACGCCCTGATGAAGTATATCGAGACGCTGCAGGAAAAATGAGGCCCTCGGATCATGATGGGAATTCTTGCTGAGAATCCGAACGGGTGGACCGGCTGTGCTGAAAGGGTCGGGGAAATGCCGGGCCCGTTTCTAAAGGGACCATTGAAAACGGTGAACCAATGTTGCTACAATAGGGCAGCATGACTCGCTACAACAGAGATGGAGGGTGCCTCATGAGAGCTCCCTAAATGCCGAATACGTCTTCACGTGACTAGAAAGGAGACGTTATGGTACCGATGTCTTCCCGCCCCGGTCGCCGTGGTCGAGTTCACGGCGTCCCCAAGCTTCAAACCCAAACGGCGTCTGTTCCCCTGCATTCTCCCGGCTCACAACCTTCGCCGCGTTCCTATCGCATCGATGACGGCTTAATTGCCCGCGATTTACACACTGCGGGAGAAGCTGTCTGCGGGCAATGCAAGGCGGTTTATCATGGCAAGCGTTGGAGCTATCCGCCCCGGCCGCCGGCCCGGCTTAAACAACTCCCCCGCGTCGAATGTCCGGGTTGCCGATTGGAACGCGAGGGAAAAGTGGGCGGCATCGTCAGGCTTTCGGGCGAATTTTTACCGGTGCACGAGGTGAATATCCTGTCGCAAATACGCCGTATCGCCCAGCGCGAGCGGCTGCGGAATCCCATGGCCCGATTATTGAAGCTCGAACGCAACGGAGCGGGACTCTCCGTTTTTACCACACACCGCACGCTCGCCGTCCTGCTGGGGAAAGGCCTGCACCATGCGAACCGAGGGTCGCTGAAAATTCATTGGACCGATCATGATCCGCTCCGCGTGGAATGGTCTCGAACGTGACCACCACCCGGAGGCCTGTTGGGGGCTCAGGAGTGATCGAGCCGGCAGACGCTGCCTGAAGTGAGACCTTCTGAGGCGCCCAGTTCAGTTCGAACTGTCCGCGACCCGACGCTTGAACTAGCCTCTGAACAACGTCACTTGCGACTCAGATTTGCCGGGGGTTCATGCCTTCTGCGACAAGACCCAGTCTTGACCCACTTTTTCTTCATACTTACCAAGAGGAGCCATTATGACTATCCGAAGACAAGATGCACTGAATTACCATGCATTGGGGCGCCGCGGAAAGATCGAGGTGACGCCCAGCAAGCCCTGCCGAACCGCGTTTGATCTCTCCCTCGCTTACACCCCGGGCGTGGCAGAGCCCTGCCGTGAGATCGAAAAGGACATCGAGAATGTTTATCGCTATACCGCCAAGGGAAACCTCGTGGCGGTTGTCTCCAACGGCACAGCCGTCCTGGGATTGGGTGATATCGGGCCTGCCGCCGGCAAACCGGTCATGGAAGGGAAAGGTGTCCTGTTCAAACGCTTTGCCGATATTGACGTCTTTGACCTTGAACTGGACACCCATAATCCCGACGAGATCATCCGCACCGTTCAACTCCTGGAGCCCACCTTTGGCGGCATCAACCTGGAGGACATCAAGGCCCCCGACTGTTTCTACATCGAGGAGACTTTGAAGAAGACGATGAAGATCCCCGTGTTTCATGACGATCAGCACGGCACGGCCATCATCTCGGGCGCCGCGCTCATCAATGCCATTGAGCTCGTGGGAAAGGACATTTCCAAGGTCCGGGTCGTGTTCAATGGTGCCGGCGCGGCGGGTATCGCTTGTGCGGAGCACTACGTCCGGCTGGGCGTAAAACGTGAAAACATCACTCTCTGCGATTCGAACGGCGTCGTCTATAAGGGCCGCGAAAAAGGGATGAACCCATACAAGGAGCGGTTCGCGCAAGATATTTCCATGAGAACGCTGGCGGAAGTTATGAGAGACGCCGACGTCTTCTGCGGAGTGTCCGTCGCCAATTGCGTGACGAAGGACATGGTGCGGTCGATGAATGCCAATCCGATTGTCTTCGCGATGGCAAACCCTGACCCCGAGATCACTTACGAGGATGCCAAGGCGGCCCGCAATGACATCATCATGGCCACCGGCCGAAGCGACTATCCCAACCAGGTGAACAACGTGCTGGGATTCCCGTTCATCTTTCGCGGCGCCCTCGACGTCCGGGCGACGGCCATCAACGAGGACATGAAAATTGCCGCGACTTTCGCCCTCGCCTCACTGGCGAAACAGGATGTTCCCGATACCGTCGTCCGGGCTTATGGCGGCGAACGCTTCAAATTCGGCCGGGACTACATTATCCCCAAGCCTTTTGACAACCGCGTGCTGATCTGGGAAGCCTCCGCAGTGGCCAAGGCAGCCATGGATTCCGGTGTGGCTCGCGAGCCTGTGAACCTGGACGAGTATAAAGAAATACTGGAACTTCGACTGGGAAAGTCCCGCGAGCTGATCCGCCACGTCGTCCACAAGGCCCGGAAGGATCCGAAACGAATCGTGTTTCCGGAAGGCGACCATGAGAGGATCCTGCGGGCCTCACAAATCCTGATTGACGAGAAGATTGCTAAGCCTATTCTCCTCGGAAGCGTCGAGAAGATCACCCAGACCATCAAGGACTTGGATCTGACCCTGAAGGGGGCGCAAATCATCGAACCCACCCAGTCGCCTCTCTTCGAAAAATATGCGAATGAGTTTTATCAGTTGCGACGACGCAGAGGTGTCACCCTGGGCGAGGCCCAGGAAATCATGCTGAACCGCAATTACTTCGGGGCCATGATGGTGTATTTCAACGATGCCGACGGGCTGATTTCAGGAATGACGCAGCATTACCCGGATACCATCCGGCCGGCGCTTCAGATTTTGAAGACCAAGAGTGGAGCACACCGGGTTTCCGGCCTTTACATCCTCATGAGCAAGAAGGAAACCTTCTTTTTCGCAGACACGACCGTCAACATCGAACCCAGTCCGGATGAACTTGCCGAGATCGCGATGTGCAGCGCCGAGGTGGCGCGGAGCTTCGATATTGAACCCCGCATCGCCATGCTCTCGTTCTCAAACTTTGGCTCGACCAAGCATCCGCTCACCGAGAAGGTGCGAGTAGCCACCGAAATAGTGAAGCAGTTGATGCCGGACTTAATGATCGATGGCGAAATGCAGGCCGACACGGCCGTGGTGCCTGAAATTATCAATGAAACCTACCCGTTCTCGACACTCAAGGGCGGGGCAAATGTCCTGATCTTCCCCGACCTCCAGTCGGGGAACATCGCATATAAATTGATGATGCGCATCGGTGGGGCGGAAGCCATCGGACCCATCCTCATGGGAATCGGTCGGCCCGTTCATGTCCTGCAGCGTGGCGCCGAGGTCACTGAGGTCGTCAATATGGCGGCGATCGCAGTTGTCGATGCTCAGTTGTACGAAGTCCACCAGCAGGAGGTTGTCGGGGCAAATCGTTGAGCGTGTTCTGGTGGAATTCTCCTCTCTGACAAGGGGAGGGCTGGAAAATCGGATTTTGCCGGTGCGTGGGACAAATCTATCCACTCGTTCCGGTGGTTTCAATCCGGCCCCCCCACTTTCCAGTGGTCTAACCAAGCGCTGCTCCGCTCCGATCATTGCCCTGCCCTCCCCGAAACAATTCGCGCCTTCCAGGATGTGTCCAGCCCCTGAGGGCTTTCGCCTGGAACTCACACAAAAGCGTTGCGTGCAACAGTATTGTTGCGACAGGTTTTATCCATTGTGTTTCATGTCCAAAGCCATTTCAATTTTTTCATGATTCTAATTTGAACAATTTAAAGGAGATGCGCTAGCATGAGAAATCCTTTAGTTTGGCAGGTGAAATGTATATTCTGTTTATGTATCCCGGCCCCTAGTTCAGCATAAACCCAGCGGTTTAAGACGATCTTTGACAACTGAAGTGAGCCCAATCCAAAAGCCAGACGCGAGTTCTTCAATCCGCAGGAGTGGCGGTACCGTCTTCAAAAATGTAATTACCGCCTATTTTCTGGAACTGATCAGACCAATTCCAAAAATCACCTGCAAATGCCCGCACACATCGAGGTAAATTGCCGATGTGAAAACCTACCTTTTATGGCGTGCCGCCTCATTCTTGCGGATCGAAGAACTTACGACCACTTCCTGCACGGACTGGCTTCCACTTAAAGTTGAGTCGAATATCGCGTGGTGCGAGGGCGACCACGTGGCGGGTGTTCATCTAGTATTTCCTGGGTTGCTCTTTTCATTTTCGCATCTCTTTCCACAATGCGGTCTCCATCCGAGTTGTGTCCCCCCTGATTCTCAGGGAAGTGAGGGCACACCTTAAGGAGGCTCTCATGCTCAGCAGGCTTTTATTTTGGGTCGGGTTGAGTTTGATGATTGGACCGACGGATAATTCCGCGGTCCAGAACCCGTTCTTGAACCGTCAGCAAACAGATACCAACCCCATCGTCGCAGATGCCGATGGCATCGTGGGTCGGTCTTTCGTCGCACCGATAATTTCCGCCTCGCGATTTGCCATGGCCGACCGCTTGTCTTTAGGGATAAATCATCCGCAGGTTGGATCCAAAACGGATGAATTTCTCATTGCTCAAGCGTCGCACCGAGCTCCTCTGGGCCCGATGGGGATCCCCGGCCTGCGTCAATCGTCGGACATTGGATTTGAAAATCTACCCATCACACGGCGCAACCCGGGGCCCCACGCTACTAACACGGGCATCCTTTTTGTTCAGGCCATCCCCAAGGAGGCCGAGAGCCAATACAAGAAGGCGATAGACCTGCTCAAGCGGGAGAAGAACGATGAGGCCATCCGGCTGTTCCACCAGGCCCTTGATATCTTTCCAAATTATTATCTGGCCCTTCAGGCCTTGGGCGCTGTCGAGGTCCGGCAAGGTCAGTTCGAGACCGCAATGAAAATCTTATCGCGCGCCATCGAAATCAATCCCAAATCGGATGTCAGTTTTGTTTCCCTGGGGATCGCCCAACTGAATCTCAACCGGATGGAAGAATGCATTGCTTCACTGCGCCAATCCACGGCACTCAACCCCCGATCCCCCAGCGCCTACCTGATTCTCGGCTACGCTCTCATCAAGAACGGCCGTGCCCCTGAAGCGGAGGACCCTCTCCAGCTCGCATTCCGATTCGGCGGCGATCGGGCTATTGAGTCTCAACTTTATCTCGCGAACGCCTACGAAAAGAATGGCAAGTTTCAAGACGCCGCAAATGCCCTTCAGGTCTATCTCAAACACGCCCCCAAGGGGGCAGACAAGCGGACGATCGAGACCATGATTGAAAAGCTGGAAACGAAATCGGCTGATTCGAAGAAGTGATTTCTCGTTAATTTCAATGCCGGAATCCAGGGGCTGCTCCCCTTCCCATTCCCCTCGGGGGCGGCCTCACTCACATTCTCTCCCCTCTGAAATGATCGCTTGTCCCTATGACTTTAGTCATCGACTCCAAGCTTAAGAACTTCTAAGATCAAAGCTGTCGGCCGGGTCTCCTCATTCATTCGGAGAGAAAACCGGCCACCTGGTTAGACATCACCGATACATCCTTGATCTCGAGCCTGCCTCTATTGACCCATTGGACAGGCGGAAGAAGGACGGCGGCGAGAATGCAAGTCAGATCGGAGAGTTTATGACCAATCAAATCAAGGTCCGTGCAACCGAGGAACTGCGGCAAGAGCACCAGTCCGTACTCCAGTTGTTGAATGAGATGAACCGTGTGCTGGGTTCGGCAGACACCTCAGATGCAGTCGCCTGGAAACCCTTTTTCGAAAACGCATTGGAATTCTTCAAAAGGGACGTCGCCACTCACTTCAAAAAGGAAGAGGACGCGCTCTTTCCCGCCTTGGAGAAGTATGTGGGCCGGGAAAGCGGGCCGATTGCCGTCATGCTGAACGAGCACCAACAGCACAACTCCCTCCTCAAGGAACTCAGGGAATCGGTCGCCGCAAGTGACCTGACCAGGGTCCGTTCGGTGTGGGAGAATTTCAATCCTCAATTGACAATGCACATCGTCAAGGAGGATTCGGTGCTGTTCCCGATGGCTGAACACATGCTTACCGAAGAAGAATGGAGCAGGGTGGGTCAGCAAATGGAGGAGATCAATAAGGCGCAATAAGGGAAGCAAGAGAGCAGGGAGAATGAGGAGTCAAATGAGGAAGAGTACGCTGCGGAGGTAAAAAGAGGCCGGCCAACCGTGGCGCTGATAATCTTTTCTCGATTCGCTCGATAATCTCCAAGCCCTCATGGACTCCTCCATTCCTCATCACGGATTGGTATCGAAAGGTGTGAAATGTGGTGCGGGGGAAGGGACTTGAACCCTCACGCCCTTTTGGGGCTTGAGATTTTAAGTCTCATGCGTCTGCCGATTCCGCCACCCCCGCGTCCGCGCTTGACATAAGAATATACCCGCAGGGCGCGCCAAAAGGCAAATAAATGCCCGCGCCATCCCTCGGCTCTCTGCGAAGAGCGAGATGGAAGCAAGCCCCCAATCCGGACGAGCCGGAACCAAAACGAGATTTCATAAAGAAGCCAGGAAAACAGGAGGATCAGTCATCTATGGAAATTCCGCCGGCAGGGAGCCTCAGATTCTCTTCAGATTGACGGCTTTTAACTTCCTGTATTCCTGGCCTCCTAATGATGAACTTGTCTTGACCTAGTCGGCATGAATTCCACTGATACGTCGATAATCGTAATCCCCGTTCTCTTCTGAAAAAACAATTCCCTTCTTCGGGGTTCTCTGGAAAATCCGTCCGGGGTTGACTAGACCTGGCAGACGGTATATCCGCAAACCCGGCAATGCAGGCAGCCGCTGGAATGCTCAATGGGGCCGCCGCACTCCCCACAGATTTCATTCGCCAGTATCCTTTGGTCCATTTCACTCCACCCTGAAATGACCGTTGCTTCACGTTGAGTGATCGACTTTAGTTCGAATTGAACCGCCGGCTTCCGGAGCACCTGGTGCCGCTTGCTGGTATCGCGGAAGATGGTTATCCCCTTGCAACCCATTTCATAGGCCAGTCGGTATATTTCCGCCACGCCCTCAACGCTTGCGCTCGAGCGCAGGTTCACCGTCTTGCTGACGGCGCTATCGGTGAACTGCTGAAAGGTCGCCTGCATGCGAACGTGGTCGGAGGGGGCGATGTCGTGCGCCGTCTTAAAAATCCTCTTCACGTCCTCTGGAATCGCGAAGGCATGCCCTCCATCAATCCCCAGGTCAGTGATGGAACCCTGCTCGGCCAGAGCTTCCATTAACCCTTCCGAGAAGAATCCACGTGCACGCGCCATGGCGGCAAAGCCAGGGTGGACCTCGACGGCGCGGTCCTCTCCCAGGATGTTCCGGAAGTAGGAAAGTGCGAAAAGGGGCTCGATGCCGCTGGAGCAATCCGCAATCAGGCTCAGGGTTCCGGTCGGCGCAATGGTGGTGACCGTGGCATTGCGGAGCCGCTCTCCTCCGGCCACGTCATAACGGGAGCCTTTGAAATTGGGAAAGACCCCTCGCTGCTCCGCCAGTTCACAGGAGGCCTCGCGGGCCTCTCGCTGCAAGGTGGACATCACGTACTCGCCAAACTTTCGGGCATCCATCGAATCATAAGGAATCCCCATCTCAATTAAAACGTCCGCAAACCCCATCAGCCCGAGGCCTATCTTCCGGTTTCCATGTGTAATCTCCGCCGTTTTCTCCAGGGGATATTGATTGGCCTCAATCACGTCATCGAGAAAACGCACCGCCCAGCGGACCGTTTCCTGAAACTTTTCCAGGGCAAATCTGCTGTCGAGCATATGCGCGGCCACATTGATGGAACCGAGGTTGCACGATTCATACGGGAGCAGGGGCTGCTCTCCACAGGGATTGGTCGCTTCGATGGCGCCCTTGTGCGCCGTCGGGTTGTCGCGGTTGATCCGATCCAGAAAGATCAGCCCGGGATCACCTGTCGCCCAGGCCAGCTCGGTAATCTTTTCAAAGAGTTCGCGCGCGTGCAACGACCCCTGAGGCTTGCCGCTCCGGGGATTGACCAATTCGAACGAATCATCTCTCTTCAGCCGTTCCATGAAATCGTCCGTTACTGCAACCGAGATGTTGAAGTTATTGAGGGACTCATCATTCGATTTGGAGGTGACAAACTCCATGATGTCGGGGTGGTCGAAACGGAGCACCGCCATATTGGCCCCGGCGCGCGCACCTCCCAGGCGGTTGATCTCTGTGGAATAATTGTATAGCCGCATGAAGGAGACGGGCCCGGAAGAGATGCCCCGGGTCGAGGCCACGCCATCATTACGCGGCCGCAACCGGGAGAAAGAAAAACCGGTGCCGCCCCCGCTCTTCTGAATAAGTGCCGCATCCCGGAGAGTCGAGTAAATCGATTCCATCGAGTCCTCGATCGGCAAGACAAAACATCCCGAAAGCTGGCCGAGTGGTGTTCCAGCATTCCTCAAGGTGGGCGAGTTGGGTAAAAATTCCAGCGTGACCATCATGTCGAAGAACTTCTGCTCCACCTCTTCCACCGAGAGAGCGCCCTTGTAATGGGATTCGGATTGAGCTACGGCATGAGCAACCCGGCGGAACATCTCTTCCACGGTTTCGCAGAGCTTCCCCTCGGTGTCGCGCCTGAGAAAGCGTTTCTCGATGACCATCCGGGCATTGGAAGTGAGATTCATACCCATAATCTAGCAGAAGAAAAAGCGAACATAAAGCGAAAACTGAAGCATGGTTCCCCGCATTTCATAACACAGGAAGGTTCCACGAACCGCCTCCGGGCCCGGCAGAAGAGATGAAAAATAAAGCGTATCCCTGCCCCCCCACAAACTCAGCGCTCAAAGAACTCCAGGATGGCCGGAGTGATGTCAGCCAGGGACCGTACCTTTCTTGTAAAAAAGTGAGCGTCGTGGCCGAATGCCAGCAGCGGCACGGGATTTCGCGTATGCGATTTCGTCGAGGGATCCTCGAGATTTCCATGGTCGCTCGTCACCAGCAGGGTGTGGAACTTAAAATCAAATCGAGCACAAATGCCCTTCAACAAGCGATCGAGTTTAGACACCTCAATCAGGGAGCGATCGAAACTCTTTCGGTGTCCCACGAGATCGCTCAAAAAATATTCGTAAAAAGTGAAGTCGTGGCGGAGGGAGATATTGACCAGAACTTCACCCGCCTGCTCCGGGGTGCGCACGGCCAGGGAAAATCCTCGGGCATTCAAATAGGAGTTCGTGAACTCCTGATACACCGCACGCCCTGCTCGAACCGCAGCAATGTCATTCAAGGGGATCCCAGCAGCGGTCACGGCCGCCGTGGAAACGGAGACGTAATGTTTCGCCAGCGGCGATTTGAAAAATTCCGGCTGATAGGCATTGGCAAAGGTGGCATCCAACCTTCTCTGCTTGAGCTTCACAAAAACAGATTCCCGGGAGAGCAATTCCCGAAGCTCCCGGTTGGGAAACCCATTCAGGTGTCTCCCCAACAACCGGGCGGCATTCACCCCGGAGAGGATAGAGGCCTGACCGGTCGCGCTCTGCGGGAGTCCGCTCACCCCCAGGGTGGCGTCAATGGCCTTCCCGAATCCAGAAAACTCCTGAAAAATCTTGCGGCGTCTAAACGAAAAAAATTCTGAAGGGAGAAACTGAAATGGATTCAGTCGCCTGGCTCTTTGTGCCAAGCCTACTCCATCAAAGAAGACAAATAATATTTTTCTCTTTGGTGGCTTCAAACGGGGCACTGGTCACCCATCAAAAGAAAAACGGCGACCCAACCGCCCCTGGATCGCCGCCCGGATCTCTCAAAAAACTAAATGAACAAGGGAGCCAGGACCAGTGTGATGGTGGAAAGTAACTTGATCAGCACATGGAGGGACGGTCCGGCCGTATCTTTAAAGGGGTCCCCGACCGTATCTCCGACGACTGCCGCCTTGTGCGGATCCGATTTCTTCCCCACCACCTTGCCATCCACGGTAAAAAGACCCGACTCGATATACTTCTTGGCATTGTCCCACGCGCCGCCGCTGTTGTTCAGGAACAGGGCCATCAGGATTCCGCCAATGGTGCCCACCATGAGGAGGGCGGCCACGGACTCGGCCGCAATCGTCTTGTCCTGGGCCGTGATAAACATGCGGAAAAGCACGCCGACGGCAACAGGCATTCCGACCGCTACCAGTCCCGGAGCGATCATCTGCTTGAGCGCTCCGCGTGTCACGATGTCGACACACCGGGCATAATCCGGCTTTTCCGTCCCCTGCATGATCCCGGGCTTCTCCTTAAACTGGGTCCGGACCTCCTGGATGACGGATTGTGCCGCTCGCCCCACCGCTTTGATAGCCAGGGCAGAGAAGAAAAACACGAGCATGGCTCCCAGCAGTCCTCCGACAAAAACCGCGGGCTTGGCAATGTCGACCCGGTGAAAAAGCGTTTCCCCTTCGGAGCCCAGGTAAAGGCGCACTTCGTCCATATAAGCGGAAAACAGCAGGAAGGCCGCCAGCGCCGCCGATCCAATGGCATATCCCTTGGTCAGTGCCTTGGTCGTATTACCGACAGCGTCCAGACGATCGGTCTTCTTGCGAATCTCTTCGGGCTGCTTGGACATTTCCACGATTCCGCCGGCGTTATCGGTGATCGGTCCGAAGGTGTCCATCGCCAAAATGTATGCTGCGGAGCCCAGCATTCCCATGGTGGCGACGGCGGTTCCAAACAGCCCTCCGTTCGGGACGGCCCATTCGCCTAAATGATAGGAGGAGAGGATGGCAATCGATATCGTGATCACGGGTAACAGGACGCACTCCATCCCCACAGAGATTCCAGAAATAATGTTGGTGGCCGGCCCGGTGATGGAGGCATTGGCGATCTCCTGAACAGGGCGATACCGGTATTCGGTGTAATACTGGGTGATCCAAACAAAAGCCCACGAGGTCAGCACCCCAATCACACCGCAGATAAAAAACTTCCACCAGGCATCGGGATCATTCAAGCTGGAGAGCAACCACTTCGTGGCCCCAAAGAACGCGACAATCACCAGGGTGGCCGTGACCGCATAACCCCGGTTCAGCGCCGACATCGGATCCTGGCCCTGTTCCTTGGTTTTGACGATCAAGATTCCGATGACGGAGGCGATCAATCCGAACGCGCGGGCAACAAGGGGGAACATCATCACCCCGACGATGCCATAGGCGAAAGGCATGTTCATTCTCTGTGCCGACGCCGCCAGGGTCGCGCCCAGGATCATGGCACCGATGTTTTCGGCCGCTGTGGACTCAAACAAGTCGGCCCCACGACCGGCGCAGTCGCCCACGTTGTCCCCGACCAGGTCGGCAATCACGGCCGGGTTGCGTGGATCGTCTTCCGGGATACCCGCCTCTACCTTCCCCACCAGGTCTGCGCCGACATCAGCCGCCTTGGTGTAAATACCACCGCCCAACTGCGCGAATAACGCCACAAAAGAGGCGCCAAACCCATATCCCACGATCAGCAAGGGAATCTTCTCTTTGGCAACGTCGGGCGCGAACGTGCTGACCAGCCAGTACAAGCCCCCCACGCCAAACAGCGACATGGCTACGACAAACAGGCCGGACACCGCGCCTCCCCGCAACGCAATCTGGAGTGCCTTGTTCAGCGAAGACCGCGCCGCCGATGCCGAGCGGACATTGGAGCGAATCGACACCCACATCCCGACATAGCCTGCAAACACGGAACAGGCCGCCCCGAGCAAAAAGGAGAGCGTAATCCAAAAGGCCAGTCCCGTCGACGTCGCCACAGGATCAAAACTGTGATGGGACCGGATAAACGCGTAAAGGATGAAGATGACCACCGCCAGCACGACCGCCAAAATGACAATCGTGCCGTTTTGACGACGGAGGAAAGCTTCCGCACCTTCCTTGATCGCGTTGGAAATTTCCTGCATTTCCTTGGGCCCCTGATCCTGGCTCAAGACCCACCGGGCCAGCAGCACGGCCACCAGCAGAGACAAGAGACTTATCCCGATAACGATTGGCAGAAAGACCATACGTGATCCTCCAGATTGTCTTACTTCGAGGGGTTAGGGCGCACGAGAATCCCCGCACGCTGGGATCATTTGAATCGCGAGTGCAAAATTGAGTCCTGAAATGAAGCGAAGATAATGCGAAGTGCTCTCTGGCCAATGAAGCGACCTGAGTATATACCACAACTTTTTTAAATGCGCAATTCGCGCCATCCCGCCCTCCGCGGTCCTCTACTCTGACCGGGCCCAGCTACCTTGCTATTTCAATTTCACGATGGTATGATGGCCCAGAATAAACAATTTCACGTTCCTGAAGGTTACCGTGTTTTCAATTTAATGGATTATTGACGCAGGAGGTCTCTTATGGGAGAGAATAACGATACAGGCAGCAAGGTTCTGTTCTTTGTGGTGGGGGCTGGAATTGGCGCCGTCATTGCGCTTCTGTTCGCCCCCCGGTCCGGCAGAGAGACGCGAGAACTCCTCGCCCAGAAAGCCGTTGAGGGGAGAGAGTATTTGACCTCGACCGCTCGGAATGTTCAGGATAAGACCCAAGAGGTTCTCGATCAGACCAAGGAGACACTGACCCAGAAGAAGACTCAGATTTCTGCGGCCCTGGAAGCCGGCAAACAAGCCTATCGCGACGAAAAATCCAAAGCGAATTAAGTATCGCCATGATTATGGTGGATTTTATAACCTTGTTTGTAGTGGATCGGTTTCGAACTCGGGGCACAATAATCTTGACACTCCCGCAAGTCTTTTGTGGGCGTGGTTGTGGGGATTCACAGCGTATTTATCACCCGGATGGAGCCTAGCGCTCGATCTTTTCTTGGAGGCTTGCTGTGTCGAATGACATTGCTCTCGCGCTGGTGATCGTTGTTTCGGTGGCGATCCTTGTCCAGGTCGGCATCCTCTACGGCATCTTTCAAGCGATGAGTCGCCTCAACCAACAGGTGACGACCGCGCGGGAGTCTTTTGACCGCGCCAAGGAGCCCTTGCTGGCCGATATCAAGGTCCTGCTCAACCAATCAATCGAACTGGTCAGCAATTTGAACCGAATTTCGGGGGATTTCTCGAAGATCTCCTCCACCGCGTTGCATCAAGTGGAGAAGGTAGGTTCTCTGGTTTCTGAAACGACCGATCTGGCGCAGAATCAAGTGCGCCGGTTGGATGTCATCGTCACCGACGCCATCGACCATATTGAGCGCACCACCAAAGTGGTTCAAGCCAATATCCTCGGCCCGGTGCGAGAAGTGTCAGCCGTGATCAAAGGGATAAAAATGGGATTGGAATTTCTCACGTCCAAGCGCCGGCCGGCTGCGGTCGACAAGGCGACGCAGGACGAAGCCATGTTCATCTGAGTTGAGGAACGTCAACCCAGGAATGGGATTGTTGTCCGGGATTTGAAGATTTGGAAGCGGGCCGGGGATTTGAGCGGCCCGCTTTTTTTTGGAAGGATTATGAGGCTGTCCTCGATGCGGACTAAAACAGCGCCTTTCTGATCCATCCCCCACCCACCACCAGGTCGTCCTCGTAGAAAACGCAAGCCTGTCCCGGCGTGATGGCCCGCTGTGGCTCATTGAATGCCATCACTGTACTTCCGTCGTTGGAATTTGAGACCACCCCTTCGGCCGGCTCATGCCGGTTGCGAATCTTGGCGGAGACCGGACGCGGCTCCTTCAATCCAGCCATGGAAATCCAATTCACATCGCACACCTGGGCCCCGCGATGCATCAGCTCCGCATCGTCACCCACCACGACTCGCCGCGTCTCCGGATCGATCGAAACGACGTACAAAGGACGTCCCAAGGCCACCCCCAGACCTTTGCGCTGACCCACGGTAAAATGATGAATGCCCCGGTGGCGGCCCAGCACCGTGCCATCCCGAAGCGTGATCTCTCCCGCCAACGCCTCATCAGGCAGCGTGGCCGAACCTGAGTCGGCGACATTCTCTGACACGATCTCGGCGCGATAAGCCTCGATGAAATCAGCGTACGCCCCCCCGGGCACGAAGCAGATTTCCTGGCTCTCGGGCTTTTCGTGGGTCGGAAGATTCCGGGCGGCGGCCATCTCACGCACGGCCGGCTTTGTCAGGGAGCCAAGTGGAAACTCGGTCTGAGCCAGCTGTTCCTGTGTCATTCCGAAAAGGAAGTAGGACTGGTCCTTGCTTGAATCGACCCCCTTCAACAATTCGTAGCGGCCACTCGTCCGGTTGTAGCGAATACGCGCGTAATGCCCCGTGGCCAACTTGTCGGCTCCGATCTGAAGGGCGCGTGTTCGCAGCAAATCGAACTTGAACACATTGTTACACTCAACGCACGGAATGGGGGTCCTTCCCTGGAAATACTCCCCGACAAACGGCTTCACGACCCTGGCCTCGAACTGCTCCCCGAAGTTGACCACGTAAAAGGGAAACCCCAGGTACTCGGCCACGCGCCGCGCATCATGCAGGTCGTCCAGTGAACAGCAGTGTCCCGAAGACTGAATGCCCCCCCTCGCCTTTAATTCAGGGAGTCGCTCCTGATCCCAAAGCTGCATGGAGAGCCCCACGACGTCATGTCCGGCGTCCAGCAGCAACGCGGCCGCAGTGGATGAATCCACTCCGCCGCTCATAGCAACGGCTATTCTCATGCTCATAAACAGGTCATCTTATCAGAATTGGGACCCAAATCAAACTTCCAAAGCCTTGGTTCTGCATAAGTGATTGACAGGGGACGGTCGAAAGGACAAAAATAGTGAGGATAGCTGGCACGCGCGCCGGCTTTGCTTTATGTCCAGGTTGGACCTGTTCTTCCTCGAATCATACTCCTGCAATCTATTACAATAATCCCGGGTTTCGTCGCTTCACTGTCAGATCTTGCTCCAACTGCTTTATTTGTGGTTAAAAAGGGAGGCTCTATGCGAATCAGAGAAGTTGTTTTTCTTTCTCTGTTCTTATCCACTCCGCTTTTCTGCCAAGACCTCTGGCCCAAGAAAGACCTGGTCTTTGCACAGGTCGCTGCAGGAGGGGGCTATGAATCCCTCATCACCGTCACAAACCGTGGCACAGACACTTACAACGGCGTTCTTCTTTTTTATCGGCTTCAAGCCCAGAGGTGGAACCCCCTGGTTAATGGCCTACAAACGATCAACGGGGGCTGGAGTATCTCGATTCCGCCGGCGGCGACCCGTACTTTTCAAGTGACGAGTGGCCAGACCGTCGAATCCGGATTTGCCGCATTTGTCGCCAATGATCTATCCCAAACGAGTTTTCTGGAAGGGAATCTCACCTATTTTGTGAAAGGTGGTTCGACGATCCTGGACAGCGTCGGAGTATCACCCTCGACAGAATTCACTGTGGGTGGAGTCGCCTTTGAAGATCTCGACACCATCGCCCTGGCGATTGGAAACCTTCGCTCCACCAAGGCCAATGCCACTTTGAAGATCATTCTCAATGATGGGAAGTTCACTTTGACAGGGACTACGATCCTTGAATCTCTCAGCCATGATGCTTTCTTTTTGTCAGACCGGTTCCTCGTCAAAATTCTCTTTCCAGGGCTGAAACTCGGCCGGGGGAGGTTAGAGATCCAGTCGGATGTTCCAATCTTCGGGACCGCATTGACCCTCATTGGGGGAGAGTTCTCATCCCTTCCCCTGTTACCCATGCCCACTTCCTATACCCTGGTGGCACAAGCGTCTGGCGGGCCGGTGGTCAAAGGGACCCTCAGTCTCTGGGCCGAAGACATTTTCGTAAAGGGGTATCTGCAAGTAACGCAAGTGAACGGCGCACCAATCACACCTGAGAATTATGTCATCCACGGCCAACTGCGCGATGGTGTTCTAACGGTATGTACCTCGGGGAATGGGGCGGCCTTCCTCAGTCAGGCGACGAATCTCTTTGCCCAGTTCAACACATTTTCCTTCACCTCAGATTCCGTTTCTGGAACGTATGTGGGAACCCTTGTTGATCCCGGCCTTTCCGCCAACTCGACTTATCAGGGAACCTTCTCTATGACGAGGATCAAATGATGAAGGACCGATTGAGGATTGACCTGCTCCCAAGCAACACCGGATTCCGAACGCCTTCCCCCAATTTCTCCTCGACTCTACAAATGTTGAGTGTCAAAACGCTGAGTGTCAGGTCTCTGCATATGGCAATTGGTCAAGAAAGGTCGCTGGTTTGACAATGACGATGCACCATTTCACGATTGCAGAGATCTGACACGCACTTTTCGTATTTGAAGGATCCACTCCGCCGAGGCGGACTGGTGAAATTTTCACGTCGAACTTGGTCTGTGGGTAGGTTGAAACTGAATGATCCACCACCTGCCGCTGGTGGGATTAGAGGTCTGGGCGGGGGTGGCGCACACATCGCGTCCTTTGCGGTATGTGCGATGGCGGGTCAATGCCCTTTGGAGCCTGAAAAGGAGCATCCCCCCAAAAAAATCGCGTTCAGTCGCCACAAAGACTATAGATCAAGTATGCCCTCCCTCGCCCGAATCTCGATACAAGATTTTACAGCCTTGACCCGTGAGAGCTTGCAATTGCAGTTGACAGGCCACGGTCGACGGGGTAATAAATGGGTTCTCAAAAAAGCTTCAACCATCAAAACACAAGGAGAATTCGATCCATGACTGATCGCGCGCGCTTCTTGAAAATCCTGGGTTGTCTGACACTGGGTCTTTTGCTGGCGATCCCCTTCATTTCAGCCCAGCCTCCCGCTGGACCCAATCGAGGAATTGCAAATCTGACCCTTGACGGAAAGGCGATTTCCATCAACTACGGCCGCCCCGCCCTGAAAGGCCGCGATCTATCAAACTCCGTCGCGGTGGGCACGGTGTGGCGCTTCGGGATGAACGAGGCCACCGTCCTCAAGACCGATACGGATCTTTACACCTGCTGCGGCGTGGTGAAAGCGGGTTCCTACAGTTTGTGGGCCAAGAAAGTCGGGGAAAATAAATGGGAATTGATTTTCAATTCTCAGACCGGCCAGTGGGGAACCGACCATGATCCGCTCAAGGATCTGATCTCTGTCCCCATGAAGGTAGAAACCTCCAAGGACAGTGCCGAACAGGTCACTATCACGCTGGTCAAGACAGCCAAAGGCGGGGAAATCCGCTGTGCCTGGGGCACCCAGGTCCTCATTGCTGAGTTCAATAATAAAGCGTAATTACTGAACGGCGGCGTCTTACTCTTGATCCGGGGCCCGCGGCGGTTGTCCCCGCCGCGGCGTCTCATTTCTTCCTCAAGCGGAGACCTCTCCGGCAACCACCTGCGGCTGAGGAATCTTGAGAATCGTCCGGTAGGTGTCGCGGGCGATCAGAACCTCCTCGTTGGTGGGGATCACGAAGATGCGGGAGCGGCTCTTCTTCGTGGCGATGTCGCCCTCCTTGACAGCCTGGTTCTTCTCGCGATCGATTTCATAGCCGATCGACTGCAGCCGGTCACACGATTTCTCGCGGACCAGAGAAGCGTTTTCGCCGATTCCTCCCGTAAAAATCAACGCGTCCACGCGACCCAGAATCGCGGTATAGGCCCCGATATACTTGCGGAGCCGATAGCAGAACATGTCGATCGCCAGCTTGGCCCGGGCGTGCCCTTCCACCATGCTGATCATGAGCTGGCGCATATCGTTCGATTCCCCGGAAATTCCATACAGCCCGCTCTGTTTCATGAGCAGGTTGGTCACGTCGCTGGCGGTCAGTTCCTCCTGAAGCATCATGTACACCACGACCGCCGCATCCAGGTCGCCCGTGCGGGTCCCCATGACCAGACCTTCCAGTGGCGTCATGCCCATCGAGGTGTCCACTGAATTCCCGTTTTCGATGGCGGTAATGGAGCAACCATTTCCAAGATGGCACGTGATCAGATTACAAGTGTCCTTTGGCGCCCGGGTGATCTGTCGATAGCGATAAGCGACATAGCGGTGAGAGACGCCGTGAAAACCGTATCGGCGGATTTGATGCTGCTTGTACTGGCTGTAAGGCAGGGCGTAAAGAAACGCCTCGGGCGGCATGGTCTGGTGGAAAGCGGTGTCAAAGACCCCTACTTGGGGCAGGTTCGGAAAGAGTTCGCGGCAAACGTAATATCCCTTCAGGTTGTGGGGATTGTGCAAGGGAGCCAGGACGACACAATCCTCAATCGCTCTCACGGCCTCTTCAGTCATCAAGGTCGACGACGAGAATCGCTCCCCACCATGCACGACGCGGTGACCAATCGCCTCGATCGGAGATTCCGCCCCCACCAGTCCGTGGTCGGTCAAAAGGGAAATGATCTTCGCGATCGCAGTCTTGTGATCGTAGATCGCCTGCACGTGCCGTTCAAAATCGCGCGTGGTCACCGACTCGAAGGTGATGATGGCATCATCGGCGCCGATCTTCTCCACCTGACCGCTGGCGAGCCGCCGGTCGCTGGCGGTTTCGATCATGTGCTGGTCCGTTTCAATCAGCTGGAACTTAACCGAAGAACTTCCGGAATTCAGTATGAATATTTTCATGAGGACACCATTAGATGAGTGCAGTACAGTTTGGAATGAAGGCCTGGAATAAAGATGAAAAATTCACGATCTGCCTTGGGTTCGAACAGGGGGTTGAGTGGATCTCCTTTCCTTGCAAGCTTGCTGGGATATCACCGGCGAGCCCGCCGCGGCGGCGGGCCGCAGGGTTATGCAAAAATGCTGACAAAAGCCCCCGGCGAGAAAAACGCTCGCCGGGGCTACCAAAACTTCAGAGCCGCTAAACTCTCCCCGATTACAGAGTTTTCTCATCGTCCGATCAAGCGAATTGCCATGGCGCACGCAATAGGGCTTTCGCGCCGTGCTATTCTAACACAGCAGGAGCCGTCCCTTGCTTCGCAACCTTCTCCGGGACAGACCGGATATGCTCAACGGTCCGACACACGATCTCTGCCGCACGATCAATCTCTTCTTCGGTGTTAAATTTGCTTAAACTGAAGCGCAAGCTGCCCCGGAGGATCTCCTTGCGCACTCCCATCGCTTTGAGCACGTGGGATGGCTCCAGGGATCCCGAGGAACAGGCCGCCCCCATGGAAGCTGCCACCCCTTCCATATCCAACGCCAGCAACAACGCCTCTCCATCCACGTCCTCGAACCCGAGGTTGGTGGTATTGCCGACGCGGAGTTGGCGATGTCCGTTGACCCGGGACCGGGGGCATCGCGAAAGAATTTCATGTTCGAACCGGTCGCGCAGAGAGGCGATGTGCGGCGACTCCGAGAGGACACCCTGCCGGGCGAGTTCAGCAGCCCGGCCCAGCCCGACCGCGGCCGCCACACTCTCGGTCCCCGCCCGACGCTTCCGTTCCTGATTTCCGCCGAGCATTCGCGGTGTCAAGCCCACCCCTTTGCGGACATAGAGGGCCCCCATCCCCTGCGGACCGTGTATCTTGTGTGCGGACAGGGAAAGCAGGTCCGCCGACAGGCTCTTCACATCCACCGGGATCTTCCCCACCGCTTGCACCGCGTCGGTGTGAACCGGGACTTGCAAGGCCCGCGCCACCTCGACGATTTCCTCGACGGGTTGAATGACCCCGGTCTCATTGTTCGCCAGCATCACCGAGATCAGAATTGTATCCGGGCGAATTGCTGCGCGGAGCTCATCCGGATGAATCAACCCTTCGCGGTCAACACCGAGGTAGGTGATATCAAAGCCCCGGCTTTCCAGGGCCCGGCAGGCGGACAAGACGGCCGGATGTTCAATCGAGGAGACTATAAGATGCCGTCCAATAGCCTTCCGAGCCTCGCTCATCCCCAGGATCGCCAGGTTGTCGGCCTCTGTGCCTCCGGAAGTGAAAATGATCTCGTGCGGAGTCGCGCCGATCAACGAGGCCACGCGTCGCCGCGCCCCTTCCACAGCGGCTGTGGCGCGCTGCCCAAACCAGTGCACGGAGGATGCGTTGCCATAGTTTTCGTGTAGCCACGGCAGCATGGCCTCAAAGACCTCCGGCGCCATGGGCGTCGAGGCGTTGTTATCCAGGTAAATTCTTGTCATTTAGAATCCACAAAGCACTTCTCATTCTATCTGAAATTTGAGATAAACTACAGCGGGGGTACTCATCACGGAGCGATGCAAATGGGAATTGATCGCTCCCTATGGATGACACTCGATCCCGCTTTTGCAAAGGAAGAGATGCCTGCCACATCCATCGTCACTCTGACGACTGATTTCGGTGAATCGGACTATTACGTCGGGGCCATGAAGGGAGTCATTCTCTCCATCAATCCGGATGCCCTGATAGTCGACTTAAGCCACGAGATACGGCCCCATGACATTCTCGATGCGGCCTTTCTCATCAGCAGGGCTTACCGTTATTTTCCGGCGCTGACCGTGCACTGTATTGTTGTTGATCCCGGGGTGGGAACCGCGCGCCGGCCGCTTGTGGCTTCCGCGGACGGCCACTATTTCGTCGCTCCGGATAATGGGGTGCTCTCACTAATCTGTGACCGCACCGAGGGCGTGCGCGTGGTACAGGCCACCGCCGCACACTATTTTCTGAGTGAGGTCAGCCAGACCTTTCATGGACGGGACATTTTTGCGCCCGTCACCGCGTGGCTGAGCCGGGGGACCCAGGTTGACCACTTCGGCGACCCCGTGACGGATTATGTTCGCTTCAAAATGCCGAAGGCCCGACTCGAAGGATCGAACCTGGTGCGGGGAGCCATCATCCAGATCGACCATTTCGGGAATTGCATCACGAACATCCCCCCGCAGCTCCTTCCTGATTTCTTTTCAACACCGCGACCCTCATTCAAATTTCGCGTTGGAACAACCTCCATCCAGCAGATTTGCACCGCCTACGGTGCCGGCGAAACGAATATCCCGTTTGTCATCCTGGGAAGTTCCGACTTCCTGGAGATCTCTTTGAATCGCGGGTCAGCGGCCGACAATCTGAAAATCTCGCGAGGGGCGGAAGTCGAGGTCACCTGGTAGCGCCTTTTATCGGCCGATGCCAACCGCCCAAGCGACTCCAAAATAAGAGGAGATCGACGATCCTCTCCTGAACGTTAGGTTTCAGCAGTTTTTATCGCCTCCCGTCGTGCTTCCGATTGAAATAACTGGGGAAATAATGATATCCTATGGGTGGTTGGGACTTGAAGTTTGTCTCTCCAAGTCTTACCTGCAATAGCGGTGATTTCCGGCCTATTAAGGGTGCTTTTTTTGCTGCGAATTCCATCCTTTAACAGGGGAGAACCGCCTGCGTAATATAATCATTCGACAAAATCTTTCCTTTAATTCTCAATGAGGATCTTCCGCCATGAAACTTGCAAAAAGAATGTCCCGCCTGGGAACCGAAACAGCCTTTGAGGTATTGGTCCGAGCCAAGGGCTTGGAAGCCAAGGGCCATGATGTGGTCCATCTGGAAATTGGTGAACCGGACTTTGATACACCGGCCAATATCACGGATGCCGCAATTCAAGCTCTCCAGAACAAGTGGACTCACTACGGCCCGGCGGCGGGCCAGCCTCTGCTGCGCGAAGCGATCGCCGAGTACATTTCGAAGACACGCAACCTGAAGGTCGATGCGAGCAACGTGGTTGTTGTGCCCGGTGGCAAACCGATCATCTTCTTCCCCATTCTCGCGCTGGTCGACGAGGGGGATGAAGTGATTTATCCCAATCCCGGTTTTCCGATCTACGAATCGATGATTAATTTCATCGGCGGAAAGGCCGTCCCCATCGCGTTGCGTGAGGAACGTGATTTCGCGTTCGACGTGACCGAGTTGATTTCAAAGATCAACGATCGGACCAAGTTGATCATCCTCAACTCCCCGCAGAATCCTACGGGGGGCGTGCTCCCCCGGGAAGATCTGAAAGCCATTGCGGAAGCCGTCCGTGACCGCGATGTGATGATTCTTTCCGACGAGATTTACTCCCGCATCCAATTTGAGGGGAAAGCCGAATCGATCACTCAATTTCCGGGAATGCAGGAGAAGACGATCATCCTGGATGGCTTCTCAAAAACTTATGCCATGACCGGATGGAGGCTGGGATACGGAGTCATGCGCGCCGACCTCGCGACTCAAATTGCGAAGTTGCAAACCAACTCCACGTCCTGCACCGCTTCCTTCAGCCAGATCGCCGCGGTGGAAGCGCTCCGAGGGGACCAGTCGGGCTCAGAGGCGATGGTCGCGGAGTTTCGCCGCCGGCGTGAGTTCATCGTCAAGCGACTGAACGAAATCGAAGGACTCAGCTGCCGAATGCCGAAGGGGGCGTTCTATGTCTTCCCGAATATCAAGAAGACCGGAATGACTTCCAAGGAATTTGAAGAGAGATTGCTGAATGAAGCCTTCGTGGCCTGCCTGGCGGGAACTTCGTTCGGAGCATTTGGCGAGGGCTACGTTCGCTTTTCCTATGCCAACTCGCTTGAGAATTTGAAGAAGGCGATGGATCGAGTCGAACAGTTTGTGACCAAGAAGGTCCTGGTGTAGCCAGGAGAACCGGATACACCCCGACACATTGGGGTGCGCTGTGATCGCCAGAAGACCCGGGCCTGCTATTTCTCTTCTTTTCCTTTCGCAAAATTACTTTTGCGGATTAATTCCCCGCACTCCCCCCTCGATTCCCAATCAGGAGGAAGACTACGCACACAGGAGCGCTTTATGCCAATGTTGACTGTCGAACAATCACCCAGCCGGTTGAAGGAACTTTCCAAGGACTTTCCTTACTGGGAAAAAACGAAAGACTGCATTGATAACTATCTTGACCTTATCATCAACTACCGACAAAGTGGTCATCCCGGGGGTTCCCGGTCCAAAGTCCATGCCATGGTCACTACCCTGCTGAGTGGCTTCATGCGATGGGACATTCGTCATCCCGAAAAAAAATTCGGTGACCGATTCATCCTCAGCGGCGGCCACACCGTGCCGCTCGTCTATTGCACGCTCACCGTTCTGAATGAGGCGCTCCGCGCCAAGTATGAGCGCACGCAAAATCCGGATTTCCTGGTTCCCCACCCGGAGAAGTTTCAACTCACCTGGGAAGACCTGCTGGGATTTCGCAGGAACAAAGGTTTGTCCGGGCACGCTGAAATGGAAGGGAAAACGCTCTTCCTCAAGTTCAACACCGGCCCCTCCGGCCATGGCATGACGGCTAGCGTGGGAGAGGCCTTCGCCTTGAAACGCGCCGGCGCCGAAGGCGTCAAAGTGGTGCTCTTTGAGGGAGAAGGGGGCTTGACGCCGGGGGCGTCGCATGAGTCCAAAAATTCCGCCTGGGGCCTGGGGCTCGACAACCTCTATTTTCTAATTGACTGGAACGATTATGGAATTGACGAGCAGCCCATCAGTTCGGTTGTCTATGGCACTCCGGAAACGTGGTTCAATTCGTATGGATGGCGCACGTTCGGTGCAGAGGATGGCTCGGACTGGAATCTGCTCACGGAAGCAATCCTTGAAGCCCAGGGAGACAACCCCCAGAGAGTCCCCACCGCGATTTGGATGAAGACCCGCAAGGGGCGCGGATATCTGATGTATGACAACAAATCGCATGGCACGCCGCATCCCTTGAACTCAGAGACTTTCTGGGAGACTAAGAAGGAATTTCAGAACAAGTACAACGTCAGGTTTGAAGGGTTCGGCCAGCCCGCGCCCAAGGATCCTGCCCAGATGCGCCAGCAATTCAAGAGCAATTTGAAGATTATTGCCGACGTGATCCGGAACGACGAATCTCTGGTCAATTACCTGGCGGACCGGCTCCTGGAGTTGGGTGAGAGTGTCCCTGAGACTATTCCGAGTTTCCGCCTCGCCGGCCGGAAGAATCCACTACAGGACCCGGTTCTCACCGATATCAAGAATTATCCTGAGGAACTGTTTGCAAAGGGCGGGGCGAAGGAGGCGAATCGAGCGGGATTTGCCAAGTGGGGGTCGTGGATCAACTCCTATTGCCGGCAAAAATATGATCGCCCCCTGTTCCTTGCCTGCTCCGCTGACCTTGCCGAGTCGACCAACATTGCCGGCTTCTCTAAGGACTTTGGCGAGATGAAGAACTACGGGCGTTACTCTCGGGACAAGAATCCCGAGGGGGTCCTGCTGCCCCAGGAAATTACGGAGAACGTCAACTCCGGGATCATGGTGGGGGCTGCAAGTGTTAATTTTGCCGATGATCCCTTCCAGGAATTTAATGGCTTTCTCGGCACTTGCTCAACTTACGGTTCATTTGTATATCTCAAGTACGGCATGATGCGCCTCTTCAGCCAGATGGCACAGGATGGCCAACTGAAAATGGGCAAGGTGATATGGGTCGCCGGCCACTCGGGCCCGGAAACAGCCGACGACTCGCGAACACATTTCGGCATCTTTGAGCCGGGCATTACACAGCTCTTCCCCGAGGGTCACATCGTCGATGCTCACCCGTGGGAACACAACGAGGTCGCACCGGTGTTGGGTGCATGGATGAAGACCAATATCCCCATCATCGCGCTCCACCTGACGCGCCCTCCCATTGAAATCCCGGATCGGGAGGCCCTCGACCTTCCCTCTCACCTTGAAGCGGCTCGCGGGGCATACGTGATCCGTGACTACCGCATCGGGACTAAACCGATGGGTACGTTGATCGTGCAGGGGACCTCGACCACCGCCAACATCATCAAGCTCCTCCCCATGCTTGATGAGCAAAAGCTGAATGTCAAGATTGTCGTCGCCATCTCGCCTCAATTATTTGCGTTGCAGGATTTATCCTATCAACGCGAAGTCCTTTCAGAAGGCGACTGGATTGATTCAACGGTTATCTCGAACCGGGCTTTGAGGCTGATGAGCGACTGGATCAAGACGGATGTGGCGCGTGAATATGCTATGTGCTCCGACTGGGACAATCGCTGGCGGACAGGCGGGACTTTGGACGAGGTGCTGGAAGAGGCTCATTTGTCCCCGCAGTGGCTGCTGACCGGAATTGAACGCTTTGTCCGTGAACGCGAGCGCCGACTGCGGCACCTGAAGTCGATCCTGGACAACATCACCAGCTAATCCGGTTTGACGGGCGTGTCCATGAAATGAGGCCGACGGGTGTGGGGGATTCTGACGGTGAGAGGGTTTCCCCTGTCGGAGGGTACAGACACCGTGCATCGTGAAGAATACCTCCTCTACCCGTATTCCTGGGGAGAACGGGTGATTTTTGATGTGAATGCAGTCCGTGGATCCTATCGCTGACACCCGGATCAGATCTGATGGGGCTGCGTCAGTTGTTGAGTTTTAATTTTGTAATAACCTTTGTTAAAGCGACGTGATGTGGTTTATAATGAGCCCGTAACCGAGGCCGCGTTTCCCGGTTTGGGGAACGTGGCTGAGGGCGAGGCTTTTTGCGGCTTTACAGAAATAAATCGACACAGTACCTCACCTTTGAACCCTCACCTTTTTGACTTTCGTTGAGCCGCCTCGTGTTCCAGTCTCCCTTGAGCCCAAGATCCTTAAGAGCCGTTTAGTGGATTCATCCATCGTAGCGAAAGCATTTCAAGGAGCATCTGAATTCCTGGAGGGCACCATGAAAAAACTTTTCCTGCTGTCGCTCATCCTCGCGGTGGTGCTGGCCGCAGGGTGGGAAGTGTTGTCCTATTACGAGTCGAATTACACGGGGCTGGTGCTTTACGGTCACCTCATGGCCATGGACAAGCTAAGCGATCTGCAGACAACCACTGAGCACCTGCTGACCCAGCCTGAGAACAAGCTTGTGGTCATGCGATTCGAGGGCAAGCCGAAGGCCCCACGCGAGATTGACTTCTATACGGCGAAACTGATCGACACGCAGGGCGGTATCCACAAGCTTCAAACCGCCATCTGGAATGAATCGACTCCAACTGAAAATCTTCTCGTTTTTGCAGTGCCCGAGAAGACCGATATCACCTCCTTTCAGTATTCCGACCAGCCCGTCTTCCCGATCGCATATTTCGACAAATTCGCGTGGTTGCGTTTCCGGAACTTGGTGGGGGGATCGGCATTGACGATGATTGCGCTTGCCTGCGTGTTTGGGATTGTGTTGCACTTTAAGCCTGTGAAGAAACCCGTGGAACACGTTGATCCGTTCGACTACATCAACAAGGCAGCGTAATCTGAAAAGAGTCACGGCAAGGGTATTCCCGCCTCCCTCCGTGGATGAGTAATCGAAGGGGGCGCAGTGCGGCACAGGAGAGATCTCAGCTTCGTCCCCGGAGGAGGCTCCTACCCGGGTGGAGGTGAATGCCTGTAGCTCAATGAGCAGGCTTCATGCACTTTGATCATTTTGAATTAACCGCCGATCCAGACCTGTGGGTGGGCCGGAGTCTTTCATGACCCACCCGTCAGATCTCCTGTGTTGATCCAGACCTCCTTTTCTCCTCCCCGAATTCCTGATCCCTGAACTTCAGCTCAGTCGCACCAGGATTCATCCCTTGACGCCCATCTCCATGCGGAGTTGCTGATCGCAAGGACTCATCGCGGGAATGCCACAACTCCGACGGCGGTATGTGCTATAATGGCTTACCGTGTGATCTTTGAACTGTATTCGGAGGCTAAGCACGAGCCGAACAGTCGACTTGCTCACATACCATTGGATGACCGGCCTTTCGTGGCCTTGGATTAGATAGACACCTGACCTCCTTTCCTCTACCCATAGATTTCCACCTGTTGAGTTCGTGTCTCCAGGAAAGTTACGTTCTCATTCCTTGAGGTAGCTCTAATCGACGCAATCAAACAATATCCACGCGGCCGAAGGAGAAAAACAATGTCTAACAAACCACTCTCTTTTGTTGCGGGTGTGATGGGGCTTCTTTTTCTAAGTGGAGCTCTGTATGCCCAAGTTCCACACTTCGTCCTCAGTGGAACCAACGCTCAGGTTCGTCTGCATGGACAGACAGAAGTCATGGGCGACTTGACATTGACCTGCGATGTGGCAGGAACATATCCACCCTCCTCTTCGTTCACGGTCCTCTATGCGCCGGTGTTTGGCCTGGTGAATTCCACCGGTGGCGCTTTTACGGTGGCAAACGCCCAGGCCTCCAATGCGCGCCAGGCCCACGTCGAGAGCGAACCCACGACCACGGGGATTGTGATTGGCACCGCCACGCTGAATGCGGTCACTCCCAATAGCCTCACTGTCACCCTTTCCGGCAATGCGGCAGTGGGCGATGTCATCCGTATCGCCGGGATCCGCGCGAACATCGGCGAGGCCCATCTGCCTCCGGCAACTCAGGTCTTCGGTACCATCGTTGCGAATCCTCCTAATGCCTTCCAGATCGACAATGTCTCCAGCTTTCCCGTGGCCTTCGTCCTGGATGAGATCCAGGCCAAGGTGACCTCGGCAGCGCCTTTGGTGTTCTGCGATCCCGGCCGCTGCCAGGTTGGAACCGTCACCATCACCGAGCGAACTCCGTCGGCGTTGACCTCCTTACTGGAAGAAAATGATCTTCAGCATAAACCTGGCGACGCTGGGGCCAAGCCCGCCGCCCACGGCACCCAGTTGAAGATTGTTCTTGCCAGCATATCACCGGGGGTTACGGTTTCCCTGCCGCCATCGGTCACCAGCGCGGCGCTTACGATTTCCCTGAACGGAGCGTCCCCCTCTTTCACGAACACCTCCATTACGACCCCGGCTGACATCAGTTTCACGTACAATGTGCTCTCCGATGACCCGACAGTGGTGGAGAGTATCGATATTCCGGTGACCTTCTGTGCTACTGCGGTTCCATTCCCCGCGGTTCCTTCGACGACCACAGCTCAAGTCCTCCTGGGCCCTAACGCGGGATCCGGGTTTAAGTCCGAAATTCCATCGGGCAGCATCCTGAGTTTTGTGCCGAACCCGTTGAATGTTCCTCCCGAAATGATTGAAGCCCTCTCTGGCCCGCCCTGTCACACCCACCTGAAAGTTCAAAATGTCTTGGTGACTCCCGACAGCGGCCCCACGGCGACGCGCATTTCTGTGGGATTCACCATCTCCAACCAAGGTAACGGGACGGCCAGCCCCTCGACGGTCTTTCTCCGCCTGAACACTTCAACAACCAGTGTGAGCGCCAGCGATTTCCTCCTCGCCACCCTCCAAACCCCGGTCATTGGACCCGGCACCACCATTGATGCCGCCCAGACGACAACCGTTCCTTGTCCCTTGAACCCGGGCGGCTATGTTGTTTGGGTAGTCGTTCAGGGTGACCAGAGCAGAAATGAATTTGATTCCACGGGATTCGGCCACCTCACGGTTCTCGGTTCGTCGTGCGTCAACGCCATTTCTCCCGCCAGTCAATCCTTCACCGCCAGCGGGGGAACGGGCAGTGCCACTGTCCAGGCGCCGAACTCCTGCAGTTGGACGGCCAGCAGTAATTCCCTCTCGCTCACGGTTTCTCCCGGTAGCAGCGGCAGCGGGGACGGCGCCGTGAACTTTGCGGTGGCGCCCAACTCCAATGCGAACCCCCGCACCGGCACGATCACCGTTGCCGGACTCCCTCTTATCCTGGTCCAAGCCGGAAATAACCCGGTCAGCTTCAGTACCATTCTGACCGTGGGTGGGGGTCTGTCAAAATCGTCGCTCAATGAGGGCCCTCTGTCGGTCTTCTATGGCCAACTCGTCGCCACAACACCCTCTCAGCCGGTCGCACTCGCTAACTTCGGATTCACCCAGAATGGGGCACTGATCTCTGAAGTCGGAGTTCCTGCCTCTTCACTGATCTCGCGCACCAGGCTCTTTGTGGACCTCGGGACCGGACAGGACACCGGTGTTGCGCTCGTCAATCCCAACGACGCCCCCATTTCAATCCATTTGGACGCAAAAGAGGCTACAGGTCTGAGCATTTCCCAAGGGACCCTCAACCTCGGTTCGCGCGGCCATACGGCCCTCTTTGTCAGCCAGATGGGTTTGAATCTGCCGGTCAATTTCCTGGGGACACTGACACTTTCGAGCTGTAATTTGTTTGCTGCGACCAATCTGCGGAACGCGACCAACGGGCACGGGGAACTTGTCTCAACGGCATTACCCCTGGCGGATTTGAACAGCCCCCCGGCCGGGACGAACCTGATCTTCCCTCAAATCGTGGACGGGGGCGGCTTACCGACGCAAATCCTCTTGATGAACCCCTCCGCCACCACGTCCAGTGCGGGAACGATCTCCTTGTTCGGCGATGACGGGTCGCCGTTGTCGTTGGATTTCGGGGACGGTCCCCAGGGATTACTGAATTATTCAATGCCGCCTGACGGGATGGTGAAATTTTCAACGACGGGCCTGGGGCCACTGCGCGTCGGTTATGCTGTGGTCAACCCCTCATCCGGCGCCCTGCCGATCGGGAGTGGAATTTTTACTAGTAAGAGCGGTGCCGGCATCTCTTCGCAGGCCGGGGTACCTGATTCTCCCCAGACCACCGCAGCACGGCTGTTTGTGGAAGTCGCCGCCTCGCCATTAAGCCGCAACACCGGTATCGCGATCGTCAATCGAAATGCTGCTACGGCGACCGTGAATCTCAGCCTGACTGGCCTCGATGGGACGCCTTTTTCAGGTACATTGACCATCCCTCCCAACGGACATGTGGCCCGGTTTATTACCGAATTGATCCCTACGCTATCCACGAACTTCCTGGGTGTATTGACACTGAGTTCAAACGTGCCTGTCTCTCCCCTAACATTGAGGCTCACGAAGAACCAGCGCACCGAGGACATTTTCTCAACCCTGCCTGTGGCTGATCTGAACAATCCGCCGGTGGGGTCTCTGTTCCTCCCACAAATTGTCGATGGCGGGGGATTTCAAACTCAACTGATCCTGCTCAGCACTTCCAGCATCGCGGGAGCGGTCCAGCTCGATTTCTTCAATGACGTGGGAACGAGCGTGGCGCTGGCCCTGCGTTAGATGGGTGAGTTTTGTCTCCACTACTGAGGATGAGAGAATATAGTGACGGGAAAGGCTCTGAATTAGGAAACACCTGAGACTTGCGGCTCTGCCGCTTCCGCCGTGGCGGACGGAAAGCCTCCGGCTTGCCGGGATGAACCTTCTTCCCCTATTTCCTTAGACTGCTGGAGCCCGCCGTCCCGCCTCGCGCATACGCGTCAACCTAAGACCGTAGGAAAGAGCGGTCCATAATCCCCCTGGCGGAAGCCGGGGGATGATTCAGGTACAGCCTACAGCAGCGACCCCATTTTCATTATCTCTCCCCCATCCCGCGAAGCGGGATGGGGGGGATGTGGTCTCTTTTTGGAGCGTGTGTTTGTGGGCCGTATTTGAACTTTCCCCCAGCTTCCGCTGGGGGGATTTCGACAGAACCGTCCCCCTCCCCCTTTAAAATCAATCCTCTTTGGGTTGACGCCTATGCGCCTCGCGGGACGGCGGGCTCCAACCTCGGATCAGGGGGAGCGTAGACTCTCCATGTGCCAGAAAAGCTGAGCTTTTCCGTCCGTCACGGCGGAAGCGGCAGAGCCGCCCGTCATCACCGAACTCATTCGCGGATGTCATTACATTTAATCATTCTCAGTAGATTTTCGTGAACAAGAATCTTAATGGCCCGGGGCGATTGATCGAGGTCGATCGCCCCGGGCTCCTTCATCAGAAAGTGTCCCGGCTCCCCCGCCCCTACGCTGCTTTTACATCTTGACGATTTCCTGATGAAAATGGAATTATAGGAGCGCTCACGCTGTCACGACCTCGATTTCGCCACCCATGAGGCTGTGGTGAAATACTCCAGGAGCCTTAATGTCCACTGCCACCGAAGATCTGTTGTCTTCAAGACACAAAGAACTCGCCACCTTATTTCCCAAGTGGGAGAAGACCAAGGACTGCATCGACCAATTCATCGACATTATCTTGAATTATCGGCAGAGCGGCCACCCGGGAGGCTCGCGATCCAAGGTGCATGCCCTGCTGACCACCTTGTTGAGCGGCTTCATGCGATGGGACATCCGGCATCCCGAAAAGCGCTTTGGAGATCGATTTCTCTTGGGCGCAGGTCATACGGTTCCCCTGATCTATTGCACCCTGGCTGTTTTGAATGAAGCGCTGCGGGCCAAGTATGAACAGACGGGAGACCGCCGGTATATGGTTCCGGAATCCCGCGAGCGGCAGCTGACGTGGGAAGACCTGCTTGGCTTTCGCCGCAACAAGGGACTGGCGGGGCATGCGGAACAGGAAGGAAAAACACTGTTTCTCAAGTTCAATACCGGCCCCTCCGGTCATGGAATTCCAGTGGGCGTGGGCGAAGCCATGGCCCTGAAGCGTGCTGGAGCCAGTGGAGTAAAGGTGATCCTTTATGAAGGTGAAGGCGGGCTCACGCCCGGTTCGGCCCACGAGTCCAAGAACTCAGCGTGGGGGTTGGGCCTGGACAACCTCTACTTCTGTATCGACTGGAATGATTTTGGAATTGACGACCGGCCGGCCAGTTCCGTCGTCCGGGGGACGCCGGTGGATTGGTTCCAGCCTTATGGATGGCGCGTCTTCGGAACAGACCAGGGAAGCGAGTGGGAGACCATTGTGGATCCCTTTATCGAAGCGATGGTCGCCAACAATCCATCCAAGGTCCCCACGATGATCTGGTTCAAGACTCGCAAAGGCCGCGGGTACTTGAAGTACGACAACAAGTCCCACGGCTCCCCTCATCCGATGAACCATGTGTTGTTCTGGCAGACCAAGAAGGAATTCATGGACAAGTATGGCGTGGAGTTCGATGGCTACGCCCAACCCGCCCCCAAGGATTCCGCCGCCATCAAAGAGCAGTTTAGAAACAATTTGAAGGTGGTCGTGGATGTGATCCGTGCCGATCAGGAACTCGTCGATTACCTTGCCAGTCGCCTGGTGGAAATTGGAGAGGGGGTTCCTGAAGATATTCAAGGCTTCCGACTAAAGACAAAGAGGAATCCCGTTCACGACGAACGCCTCTACGACTATCGGAACTATCCTCCGGAACTGTTTCTGTCTCCGGGCGCCAAAGAAGCCAACCGCGCCGGTTTTGCCAAGTGGGGAGCCTGGGTGAATGCTTTCTGCAGGAAAGAATATGATCGGCCGCTGTTTCTGGCGATGTCGGCCGACCTGGCCGACTCCACCAACATCTCCGGATTCGCCAAGGACTTTGGCGACACGAAAGGATACGGGTGGTACGAGCGCGAGAAGAACCCCGAGGGAACACTGCTGCCCCAGGAAATCACCGAGTTTTCCAATTCCGGCCTTTCCGTTGGTATTGCTTGTGTCAATCTTTCAGAGAAACCCTTCGAGGAGTTCAACGGGTTCTTCGCGACCTGCTCTACTTACGGATCGTTCGTTTACTTGAAGTACGGCCCAATGAGGCTGTTCAGTCAACTGGCGCAGGACTCACAGATCAAGGCGGGAAAGGTTATCCTCTGCGCGAGCCACTCCGGACCGGAGACCGCCGAGGATTCGCGCACCCACTTTGGAATTCTGGCGCCCGGCGTCACCCAGCTTTTTCCCGATGGCAAGTGCATTGACTTGCATCCATGGGAGCACAACGAAGTCGCCCCCGTCCTGGGGGCTGCGCTGAAGATGGACGCCGCCGTCATCGCTCTCCATCTCACCCGCCCTGCGATCGAGATTCCGAATCGAGAAGCCCTGGGCATCGCCTCACATTTTGAAGCAGCCCGGGGTGCTTACGTACTGCGGCCTTTTCGCGCGGGTCAGAAACCGATGGGGACGATCATTGTGCAGGGGACTTCAACGACAGCCAACATCGTCAAGATCCTGAAGGACCTCGGTGAAGCCAGGCTCAACGTCAAGATCGTGGCGGCGATCAGTCCCCAGTTGTTTGCGGCCCAGGATGACGCCTATCGCAACCAGGTGCTGCCGGAGAAAGAGTGGATTGATTCGACGGTGATCTCTAACCGGGGCCGCCGCTTAATGCACGACTGGTTGATGACCAAGATTGCCGAGGAGTATGCCATGACCTCCGACTGGGACAACCGCTGGCGCACGGGCGGAAGCGTCGACGAGGTCATCGAAGAGGCGCATCTTTCGCCCCGCTGGCTGCTGGAGGGCATCGAGCGGTTCGTCCGCGATCGCGGCAAACGCCTGCAGCGCATCCAGTCGATGCTTGATGCAGTCAAGGGCTAGCCGATTCCTGCTCCCCGAGGTGCGCAGGCTGCCCTCCTTGTGGGGTTGTACTTTTCAGCTATTGGCCGCTATTAAGGTGTAGGCCTTCGCTCAACCCGCCCGGGCCTTGCGCGCCGCCGACTGATGGCCCAGCTGGTGGGAGACTCGGCGCGCGGCGTCTTTCACCAGATCCGCAATCCTCGACATGCTGGAGCGGTCCACCTGGCTTGTCGTGCCGCTGACCCCAACGCTCGCCACGGCGTCCCCCAGGGCATCGAAGATCGGCGCCGCCACACAACGCACTCCCAGGTTGTTCTCCTCATCATCCACTGCAAATCCCCGGGTTCTTATGTGTGCCAGCTCGCGCGACAATTGCGGGAGGGTCGTTATCGTCTTTCGGGTCCGGCGGGTCAGCTCGAGGCCCTTCAAGAGCGCGTCCGCTTCCGACTTTGGCAGATGAGCCAGTATTGCCTTCCCCACACTCGTCGTATGCACCTCCATGCGGCGACCCACCCAGGTGTCCATCTTGATGAAGCCGGGGGCTTCGACCTTTTCAACGTAGACCGCTTTGCCCCCGTCCAGGATGGCTAGGTGGGCCGTCAAGTGGACGTGCTCCACGAGGTGATGAAGCGCCGGCATCGCCAGTTCCCGGATATCGAGGCCGCCGAGGACTCCGCGGCTGAGGCTGACCACCTTGAGCCCCAGGCGGTACTTGCCGGTGGCGCGCTCCCGGCGCAGGTATCCCCGCTGCTCCAGCACCCGGAGGATGTAACTGGCCGAGCTTTTTGGAATCCGCAGCTTGCGGCTGAGTTCCGCATTGGTCATTCCCGCGCCACGCTCGGAGATAGCCTCCAGCATGCCCAGCGCCCGATCCACCGCCGATGACGCCTGTTCTGCTGCTCCACGCATACGCCGTCCTCTGACCGATCGTTTTGTCGAATCTCATCCTAACAAGCCCCCTCGGCGCTGTCAAAGGCATGATTCGTATTATGAATTTACGTTCAACATATTGAACAAGGAGGAAGTTGCGCTTGACAGCGCCCGCGGACCGGCTATCATGTGCACTGAATTGAATAACTGTTCAATATATTGAACACCGGCCCGATGGCCGGACATGGGCTTCCACTCTTCGGCAGGGACCCGGGCTTGCCGGATCCACCGAAGGGGGCGGATCACCGCCGGGCCCGCATTTCCTTTCTACAAAGGCGTTTTCCTGTAATCGACCGTCCGATTCTTTTGAGGAGAAGAGACATGAAGAGCGATTTTCTGGCAGCAGAACTTTCTGAACAATGGGCCACTCACCCGAGATGGAAAGGGATCACGCGGCCGTACACGGCGGATGATGTCATCCGTCTCCGCGGCTCCATCCAGGTCCAGCACACCCTGGCCGAGATGGGAGCCGAGCGGTTGTGGTCGCTGTTGCACTCGGAGCCTTATGTGGCGGCCCTGGGCGCCTTGACCGGCAATCAGGCGGTCCAGCAGGTCCAGGCCGGACTCAAGGCTATTTATCTCAGCGGCTGGCAGGTGGCGGCCGATGCTAACAACGCCGGCCAGATGTATCCGGACCAGAGCCTCTACCCGGCGGACAGTGTTCCGCACGTGGTGCGCAAAATCAACAATGCGTTCCAGCGGGCCGATCAAATCCAGCATGCGGAAGGACGACCGGGACCCCACTGGTTTGCTCCCATCGTGGCCGATGCAGAAGCCGGCTTTGGCGGCACCTTGAACGCCTTTGAGTTGATGAAATCCATGATCGAAGCGGGCGTCGCGGGGGTCCATTTTGAAGACCAACTGGCCTCTGCAAAGAAATGCGGCCACATGGGCGGCAAGGTGCTGGTGCCGACCCAGGAATTCATTCAAAAGCTCATTGCGGCCCGCCTGGCGGCGGACCTGATGGGAGTGCCCACTCTCATCGTCGCGAGAACGGACGCCAACGGGGCCAACCTTCTCACCAGTGACGTCGACAAGCGGGACCGCCCGTTCCTGACCGGCGCGCGGACCGTGGAAGGGTTCTTTACGGTAAAAGGCGGGCTCGAAGCCGCCATCGCGCGTGGACTCTCTTATGTCCCCTATGCTGACCTGATCTGGTGTGAAACCTCGGAGCCGAACCTCGAAGAAGCCCGCCGTTTCGCCGAAGCAATTCATGCGGAATACCCCGGCAAATTGCTGGCTTACAACTGCTCCCCTTCGTTCAACTGGAAGAAGAAACTGGATGATGCTGCCATCGCCAGCTTCCAAAAAGAGCTTGGAGCCATGGGATACAAGTTCCAGTTCATCACCCTCGCCGGCTTCCATGTCCTGAACCTCGGCATGTTCGAGCTGGCCCAGAGCTACAAGGAGGCCGGGATGACCGCCTATGCCCGGGTGCAGGAAAGCGAGTTCGCTCGGGAGAGCGACAGCGGCTACCGGGCTGTCAAACACCAGTCGTTTGTGGGGGTGGGATACTTTGATGATGTCACACAGACGATCGCGGGGGGAACCTCCTCGACCACCGCGTTGGCGGGCTCAACGGAAGAAGAACAATTTTCACAACCCGCGTCAGCTCACGCGCCTGCTCCCTCGGATCCGCTGATGATCGATCCATCGCAGTTCCCTTCTCTCCCGGCGTGAAGGGTGTTGAGGAATACGGCCATTGCCCGTTTTGAATTCAGAGAAGGTTCAAGGCATTTGTACGCAATTCCGGGCAATGGCTTCACCTCCGATTTAATGAGCAAAGCCCGATTTCCCCCAGCATGATTCTCCATATTTCAGGTGAGAGAACGACGACAATTTCAACCATTGTCGTCGTGTGTCAATCTCCCCACCGCCCATTCCGATTCCGCATCGATGCGGATTTGAACAAGCGACGATGTTTCAACGAGAACCCCCTTTATCTTCTTCTCGATTAACGCCTTTCAAAATGTTCACTCTTCCGGCTGGAACCCGGATTCTAATTCTTCTGATTTCACTTCCTGCGTTTCAAACTCCATCGGCCGATGCCGACGACTGCTCCATCCGTCAGGACAATCCGGGCCTCGCCTTCGAGCGATCGGCCTGTAAACACACCCTCGTATTTTACGATGGCGTCGCTGACCCCCTGCGGCTGGATGAAGGAAAACCCGGTTTCAGTTAACCGGACGTCGGACACTTGAGTCGTAATATCATCCCGGGGATTACCGAATCGGATCTTCAGCTCCCCCCGCAAATCCTCGCCGGCCCTGGTCAGATGGAGTTCCATAGCTGCAGGCCAGGACACTGCCCGGGAGAAGACGCGAGTCTCCCCCCTCCAGTATCCTTCGAGATCCGCCGGAACGGGCTTGCGCCCGGTGGGCAGTGCCGTGCGCAGAGGCTCGGGCGGCGGGGAAGCACTCAGGTAACCCCCGGACGACTCCAGCTTTTGATGCGCCTTCCAAGCTGCCTCTTGGATGAGACGCGCAGACGCTGCCGAAAGACCCACTAGCTGCACTTTTTTGTCGCCATCGATACGGCCGGTGTCGTCCACGGGAGGCCCAAAGATTTCGTGCGACAGGCCTTTGGGGTTCTTGCCAGTAAAGGTCGCATAGAACACGCAGGCGGCCAGGTACGTCCCAGCCGGCGAGGGATGAGAGCCATCCTGCCAGTAGGGGTCAACGCCCGAGCCTTTTGTCCGAAGGTCTTGCCATGCCAGCCCCACCGGCGCGACCCGCGCATGGAGCTCGCGAGCAATCCTCATGTAGGCGAAGTCCAGCGCCTGCTGATTCTGGACGGGGGCATTGCGCCGCGCCCACGTAGAATAGAATACGGTCTTCGCGCCGGCCTGCCGGATGGCTTCGTCGAACAGACGCGCATACTTGTAAAAATCGTCGGGGGAGCGAATGGTCGGCAGACCGTCTACCATCGGGCTGGGGCCGAGCGAACTCTGCTCTTGCAGCACCACGTAATCCCACCCGCCATGCTGGATGGCCCAAAGAGCCGCCCCTCTCTGCCAGAGTTGCTCGAGCATCGCTCCCCCTGCGACAATCATCCGGGCCTGGATGCGGGAGTCTGTGCCCGCCGACAACGACAGTTGCTCCAGCATTTCCGGCAGGTTGTTGTAATAGGTGTAGCTATTGCCGACAAAAAGGACCCGCAACGGCTTTCGCTGTGGCTGCGGCACTTGGGCGGCGGGGGCAAGGGCTGAACCCGCCACGAGGAGCAAACCCACCGCCGTCAGGCGTAAGATGGCAGTACGCAGTGCTGTACCCGCCGATCGGCGCATTCGTGCCTCACGATCCGACTCCACAGAACCATTAAGGGCGCAGAATTTTCGGGTCACAGAATTCTCGGGTCAGGCACCGACATTTGTTCACACCGACATTCGACAATTGCGGAGCAAAGACAATGAAGTCTGCGTTTCGCTTCATACCAATAATTACTGAATTGTCGAATGTCGGTGCCTGACCCCTCCATTTCCCCTCCTATGAACGATCCACCTTTCAGGGATGGAGCCCCTAGTTCCACCGGCCGTCTTAACTTAGTGCCATTCGGGACAGGCCCTAATTACTATGAACGATCCACCAGCTTCCGCTGGTGGGATTCCGAGATCGAGAGCGGTCAGGTGGTAGGCGGAACCTGAACGATCCCCCAACTCCCGTTGGGGGGATTCGAGTGTTGGCAAACCTAAAGGCCGTCCCCAGAAGAATGTCGGCGTTTTTGGCGCCTCCGCGGTGAATCCTGATACGATCATGTTCTCACTTCACATGGAGGCGTTTCACCCACGGTTCAGGCAGGGCGTGCAACAGTTCAAGAAAGACTCCGTTCGTCCATCCAAAGCCGACCACGTTCTGCGGGTAACCCTCCGCGACATGGGTCTCCGAAGATCGGGTCACCACATTATATTTTTCACGAATCGTCTTATCGCGCCGGAAGTTTTCAAGCACCATCGAAAGAAATTTATAGGAGAGGCGGTCAGCATCTTCGTTGAATCCATAGCGACGTAACCCCTCGATCGCAATCAGATGAATGGGAGCCCAACCATAGGGATAATCCCACTGCGCGCCGGAGGCCGTTCCGCTCATCGCGAGTCCGCCCTGTTGTTCAAAGAGCTTCAGGTTCTGGCGGACTGCTTCCGCCTGTTCGGGCGAAGCAAGTCCCGCCCACAGCGGATAGAAAGTCGCAGCGAAGACATAGGAAGACTGGGCGTGAGCCACAAAGTCGTAATCGAAGTAGAGACCCCGTTGCGAGTTCCAAAGATATTTGTCCATGGCCTCGCGACGTTTCTCTGCCCGCGTCCGCCATTGAGCTGCCTCCTGCTTATGTCCCAGGATCCCGCTGATTCGCTCCAAGTCCTTCTCAGTCTTGTAAAGCAGGCTGTTCAGGTCCACGCCGGCGTAATGATGGGTCGCCGCGCTGAAAGGCCCGAAGCGAAAGGAGACGTCAAAGCCTGACTCGCGCATGCTGCGGTCTCCTTTGTAATATTCGCGCGAAAGACTCACCCCTTCGACGGGCGTGCAATCCTTCGTGGACTCTGCATCGGGTTCGCACAGTTCGAGGGGAAAACGCGGCCCGATGGTATTCGGGATTCGATGCGGGTCCGGGGAACGGACAAGAAAGGATCCGGCTTCCCGGGGGTAGGTGAGAAAATGTCGCACAACCTCCCGATAATAGCCCGGGGAGTCTCCCATTTCAGGCACGGGTCCATTGCCGAAATCGAAGTAACGTGAAAGGCCGGTATCGCCCGCAAGATGGGGCAAGTGGGTCCAAAAGCGGTAGTCTTTGACGGCGTAGGGATAGGCCTTCTCCAGCCACGCCGGATCGTCCTGTCCCTTCGCTTTTTCAGAATCGTAGACCGCGAGAATCATCGAGGTCAGGAAGGGAGGCTGTGAACGAGTCAAGTAATAGGTGCGATTGGCGTTCAACACCCCTCCGTAATGGTCTATCTCGAAAAAGAAATTCTCGACAATCCCCCGGGCGAGATCCAGTTTTCCCTCGCGCAGAAGGCCCCGCAGGATGAAATAGCTGTCCCAGCCATACATCTCATTGAACCGCCCCCCGGGAATAACGTAGGGGTGCTCAAGGTATAGCAAACCGGGTGGCGCGACTTTGTCCAAGTCGATTTCTCCGAGCCCGGTGATCACCTGGGGCAAGTGTTCGATGGAAATTGAACAGTTCCTCTCCAGGGTCTTGACATCAGCGGGTACGGCATATCCCGCCGGGAAGTAAAGAACGGGCCGCGCGGACTCTTTCGGATCGAGGAATTCGTTGCACGCCGTCATCGACCGCGTCAGAGCACCCCAGCTCGAGGAGATATATTGGAGAATATCGTTCATCCTCTGGTTCTCCTTTGCGCCTTCGACCGCCGCAGTGCGTGCCGAGACCCCCGGAAACACCGCGAGCAGACACAGGCCGGACAGAAAAATCGCGCCCTTTATTTTATTGTTCATCGTAGTGGATTATAGTACGCCTCTGGGGCCTGAAACCAACCGAAGTGCTCCCATCGGAGTGTTTTCGAGTCATTTCCCAAGCGCCTTTTTCAAGACAGGAGCCTGGTCAGAACCTTTCCTTTCTGGGCGCTTCCGGAAACGGTGTGTGTAAAAGGCGAACCCGCCGCGCGGCGGGTTCGCGGGGCAAGCTCCAAGAACGCCGAGGCAGCAGGTATTAAATTCCCAACACCCGGGTCATGGGGATTCTTAGCAGCGTCGGCTCCTGTCACCACAAGATTGCCCTTACAGGGCAAGTCAGGAAGATATAATTGCCATTGGCCCCAGGGCGATGCCCTGGGCTTTTGAAGGGTGCCCTTGCAGGGCACGAGGTTACGCAATCCCTGTTCTGATGCACACAACCTCCGGATGCACTCTTTTTGAACGAAACATTTTAGAGGAATCCCGTTCCATAAAGAGGCTTCCTAATACGGCGGACCAATCCCCTGCTCTCGAGACTGAGAGGCGTGCGAGTTTCGATGTCTTTGAGACTTGAGAAGTCACCTCCCGTGGTATGCTTCCGGTCGATCTTAATCCGGAAATCCGTATCTCCTGAAGGAATTGCGATGGCTGTATCCGTGACTCACTCGAAGGTCGTATACGACGCCTTAAAGCATTGCGGCGGCCGCGTGGCAGGGTGGCGCACACATCGCGTTCTCTGCGAGGTGTGCGATGAAGGATTAATCCGCCCTGATGTAATTATGTGAACCTGTCCCCTGAGAACTACGCACACATCCCAAAGAGCGGGATGGCCGCGCTGCCCGGTCCCTTCTTCCCGGTCTCGGCGCCTCTGTGGTTTCTCACTCGTTAGAGGCAGCTACTTTTTCCCCAAGAACCGGATTCGGGCCGTGAACACACGGCCCTGCACCCCGTTCAAGCTTGAAAACCCCGGGGAGTCGATGTTGTTGTTGATTCCTGCTGCATTCTGATGATTGGTGATGTTGTTGAAGCCGGCGCGCAGAGCCAACTGATAGCCTACTAGATGAAACCTACGTTCCAGATGTATGTTCAGGGAAAAGAAATCGGGAAGACGGTGAGAGTTCGGGGCACCAACAAGGATTTGATTCTGGTCGATCACACTGAATGGAAATCCCGTGCGCCAGTCAAAAGAGTAGAACAGATCGATCCCTTTGATCAGTGGATACCCGCCCCAGGAGAGAAATCGGTTCGGAGAGTCCCAGGGAAGCGGCCCTCCCGCCTGCTGCGAGAAAACAGGGTTGCCGAGATTGAAGTCAACCACGGCATTGGAACGAGCTGCGGACCGGGTATACGAGGCGAGGAATGGATAACTCCCTTTGAACGTATGCTTGAGATTGATCTGGAATGCATCAAAATGATCCTGCCCCTCGTTCGTCAATAGAAACTGACCGCTCGCCCCGCCGGTCCCGCTCGTATCCGTGTTTACGAATGCGAAGCCATGGGTTCCTCGCCTCTCAATGAAATTCAAGCCGAGATAAACGGAATGAGGAAGGGTTCGCTCCAGCCCGATGCTCCAATTCAGGAATCGGGGCGCTTTCAGGGTCTGCTCATTGACGTGAAACGCAGTCACGACAGGCGGGCCGAGGGGTGTCACTCCATCGACCGCAAACGTCTGATCGATTCGTTGTCCCCCCAGGGGACGAGTGACAAAATCCAGATTCGTGGCATCGTAGTAGAGACCGATTCCCACAGACACTTTTGTCAGGCCATCCTGGGTTAAGAGATATGTCGATGCGATCCGGGGAGAAATCAGGATATCCCGAATGATCTGATCCCAGTCTAGACGAGTTCCGACTTCGAGCAAGAGTCGGTCCGACAAAGACCATCGATCCTGGGCATAACCGGTCCACTCAGAATTGGTTCTTCTGAAGCTTGGATTCCCTACGAAAGTAATCAAGCGCGCGAGGGTTCCATCCTCCCGGACGATGGAGATCGGTTCGCGTTGCAACGCCTGCTGGTAGGTCACCTGATCGATTTCCGCCCCCACTTTGAACTCGTGCCGGCCGTGCCATTGCGCCGGAGGCATGGTCGCATTGACAGTCCATTCAAAGCGCCGTGCCTTCCCGTGGTCCGTTTGGAAAAAGTTTCCGCTGGTCCCCTCGGGGTGGAGCAAGAAAGGCAAGTCGCCGGGTTGCGGGGCATCATCGGTCCGGAACTGATTTACAGCCATCCCCAGCTGCAGCAACAGGCCATTCCGGAAGTAGGCCTGGTCTTTGATCGTCGCCAGGAAGGCAGATTGCCTTTGGTCGATGGTCGAGGGGAGCGGGTTGGAAACGGAAAAGCCGAAATTCGGAGCGTGAAATTGATTGATGAGAACACTCGCCGTGAGAATATTCGCTGGGCTGAGATTGACTTGAGCCTTGGCGAGATTGCTCCATCGCCAGTCATGAGTCCGGTCCGCCCCGTCCGGCAATTCCTCGATGATGTTCAAACCGTACTCGCCATCGACCGCGTCATAAAACCAGGCCTTCCCTTTTTTCAGCGGGCCCGAAAAAGTCGCTCGTGGAGTCCACTCGTTGAAATTCAATCCCTTGCGATTTTGAATGGAGGGGATGAAGTTCGTGGCAGAAAAGCGGAAGCGATCATCTCCCATTCCCGTGATCATGTTGAGGACCGCTCCCGAGCCTTTCCCGTACTCGACCGGGATGCGGCTATCCTGGATGTTAACGGATCGAACCGCATCTGCGCTGACGCGCAGATCCAGCAGGCCGGTGACGGGATGGGTGATATTAAATCCATCGAGCAAATCGAAGATCTGATACGTGGCGGCCCCATTCACGTGAATCTGCCCGGTGGGATCCGGCAGCACTCCCGGGATCAACGGCAGTGCCTGGCGGATGTCTCGAGTCGTCGGATAAGGCAGATTAACGATGTCCTGACCCGTCAGGCCCTCGCTACTTGTAGTCTTCTCGGGATCGATGGCCGGAGGGGAATAGTCCACATTCATGACCTCGTGCAATTCCTGAAGGTGGTTGAGAGTAATCTCTACGGTCTGGGTTTCACCCACACGGGGTTCATCGGAAGTGACCACAAAGAATCCTTCCTTCTCGACGCGGAGTTGGTAAAGACCGGAAGTCAGATTTTCAAACTCGAACCGACCGGCGTGATCCGTTCTGGCTTTGACAATCCTCTGGTCCTCCTTTGAAGTGAGCGTCAATTGAGCGGAGAAAACTGGAACTCCATTTTCGTCGATCACGGTAACCACGAGTTTCTGTCTCGCTGGCTGGGTGGGAGTTGAGGGTGCTTGGACAGGGACAGAGAGGGGGGCTTGAGACTCTTGCCCCGGCGCGGACTGCGGCCCAGCAAAAGCCCTCGAGAGTGAAATCCAGGAACAGAGAACCAGAAAAGCAACCCGAATTGACAAACGCTGAATCCCGACGCCGTGACGGGACAGCTCGGTCGGACAATGCCCTAGAATTCCCCTGGGATCGACTCTGACTGAATACACGGTGTTACCGTCCCTTTTGAAAATTCCATCAGGGATGACAAATGGCACGTCCCCGCCCATTGCTATGACTTGATAGTCAAATGGATGCAAAAAGCACTTTTTTCGTTGTCATCCTGACGATCCACGGGGCTGATTGTTTGACCGGCCTTTAAGGACGCGGCAAGTCCTATCGCTGGAATCAAAATGTGGAGGCTCCGTGAATTATCCCGACTTGACCTTTCGATGATGGAATCCTGAGGCCCCGTCCGGGATGGGGGGCGCCTCCTCTGCGATCTGCAAATGCCCGGCTCCGTCGGTCGCCCGCACCACCAGCGCATGATTACCCGGGTGGGCCGGAGTCCACTCTTGATGCCACAGCACCCATGAATACGGAGAAACCGCCGGCTTGATCTCGGCCTGTTCCCAGGTTTCTCCACCATCCTTGGAAGTCTCGACCGTCCTGACCCCGCGATCGCCGGCAAAGGCGATTCCGGCAATAGTCGTTTTGCCCTGAAATGATTTTCGCGGGACATCAATGCGCGACATGGTTTTGTATTCCGCCTTGTCATCCCAGCCGCGGGCCTGCCAGTACCCTTTGAAGTCGTAATCGACTGCCTCGATCTTCGTGATCCATTTGACATTCTTCATGCCATAGATGCCGGGGACGATGAGTCGAAGCGGATACCCATGGATCGCATTGAGCGCCTCCCCGTTCATGGCGTAAGCAAGTAGAGTCCCCTCCTCGAGGGCCCGGCCCAGTGGGATAGAATCCGAATAATGGTCGCTCGCATGAAGGACAATCTTGAGGACCCCTGGTTTGAGATGGGCGCGTTCGAGGACGTCCTTGAGTTTCACCCCACGCCACAGGGCGTTATCGATCAGGGGGCCTCCCACCGTATTGCTGATGCATTCGAGGGTTGCATACTGCTCAATCGCGGGGAGGGCCTTTATGTCGGAATAGGTCATGGACAGCGGGTTCTCGACCAGCCCGCCGACATCGAGTTTCCATGAATGAACTTCGACATGGGGATCGAAGGCGTTCTTTGAAACCTGGTAGAAATCGGCGGTGGGCGAAACTTCACGCGCTAGCCCGTCGATGCTGGGGAAAATCCCACTCCCACCGGTGATCAGCCCGGCCGCACTTTGCCGCAACCACTGCCACAAGGGCCGGGCGACAATATCATAGACACCCGCGGCGACAAGCGTATATCCCAAACCTGCCATCATCTGCCGCCGCGATAGCCATCGCTCGCTCACCCGACTGAGCCAGACGCTCTTTCCAGTCTGCTCCACGAAAAGCCCACCAAAGAACCCTATGAAAAAACCATAAAGTGAGTAGACGAAAAACAACCACAACGAAACCGTGACCACACCCATGGGCAAATTCCTGCCAAAGAATCCAAAACCGAGCGAGGGCACCACGCAAACCAATGTGAAGAACCAGATGAAGAGGGTGAACAAGGCGATGGAGACCGGGCCCTGCTTCTTTGATCGATGAAGAAACGCTGTGGCCGCAACTGTCAGTAGCGCCACATAAATCGCCGCACACCCAATGAAGGCAAAATGCTTTGCAAAGATCCCCAGCAGGCTCACCGCAAACTCGACGAGACTGATGGGCACGACAGCAAAGAGACGCTCGGTCATTAGCTCCGGGACCGAGGGCGCTCCGAAGGCAAAGCGGGCAAGAAGGTTGAAAGCCAGGGCCAGGACTGAACTCAGCAGCCCCACCTGCCATCGAATCTCCGCCTGCGAAGGGAGTGATGGTTTTCTTCCCTCAAGATTGAGTCTCAACAGGTCCACAACTCTTCCCCACTCTCCCTGAATCTCGATGGCGAGACGCCAGCCCGGATTGCAAGCATTCCCGGGGCATAGAGTTCCTGCGCGGAGGATATACCCCGCACTTCTGATGATACCTCATGAGAAAATCTGAGCCTACTCCAAGCAAAGGCAGACTTCAACCAAAACTGGGCGGAATCAGACCGACTCGTTCCTGCTGAACCAACACCATTGAGGAAAGTGAAAAAGAGCGGCGGAAGAAAGCGAATGAACCGGTGATCCAGCCCGGGTAGCCCCGGTGAACACTTTACTCAGCGGGGGCTATCAATCGTGCACCTGTCGACAACCTTCCGCTTCCATCTCTCAGTCTATTCCAAGAACGTCGGTAGGATCGGGGCGACCCGCTTGGCCTATCGACGATTCCGACGCCTCAACCCGTGATCGACAAGCTGCCTTGACTTTTTCGGGGCAGCGTTTATAGTTCAGTTGAATTATTCAGCACGCGCCATTCATCCCATGTCCGTCATTGGGCGTCATGCGAACCAGGTGAAGCATGCCGGTTCATTTTGATTGCACCAGGATGGCTGAAATCTTCTCTCGGGTGGATGGAGTTCAAAAACCATGATCGGCGAAACAATTTCACATTACCGGATCCTCGAAAAGCTGGGCGGCGGCGGAATGGGCGTGGTGTACAAGGCTGAAGACCTCCGCCTCGGCCGTTTCGTCGCGCTCAAGTTTCTTCCCGATGAATTCTCTGCTGATCCGCAGGCACTCGAACGATTCCAACGTGAGGCTCGTGCGGCTTCAGCCTTGAGCCACCCTAATATTTGCACCCTCTATGACATCGGTGAAGGAACCATGGGGGAGGAAGTCCGCCGTTTTATTGCCATGGAATATCTCGATGGGCGGAGTCTCAATCATCTCATCGAGGGCAAGCCCGTCCCGCTGGAACGATTGCTGGAATTAGCTATTCAGGTCGCCGACGCCCTGGATGCCGCCCATACCCAGGGAATTGTCCATCGCGACATTAAGCCTGCCAACATCTTTGTCACCTCCCGGGGTCAGGCCAAGGTCCTGGATTTCGGCCTGGCCAAGATCGCCGGCCAGCCACACCAGAGAACTTCGAACGGCGCCCAGCAACCCACCGTAGTGGTCGCCCCGACGGAGGCCCATCTCACCAGCCCGGGCAGTACTGTCGGCACTATAGCTTACATGTCTCCTGAACAGGCCCGGGGGCAGGAGTTGGACGCCCGCACAGATCTGTTTTCATTCGGAACCGTCCTTTACGAGATGGCGACCGGATTCCAGCCGTTTCGCGGCGAGACTTCCGCGATTATCTTTGATGCAATTCTGAACCGCACACCCGTCACGCCCATCCGGTTGAACCCCGAACTGCCGTCAAAGCTGGAGGAAATTGTCAACAAAGCCCTCGAGAAGGACCGGGAGCTCCGCTACCAGAACGCCTCCGATATGCGCGCTGATCTCAAACGATTGAAGCGGGATACCGACTCCGGTCGCTCCGCAGTATCCAGCGGGGTTCTGCCCGCGGAACGCGGGGTGAGTTCCAACGGGCGGGCCGTGGTGCCCGGCATTTCAACCCCGGGCTCTGAGAAGCTCCGACCGGCAGCCGGGAGCAGCGTCAGTAGTCCGGATTCAGTAGTACAGACAGCAGCCCGCAAAGGCAGGAGGTTGTGGCAATACGGCCCCATCGTGGCCGCCGCCGTGATCATCGTCGTTGCGATTGCCTCCTTCTATGGTCATCGTGCGCGTGCTCTGACTGAGAAGGATTTCATCTTGCTCACGGATTTCGTGAACACCACGGGCGACTCGATGTTCGACGGAACCTTGAAGAAGGCCCTGGCCGTGGATCTGGAGCAATCCCCATTCCTGAATGTTTTTCCGGAAGAGAAAGTGAGACAGACTCTGAAGTTCATGGGCCGCTCGCCGGATGACCGGGTGACGAACGATGTTGGGCGGGAAATCTGCCAGCGCAATGGCATCAAAGTGATTCTGACCGGCTCTGTCGCCAACCTGGGCAGTCAATTCGTCATTAGCCTCGAGGCGACCGATGCCATCACGGGCGACTCCCTGGCCAAAGAAGAAATGCAGGCCACCAGCAAGGAGAAGGTGCTCAACGCACTCGACAAGGCCAGCACCGGGGTCCGTGAGAAACTGGGCGAGTCGTTAAGTTCCATTCAGCGATTTGATAAACCCTTGCAGGAAGCGACGACGTCGTCACTGGAGGCCCTCAAGGCGTTCACCCTGGGAGATGCGAAACGGAATCAATTCGAGGAGTTGGCTTCAATCCCCTTCTACCAGCACGCCATCGAACTGGACCCGAATTTTGCTCTTGCTTACGCCCGCCTCGGCACGGCCTATCACAACATCGGCCTGAGCGAGTTGTCCGAGGAGTACGAGCAAAAGGCTTTCGATCGCAAAGACCGCGCCAGTGAGCGTGAAATGCTGTATATCACCGCCCATTATTATTCCGACCGGCACCAGATCGAGAAAGGAATCGCCACCTACGAAGTCTTCAAGCAGACCTATCCGCGGGACTCCATCCCTTACAATAACCTCGCCATTCAATACCTCGCTTTGGGACAATTTGAAAAGGGGCTGGAAAACGCGAAAGAGGCCATCCGTCTGGCCCCGGACTCCGTTTTCGGTTATGGCGTGGTTGCCGAGGCGTACTGTGTTCTGAACCGCCTTGATGAAGCCAAGGCGGTGCTGGAAAGCGCCCTTCAACGGAAAATCGGCGGCAATCAGATCCACGCGAACCTCGCGATGATCGCCTTGGTCCAAGGGGATAAGGCCGCCCTGGATCGGGAATTCGCCGCCCTGAAGGGGACCCCCGTTGGAGACCTCACGATCCTCTCCACCGAGATGGGCATGGCGGCTTCCCACGGTCAAATACACCGCGCCCGTGAAATTTCGACTCGGATTAGGGAAACCCTCCATCGATTGAACCTGAAGGAAGGAGAAGCAGGCACGTTTGCCCAGGAGGCCCTCCTGGAAGCGGCGTTTCTGAACCGTCCGCGGGCGGCAGAGGGGGCCGCTAAGGCCCTGGCGATCTCCCAGAGTCCTGATGTGACGATGAATGCGGCTGTGGCCCTGGCCCTGGCGGGCGCCGACAACAAGGCCCGGGAGTTGGCTGCAGAGGTGGCCAAGCGCCGCCCTGAGGATACTATAGTACAGTACGTCTCAGTCCCAGCCGTTCAGGCGATTCTGGAGATGAACCGCGCCGAATACGGTAAAGCCCTTCAGTTGATGAGTGCGGCCGCGCCTTACGATCGCGTTAATTCGGGATCTCGATACATCCGGGCCGAGGCGTATCGATTGTCCGGCCGCTCCAAGGAGGCGGTCCTGGAGTACGAGCAGATTCTAGCTTTTCGCAACCTCAATCCCACGGATACCATCCAGTCCCTGGCACATCTTGGCTTGGCCCGTGCTTATGCTGCGCAAGGTGATAAATCCAAAAGCCGGATCGCCTATCAGGATTTTCTCGCCCTTTGGAAGGATGCAGATCCGGATATTCCACTCTTAAAAGAAGCCCAAACCGAATACGCTAAACTTCAATAGAGAGGCACTTCAAAGAATTTTGGAGTGCGGAACTTCCAGTTCCGCTTTGAGGGGTCTCTATCGAGCGTTATTAAAATACTGACCCCGCGAAGCAGATACTCTTATGCTCAATTGCCGGAGCCGCTCTGTCGTCTTGACTTTTTTTCAATGCGGTTTATAGTTCCTGTGAAAATCTGAATCACACAGAAATCTACGCAGCCTGTGTTGACCTGGCTCAAGTCAGCGGCATCCTGAATGCCCGCTCACATCAAAGGGGATAACGATGAAACTGGTTGGAATGATCCTGCTGGGTCTCGCCTTGCCGGGCGGAATGATGTTGGGACAGCTAACCACAGGCGGAAAAGCTCCCTCGATGGCGGAAAGAGAAAAAGAATCCGGGACGGCAGGCTCGAAACTCACATACCCGACCGCCACTCGCGATAACGTGGTGGATGACCTCTTTGGCGTCAAGGTGCCAGCCCCGTATCGATGGATGGAAGACCTCAACAGTCCCCCCGTAAAAAGCTGGGTCGATGCTGAAAACAAGCTGACTTCTTCCTATTTGGACGGGATTCCGGCGAGGACCTGGATTCGTGAGCACCTGACCAAGCTGTGGAATTATGAGAAGGTGGGGGTCCCGCGACGGGAGGGGGGCAAGCTGTTTTTGAGCAAGAACACCGGCCTTCAAAATCAGTCCGTGGTATATTTGCAAGATTCACTCGTCGCCCGGCCTCGACTCCTCATCGATCCCAACAAGCTTTCGCCCGATGGCTCCGTGGCCCTGGCCGACTACTCGCCGTCGCCTGACGGGCGCTACCTCGCGTACGGCCTTTCTCAGGGAGGCTCCGACTGGATTGTTTTCCACGTCAAGGAAATTGCCTCGGGCAAGGATTTGTCCGACCAGGTCCAGTGGGTCAAATTTTCCGGAATCTCCTGGACCAAAGATGGGAAGGGTTTTTTCTACTCGCGTTACCCGGCACCCCCTGCCGGCCAGGCAATCAGTGACCAGGTTAAGAACCAGGCCCTCTACTATCACCAGGTCGGGACGGACCAGACGAAGGACCGGCCTATCTATGCGCGGCCGGATTTGCCCGGTTGGATCATTGAGGGCTCTGTATCCGAAGACGGTCATTACCTGGCGATCGCACTGGTCAACGGGACGGCCCCGACCAACGAACTGTTCTTCGTCGATCTCGGGGATCCCGCCCATCCGAATGTAGCCGCTCCCGTGAAGCCGCTTTACACCCAGAATGATGCCGAATACGCCCCCATCGGAAACATCGGCGATACCCTCTTTCTGCAAACGACCTTCCACGCACCCAAACGAAAGATTGTCGCGACGGGCTTGACCGACCCCGCACCTGAACACTGGCGTCCCGTGATCCCGGAAGGAGAGAGCGTCATTCAAAGTTCCCTGATGGCCGGCGGCCAGGTGGTTGTCCAGTATCTTGTGGATGCGAAGAGCGAGGTCAAGATCTTCTCGACCGGGGGCGCACCGATGGGGACGCTCCCCCTGCCGGGCATCGGCTCGGTGGAGGGACTGAGCGCCCGCAATGACACTCCCGAAATATTTTACGGGTTCACTTCCTACCTCTACCCGACCACAATTTACTTCTACGATATGCACGCGGGCCGGAGCGCCGTGTTTGCCAAACCCGAGGTCGCCTTCGATCCTTCACCTTATGAGACCCAGCAAGTCTTTTACCAATCCAAGGACGGGACCCGGATTCCCATGTTCATCACTGCCCGGAAGGACCTAAAGCAGGACGGTCAAAACCCGACCGTCCTTTACAGTTACGGCGGGTTCGATATCAGCATCACCCCGGGCTTCTCGCCCATGCTTCCCGTCTGGCTGGAGCTGGGAGGGGTTTACGCGGTGGCGAACCTGCGGGGCGGGGGTGAATATGGGGAAGTATGGCATGAGGCGGGAATGCTCAGTCATAAGCAGAATGTGTTTGATGATTTTATTTCCGCCGCCGAATTCCTGATTAAAGAAAAGTACACTTCGCCTTCCCGGCTGGCCATCGAGGGTTATTCTAACGGCGGCCTGCTGGTGGGTGCCACCCTCACGCAGCGGCCCGATCTGTTTGGAGCGGCTTATGCCGGGGCGGGAGTGCTGGATATGCTGCGCTACCACAAGTTTTCAGGAGGCGACCTATGGGCGCCGGAGTATGGCTCGCCCGATGACCCCCAGGCCTTCAAATGGCTGTTTGCGTATTCACCCCTGCAAAACTTGAAACAGGACGCCTGCTATCCGCCCACCATCATCACTACCGCCGATCACGACGACCGCGTAGTGCCCAGCCACTCCTATAAATTCACAGCCGCCTTGCAACGTGACCAGGGTTGCGCAAAACCAGTGATTATCCGGGTGGAGACTCAGACGAGCCATGGTTATATGCCCACAGACAAGCGGATCGCCCAGACCGCCGATGTTTGGGCTTTCCTGGCACATAACCTCGGAGTGAAAGCGCCGCCCGCCAAAAAGGGGGCCGAATGGCCGAAACCATGAAGGACTGGATTACCAATCGGGTTTAGTCAAATCCACCTGGCGTGGCTTTGGAGGCGGACCCGAGGGGCTGGGATCACACTCTTCGTAGTTGTTGTCCGACCAACAGTAGCGTTGGGACGACCATATCCTCTTATGGCTCCCTTCGTCGTCCTCCGCGGTGTAAACCACAATATTCTTCCAGTCGCGGGAAAATTGGATATCCAGATCAACTGATCTGGGGGGATCGATGCGCAGTGCCTCACTGAGGCAACACCCAAAATTCGAAATTCAGCAAAGCGTGCTGGTTTCCGGCTACCGTTGAGCACCGCAGCCCTTCTCTCGTGCTATGAAATGGAGACGCCGGTCAAGCGTCCACAGCGGCAGCCCGGACAGGAGCGCGGAGCCCAGCAGATGAACGTCGATGTACCCGATACCCCGGCCATCCAAATGGCGCCTCTCGACCAATTCAAGAAATTCTCCTTCATCAATCACCGGGACTTGAGGAAGACTCTGCAACAAGGACAATATCTCGCTTCGGTTATGGAGATGACCACAGGCCAGCTCCTCAATGATGAAGGGATGGCAGGCCACTTCGGCGTCGTTGAGGAAGGTGCTCAAGCGAGTGTCGCCAAAGCGGAGATGCCTCACCCAAACCGATGTATCGACGAGGATCATGTGTGGCGCAGACGTCTTCGGCGAATGGGAGAAAGTTTCTTTTCCGAGCCGGCAAGCGCCGCCAGGCGGCGGCTGCTTTCACGGGCAATGAGGGCCTCCAGTCCCAGCCTGACGAGCTGGGTCTTCTCCTTTAATCCCGTCAGGCGCGAGGCGCGCGCCACGAGGCTATCATCGATGTTTAAGGTCGTTCGCATGCATATTAATATGCATGAATTATACATACTTGTCAATATCCCACTCGTTCCCTAAACTCCCGCCCCAATACAAGTTCGGTTTGGAACCAACACCCCACATCGAGACGCTGGAGGGCAGGCCCCCATAAGCTTAACCTAAGACCGGAGTAATGAGCGGTCGATAATTCCCCCGGCGGAAGCCGGGGGATGGTTCAGGTACAGCCTACGGCAGCGATCCTGTTTTCATTATCCCCCCCATCCCGCGAAGCGGGATGGGGGGATAGTTTCTTTTGGGAGCCTGTGTTTGTGGGCTGCACTTGAACTTTCCCCCAGCTTGTGCTGGGGGGATTCGACAAAGCCGTCCCCCTCCCCCTTTACAATCAGTCCTCATTAGGTAAACGCGGATGGGGGCAGGCCCCTGGGCTTCAGAAATCCTTTTCGGTATGGAGCGACAAGGTGTCTATTCCCTCGCCTCCTGTTTGTTCTTTCACCAAACAGCGTCAGGCGACATATCGGCTAACCGGGGCCGAGAATGGATTTGACAGGGATGTTCAAAATCTCTATCTTCGCTGCGTCGATCAGCCACGGCCCGTCAATAACGGGGACACACACGGAAAGTTCGGGAATCTTCACGGGGGGCACTTCCGTTCTCGGAACCTCTGGTGCGGGGGAGGGATCTCGATCCCTCACGTTGAATTCGAAAACGTCAACCGTCTATGGAACGGAAATCCAGCCACCGCTTGCAGTATGCCGGCCTCGTCCTGTTAATCCTCGTTGCCCTCTCCTATCAAACGCGCAACAGTTGGGACACCCTGCTATCTCTCTTCGGCAGGATGGAGAGAGTGTCCAACCCCTTCGAGCTGGCGCCCGGGAGTTCCTTTGTGGCGAGCGTACGGCCGGAGTCGATGCAGGCTGGACTAGAGGTAGGCGATCGCCTCCTGGCCATCAATGGACGCGCGTTCACCGGTGAAGCCGAGTTACAGAGGGTGCTTCAGCAGTCATCTGCCGGGGATGTGATGACGGTCGAGTTCCAGAACTCGTCCGGAAGGCGCACTGCGAGGATCGTCCTTGGCCCGAACACCAAAACCCCGATGAACATTGGGGCCTGGTCGATGAGCCTCTTGATCGACGTGGCCACTCCCTTGCTTTGCCTGCTGCTCGGTTTCGGAGTGGTTGCGGTGAGGCCGCGGGACCCCCTGGCCTGGCTTCTGGTGGCATTACTCGTGAGCTTCAGCCAGATGACGAGTTTCTCCGCCGGACGAAATATCCTCGGGTGGGGAGACGGGATGCGCGAAGGGGCCATCGTTTATCACACCGTATGGGCTACCAGCTGGCCGCTCTGGATGATGTTGTTCGGAATCTATTTTCCGCAAGCGCTCCCGTTTGAAGAGAGGCACCCGTGGATCAAGTGGTTTTTGATCGTCCCGCTCGCTGCCAACTCCCTGGCCCGGGCCGTTATCGATGTGGGAGCCTCTGAAAACATCGCCGCGGTTTCCGGAGTCAATCGGTTCTATGAGCATCTGGGAGCAGGTCCGTTCATTTTGACCTCGATCGCCATCAGTGTCTTCTTTTTTAGTCTCGGCTACAAAGGCGGGGTCGCTTCTACAGCGGATGCTCGCCGCCGCCTGGCCTTGTTCCGCTGGGGTGCAAGCATCAGCCTGGGGCCGGTCTTCATCCTTCTCGTGGCCGGACTGGTTTCACACAGAAATCCCTTTACCGGCTTTTCCCCGTGGGTCACGGTCCCCTCGATCCTTCTCCTTTTTTTATTTCCGGTCACCCTGGCGTATGTGATCGTCGTGCATCGAGCACTGGACGTTCGGGTCGTAGTCCGCCAGGGGCTGCAATACGCTCTTGCCACTCGGGGCATTCTTGTTCTCCAGGTTTTCGCGAGCTTCGTGGTCATCCTGGTGTCGGTGACCCTGGCGTCCGACCCCCTGACGAACCGGTCACAGAAGATCACAAAAATTGCCATCGGGATCCTTGTCATCTTTCTGATGCGGCGCCTTGCCGATCGCCTCCGCGCCTGGACGGACCGTCGGTTCTTCCGCGAGGCATACAACGCCGAAAAGGTTCTCACCGATTTGGGCGAGAATGTGCGTTCGTTGGTGGAGACCGGGCCACTGATTGAGACCGTATCGAAAAGCATCGCGGACACGCTGCATGTACTCCGGGTCGCCGTGCTGCTGAGAGCGGGAGGGATTTACGCACCCGCTTACGCCCTGGGCTTCGGCGATTCACCTCCCGTTTCATTTCCTGAAAGTGCTGGGGCGGTCGAATATCTGCGTCGAACACGGGAGCCTCTGCGAGTCTATCTCGAGGACCCCGACTCATGGGTCAACCGGGAATTCATTCCTTCGGGGGAGCGAAAACAGCTGGAGGATTTGAAGGCACAACTCCTTTTACCCCTGGCAGTGAAAGAGAATCTGCTCGGGTTCATGACACTCGGACCGAAGCTCTCGGAAGAGCCGTACTCCAACTCCGACCTCCGCCTGTTGAAGTCGGTGGCAGCGCAGACCGGCCTGGCGCTGGAAAACAGCCATCTAACTGCCACGGTAGCAGCTGAAATTGCCCGGCGCGAAAAGATGAACCGCGAACTGGAAATCGCACGAGAGGTTCAGGAGCGCCTGTTTCCGCAGAATTTTCCTGAGATTCCCGGTCTCGATTACGCAGGCAAATGCCGGCCGGCCCTGGAAGTAGGCGGCGATTATTATGACTTTCTTCCCCTGTCGGACCGGAACCTTGGCATCGCGATCGGGGATGTCTCTGGAAAAGGGATTCCGGCTGCGTTACTCATGGCCAGCCTCCAGGCCTCCCTGCGCGGACAAACCATGGCGGGGTCGATGAGCCTGTCCACAATAATCTCCAATGTCAACCGCCTCGTCTTCGATGCCTCCCCCACTAATCGCTATGCCACATTTTTTTTCGCACAGTATGACCCCACCACCCGAACACTGACCTACGTGAATGCCGGACACAACGCTCCCATGCTCTTCCGCACAACGCGGTCCGAAGGCGATGTGATCCGTCTGGAAATCGGAGGCTCCGTGATCGGTTTGATCCAAAACATGGAGTACCGGCAGGGGGTTGTGCCCTTGAGTCCAGGTGATTTGTTGGTGGCATTTACAGACGGTATCAGCGAAGCCATGAACCCCCGGGAGGAGGAGTGGGGGGAGGAACGGTTGATAGACGCGATTCATCAGTGTGCTCAGTTGCGGGCCACTGAAATCATCGACCAGCTCATTCAGGAGGCCGACCGGTTTTCGGCAGGAGCCGATCAGCATGATGATATGACCCTGGTGGTGCTGCGGGTCGTTTAGAACCCCATCAAGAAATTCAGTGCGGGTCCCGCCACCTTTGCGGATTGCTGATTTCGGATTGCGGAAACAAACCTCGGGGCCACCCGGCGCGGTAGATGATCAGAACTCCCCCAGTATTCAACAACTCCCCGATCAAACCTCACCTCCGATAATGTCGATCGATGATTTCCTTCCTGCTTCATTAAACCTTTCGGCAACCAGCCTGTTTAAAAGGATGAAGGCTAGTAAGAATCTCAACAACAAGGAGAGCCGAATATGAACCCTAGCAAAATCATTAGGCGTATCTTGACAGGAGGCGCCCTGGTTGGTTTGCTTTCGATTGGAGCCTGGGCGCAAACCACGGGCCCAACCGGCAGTTCCGACATTAAACAGGACAGGCGCGACATACGTCACGATGCGCGCGACCTCAAACACGACCGCCACGATGTCTATAACGACAGAAAGGATATCAGGTCAGACAGGAAGGACCTGAAGCAGGATATCAGGCAGGGGGACAGCAAGGCGGATATCAAAGCCGACCGAAGAGACCTCTATCATGATCGCAAGGACCTGCGTCAAGATCGGCATGGACACTGATTTATTCCCCCACAGTTACACACTCCGGGTCGATCCTCCCTCGCGGATCGACCCATTTTTGGTTCGAACCACGTCCTCGCCCCAGCCCGAACCCCGCCCTCCGAACACAGCAATTTTCATACCTAATCCGCCTTCCCCGCCTTGAAATTTCCTCTCGTCCAAGCGAAAGATTTTCCGGTCGGCCAGCAGATTTTTTATTCATTTGATTGCTTGAATTTTTTCCTGTCTTGGCATATAAATATTCCGAAAACCAGCTATTTCCAATCGGATCGTCCAATAACTCACGGAGGCGGCTTCTTTCGCTTACAGATTGAACTTGTGAGGGGATGTGGCATGCAGGCCATAATCTGAACCGTACGGACGTTTGTTTTAACGACATAACCTGTTCACTGAACCTTGGACGGCGTAAGCAGGTCGATCTCAGCCCTTCTCTTATCTCTGCGCGCGGAAAACTTTTTGACCCTGCGAGGCAGGCACCGAGCGATGCTCCATTTCAAGAACTAAAAATTGAAAGTACAACCTTGGGGAGGAAACCATGCGCAACACCTTGTCACACGCCATGTCGGCATGGCTTAGAGGCAGCATCTATTGTTTGTTGATCACTCTGGCAGTTACATCTGGCCTGTATGCTCAGTCATCCATCACGACGGGGAACATCCAGGGAACGGTGACGGATCCCTCCGGGGCCGTTGTGCCGGGAACAAATGTTGAAATCAAGAACCTGAACACCAACCTGACCCGGACGAATGTGACCGACAGTGATGGCCGTTATGTGTTCCTGCAGTTGCCGTCGGGCCGATATTCCCTGACGGTATCGAAACAGGGATTCGCCACCCTGGTGCAGGAAAGTATCAGTCTCACGGTGGGTCAAACGATTACGCTCGACCTGGCTATGAAGGTTTCACAACGAGAGGAGCGTATCACCGTGACTGCGACGCCCACGATTGAAAGCTCAGAGACGGTCTCCGCCAGCACCTTGAACGAGCTTTCGGTGGAGAAGACGCCGGTCCTGGGGAGAAAGTTTGAGGATCTTCTGACCTTGACGCCGGGCGTCAGCATCGTTCAGGGCCCGGACGGCGATGAGATCAACTTCAACGGTCAGCGCGGGATTTTTAATAACATCAGTTTAGATGGAACCGACTATAACAACGGCTTTTTTGGAGAGCAGTTGGGAGGCCAGCGCGCCGCGATTGACATCACGCTCGAGGCCGTTAAGGAATTCCAGGTGGTGGCATCTGGCGCCAACGCGGAATTCGGACGGACTGCGGGAGGCGTCGTCAATGTCATCACCAAGTCCGGAGGCAACCAGTTCCATGGAAGCCTATTTTATTTTCAACGTTTAGAAGCATTGACGGCGGACACCTCCGATGGCAAAGGGCTGGATGGTTTCAAGCGCGAACAGTTTGGCGGCACCATCGGCGGGCCCATCAAGAAGGACAAGGTCTTCTTCTTCGGCGCCTTCGAGCAGATTTTCGAGGACCTGACGCGGGCGAATTTGAGCCAGCCCATTGGCACCACCCCATGCCCGGTGGCTGCACCGATCGTCGGGATTAATGATGCCCTGATCAACAGCAACACCGACTGCCAGCGTGTGGCGCTCATTAATTTCTATCAGAATAGATTCAGCCAGGCCGAAGGCAATCCGATCTCACATCCCATTCGGAACTCAAATGCTCTGGGAAAGCTGGACTGGACCATCAACCCTTCGAACCAGTTCTCCCTTTCCTACAACTTCGACTATTCCAAGAACACCAACCAGACCTTCGATGTCCCCACGTACGGAAATTCCGCCAACGGCATCGAAGGGCCGTCCAAGATCCAGACCGTCAACGCGAGTTTGTTTACGACGCTTTCACAGAACAAGCTGAATGAATTCCATTTCGGCTATTCGCGCGAAAATCGCCCACGCAATGCAGTACCCTCTGCCGTTCCGGACACGGCCATGGGGTTCGCCACGACCTTTCGATTTGGGCAGCCTTTTTTCCTGGAGCCCAATGTCGATGAGCTATTTTACCGGACCGACATCCGGGATAACTTGTCCATTGTTTCCGGGAAGCACAATATCAAGTTTGGGGGCGAATGGCTGCACAGCCGGAATGTCCAGGTATTCCGTGGATTCTTCACGGGTCGCTATATCTTCGACAGCGTGACCGGCTTCCTCCATTACGCCTCCCCCGCGTCGCTGGGAGCGGGTTTCGGACCGACGGCCGTGGAATGTTCCAACGGTGCGTTTGTCGGTCCGACCGGAACATGCCCCGCCGGCTCCACCCCCACGGGTGGGCCACTGCTCCTCTACTTGCAGAACGCCTCCCCGAGCGGCCCAACCACGGATGCTGCTGGAAAGGCCGATCAGACCAACCAGAATTATGCCCTGTTCATTCAGGACAAATGGCAGATTCGGCCCGGCTTTACCTTAAACTACGGCCTGCGATGGGAAGCTCAGATACTTGCTGAGCCGGTCATCCCTGGATCACAGACGGCTTATGGGGTCAATTTGAGCGATCCGAGATTCCCTTCGGATGGCACGCTGCCCAGCCAGAAGAAAATGTTCCAGCCGCGCGTTGGAATCGCCTGGGATCTCTTCAACAACAGCAAGTCCGTGCTGAGGGCTAGCTGGGGCATTTACAACGGAAATCAGAACATGCTGACCCAGGTGGGGCCCATAACGACCAATGGAGTCCAACTCCAAAATATCGTGGCGGGCACCGGCTTCAATACGGCAGGCGGTAATCCCCCCACGTATCCAGGCGTCGTGGTCGCCCCGGTTATTCCGCCGGGAACCTTTCCCGGAACGCCCGGCGTGACCGTTTTCAGCAAGGACTACGCGAATCCGAGAATCTATACCGCCAACTTCGCGTTCGAGCAGGAGTTGATGCCAGCCCTGGCGGCGTATGTAGACTTCACTTGGTCAAAGGGTGTTCACCTCACCCGCTTTGTCAACCCCAACGTCGGCCCAGTTTCCATCATTCCCCAAAATGCTGACACTGTGACTTACTCGGGCCCAATACCCTTCACGAATCTGGGTCAAATCACCGACACGGTCAGCTCTGCAAAATCGCTTTATCGGGGGATCACGTTTGGGCTCCGCAAGCGGTTCAGTCAGCGTTATCAGATGGAAGCAAACTACTCGTACTCCAGAGATTACGACGACGATTCCAACGAGCGTGACCCCTTCACGTTCCGCTACGCCGATTTCCACAACCTGGCGGCGGAGTACAGCCCTTCGGACCGCGAGCAACGCCACAAGTTTAATTTTTATATGTACGGCGAACTGCCTAAGGGCTTTCAGGGCACTTTTCGGATACAGGCCCATTCTGGCCAACCCATCACCGACAACCCGGCGGGGACAGGAACGGGGTCGGCTTGCAGTGACAATAATTCGCTCACCCGTTTCGTCAACGGGGTGGATTGCGGCCGCAATCACCTGCGCAAGGACAATGCGTTCTTCACGCTCGACTGGCGACTGGAGCGTCCGTTTAAATTCAAGGAACGGTTTGCGGTGACACCGATCCTCGAGATGTTTAATACCTTCAACAACGTCAACAATGTCAACCCGCTGGTTACCCCCGGTCTGTTCAACTTTGACGGGTTCTTGCGACAGGGCGTGGGCGATCCGTTGCAGGTCCAGCTTGCAGTAAAGTTCACGTTCTGACTTCTCCAGCAGTAAGACTTCCGAAGTCTTGGAGATTTCTGAAGTCACTTCGCGATGATCACTTTCAAAGGGCCGATCCTGACCGGGGATCGGCCCCTTTTTTGTTAAACCCTTCAGGCAGTGAGAACGCCGTGAAGACGGCGGTTAAATTGGGAGGGCTGAGAGGACGCCCTGCTCGGCTTGATTTCGATTGATCTAAGAGAGTCTATTTGGACCCTATGGAAAAGTGATAAGTTTCAAATAGAACGTTCTCTTTGGCCCGTGCGAAGCCTGGTTGCCGAAGTGAACCGTCAGAATAATCTTAACCCTCCACATACCTTCACATCAGATGCCCCAGCGATTTCTCCGTCTCACGGGCACCCTCTCTGTTAGGCATTTTAGCTTGTGCGATCCGCAGTCTTGCTGATGTTCCTTGTAAACGATAATCTATTGCGAGGACTCTGTAACGAATCCGTTCTGTGAGATCGGAAGGGAAAATCCCCATGTCAAAGCAGTGGACAAGAGAAGAGGTTTTGGAGCTGGCGAGGGGTTTTCAACCGGCCTGTGTACTCGCCGCTGCTGCGGACCTGAATTTATTCAGCCGCCTCTGCACACGGCCCCTGACCGCAGAGGAAGCGGCCAACGCCGCCACCAGTGATATCCGGGGGACCACTGTTTTGCTCGACGCCCTGACCGCACTGAAGCTCCTGGACAAGCAGGGCGCCCGCTATTCCATCCCCCCAAGTCTCGTCTCCATGTTGACAGAGCATGGCACAAGCAGTGTCCTGGCGATGACGCAACACCAGGCCAACTGTCTTCGCCGTTGGGCGCAGTTGGCGTGGGTCGTTAAAAACGGCAGGCCCGCAGATCGCACACCCAGCGTCCGCGGAGAGGAAGCGGATGCCGCTTCGTTCATTGGGGCGATGCAAACCCTTTCCGCGCCGCTCGCCGATACGCTCATCCGGGAAATACAGCCCCTGGAGTTCCGCCATCTCCTGGATATCGGCGGAGGATCCGGGACCTGGACCGTTGCTTTTTTGAATGCTTGTCCGGCAGCGAAGGCTACGCTTTTCGATCTGCCCCATGTCATTCCCCTGACGAAAGAACTTCTGACCGAGGCGGGCCTGAATGACCGTGTCAGTCTTGTCGCGGGTGATTACCTCATCGGCCCTCTGCCCCATGGAGCTGACCTCGCCTGGGTCAGCGCCATTGTGCACCAGAACTCGAGGGAGCAGAATCAGGGACTCTTCAACCGAATCTTCCGGTCTCTGGATCCAGGAGGGAGGATCGCGATCCGGGATATTCTGATGGATCCTAGTCGAACACTTCCGGTCGCAGGGGCGCTTTTTGCCGTCAATATGCTGGTCGGGACAGAATCGGGGGGAACTTTTACCGATGAGGAGCTGAAGACAGATCTCGAAGGCGCGGGCTTTCGGGATGTTGCTGTCGCCCGGCGGGAGGAGGGCATGAACTCAATTGTTGTTGCGAAAAAGCCATTCGATTCGTAATCGCTCGGCAAAGAATTGAACCCGAGAAAACCCGGTCACATTGGCCCCGAATGACCGGAAGGAGACAACTCAACTTTCTCCCTCCGCCACAACATCGACGTGAGGGCGAGAAGGAGGTGCGAGTCCCGAACCGATAGCGCCGGCAATTTCCGATCTCACCGCCGCTGCCATGGCAATCTGTCGACTACACCTTGACGAATTTGAGGGAAGCAGAGTTCATGCAGTAACGGAGGCCCGTGGGCTTTGGACCGTCTTCAAACACATGCCCTAAATGAGCGTCGCACCGACGGCACAGGACCTCGACTCGCCGCATGGCAAAGCTGTCATCGGTCTTGGTCTCGATATTCTCCTTGGCGACCGGCGCCCAGAAGCTGGGCCATCCGGTCCCAGACTCAAATTTTGTTTCTGAACTGAACAAGTCATTGTCACAACAAACGCACTGATAAGTCCCCTTCTCATGATTGTCCCAGTACTCGCCTGTGAACGCCCTTTCAGTCCCCTGTTTTCGGGTCACCTCAAACTGCTCTGGGGACAGAAGTTTCCTCCACTCGGCTTCCGACTTGACGACCTTTTCAGTCATAATATATCTCCCCTGCTTTACTGAATACACCTTCAGATTCGCCGCCCCGGCGGTTTTCGGATTTGCAATACCTCGACTCTCCTGAATTGCTGCGGCTTCGCCAACGGCAGTCGCTCTGGAGCAGGCGGTCGAAGCGCCTGCCACCGTCACAAACCAGAGCATCGCTTGTCGACGACTCAGGAGCGCATGCGAACGAAATGAGGATAGAATCTCGATAATCATAACTCCCTTCCAATCTCCTTTGAATCCCGGCGCTAATGGAGCCTCGGGTTGTCTCCGATGTTATATCCCCTTCGCCCCCAGAAATATTCCCTGACAAACCACCTCTGCGTCTCCTGTCAGGAAGACGGGCTCACCTTCCCCCTTCCATTCGACCTGGAGCACGCCGCCCTCAGTGAGAACTCGCACGGGGCTGGTTACACGGCCGTTGAGGAGAGCCCCGAGCGCCGAAGCAATCGAACCGGTGCCGGAGGATTCGGTATGTCCTGCCCCCCGTTCCCAAATCCTGATCTCGACCGTATGTTCATCAATGACGTGCACAAACTCCACGTTGGTCTTCCTGGGAAACCTCAAATGGGATTCAAGGGCACGGCCATACCGTTTCCAATCGAAGGATTCAAACTCCTCCACCAACGTAATACACTGGGGATTCCCGATCGACATTGCCGTAATCTCAAAGGTTCGATCTTCCACGGTCAATGGAACGCTGAGGACCATGGAAGACCCAGGCCGGCGAACATTCATCTCCAGACCCTCAGCCGAAAATGGAATTTCTTGAGGGTTGAAGCCAGGGACCCCCATTTCGGCCACGTAAGTAAATCTTGCTCCATTACGCTTGATCAGACGCAGAACGCGACGGCCGACGACCGATCCCAGCACAACCTCTCTTGCGGCCTCCGGACTCTTCCAATGATGGACAGCCGCGGCGCACCGTATGCCGTTGCCGCTCATCTCCGCTTCACTGCCGTCACTGTTGAACAGACGGATAGAGAAATCATATTGGGGGTAGTCCATACCCGGGAAAATGAAGACCACCCCATCCGCCCCGATGCCGCGGTGTCGATCGCACATCTTCTGTGCCAGCAGGGTCAAAGATTCCTCCCCGCGGTCCGGCAAGGCATCCCGGTCGACGATCAGGAAATCATTCCCAAGCCCATGCGCTTTGTAGAAAGGGATCATCCCGAGTTGTCAACCTCATTTCACTTTTCGCTGAAGATGGACGACTTAATATCATTCAGCTCCCCGACCTGCAAGAGGCGGCGCATCAATTCCGTATGGAGTGCGGGGGACAGGGACGCACTGACGCGAAGGAAATGGCCTTCACCTTCGCGGGACCAGCTCACTTCCTCAGTCTGGATTTTCAGTTCATCAAGCAACGCTTTTACTTTCGTCGATGCCTCCGCCATCTTATCCGTGGACATTGAAAACTGGTAATGCACAAACTTTGTCCCGAGTTTCCGCTCGACATAGCGGAGGAGGAGGAGGGCCGCCAGAATCATGCCTGTAGCGATACTCGAGGAGCCAAAATAGCCATAGCCGATGCCCATCCCGATGGCCGCCACCACAAACATAGTGGCAGCGGTCGTCAGGCCCACCACGCTTAATCCCTCCCTCAAAATAGCCCCGGCCCCGATGAACCCGATTCCGGGAATAATCTGGGCCGCGATGCGTTCGGGGTCGCTGTGGAATTTCTCGGCCACCTCGAGCGAGAGCATCGTAAACATCGTGGAACCGAGACATATAAACATATTGGTCCGCAGGCCCGCGGGCTTGTGATGCAATTCGCGCTCCAGCCCGACCAACCCCCCCAGCGCCGCCGAAGCAGCCATCTTAAGGATCGTCTCGGTTGCGATGTTCATAAATTGTCTCCTTTCCTACTCGGGGGGCCCTCCGACCGGTGCATGGTGCGCGTACACGTGGATCACATGGGCCCGGATTCCCCGCACTGTTTTCTCTTCACGATAGTAACGCCGGTAGGCCGGGACTGTGGTAACCATCTTCCAAACATCATCGCCTTCTTCGGCCAATACCCATTGGATGCGAGGAAAAGGGTATCGCAACGCAAATTGCCACGCGTCCAGATTATCTTCGAAAATGATTTTTCGAAAGGGGATTTCGTCGAGTTGTGCAATCCGTCCCAGATATCCCGAGTTCATCAGGATCATTTCTCCGTGCCAGCGGGGTTTCAAGTAATCGGCCAAAACGCGAAGAATGCGCCGATCGTCATCATTGTTAAAGTAAGGCTCTTCGTGCGCCGGCAGTGAATGGAGATGGGTTTTGACGGCAATTCCAAGGGGGACGAGCAACACGCCGAGAAACAAAGCCACGAGCGATCGCCGCAACCAGCGGGTGTGAACCCAACCGGCGACGAACGCAAAAAGCACACCGACCAGCGTAACAACCGCTGGGATCGGAGTATGACCGTACCGGACACCGAAGTTCGTGTAGGGATAGTATTCGGCAACATACGTGGGTGCACGTCCCTTCACCAGGGAGAGGACATAAAAGACAAATGGCACCAGAAACAGCAAATGGGCGGAGTGCCAAGACCACCCTCGCTCCCTCTGTCGGGGCGTTCCGGATAGGCCCTTCGATATCGCCCGCATGAGCACCACCAGCAGCCCGATCGTTGCAAGCCAGAAGGGGACTTCCCCCGCGCAATGGCGGACCGACTTTGTATAGTAGAGGAGAGAGAGCCACCAGTGCCCTTCGGTCGGATAGCGGAAGTGGTACGTGGCGATCTGCTTCCAGTAAAGCGCCCTGGCCGAGTATGGACCGCGGATGAACTCCCACACGTCTCCATACTCAAACCAGTTATGCGCAAACCAGTAGATCGGCGCCAGCGAGGCGACAGACCCGTAGACCAGGGCGTCGCCACAACGGGATCTCCACGACCGGCCCTCCCGTCTCCACGTGGAGGCGCCAAGAATCCAGAGGGTACTCCAGGGGATAAAGAACCAGGCTTCGTATCGATTCAGCGCCGCTAGAAGATTCATGACTGCGGCGAGCAATAGGTACCATCCACTTCCCCGCTGCTGCCATAACACCAGAAATAATACATTGAGTACGAGGAGCGCCATGGAGAGAGGTTCTTGCATCGGCGTGGTCTGGTAGTACAGCCAGCTGGGGTTGAGGACGACTACGCTCAACCCCAACCAGGCGACGGCACGTTCATCGAGGGTCAGCCGTAAGATCAGGAAGAGCCCAAATCCCGCTCCCATAAAGCTGGCCATCGACACCACACTACCCGCCACCCCCGTTCGCCACAGAAAATTATTCATCGCCAGGGGAGCCGCCAGCAGGTGAAACAGGGGCAGCCACACGGTGCCTATCTGGGGATATCCCGGATTCACTGAATCAGTAAGCACCCGTGCGCGCTTGACGTGCGACCACCCGTCTCCATCCAGATCGGTCGACCCCTGCGCATAGACGTAGGCGAAGCTCGCCACACTGAAGACAAGGAGAACCAGGAGTGCCAGGGCACATTGACGCCGTGATCCCGCCAGGGAAAGGGCAGGATTCTCACTGTTTGACTCTCTGCTGAACAGCATCTGCGGCCTCACCGGGTGTGCGTTTTCTTTGCGAAGTGCGGATTCGGGATCGTGGGACATAAACCCGGAGACGCCCCTGCCTCCGCTCTGGAAACCGACCGCATTCAGCGCCCGTTGCCGAGAGCAGAATCAAAGCGCATCAGTTTTTGAAATGCCTTAAAGCGGCCCTCGATGTCCGACCGGCGCAGGCGCGTCAATCGCCTCAGGCTAAAATCCTCAACTTTGAAAGAGGCTACTACCGAACCATATACCACCGCGCGACGAATGCTCGCTTCGGTCAACGAGCGACAGGAGGCGAGGTAACCCACGAATCCTCCCGCAAAGCTGTCCCCGGCGCCTGTGGGATCAAACACCCTTTTCAAAGGAAAGGCGGGGGCTGCAAAGATGGATCCCTTCCGAAACATCGCTACACCATATTCTCCCCGCTTCACCACAAGTGTTTTCGGCCCCATTGTAAGGATTTTTTCCGCGCCTCTCACCAGGTTGTGTTCTCCCGTAATCATCCGGGTTTCGTTGTCGTTGATAATCAGCATGTCCACCAGTTTCAGGGTTTGGCGCAACTCCCCGGGCGTGTTATTAATCCAGTAATTCATCGTGTCCATCGCGATCAACCGCGGACGCCGCACCTGCTTGAGGACTTCACGTTGGAGGCGCGGATGGATATTGCCAAGGAACACAAATTCGCTGGATTGATATTCGCGGGGGATCCGGGGCGAAAAATCGGCGAAAACATTCAATTGCGTGTCCACGGTGCGGCATTCGTTCATGTTGCCGTTGTACTCTCCCCACCAGAAAAACGACTTTCCGGGTGTCCGCTGAAGCCCCCGCAGATCCACGTCATGCTTCCTGAAAATCCTCTCATGCTGTCTGGAGAAGTCTTCTCCTACGACAGCAACGAGATTCACGGGCGAAAAGAAGCTGGCCGCCACCGAGAAATAAGTCGCCGAGCCACCCAGCACATTTTCCGCCGTGCCGAACGGGGTTTTCACATTGTCAAAGGCCACAGAACCTACAACGAGGGTCGCCATGAAATATTGGTTGTTCCTTTCGAATCAATGAACGTTGCTGTTCAAGTAAACCGACGTTGCCGAGCAAGGAAGGGATGGCCGGCGGCTCTGTCGATCAACCCGGGGCTACTCCTTCACGAACCTCGCTGTGACCATGAGATTCTTGTCGTCTTTGCGGTCACGATCAATTTGGACCCGTACCCGCCTCTGGGCTTCGTCGAGGCTGACGGGTAGCGACTCCACAACAAGGTCATAATACGCGCGCCCCGAGGAGCTTCCCAGAATCTGGGTCACGATCCCCGCGATGTCGGAAACTTTCCGAGGGTAGAACGCCCGACCGCCGGTGGCGACGGGCAATTTCTCAAAAATCTCGCTCGTCCCTCCGGCGAAGAACCCGCGTCCCCCTAACGACACCCCAAAGAGGGTGATCTTCTCCCGCTGGAGCACGGGCGCCACATCCTTGAGCCTGACCCGGGAGCCGGTGTCAATTCCCGTGGAGAGCAGAACCATCACGCGGCGGCCGGTTGAGTTGGCATAACCGCCATCCGCTGTCGCGTAGATGGCATCGAGCAAGGCGGCCCCGTTGCCATATTTCATCCCCCGTAAGGCGTCAGTCAGCTGTTTCTTGGAAGAGGTAAAGTCCTGTACCAGGTTCGCGGAAGAATCAAACGCGATGATCGCCATTTGATCGCTGGCTCCGAGGGCCTTGATGAAAGACTGCGTGATGTCAATCAGCGGATTGGCAACCTGGCTCGCAATCACACTGGTGTCGAGCAGCAGGGAAATGTCACTCGGGGCCACATCCGATCTGACTTTGGCCTCCCGGACAGCGAGCTTCGATTTATCAACCGAAACCACAAAGTTGGGGGCCGCGAGGTCGCGGACGAAGGTCCCGGTCTCATCGGTGACCGTGACCTGGAGATGAACCTCGTTCCCACCTTGCGACAGGACGACAGGGGGAGCGCAAATCATTGCCACGGCTAAAACGGCAAATCGCACACCCCGATGTGTAAGGCTATAAATCATCTGCAAAATGGGATGCTCCATAGTGGATCTAAAGGTATTTTTTCACCAACAAATCCAGTTTACGCCGAGTCGCCGGAAGAATTCTGCTCCGTTCGGTGAGCAGGGCGTGGGAAAGGGCCGATCCACACTTGCAAATCCGTTGTGCCGGCATGTCGGCAACGGCCGCAGCGATTACCTTCTGGGCATTGACCGCGTTGCGGTTCAGGTTGTCAATGATCTGTGCCACGGTGACGGCGTCATGCTCGGGGTGCCAGCAGTCGTAATCCGTGACCAAGGCCAAGGTGGCGTAGCAGATCTCGGCTTCACGGGCGAGTTTGGCTTCCTGCAGATTGGTCATGCCAATGACATCCATACCCAGGCTCCGATACACATTAGACTCCGCTTTCGTCGAAAACGCCGGGCCTTCCATGCACAGGTATGTCCCGCCCCGGTGTATCGGAATCGATTCGACGCGGGCAGACGTCTCGAGAAGGTCGCAGAGCTGCGGACAAACCGGGTCCGCGAAGGAGATATGCGCAACCAGCCCCTTCCCGAAGAAAGTCTCGCCTTCACGGTAACGCGTGCGGTCGAAGAATTGATCCGGCAGCAGGATATCCAGGGGTTGGTGCTCTTCCTTCAGAGAGCCCACGGCGCTGGCCGAAATGATGCGTTCCACTCCCAGCTTCTTCATCGCATAGATGTTTGCACGATAATTAATTTCCGTCGGCATGAGCCGATGACCCCGTCCGTGCCGGGCCAGAAAGGCCACCCTCCGGCCTCGCAGGGTGCCAATGACGAGCGGGTCTGAGGGCTTGCCGAAGGGGGTCGAGACCGCAACTTCATTTTTCTCGGCCAGTTCGGCCATCTCGTAGAGACCGCTCCCACCGATCACCCCGACTTCGACTGCATTGGCTCGTTCCACGTGGCTTCGAGATTTTGATTTAGGTCTATGGACAGGCATATTGGGTCACGAGTTTCAGGCTTTACAGTCAGAACAGGACCCGCCGTGGGGACTGCTTCCCCCCTGGAGTCTCAGGCGGTCGGTTCGACCTCAATATTCCTCTTTAGCTCGGCCAGGGAGCCTATGAGGCATAGTATATCGTGCTAATAAATGTACAGCCGATGTTCACGCAACGCCGTATCGATCAAAACGCCAAACATCGCACCGCCATCCAGGCGAAACGTTCCGTGCGAAACAACATAGACGTCAAAAAACCACATCTTTACGGACTGTTCGCCTCTCCCCTCTTTCGATGAGCTATACCCGTGAAAACAAGACCGAGTCTCCTGCGCTTACTTTTTCTTCTCATTCGTTGAAGACGGCGGCGCAATCGAGGGGGTGTTGGATAGAAGTTTCCCGTCTTTTCCCACTTGTACGGTTATTGGCATGTCTGTCGAAAGCCTCTCACTCTCTCGGGCGAAGTATTGTTCATTCACCGAAGGCTGTACCTCGTGCATCAAGCTCGACAATGCTGCCTGCAACATCCGGTTTCTAAGGATTTCGGCGATGACCGGCCGCGCCTCGGACACCGGCTGCGGCCGTTCTTCAAGCGCTTTGAATAGGTGGAGGGAGGCTGGCGCATCAAACACCTCGCTTATTTCTCCAGGTTTCAATCGGAAAACAATGGAATCCATCGCATCCCCTAAATTCCCTCTGCCCAGGAAGCCCAGATCCCCGCCCTGCTGAGCATCACTGTCTTTGGAAAACTCTCGCGCCAACGCCCTGAAATCCTCCCCCTCCAGCGCTCGCTTTCGCACCGCCTCCAGCCCTTTCCGCATCTGGTCATTTTCCTGCGTATCCGATCCCGTCAACCGGAGGGAAATATGTAGCAAGTGCAACTGGATGAACCGATTCTGGTTCTGGTCATAGTATTTTCTAACATCTTCATCACTGACCCACATGCGATCTGAAATGGCCTGTTGCTCCGCAAGGGCGAGTACCTGGGTGCGCGCAAACTTGAGTCGGGCGGCAACTCCCGCGTTCCGCTCGAGACTTTCCTTTTCCGCCCCCTGACTCAACACGAGGAGTTGACCCAGGTATTCGGCAAAAGCCCGGGGGCCGCCCGCACCCGTGTATTGGCGGCGCTGCTGCACCGGGAGATGCAAGAGGATTTCCTTGAATTCACTTGCTGTAATCTTCTGATCATTGAAAGAAACCACGATCGGATCGGTCCCGGCATCGGCCTTCTTGGACGGCTGACTTGCCTTTGCTGTCGTGGAACCGCCGGCGGGTTCTTGGGCCCACAGTAACGATCCCAGCCCGCCGAAAAGTACTCCGATCAATAGCAATAGTCCGCCGCGTCGAATAAAATTTGAAAGATTCATTTACTTCATTTCCTCATTGAGTTCGATTAAAACACCCTGAGTCGATTCCGGATGAATGAACGCGACCTGGCACCCTCCTGCGCCCGTTCGCGGGATTTCATCGATTAAGCGAACACCGCGAGCTTTGAGCTCGCGGAGCAAGCCCTGCAGGTCCTCCACCTCGAGGCAGAGATGATGGACTCCCGGGCCACGCTTATTGAGAAACCTGGCAATCGGAGAGAGCGGGTCCGTGGGTTCAAGCAATTCAATGCAGCTTTCTCCCAGGGGGTGCATTGCAACAGCTACTTTCTGCTCTTCAACAATCTCTCGATCCCCCGCAGGAATTCCCAAGGTCTCGCCGTAAAACCTGCTCGCTTGGTCCAGCGACTTCACGGCGATCCCCACATGGCTGATCCGCAGGATCTTCATAACCCGGACCCTTTCCGGTTCTGTGAGGTTTCCCCGCAGAATCCTGAGATGATCTCGTCCACCACAGAATAAGGGTCGCTTTGCCGCGATGCCACTAGTTCCACATATTGATCGAGCAGGCCATTCTCCAGATGCTCATGAACAACCTTGCCCACCAGTTGCTCACCCAGGAGTTCGAGCAGCCGCTCGCGCGCATGCGTGCGCCTTTTCTGAATGAAGAGGGCCGAGTCTTTCGCAAACCGGGCGTATGACTCTATGGCTGCCGCCAAGGGGTTTATCCCCTCGTTTAGAGTGGCGATCGTGCGGACCAGCGGCGGCACCCAACCGTCGGGGCGCGGGGAAATGGAGAGCATCGCCAGCAGCTGGGCTTCGATCCTCTCCACACCCTCGCGGTCGGCTTTATTGATCACAAACACATCCGCAATTTCCATGATTCCTGCCTTGATTGCCTGGATGTCATCACCCATCCCGGGAACCAGCAACACCAAATTAACGTGGGCCACCTTGATGACGTCGATTTCATCCTGCCCCACCCCCACCGTTTCCACGAGGATGACTTCTTTGTGAGCAGCATCGAGGATCGAAACCGCGTCGTGGGTCGCCCGTGAGAGTCCGCCGAGAAATCCGCGCGTCGCCATGCTGCGAATGAAAATTCCTTCCTCGAGCGCGACGTTTTGCATGCGAATCCGGTCGCCCAGGATCGCACCGCCCGTGAATGGACTGGTGGGATCCACGGCCACAATCCCCACCGATTTCTTCTGCCCATTCAAATAGAACCGCGCCAGGCGATCGACCAGCGTGCTTTTTCCGGAACCGGGCGCTCCAGTCACCCCCACCACAAAGGCGTGACCCGTATGAGGAAAAATCGTTTTCAGGATTCGAGCCGAGTTCTCACGATCATTCTCGATGCAGGTGATAGCCCGCGCAATGGCCCGGGGATCGCCTTGAAGCAGCTTGTTGAGGTCGACGGGCATAAGGCAGTTGTCAGTTCTCAGTTGTTAAGGAAGTTGCCGGTTCTCAGTTACCAGTTGCCAGTGATTGTGAATTCAATTCTGTTTGTCCTCAAGGACAAGGGGAGCTCAACCGGATGATACTATCGGCAAAAGTTACGGCTGAACCAAGGTTTTAACTGACAACTGAGAACTGACAACCGAGAACTGCTCTTCCAACTGGCAACTGGGAACTAGATTTTTTTCAACAACTCCCTGGCAATCACCATGCGTTGGATCTCGCTGGTTCCCTCACCGATGGTGCAGAGTTTGGCGTCCCGATAAAACTTCTCCACCGGGTAGTCCTTGATAAACCCGTAGCCGCCGTGTACCTGTACAGCTTCATTCGCAGCCCGGACTGCCACCTCGCTGGCATAAAGTTTGGCCATGGATGATTCCAGCGTGGTCTTCTTCTTCTGGTCGTACATCCAGGCGGCCCGATGGGTCAAACACCTTGCGGCATCAATCTCGGTCGCCATGTCGGCGAGTTTCCATTGGATCGCCTGAAACTCGCTGATCGGTCTTCCAAACTGTTGGCGCTGCTTTGAGTACTTCAACGAAGCGTCCATGGCGCCCTGTGCCATCCCGAGAGCCAGAGCCGCAATCGAGATGCGCCCACCATCCAACACGCGCAAACTTCCTGTAAACCCTTCGCCTTCGTTACCCAGGCGGTTCTCCACTGGCACCCGGCAATCCTCAAAGACGACTTCCGAGGTATCGCTGGCCCGCATCCCGAGCTTGTTTTCATGTTTTCCTGCATGAAACCCCGGAGTTCCTTTCTCGACCACAAATGCGGAGATCCCTTTGTGGCCTTTTGAGGGGTCGGTCACTGCCATGACCACGCAAGTGTCGCCCACTTTTCCATGTGTGATAAAGGTCTTCGCACCATTGAGAACATAGCTTGTGCCGTCTCGCACTGCAGTGGTCTTCGTCCCGCCCGCATCACTGCCAGCCTCGGACTCTGTAAGTCCCCACGCCCCGATTTTCTCTCCACGTGCCAGGGGCACCAGGAACTTCCTTTTTTGCTCTTCGGTTCCCATCAAGTAGATATGGCCGCAACATAGGGAATTATGAGCTGCGACGCTCAAGCCGACGGACCCATCTACTCGGCCCAACTCCTCGATGAGGATCACATATTCCTGGTAGCCCATGCCGGCGCCGCCGTACTCCGCCGGAAAAACAGTGCCCAAAAACCCAAGTTCACCGAGTTTCCTCAAGACGTCCCGCGGAAATTCCTGGGCCTCATCCCACTCCATAACATGAGGTGCGAGTTCTGTCCGCGCAAATTCCCTTACCGTCTCTTGGACTTGCCGCTGCTCATCTGTCAGCTCGAAATTCATAAGTTGATGTCCTGTGGAGTTCAAGGATGCCCGTTACGCACTGCCTCCAAGCCTGAGCTCCTTGTCGTTTGGATTAAGAACTTTCCTGACCCGACGGAATCAAGCGTGACGTGCGACCCTGAGGTTTCGGAAGTCAGGGAATTAAAGAGTCCAGCAGAATGGAGGTGCGGATCCATGCCTGGGCAAACGCATGTTTATAGCATAGCCATTTTAACAACGTCAACGCGGTGTTGCCGGAGTAGAGGAACGTCGAAAAACACTCGGGAATCGTTAAAACTCCTTTGAAAAAGTTCTGCCTTTGATCACCCCTGCACCGCAGGATGCACGCCCTTAACCTTCACGAAGGAGTATTTCTCACCTTGTCGACCTTGCGCCCGGCTTGCGAGGGCCGATATCCGGACTTACCGGACTCGCCGCCACCGGGAGCCACCGAAGTCGTCACCCGTGTTTTGCTCACGATGAAACTCGTCGCGGGAATCCAGGCGCAGCCGCATCGCGCCATTACTGCGATCGCGGCCTTTGGGAACATCCAACCACATGCCCTCCAGCCAGTCCCCGTCTAGAGCCCCATGAAAAATATTGGACCATCGGCCATTGGAGGCTTCGCCGTACCACCACACATTGCCCCCAAGCTGCCGGAGGTAATAGGTTCCCCCGTCACTGCAACTCCATACACCTGTGAGGTCATAGCGCCAATTGCCCTGTGCCTGGCTGTATTGAGGGACGATGGGGCCTTCCTTTCTCACCACAGATCCATACCCCGGACTTAAGACCTCTCTGTTTCCTTGATATGCTTCACCCTGTTTGTAAATGGTGGCGGTCCAATTGGCATGCGGCCCGTTGTTGCAACTCACCCATCCCTGCGCCGTCCGCCAATCATTAGCAATCTGTCCCTGATATTCGCACCGTTGGTTGGTGTACTGGTCCACTCGGCTCATCTTGACATTGCGGCCATCCAAACGCATATCGATCACGCCCCGAATCTCGGATTGGCCGGGCATGGTCCATCGGGCGTCAAAGGTGTTAGAACTTCCACGCCGGACCCAGGCGCCGGTCCAACCTTCTTCGACCACCTGCCACTGGACCCCAAGTCGGGTGTCTAAGTTAACGGCCACCACCCTGGCAGGATGGCACACCAGGATGATGGATGCGGCCGCACACACCAGTAGAACGCCGACGCATAAAACATAGAAGTTTCGAATCACTTTTGTTCTCATAGCGCCTCCATTCTGGCTAATGACAATTCCCCTCTTAATTTTCCAGACGATTGATGATGCTGGCAACGTATCCTGCGCCAAACCCGTTGTCAATATTCACGACAGTGACATTGGAAGCACAGGAATTTAACATTCCCAGTAAAGCTGCAATTCCTCCAAACGACGCCCCATAGCCCACCGAGGTAGGGACTGCGATGACCGGGGCGGCTACCAGGCCGCCAACCACGCTGGGCAGTGCCCCTTCCATTCCGGCCACGCAAACGATCACGCGCGCCCGCCGCAGCCGCTGATTTTCCTGCAGCAAGCGATGAATGCCGGCGACCCCGCAATCATAAATAGCATCCACTTCATTGCCCATCACACGGGCGGTCACCAGGGCTTCTTCAGCAACAGGCATATCCGCAGTGCCTGCGGAAATCACGAGGATTCGCCCACGCCCATAGATGTTCTTGTCCCGGATGATCGAGAGCGCGCCACTGGCTTTGTGAAACGCCGCCAGGCGCGAGATCTTTCTGACGGCGCGAAAGGTCGTCTCATCCGACCGCGTAACGAGAATGTTGTGCCTGTTTTTCAACATCCCCCGGACGATGCCCACGACTTGCTCCATCGATTTTCCGCGGCCTAACACCACCTCAGGGAATCCCACCCGCAGAGAGCGGTGATGGTCAATCCGGGCAAAGCCCAGGTCCTCGAAAGGAAGTCTCCGCAAGGTCTCCATGGCTTCGTCAACGCCGAGTTTTCCTTCTTTTACCTTTTCCAGTATGCGCTTGATCTCAGCCGAGGTCATGGTCGTCAGGCGGTTTTTCTGGTGTCACCGTTTGGAACGAGTATAACAGATGCCCTGCAAATCTTCATCATGGCAGAACCCGTTCCCGGGTCGGGGCGACTCTGGCCGACCCCCGCGTGGGCAGATGAATTACCCCTCAGAGTCGGCGGGCCGCGTTTGATGAATCATTAAACCACTTGACAATTCCGTATGGCTATATAAATCTAAAAATTCTCTTGAGCGTACCGCCAGTCGGGGACTGCTTATTCCCCCGGAGAATGGCCGCCTTTTACAGAATCGACCACTCGAAATCAAACCAGGAGACACTGATGGGCCCGGAAGACGACGCCTCCACTTTTGCTAAGATCCCTCAGAATAGTACCCGAGGTTTCGGGGGAACCGTGCATTCCTGGATGCGCGATTTAATCATCGCAGCCGGGCTCGCCCTGGTCATCGTGGTGTACTTTTATCAGCCAGTGCGGGTGGAAGGGGTTTCGATGTTGCCCCGCATTGAGGATCAGGAACGCATCTTCGTTAACAAGTTCATTTACCGTTTCGAGCCGATTGAACGGGGGGATGTCATTGTCTTTTCTTATCCCCTGGACCCCCAGCGCTTTTTTATCAAGAGAGTCATCGGCCTGCCGGGGGAGACGGTTCAGATCCGGGACGGGAAGGTATTTATTGACGGCCAGGAACTGAAGGAGTCGTATATCCCGAAGAGATTCCAGACCCCCGAGAATGAACCGTCTGTTACGATCGGTACTAACCACTTTTACGTCTTGGGAGACCATCGAAGCTCGTCCAATGACAGCCGCGCCTGGGGACAGGTTCCCCGTCAGAACATCTATGGGAAGGCTGTCCTCTGTTACTGGCCGCCGGAAAAGCTCAGCTTCATTCGCTGAAAAACCTTAATGAATTTTCAGACTGCCATCCTTGCCCTTGAAGATGGTCTTTGTTTCCGGGGACACGCCTTCGGCGCGCCTGTTGAAAGAACGGGAGAAGTGATTTTCAATACGTCGCTGTCGGGCTATCAAGAGATTTTTACGGACCCTTCCTACTGCGGCCAGATTGTCGTTCTTACCAATCCTGAAGTCGGAAACTACGGGCTGAACCGTCTCGATGAGGAATCGCGCCAGCCTTTCATTGAAGGGCTTGTCGTGCGCGAGCACTCACCGGTCGCCTCGAACTGGAGGTCGGAGTGGGTGCTCGGGGATTATCTGAAGCAGCGTGGAGTTCCTGCCGTTTCCGAGATCGATACTCGCGCCCTGGTCCGGCATTTGCGGGACCGCGGCTCCATGCGTGCGGTGATTTCATCCGTTGACACCGACGAGCATAGTTTGGTGAAGAAAGCCTGCCAGGCTCCCTCCATGGTTGGCCTGGACCTGGCCCAGAGGGTGACCTGCCCGGAGAAATACGGTTGGAAGCAGCAAAGCGCTGACATCTTTGCAGGCAAGGCGGGCACTTCTCCTTCCTTTGGTGCCCCTGGAACACAAGTCTCCTCATCCGCTCAGTCCTTGCGGCGATTCCAGGTTGTTGCTTACGATTTCGGGATCAAGTACAACATCCTCCGAAGGCTCTCCGATGTGGGATGTGATGTCACGGTCGTCCCGGCGCAGACTTCCGCTGAAGAGGCGTTGGCGCTTCAACCCGATGGCATCTTCCTATCCAATGGGCCGGGCGATCCTGAGCCCGTCAGCTATGCCGTCAATGCCATCCGGGGACTGATGGGTCGAAAGCCTATCTTTGGCATTTGCCTGGGACACCAACTCCTTGGCCTCGCCCTGGGTGGAAAGACCTACAAGCTGAAGTTCGGCCATCACGGCGGCAATCAGCCTGTAAAGAATCTCATGACGGGCAAGGTGGAGATAACGGCGCAAAACCACGGGTTTGCGGTCGACCCGGATTCTCTGAAAGACAGCGAACTCGAGATCACCCACTTGAACTTGAACGACCACACCTGCGAGGGAATGCGGCACCGTTCCCTGCCTGTGTTCTCGGTTCAGTATCATCCCGAGGCCTCACCGGGCCCTCATGACGCCAGCTATCTTTTCAACGATTTCATCAAGCTCATGTCCGAATCCTGAACAAGAAACCCGCATGAATGCCCAGGCCATTCCCTCTTTAGTCGCCCGGTTCAGGGCTGAATACCGGGCAGCCGAGATTCCACCCTCCTACTCCGGCATCCTTCATTTCCTGTTTACGAGCACTACCGCGCTGGCAGTCATCGGTCTCTCCCTAGGGAGACTCCACAGCATAACTCCCGTCGAATGGTCTGTAATCCCGCTGACCTTTCTGTATGCCAACCTCGTGGAATACATGGGCCATAAAGGCCCGATGCACCGCCCCGTGCGTCTTCTGAGAACCCTGTTCGTGCGACATACCCTGCAACACCATCGCTTTTTCACGCACGAGGCCATGGCCTATGAAGGAACACAGGACTACAAAATGGTCCTTTTCCCACCGGTCATGATCCTCTTCTTCGTGGGACTTCATGCCGTGCCGGTCGGCGTGTTGCTGTATTACCTGACCACCTCCAATGTCGCCTACCTCTTTGTGGCGACGGCAATCGGCTATTTTCTCACCTACGAATGGCTGCATTTTGCCTATCATCTTCGGGAAGACTCCCTGCCCGGCCGCCTCCCTTTAATGAAAACGCTTCGCCGGCTCCACACCGAACATCACGACCCGGCCTTGATGTCGAACTACAACTTCAATATCACATTCCCGATTGGCGATTACCTTTTCGGAACCCGGTACAAGCCCTAGATGGGGCCGGACCCTTCTGCTCTCATTCCAAATGTCCTATGGCGATCTTCGCGTCTCAGCGGTGAGACTCGATCGATATCTCAAAAACACGCTCTCCTTCAAAAATCCCGCTTTGCAAAGATGCTCTTCGCAATTATGATGGACCTCGATCAATCAACCTTGAAATTGCCACTTCATCTCATTGCACGCCGCAAAAGGGGTCCTTCAAAGAATGCAGAGCAGCTCAGAGGAAACAGCCGGTAATTCGATTCGCCCCATGGAAGTATCGATTCCCATCGTCGTCCGATCTTACGACATCGACTTCGCGGGGATCGTCAGCAACATTGTTTACGTTCGATGGATGGAAGACCTCCGCATGAAGTTCCTTGAGGTCCATTCGCCTCTCGACGCCCAGATGGCGGCCGGTTTTGCGCCCGCGTTGACCCACACGGAAATCTCCTACCGCAAGATTACGCGGCTGTTTGATGCGGTGATCGGCAAATGCTGGGTGGAGGATCTGACTCGCGCGACCTGGACGCTAGCGGGGGAATTTACGGTGAATGGCGAGGTCGTCGCCACGGCCCGCCAGTCCGGGGCTTTTATCCGTCTGGACACCGGCAAGCCGGTGCGAACCCCCCTCGAGTTGCGGGAAAAGTATGCACGGGCCATGGCTGAGGTGAGGGCACCTGATGGCTAAGCAGCGTGCTCCAAGTTCTTGGAGGCTTTGAAAAGGTCGAGCGCGACCTGGAGGTTCATCCAAAATTCCGATGAGGTCTTCAAAGCGCGCGCCAGCAGAATGGCGGTCTCCGCAGTCATGTCGCGCTTGCCCCTGATCAGGGTATTGACCCGCTGGATAGGCACACCCATGCGTTTTGCCAGTTCGACCTGGCTCAACCCCATGGGAGTAAGAAACTCATGGAGGAGCACCTCACCGGGATGGGTAGGCACACGGTTCTTAGGGATCATCGCTTTGCTCCGTTTAATGATAGTCTACGATCACAACATCCTTCGCGTTGCCTGCGACCCATTTGAACACGATCCGGTACTGGTCGTTAATCCGAATGCTGTGGTGGCCGGCCCAGGACCCTTTCAGCCACTCCAAATGGTTTCCTGGAGGGGCCTGCAAATCCTGAAGATCCTTCGCCGCATTGAGCATATCGAGTTTGCGTCCAGCGATCTTCCAGATCGAGCGGGGGATAGTCCGCGCATTCCGGGAATTCACTCCGTTGTAGACATCCTCGCTGGCCCGATCTCGAAACGTCAGGATCATACCAGACATTAACACTTTAACGGGTTATATGCAAGCGTGAAAGCCCGACCGGAGACCCCAACGGCCTCCATACCAATAAAAACCCCCTTCCTTTGCCTTTTCAGTTTACGAAATCATCGGCGACTCTTATACTCCTCGCCACCGCGTGAACACACGCAATTCAATCGTGAATAAACAGACTTCTTGATGCCCAGGCGAAACGACATCCAAAGAATTCTGATCATCGGGAGCGGCCCGATTGTCATCGGGCAGGCGTGCGAGTTCGACTATTCCGGCACGCAGGCCTGCAAGGCCTTGCGGGCCGAAGGGTTTGAGGTCGTGCTGGTGAATTCGAATCCGGCCACCATCATGACCGATCCTGAGATGGCCGAGCGGACTTACGTCGAGCCCCTCACCCGGGAGTACCTCGAAGCGATCATCGACCGGGAGCGGCCGGATGCGCTGTTGCCCACGGTGGGGGGACAGACGGCCCTCAACCTCGCAATGCAGCTTTTCGAAGGTGGCATTCTTGAAAAATACCGGGTCCGGATGATTGGAGCCTCCCCCCAGGCAATTCAAATCGCCGAGGACCGGCTCCTCTTCAAGGATGCCATGCGGGACATCGGCCTGGAGACGCCCCGCAGTGGCATCGCCTCGAACGCCAAAGAGGCGGCCCAGATCGCCGAACGCATCGGCTTTCCGGTTATTCTGCGACCCTCTTTCACGCTCGGGGGAACCGGGGGCGGCACCGCCTACAACACCGAGGAGTTCGACGAGCTCATTACCCGGGGACTGATGCTGAGCCCCGTTCGCAGCGTGCTCATTGAAGAGAGCCTGATCGGGTGGAAGGAGTACGAGCTCGAAGTGATGCGCGACCTTGCGGACAACGTCGTCATCATCTGCTCCATCGAGAACCTTGACCCCATGGGCGTCCATACCGGCGACTCCATCACCGTGGCCCCGGCCCAGACCCTCTCCGACAAGGAATATCAGCGCATGCGCGACGCGGCCATCGCCATCATCCGCAAGGTAGGCGTCGACACGGGCGGGTCCAATATCCAATTCGCGATCAACCCGGAGAACGGACGCATGGTTGTGATTGAAATGAATCCGCGCGTCTCGCGCTCTTCGGCGCTCGCTTCCAAGGCCACCGGCTTCCCCATCGCCAAGATTGCCGCCAAACTCGCTGTGGGGTACACGCTCGACGAGATTCCGAACGACATTACTCAGAAGACCCCGGCGAGCTTTGAACCTTCGATCGATTACGTGGTTGCGAAAATTCCGAAATGGGCCTTTGAAAAATTTCCCGGCAGCGATCCGACCCTCGGCACCCAGATGAAATCGGTGGGCGAGGTGATGGCCATCGGCCGCACTTTTAAGGAAGCCTTGTTCAAAGGACTGCGCTCGCTGGAAGCCATCAAACCGCTGCGCATCACTTATATGCCGGACGATGAGTTGCGGCGGCTGTTGAGCGTGCCTTCGCAGCATCGTCTTCGCTACGTCATTCACGCCCTGCAAATCGGATGGTCGATCGAAGAGCTTTTCCGCATCACGATGATCGATCCCTGGTTCCTGAACCAGATCCGCGACTTTGCGATGATGCAGAATCGCATGAGCGCGATGGAATCGTTTGACGATGTCTCCACGGAAATGCTGCGGGACTCCAAGCGCATGGGATTTTCGGACCGCCGCATCGCCCATACCTTCAAGATCGATGAGTCCATCGTCCGCCTCCGACGAAAACAGGAAGGAATCGTGCCTGTCTTTAAACGCGTGGACACCTGTGCGGCGGAGTTTGAGTCGAACACCCCCTATCTCTACTCCACTTACGAAACCGAGGACGAATCTGCCCCCACGTCGAATCAAAAGGTCATGATCCTTGGCAGCGGCCCCAACCGCATCGGCCAGGGGATCGAGTTTGACTACTGCTGCTGTCACGCCTCGTTCGCCCTCAAGGAATTGGGCTACGAAACGCTCATGGTCAACTGCAATCCGGAAACTGTTTCGACCGACTACGACACCAGCGACCGACTCTATTTTGAACCCCTGACGTTGGAGGATGTTCTGAGTGTGGTGGAAAAAGAGAGGCCGGCCGGAGTCATTGTCCAGTTCGGCGGGCAAACGCCGCTCAATCTGGCCTTGCCCCTCAAGCAGGCCGGAGTCCCGATTATCGGAACCGATCCGGAAAATATTGATCTTGCCGAAGACCGCAAGCGGTTCGGCGCATTGCTGCACGAACTCAATATTCCGCAACCCGAGAATGGAACCACCACTTCCATCGACGAAGCCCGCGTGGAAGCGAAGCGGATCGGCTATCCCGTCCTGGTGCGGCCCTCGTATGTCCTGGGCGGAAGGGCCATGGTGATCGCCTATGACGAACCGACGCTCGATCGATACATGCGCGAGGCCGTGGATGTCTCACAGCAGCGGCCGATCCTGATCGATCGCTTCCTCGAAGATGCCTTTGAGTTCGACGTGGACGCCCTTGCCGACGCAGCAGGCGATGTCGTCATAGCCGGAATCATGGAACATATTGAAGAAGCGGGGATTCATTCAGGCGATTCCTCCTGTGTGCTTCCGGCCTATCTCATCAAACCCCCTCATCTCGCTACGATTCGAACGCACACACGGGCGCTGGCGAAGGCTCTTCATGTGATCGGATTGATGAACGTGCAGTTTGCGATGAAGGATGACGTCGTGTATGTTCTGGAAGTGAACCCGCGGGCCAGCCGGACGGTCCCCTACGTGAGCAAAGCCACCGGCGTTCCTCTGGCAAAAATCGCAGCCCAGTTGATGGTGGGGCGATCTCTGAAGGATTTCGACCTGGCGGAGGAGTTACTGGTGGACAGCTACTTCGTGAAGTCGCCGGTGTTCCCCTTCAGCAAATTCCCCGGCGTGGACACCTTGCTGGGCCCTGAGATGAAATCGACGGGTGAAGTGATGGGCTGTTCCGATCATTTCGGCATGGCGTTTGCCAAGGCCCAGTTGAGTGCCGGCGTGAAACTGCCCACGGAAGGGACGGCCTTCATCAGCGTGAACGATCATGACAAGAAGGCGGTCATCAAGATTGGTCATGAAATTCAGCAGATTGGTTTTGCGCTTCTGGCGACGCGCGGGACCGCCGAGGCGCTGAGAGGGAACGGGCTCGAAGTCCAAGTGGTCAACAAGGTGAATGAAGGCCGGCCCAATATTGCCGACCTGATCAAAAGCGGCAAAGTCCAGCTCGTCATCAACACACCGCTGGGGCGGGAGTCGTTTTATGACGAAAAGGCCATCCGCAGTGTCGCGCTGAATCACGCCGTTCCCTGCATTACCACGCTTTCCGCGGCCGCCGCGTGTGTAGAAGGGATTCGCGCACTCCAACAGCATCAAATTTCGGTTAAGAGCCTTCAGGAATATCACGGAAAGAAAAACTTTCAGCCATCAGCGGTCAGCCGTCAGCCATCAGCCATCAGCGATCACCCGTCAGCCGTCAGCTAACAGCCGTCAACATCCAGCCATTAGTTTCCAGGCTAGAATATTCTGGAAAGGGATGGCAGTTCAGGGTTGTAGATGATGGGGGAAATGCGCAGAAGGATGCGCGTTAAGAGTCATCTACTCCACAGCGAATATTTTGGTTGTGAGTTGAAAGGCGTTCGCTGACGGCTGACCGCTGATAGCTCTCTTTCAGTTCCCTTTGACAATTTTCCCTTCCTCGATTAGATTACGGACATACTTTCTGCAGGACAAGAATCCGCCGGGCTGAGGGTTGCGCGCCGCCTTCTCTTGACAAGCGGATGGGGATTCACGCTCTCAAAATGACATTCAGGATTTAGAAGTCAAGCGAGAACAGGCTAGCGCACATCCAGAAGGGGTACACACCATCCGACCTGAACTCTAAAGGAGGACTTCATGGCAAAGTATTGCACCAGTTGCGGAGCGGCAATGGACGACACGGCGAGATTTTGCACCAATTGTGGGGCCACTATCGCTCCCCCACAACCACCTCAGGCAGCTCCGCCACCTCCCCCGCCACCGCCGCAGTACCAGGCGCCCGCGCCCCAGTATCAACAGCCTCCGCAAGCTCAGTACCAGCAGCCTCCGCAGGCTCAGTACCAGCAGCCGCAATACCAACAACAATATCAGCAGCCTCCGCCGGGGTATCAACAGCCTCCTTATCAAGCGCCTCCCGCCGGGGCGGGGATGCAGCAAAATGTGGCAGGAATGCTTTGCTACCTTGGCTGGTTTATTACAGGGATCATTTTTCTTGTGATGGAACCTCTTAACAAAGAGCGATTTGTTCGCTTTCATGCCTTTCAGTCAATCTTCACTAGTGTGGCGTGGCTTGTCCTGTACACGGTCATCCATGTGATTTGGATTGCTCTACCATGGTCGCTTTACTTCATTGGCACAATTTTGTCGCTGTTGGTTTTCTGGCTGGGGGGGCTCTTCTTGTGGCTCTTCCTGATGTACAAGGCCTACAACAACGAGATGTTCAAACTCCCGGTCATTGGCGATATTGCCATGAAGCAGGCGGGTTAATCCTCCAGAGGGCCCTCCCCTCCTGCGCATAAAGGAAGGGGGATGTGCGTCGATGCCTGAAAGTGACTCAGTCCTCCCTTTTTTCTGAAATCTGAAACGGAACAGCGAGTGAAGCGGGTAGGATCCCCGCTCGAAACCCTTCCTTGAATCTCGTCCCCTGCGCCGCTATAATGAGGGTCGCGATGGGACCCTCCGGTTATGTTCTGTCCCGTCACCTCATTCATTTGGGACTGTCCTTATATTAGAAATTTCCAAGCGCATATTTTAGAGGAGTGCCATTTATGACAACGATCACCACGCCGGAGACTTCGAGCTCCCTTTCCGTTATTGAAAAACTTCTCGGGGACAAGGCAGGGTATTTCCTGGAGCACCGTTGTAAGACCGTTTCCAAGGATCAACTGCATTTGCCCGGACCGGATTTCATCGACCGGGTGTGGGTCGGCAGCGATCGCCCGCCGGCCGTCCTGCGCAACTTACAATCCTTGTTCAATCACGGCCGGCTGCGAGGCACCGGCTATCTTTCAATCCTGCCCGTCGACCAGGGGATCGAACATTCGGCTGGGGCGTCCTTCGCTCCCAATCCGATTTACTTCGATGGGGAAAACATCGTCAAGCTGGCCGTCGAGGGCGGCTGCAATGCCGTGGCTTCAACGCTAGGCGTGCTGGGATCGGTGTGCCGCAAGTATGCCCACAAGATTCCCTTTATCATGAAGGTCAATCACAACGAGTTTCTTTCCTATCCGAACTCGTTCGACCAGATCCTGTTCGCCAATGTCAAGCAGGCCTTTGAGATGGGCGCCGTGGCCGTGGGCGCGACAATCTATTTTGGCTCGGAGGAATCGAAACGGCAGATTCAGGAGGTCTCGGCGGCATTCCATGCTGCCCACGAGCTGGGCATGACAACCGTCCTGTGGTGCTACATGCGAAATGCAGCGTTTAATAAAACCAAGGAGGGCGGCCCCGACTACCACGTGGCAGCCGACCTGACGGGTCAGGCAAACCATCTTGGAGTGACATTGGAAGCCGACATCATCAAGCAGAAACTGCCCGAATGTAATGGCGGCTTCGAAGCGCTGAAGTTCGGTAAGACGAACAAGAAGGTCTACAGTGAGCTGACCACCGACCATCCTATCGATCTAACGCGATACCAGGTGGTCAACTGCTACCTCGGCCGGTCGAGTTTGATCAACTCCGGCGGCGCCAGCTCGGGCGAGAGCGATCTCGCCGAGGCCGTCAAAACTGCGGTGATCAACAAACGCGCCGGCGGGACGGGATTGATTTCAGGCCGCAAGGCTTTCCAACGCCCAATGAAGGAAGGCGTCGGCATCCTGAACGCGATTCAGGATGTGTATTTGTGCAAGGATGTCACGGTAGCCTGAAAGAAGAAAGAATGGATCCGGAAAGATATAGCTCCCTTTCCATCAAGACAGAATCTGCGAGTAGGGTTCGTGTTCAGCTCGATCAGGACATTTATCCACCATATGAAATAGAGATAGCTGTCGATCCTGAGGCGTCGAAGACTGGTCACTTGGAACTATTTCGAATCATTCCCAAGTCAAACTCAATCCCCACATTTAGTTTTAGGTGGGATCACAACGAGAACTCGGTCAATGTTGACATTCATGAAGTCCCTGATGAGACAAGAGACTCATTCAAGAAGGAGAAATTTGGATTTCGAGGACATAAGACCATACGGCGGGAAGATGGAAGTTACTTATTCTGCATTGAGGTCCCTGGGGATGGAACCATCGCGAAGGGCTCCATTCGTCTGATTGCGAATTTTGGTTTGAAGGTTTCAGACTGAACGCATAATGGCGATGGATTCCCGTTGGGGAGTTGAAACCAATAAGCCTCAAAAGGTATTTTCTTCTTGGCTCTTTATCGCTCAACATCAGAAAGAATCTTCGGTAAGAGGATCCCTTACGCATCTAACTTCCGATGTCTGACTTCGTTTGTCGGAATATCGGCAGTTACGCTTCCCATTCGACTCTGCCGCCCCTTCGGGGCTTGTTCTCATCGGAAAATGTGTTCCTGGAGCTTACGCCCCAAGCTACTTCAATTCGCCGCTTTGCGGCTTAGCGCAGAAAATCATTTTTCGCTCTGGTGCACAATCTGACTTCCGACCTCTGACTTCGTTCGCTTGAGCTAGAATCTCTTCCCCCGGAACCTGACACCTGACACCTGCCTTTTTCAAATCACTCTCCATCCCATCGCGGTATCCCTTCGCGCATTGAGGCGCTCCTTGTCGTACATTAAATCGACGTCGACGGAGCGGACTGTGCCGCTGACCGCGGAGAGCGGTTTCGAGGTGATCTTGCCGTTTTCAACGGCGACCATCTGACCGAACTGCTGGTTGACCAGAAGATTGACCGCCGTGATCCCGAACATAAACCCCATCTTCACATCAAACGCCGAGGGCGCGCCCCCGCGCTGCAGGTAACCGAGCTTTTCGCTAAAGCTGTCGAGCCCGGTGCGCTTCTTGATTTCGTCCGCCAGGTGCTCCCCAATCCCGCCGAGATGGACGTGGCCGAAGTTATCGACCTCCTGCCGCCGCGCGACAATTTGACCGCCACTTTCCTTGGCGCCCTCCGCCACAACGACCAGCGTGTAGCGCGATTTCAGGTTCTTGCGCCGGTTGATCAAATCACTGAGGAGATTCACGTCAAACTCGTATTCAGGAATCAGAATGAAATGCGCACTGGAGACAATGCCGCCCGAGAGCGCGAGGAATCCGGCATGCCGTCCCATCACCTCGATGACGGGGACTTTCCGGTGCGAGCCTGCCACGCTCCGCGCATGATCGATCAGCGACTTGATGTTGTTCACGGCGCTGTCAAACCCCAGCGAGTAGTCCGTCCCGGGCAGATCCAGGTCAATGGTTTTGGGAATGCCGACGCAGGGAACTCCCTTTTGCGAGAGGCGATTCGCCACCCCGAGCGTGTCTTCGCCGCCCATGGCAACCAGGGCATCCAACCCCAGGGCTTGAAAATTCTTCACTGCAATTTCGGAACGATCCACTTTCTCGCCCTTTTCATTCTTCATCGCAAAAGGATTCGTGCGGGAAGTGCCAATGTAAGTTCCGCCGTCGCGATCAATCCTCCGAACCACCGGGGCGGTGAGAGGGATAACATAACGGTCATCCTGCAGACCCTTCTGCGGATCGAGGGACATCAGGCTCTCCCATCCTTCCTTCAAACCGTAAACATCCAGTTCCCCGCCAAACTTCGCGCGTACATAGCGCGAGATGGCCCCATACACGACCCATTTGATGGCAGCATTCAGACCGGCGGCGTCGCCCCCGCCTGTAACCACTCCAATTCGCTTCATACGAGCTCCCTCCTGAAAATAATCACGCGGATTATAACGGGAGAACCTGCGCCCAAGAAGCAAAAACAGTGACCGCGTTTTCGATCCCGCTCAATCTGTGTTAATTTGTTCTTCCATCATGGGACCCATCGGCCTCTACATCCACATCCCCTTCTGTGCCGCCCATTGCTCCTACTGCCACTTTGTCATTGACCTGGCTCGCGGCGAAGTGCAAGGGCGTTACGTGGAGGCCGTGGAGATGGAAATTGAACATTGGGGGAGCCGCCTGTCTCATCCTGACCGTCGAAGAGTCGACACCCTCTATATCGGCGGTGGAACCCCTTCCTGGATTCCGGGTTCTGCCATCGAGAAGATCATTCAAACGGTACGCAATTGCTTTGCGGTCGATGAAGGAGCCGAAATTACGGTTGAGGTGAACCCTGATTCCCTCGATGCGGTGAAGATCCGTCATTATCAAGAGGCGGGAATCAACCGTGTCAGCTTGGGAGTTCAATCGTTCCACGATGAAGAGTTAAAACGTTTGGGCCGCACCCACCACGCCGCTGAGGCTGAATCGGCCATCCAGCAGGTGCGCCAGGGAGGGTTTGACAATATCTCGGTCGATCTCCTCGCAGGGCTTCCCGGACAAACCGTGTCCCACTGGGAACGGAACTTCGAACGTCTTGCCGCCCTCCAACCGGAGCACGTCTCACTCTATTTATTCGATGAGGATGAGGAGAGCGTCTTGGGCCGCAAGATCCTACGACAGGCATCCGGGCCGGTGGAGAAGATGAAACCGCGTCCCGGCGGGAACCTTCCCGATGAAGAGGAATTGAGACGGATCTACGATTTCGCGCTCTGCGAACTCGACCGGCTGGGGTACGAACAGTACGAGATCTCGAATTTTGCGCGCCGGACCAACCCTACAAATACCCCGCGGAGCTCCCTCCGCTCCCGACACAACTTGAAATACTGGAACATGGAGCCTTATCTGGGGCTGGGGTGTGCCGCACATTCCTTTCTCCTTCCGCGCCGTTGGCACAATGAAAATTCCACGGAAGGATACATTCAAGCCTTGTTTTCGGAGAATGATCCTCGACGCGAAATTGAAGAGATCACCCCGGCGCGTCTCGCCGAGGATGCTTTTATTTTTGGCCTCCGGCAAATTGACGGAATTCAATACCGGTCACTTTCGGACCTCTTGGGCCGGGAGGCGGGCACGCTGTTTCGCCCGATCATCAATCCCCTTCTGGCGGAGGGCTGGTTGATCGAGCAGGGCGACACGCTGCGTCTGGCTCCCAAGACGCTCCTGGTTTCCAATGAAATCTTTGGACGTTTCCTGGATGCCGTGCCGCTGGAGACTTAGTTCCGTCGACGCGCTCCAGTCTGATATTCGTTTTCTCGTCTTCTCTTGAATTCCCTTTGGCTTTTTGTCAGAATGCGGCCTTCTCCTCCTGGCCAAAATTCTCATGGCGGTGAACCCTTATGAACTCTTGGATCGATTTAAGAAGTGACACGGTCACCCGGCCGACCCGCGAGATGCGGGAGGCCATGCTGAACGCCGAAGTGGGCGATGATGTCTACATGGAAGACCCTACGGTTAACCGTCTTCAAGAGCGGGCCGCGGAGATATTCGAACGGGAGGCGGCCCTGTTCGTTCCCACGGGAACCATGGGAAACCAGATTGCCGTGAAGATTCACAGCCAACCCGGCAGTGAGATCATTGTAGAAGAATCCAGCCACATCTTTAATTATGAGATGGCGACCATGTCTTCTTTCTCGGGTTCACTCGCCCGGCCCATCCACGGTGAGGATGGCGCCATCACCTGGAACCAGATCAAGAAACACATCCGACCTAATATTTATTATGTGGCCCCCACCAGCCTGATTACCCTGGAGAACACGCACAACATGGCGGGAGGAACGATTTATCCGCAAGCCGAGGCAGAAGAGATCTGCGGCCATGCTCACGAGGCACGCTTGCCGGTTCACCTCGACGGGGCCCGCATCTTCAACGCATCCGTGGCCACCGGAAAGTCCGTCGCCGACTTAAGCCGGAAGTTCGACAGCATCATGTTCTGTCTCTCCAAGGGTCTGGGCGCGCCGGTCGGATCGATGCTGGTGGGCAGTCAGACCTTCATTGAGAAGGCCCGCGTCTATCGCAAGGCACTGGGAGGAGGGATGCGACAGGTCGGCGTCCTCGCTGCCGCGGGTTTGATTGCCCTGGAGAAACACCCCTCCAAGCTTTCCGAAGATCACGCCAATGCCAAACGGCTGGCTGCGGCACTCGCTGCCCTTCCGGGAATCAAGATCAATCCTGCCAAAGTCCAAACCAATATACTGGTGTTTGATATCTCCCCCGCCGGCCTGGACACCGCCGAATTCTCAAGACGACTGAAGGATCAGGGTGTCCTGGCGAATGGCATCGACTCCACCCACATGCGGATGGTGACCCACTACGATGTCTCGCGGGACGACATCGAAAAAACGATTCAGATCGTTGGATCCGTTCTTACCCAAAAGACCCCGGCCTAATTCCCCATGGCCCGGATCCACCTGATCCCCTCCCTCATGATGACCGGGAAGCCCCGTTCCAAGCTTTGAGGATTCACAGAATTCGCTGAATCGGCTTGCCCGGGTGAGTCTCCTCCCGTCTTGTTTTTATAAAGGCTACACGCTTACCGATTTTGCTTGACAAAGAATATAGCTAAATGCTATATATAAATTGCAATTAGTTATACTATCATGAAACTTGGAAATAAAATTCGCTACTTGCGGTCAGTTGAGGGGACGCTCCGGGGGCTGGGACGGCCGATGACTCAGACCGAGACGGTGCGTGCCATCAAGAAGCATCAGGGGAAAACGCTCAGCCAGGCCTACCTCTCTCAAATCGAAAGAGGGGTCCGCCCTCATTTGACCAACAAGACCCGCATGTTGCTGGCTCAATTCTTCAAGGTTCATCCCGGGTATTTGGTGGATGACCCGGCGGGATATCACACCGAGCTCACCTCCGACCTGAGGGTCGCGGAGGACCAGCTGGATCTATGGCTCATTGATGGAGCCGAGCGGTTTCGGGAGGATGTCGACCTGAGCCAGGTGCTGCTCCAGATCGCCCAACGAGATGACTCACGGAATCTCCTGCTCCTGATGGGCGCCATCATGGAAACACCCCAACTCCCCGACCGGCTTCTCGAGGTCTTGAAGCCCCGGGCAGGGGAAAAGCGATAACCGGTGGATTGGAAGTCAGGGAGGATTTATGCTGCACCGCCTTTGGATTCTTGTCCTGGTGATCTTCTATCTGCTCATCCAGTTGGTCCGGCTGCTGGCTTAACCGGATGGCAACATCCCGGCATGCGGTGAGGTGCAAAAGGGCTGACAGGCTGGATTCAGACAGGCGTAGATGCAGGCCGATGGGACCCGTTCTGGGGGGAACCGACAGAAAATTCTTTCTCACATGAGGGGGGGATTTTCATGACGACGTTTTACTTGATCTGTTTTGTAGTTGGATTTACGCTGACCATTCTCTCGCTGCTGATGGGGCACCTCAATCTCCATTTCCATCTCCACCCCTTCGACGCCTCTGCGCACGGGCTGCATCAAGGGTTAGGCCACCTCCATCACGGCTCGTCCACTGGAAGCAACACTGGAATCTCGCCGATCAATTCCTCCAGCGTCATGGCGTTTCTCACCTGGTTCGGGGGAATGGGATATCTGTTGAGTCACTACTACCATTTCTGGCTCTTGTTGGGACTTCTGATGGCCACCCTCAGCGGGCTCGGTGGAGGGGCTGTCGTCTTCCTGTTTATGATAAAGGTTCTGGCTCCACGCCAGAGCCAGCTCGATCCCGAAGACTACGACCTGGTGGGAACGCTGGCCAGGATTTCGAGCCCCGTTCGCGCCAATGGGACGGGTGAGATCATCTACTCGCAGGCCGGGGCGCGAAAAACCTCGGGGGCCCGGAGTGTGGACGCCGGCGCCCTCGAAAAGGGGACAGAGGTTGTCATTACGAAGTATGAAAAAGGGATTGCCTATGTTCAACGATGGGAGGAGTTCACCAAGTGAAGTGCGCCGAACACTTCGACGCTGTTTCCTCCGGACGCAGCCCGGAGAGGTGACGGAATTGGAGTTCGGTGACGGTCCCCTCGGGTTGGGCCTGCGGCTAAAGCCGGCAGGGGCAGCAGTGGAACATCAACCTCAACGATTCTCAAAAAATCCAAAGGAGGAAGATTTATGGAAGGCTCAATAGGGTTATGGGTCTTTGTGGGAATGGGCATCATGGCGCTGGTCATTATCATGGGGGTCGTGGCCTCCATGTTTCGAAAGGTGGGACCGAACCAGGCGCTCATCGTCTATGGCTTTCGGGGAACTAGGATTGTGCAGGGTGGCGGCACCATCATTTTCCCGATGGTTGAAAACTGCCGGGACCTTTCTTTGGAATTGATGTCCTTCGACGTGGCGCCACAGCAGGACCTCTACACGAAGCAGGGGGTGGCGGTGACGGTTGAAGCCGTGGCGCAGATCAAGGTGAAATCCGATCCCGAATCGGTCCGCACCGCGGCCGAACAATTCCTGACGAAAACCCCCACCGAGCGCGAGAGTCTCATTCGACTCGTGATGGAAGGCCATCTCCGCGGCATCATCGGCCAGCTCACTGTGGAAGAGATCGTCAAGCAACCCGAAATGGTGGCCGACCGCATGCGATCCACCTGCGCTGACGACATGAACAAAATGGGATTGGAAGTCATTTCCTTCACGATCAAGGAAGTGCGCGACAAAAACGAATACATCTCGAACATGGGAAAGCCGGACGTGGCGCGCATTCGCCGGGATGCGGACGTGGCGTCGGCGGAGGCCGATCGCGATACTACGATCAAGCGAGCCCTGGCCCAGCGGGAAGCGGCCATCGCGCGCGCCCAGGCCGATCAGGAACGCGTCCTGGCGGAGACCCTGTCGCTCGCCAAACAGGCTGAAGCCCAGCGCGATCTCGAAGTTAAGAAGGCAGCGTTTCTGGAATCCGTCAAGAAACAGCAGGCGCAGGCTGACAAAGCGTACGAGATTCAGACCAACATCATGCAACAACAAGTGACGACCGAGTCTGTCAAAATTCAACAGGTGGAAAAGGAGCAGCAAATCAAGGTTCAGGAAGCCGAAATCCTGCGCATGGAAAAACAACTCATCGCCACGGTATTGAAGCAGGCGGAAGTCGAGCGTCAACGCATCGAGACCCTCGCGGCCGCCGAAAGGCAGAAGCTTATCGCCGAAGCCGAGGGTCATGCCAGCGCCATCCGGGCGCAAGGTGAGGCTGAGGCCGATATTATCTTCAAAAAGGGTGAAGCCGAGGCGAAGGCCATGAACGTCAAGGCCGAGGCCTTCCAGGAGTATAACCAGGCCGCGGTTTTCGACAAATTGCTGACGGGCCTGCCGGAAGTCGTCCGGGCGCTCGCAGAGCCGCTCTCAAAGGTTGATAGGATCACCATCGTCTCGACTGGTAATGGCGATGCGGCAGGCATCAATAAGGTAACTGGCGACATGACAAAAATGGTCGCCCAGGTGCCTGCCCTCTTTGAAACCCTCACAGGGATGAAGCTCTCTGACCTGATGTCAAAGGTGCGCACAATTGGAGAGAAGAGTGAGAAGTCGGAGCACCCATGAGCGGCGTGCGGTTGTGAACAGGACTTGAAGCCCGGCGCTTCGGATGAATGGAGGCAGACCGGCGGTTTGAGGTGATCCTCAAGGGGATGTGGTCTGCTTCCAAGCCATCCAAGGCTGGACTGAGTCTCGATTTGGATTCTGCTGTTTTGATAAAGAAAGGAGCAAACCCATGGCATTACTGGACCGTGTATCAACATTGATTCGCGCGAATCTGAACGACCTGATTGACAAGGCTGAAGATCCCGAAAAAATGATCAAGCAAGTCATCCTCGACATGCAAAACCAACTGATCCAGGTGAAGACGCAAGTGGCCGTATCCATCGCCGATCTGCACCTGCTCGAGAAAAAGCAGACCGAGCATGAGGAGAAGATAAGAGAGTGGATGCGAAAAGCCGAGCTGGCTGTGGACAAGAATCAAGACGACCTCGCGCGGGCGGCCCTGGCGCGGCACCAGAGCTTTCAGGAATTATCCGAGAGCTTCAAGCAGCAGGTGGCAAACCAGAAAGGTCAGGTGGAAAACCTTAAGAGCGCCTTCCACAAGCTGGAGGAGAAGCTCACCGAGGCGGAATCGAAGAAAGATATCCTGATCGCGCGCCACCGTCGCGCACGAGCGGCCTCCAAGGCCATGGACGCCCAGGCCTCGATGGGGGACCAATCTAAAGTGGCCACGTTTGAGCGGATGAAAGACAAGGTGACGCATGGGGAGGCGGTCAGCGAGGCAAAGGCGGAACTGCTGGGGGATAACATCGACGATCAGTTTGCCAAATTGGAGAAAGAGAACGAGGTTGAGCGCCTGCTGCAAGACCTCAAGGAGCGCCGCAAATTGAAAACCGCTTAAGTTAAACTCGGAGCGGCATCCATCGGGGTAGGGTCAGGAGAACGCTAGTCGAGGTTCACTTGGAAAGGGGTCCATCGACGGCATCCTCGCCATTGACGACCGGGACCCTGACACATTCGGGGATGAATTTTTCCTTGATGGCCGTGAGGACCTCTCCCGGAGTGTCCACTACTTTGAAGAGTTCAAGATCATGGGGCGAGATCTTCCCCTCCGCGACCATGGTGTTTCGAAGCCACTCGATGAGCCCTTTCCAGTAGTCGCGCCCGATCAGGATCACCGGGAATGGCTTAATTTTTTTCGTCTGGATCAAGGTGAGGGATTCAAAGAGCTCATCCATGGTCCCAAAACCGCCCGGGAGGATTACAAAGGCCTGGGAGTATTTTACGAACATTACCTTCCGAACGAAAAAATAACGGAAGTTCAGCAAGGTTGTAATAAAGAAGTTCGATTTCTGTTCGAATGGCAGTTCGATGTTCAACCCAATGGACTCCCCACTTGCTTCAAAGGCGCCGCGGTTGGCCCCCTCCATGACCCCGGGACCCCCGCCTGTAATGACTGCGTACCCGTTCTGAGCCAGCAGTGAGGCGATGGCCCGTGCGGTCTCGTACTCATGCGACCCGGGCTTCGCCCGCGCAGACCCAAACATGGTGACCGCCTGGCTGACTTGCGCCAGGGTTTCAAATCCTTCAACGAATTCGGCCATAATTCGAAACAGCCGCCAGGATTCTTTAGGTGCAAAGTCGTCAATCAGGTACTGCCTTTCGAGAATTTTCTTTGTCATCGTTTTCGGACATCCTCTTCAGGAAATTATCGTCTCATCATGTCCACTCACCCAGCCCCGGAAAAACCCGTCTTCTTTCCTCACAGGCGTTGCCTTATCCTAACGCCCTCTTTCGCCAGCGTGCTCATCGAAGATCTCGTCAGAGTCTGGATTCGCAACGTTTCACAACAGGCGCCGCACTAAAATACCATAACTCTCATACATTAAAGCAAATAAGTCGGCTCATGTGGACACGGTCCCATCGTCCCACTTTTGCCTCGTGGCGTTGATTAAGTGTGTTCATTTAACAACACTCTCGCCTCGTTCTCCCTTGAATCACCCGCTACTAAATAACCTTACTTCAAAGAGATAGGAAGTCCATCGTCAGATGGCCTGAGAGTTGCTACCCCTCCATATAAGAGGGAGTGCCTTTATCTCCCGTCAGGCGGCAGAAATCATTTTCGGAACATAAGGAGAATTTGTTTTGATGCAGTTACAAACGACATTGAGTTCTTCTTCTGAACTCTCCGGGATAGGCTTGCATACCGGTCAAAAGGTCACCCTCCGTCTTCTGCCCGCCCCTGTCGATACGGGGGTCGTTTTTCAGCGCACTGATCTTGACAATTTCATTATAGAGGCCTCAGCGACCAATGTGGCCAAGGTAAGCTATGCGACCACGCTCATGAAAAAAGGTGTATTGATTTACACGGTTGAGCACGTACTCTCGGCCCTGCACGGGTGCGGCGTCACGAACGCCATCGTGGCGATTGACAACCTGGAAACTCCTATCCTGGATGGAAGCGCGCGTTTTTACATGGAAGCAATTGATTCCGCGGGAATCACATTTCAGGACCGGCCGCAGAAGTTTCTGAAGATCAGGCGGGAATTTCAATTGAGAGACGGCCAGAAAATGATTTCGATCGCCCCCGCCAATCAATTTCAGCTTTGCTACGATATCGATTTTACCCATCCCCTGATCGGCCGGCAGCACTTTGAGTGCACCATGACTCCTCGAAGTTACCGCACAGAGGTCGGCATTGCGCGGACCTTTGGTTTCTATGATGAAGTGGAGATGCTGCGGCGCAACGGTTTGATCCGCGGAGGCTCTCTCGAGAATGCGATCGTGCTGACTCGTGACGGGATGATGAACGAAGCGACTCTGCAGTTCAAGGATGAGTTTGTCCGCCACAAGGTGCTCGATTTGATCGGCGATCTCGCTTTGTTGGGCTCACCCATGCTGGCTCGTGTAAACGCCCACCGGGCGGGTCACGCCCTGCACACCGCCCTGGTCTCAAGAATCCTTAAGGATCGTACCCTGTGGGAGTTGGTAGAGCTTGGAAGCAGCGACGAAGCTAGCACTTCCGAGGCCTTGTGGAAAAACCGGAATCAGAGAGACCCTGCTCCCGTTTCCTTCTAACACGGAGTTATTCCGCCACCCCTTATTCCCTTCCCGGTGAAAATTGTGTCGCGCCAGGCGTGCCCGATGCGGGGCGTCCCACCCCCTCGGGGCCGATCCCAACCCGTTTTCCCCTTGATAATACGGGTGGGTTTCAATATACTTTTTGAACACTTCGTGTCTCAAATTTAGTGTGGGGGCTGAAATGACAGCAATCCTGCAGGATAAAGAAACAAATCCGTTTGAATCCATGATGTCACGGTTCGACATTGCCGCTGAAAAATTGAAGCTTGATCCAGGCCTTTATCAGATTCTCAGATCTCCCGACCGGGAGATCACGGTGTCCATTCCCATCATGATGGACAATGGCCAACTGAAAGTGTTTACAGGGTATCGCGTGCAACACAACATTGCGCGCGGACCGTGCAAGGGAGGCATCCGGTTTGCCCCGAATGTTTCCCTGGATGAAGTGCGTGCCCTGGCCGCCTGGATGACCTGGAAGTGTGCCGTCGTGAATATTCCCTTCGGAGGGGCCAAGGGCGGCATTATCTGCGATCCTGCACACATGAGCATGGGCGAGAAGGAGAAGCTGACTCGCCGATATACGGCCATGCTGATCGATGTCCTCGGTCCCGAGCGCGACGTTCCAGCCCCGGATATGAACACGAATGAGCAAGTCATGGCGTGGGTGATGGATACCTATTCCATGCATCAGCGCCACACCGTCACGGGTGTCGTCACCGGCAAACCCATCGAATTGGGAGGATCCCAGGGACGCCACGACGCAACGGGGCGAGGCGTCATGATTTGTTGCGACCAAGCCATCAAGCGGATCGGCATGAAGCGCGAAGAGACCCGCGTGGCCGTGCAGGGATTCGGGAATGTAGGTTCCATAGGGGCCCGCCTGCTGTTTGAGGCAGGATATCGAATCGTCGGTCTATCTGATATTAACGGGGGAATTTTGAATGATCATGGGATTGATGTGCATGCGGCCATAAAGCATTACCAGGAAACCCGGACACTCGAGTCCTTGCCTGGAACGACTCCATGCACCAACGAGGCCCTGCTGGAAGCCCAGTGCGACATCCTCGTCCCGGCGGCGACCGAAAACCAAATCACCAGCCAGAACGCCGATAAGCTCCATTGCAAGATTATTTGTGAAGGTGCCAACGGCCCAACCACCGCGGCCGCCGATGATATCCTCGAATCCAAGAGGATCCTCGTGATCCCCGATATCCTGGCAAACGCAGGGGGTGTGACCGTTTCCTATTTTGAATGGGTGCAAGACCGGCAGGGTTACTTCTGGACCGAGGCGGTGGTGAATTCCGAATTGGAGCGGATCATGGTGGACAGCTTTAACGCGGTGGCCGCCTACGCGGACAAGCACAGAGTGAACATGCGGATCGCCTCTTATATGCTGGCGATCGACCGTGTCGCCTACACCACCAAGCTGCGCGGCATTTACGCTTAGCTTCAGATTGTCAGGCTCGTTCGCAGATTATCATAAAAAAGGCGCCCTGAGACCAGGCTGGTCTCTTCGGGCGCCTTTTTTATGACAAGAGAAATGTTCAGAAAGAGAGTTGGACGTAAATCCCTTTCAATCTTCGATTCCGCTTCGGATTATCACAAGTTCACGGGGACTGGAACCGAAGTTTCACGTTTCCATTCCGCATTCCGAAATCCGCAATCTCCAACCAAAAGGGGTGCCGTAAGAAATCTTAGGACTCGTTTTTGACAGATTGCAACACCAAGGGTCCGTAGATCCCGCGGCCCGTCCTCACAAGCTGCCTTTGAAGGATGACCCTAAACCGTGCTTCGAAGCAGTCGAACTTCGACACGGCGGTTGCGAGCACGTCCTTCCCTGGTCTTATTATCCTCTGCCGGTTTGGCCTCGCCAATCCCAATTACGGAGATCCGGAACAGGGGGATATTGTGCTGGGTTGCCAGGTACCGCTTGACGGTCTCGGCCCGTTTTTCACTCAACTGCAGATTGGATGACTCACTCCCGCGGTCGTCGGTAAATCCTTTAATTTCAAGGATGTAGCCCTTTTGATCCTTGACCTTCGAGGCTATCGAATCCAAACTCTCTCTTGCTTCCTCGCTGAGTTCAAATTGGCCGCTTTTGAAGGTTACTTCGGTTGATTCGGCAAGCTTGTAGGTGTCGAGATTCCCCAGCTTTGATTCAACATCCTTCACGTTCTTTGCAATCTGGTCCGTCGCTGACTGTGCTCCGTCCGCCTTCTGGTTGGCCGTCGCGGCCTTGGCATCGGCGGCTTCGGCCTTGGCAGTGGCCGCTTGAATGCCCGCCTGGGCACGGCTATCGACGTCGCGAATATCCTCAGTGTTCTTCTTCGTGATGGATTCGATCTCCGCGACTTTGCCTGTCAGTGGATCAACTTGTTGCTTAACGTATTTCTTGGTGGCGCAACCACTGACCGCTAACACGCTGACGAACGCGAGTAGCAGCATCGTGCCACACCGCAACGCCGACTTTGCAAACGACATAGAGTCTCCTTCTTTCTTTGTCCCTCTCAAGGTAATGATAAGTAAGCGCACAAAGGTTATCACAGGCCACACGGGAAATGCAATAGGCATGGCCCCCGCACGGGTTGCTGTCGTACCATTAAGGGAGTAAGTGACCCCGGAGCCTTCCTTCAAGAACTGCTCCGGCACACGGATTCGGTCGAAAAAGGCGGGGGTCGTGACCCTCGATGCGGGGATTCAAATTCCGAAGAGGTATCCGATTTTATCTAGGACTGTTCTTTTCCCTTATAATAGCTCGTGTTAAGTCGCAAGACACACAATCTTAGGTCCGTCGACCGGATGATTCGGGTATTTCAAGAATGATCCTCTCGGATGAAAATCTCAGCAGTCTTCCCACCGAGCCGGGCGTGTACCTGTTTCTGAGCGCCACAGGTGAAATCATCTATGTGGGGAAGGCAAAATCGCTGCGCAGCCGTGTCCGCAGCTACTTCCAGGAGTCCCGTGGACGCGATGACAAGACCAGCCGTCTGGTCCAGGAGATTGCTGACCTCCGCACCGTTGTGGTCGACAACGAACATGAGGCCCTTGCCCTCGAGAACAATTTCATCAAGCAAAACAAGCCGCGTTACAACATTCTCCTGAGAGACGACAAGACGTACCCTTACCTCAAGCTGACCATTCAAGAAAAATTTCCCCGGCTCATTTACACCCGCCGCCTCCGCAATGATGGTGCTCATTATTTCGGGCCCTATTTCCCCGCCAGTCTGGGCATTCGTTCCAAGAAACTGGCGCATCAGTACTTCGGGATACGATCCTGTTCCATCGACATCGACGCGGGCCTGCCGCGGCCCTGCCTTCAATACCACATCAAACGTTGTTTGGGTCCTTGCGTTGCCGAGCTTTGTACCCGGGAGCGCTACGATGCCGCGGTCAATGACGTCAAAATGCTCCTGGAGGGACGCACCTCCAACCTGGCGGAGCAGCTTCAGTCGCGCATGGAGGAGGCCGCTCAGGAGGAGCGATTCGAAGCGGCGGCCAAATACCGTGACTTGGCCCACACTGTGGCGGAACTGGGAGAACGACAAAAGCTGGCCTCCACGCGCAGTGATGATCTTGACATTGTGGCCGTCCACGCCGAGCCGCCGCTCGCCGCCTTGAATCTCTTTCATATGCGGAGCGGGCGGGTGGTCGAACGGCGCGAGTACTTCTGGGAGGATGTCAGCCTCTACGATCCGTCCGAATTCCTGGGGGCGTTCCTCAAGCAGTTCTATCTGAACGAATCGTTTACGCCCGCCCAGATCTTTGTCCCGCTGGACTTTGAAGACCGCGCCGTGCTTGAGGAGATCCTGAGCGAAAAACGGGGAAGGAGAGTTGAAATCATCACCCCGCAGCGGGGGGCCAAGAGACAGTTCGTGGAGCTGGTTGAGCGCAACGCCAAGATCTCATTCGACCAGCGCTTTCGGACCCTGACGCCTTCCTCAAAGACCATCAGCACGGCCTTACAGGATGCCCTGGATTTGGAGGCCTCCCCCCGACGCATCGAGTGCTTTGATATTTCCAACATCCAGGGGACTGACAGTGTGGCCTCCTGCGTGGTCTGGGAGGATGGCCGGATGAAGAAAAGCGACTACCGGAAGTTCCTCATCCAGACCGTCGTCGGGGCCGATGACTTTGCCTCCATGCGGGAGGTGGTGACGCGGCGTTACCGGCGCCTGCTGGACGAAAAAAAGAAGCTGCCGGACCTGGTGCTCGTGGACGGCGGGCTGGGCCAGCTTCATGCCGCGGCCTCGGCACTGGATTCCCTGGACCTGGTGGCCCAGCCGCTGGCGTCCATCGCCAAGCGCGAGGAAATTGTCTTCATCCGCGGCCGTGAGAACGAACCCGTAGCGCTGGAAAAAAGCAGTCCCGTCCTTCACTTGATTCAGCAGATCCGGGACGAGTCGCACCGATTCGCAGTGACCTTCCACCGGAAACGCCGGGCCGGACGAACATTGACCACGGAGCTGGTTGCCATCCCGGGCGTGGGGGCCAAAACCGCTCAACGTCTGTTGCGTAAGTTCGGGAGTGTCGCTGGGATCAAGCAGTCATCGTTCGAGGCACTGAGCGAAGTGGTGGGACCATCAGTCACCAAGAAAATTGTTGAGCATTTCCGGGGCCGGTGAGATTATGCCCGAACGGCCAGAGCCCATATCGCACGAGGCTGTGCGAAAACCTTGAAGGAGATATCATTTCATCGTATGGACATTAAAATTCAAAAGTGGTCGGATATCAAGGTTGAGCAGTTGACTCCCCTGCTCACCCGGCAGATGCTCTCAAGTGAACATCAAACCGTTGCCATTGTCCGGCTCAAGAAAGGGTGCATCGTGCCGCAACACTCCCACGAGAGCGAACAAATCACCTCGGTCATCGAAGGCGCCCTTGAATTCGAGATTAATAATCAAACGATTGTAGTTCGAACAGGGGAGTCCATGGTTATCCCTTCCAATGTCCCGCACGCGGCCAAGGCGCTGGAGGATACCATTGACCTCGACATCTTCAGCCCGGTTCGATGGGACTGGGTGAATGGCACGGATGATTACATCCGGTCCGGGAACCGCTGAACACGGTGACCTGGAGCTGTTTTTTTCTACTGGATTGGCCGCACCATTCAAAGATAGTTGAAAGTATACGATCGGTTCGCGGACAAGGACCTCTGCCATTCAATTCCGGTTGCCGAGCCGACTAATCCCCTTCTGGTGAATTGGAGTTTTAGGTTTATGTTGATGCAAGAAGTTTGATATAGTTCACAGCCTTGAATTTCGAGGTTTGCCGTCTGAAAATGCCAGAGAGGAAGCACAGGACGAGAAGACTAACTGATCACCGACAACATGTCACCCTGGACAGAGCATCTGCCGACGAGTCATAGATCTGCCAGGACCGCATTCCTCGCGTCTTTCATCGAACCGTAGTGCGCCAGTCGGCATACCCTACGATCAGCGGTTAATCCGAACGGCGATCTCCGTCAATCCCGCCATTGCACCGGTTTCCTACAGAGGGCGGATGCGATCAGCGCGGCGAACGTGCGCAAGGAAAAGCAGCCGCAGCCTCGGGTAGCATGCGTGCCAGACGGATGAATAGACGAAAATAATAGTACAATTCTAGACAGTAGATTCACGCGGGAGACTAACTATGTCGCAAATCATCCATAAACTCAATCCATCTATCATCAAGAAGACTGCCGCCCGGTGCCGGGCACGGAGTATCGTCATTCCCACCTTTGCCCAGATGAGGGATCCGAGTCAGGTCCCCCAGACGGTGCTGAAGAAACTTCCGAAGGTCGGACTGTGGGATGTCAATCCGGTCAACCTGTTCCGCATCACCTGGAAGAATGACGTCAAGTCGGGATTGTACGGCGGTGTGAACTACCTCGAGATACCGCAGGCGATCACGGGCGTGAAGGCACGCATCATTGGGCTGGTCGGCAAGTACTTTCCGACCGGGGCGCACAAAGTGGGCGCGTCCTTCGGATGCCTCGTGCCGCGGTTGGTGAGCGGCGAGTTCGATCCGGACAAAAATAAGGCCGTCTGGCCCTCAACGGGCAACTTCTGCCGCGGCGGCGCATTCAACTCGGCGCTTCTTGGATGCCGGGGGGTGGCGATTCTGCCGGAAGAGATGTCGAAGGAACGCTTCACGTGGCTGAGGAAGATCGGCGCTGAGGTGATCGCTACACCCGGCTGCGAATCGAATGTGAAGGAGATTTACGACAAGTGCTGGGAGTTGAAAAAGGATCCCAAAAACATCATCTTCAACCAGTTCGAGGAATTTGGCAACCCGATCTGGCACTACAATGTGACCGGTCCTGCGATCGAGGAAGTCTTCAACAGTCTGAGGCTCGAGGGGAAGCGCGCCACAGCGTTTATCTCGGCGACCGGTTCCGCTGGAACGATCGCTGCCGGCGATCACCTGAAGAAGCAGTTTCCCCATCTGAAAGTGGTTGCGAGCGAGGCTCTCCAGTGCCCGACCCTGCTTATGAACGGCTTCGGCGGGCATCGCATCGAGGGAATTGGTGACAAGCACGTGCCGTGGGTGCACAACGCTCGAAATACCGATGCTATTGCCGCGATAGACGATGAGGACTGCATGCGCGTCTTGCGCCTCTTCAATGAGGCCGCCGGCCGGAAGTACTTGGACGCCGCCGGCCTATCAGGCTCCGAGGTCGCCATGTTGCCGCTCCTTGGCATCTCATCGATCGGAAACCTGCTCGCGTCCATCAAGACGGCAAAGTATTTTGAGCTCAACGAGCAGGACGTTGTGTTTACGATCTTCACCGACTCGGTCGAGTTGTACGGATCCCGCCTCAAGGAGCTCGAACGCGAACGCGGGAAGTATTCGACGATCGATGCGGCGAAAGACCACACAGCCTTCCTCCTGCACCAGGGCACCGATCACTACAAGGAACTGACGCACTACGAACGGAAGGCAATCCACAATCTCAAGTACTTTACCTGGGTCGAGCAGCAGGGAAAAACCGTGGAGGAGCTGGATGCCCAGTGGAATCCGGAGTACTGGCGGAAGCTGCTGGAAGATGAAGTGGTGGAGTTTGATAAGCTGATCGATGAATTCAACGACACGGTCGCTCGTGCGTGACGATCTTGCGGCCTTCGTTCCAATGGCTGCATGAGGGGAAGGACGGGCGGTCCCGGCTGAAATCAGGATTCACTCAAACACAAGGAGACATTCACAATGCGCAGTTTTATGGGTCGCGACATCCTGTCGCTGAAGGAATTCGAACGGAGCGAGTTCTTGCGCATCTTTGAAGTTGCGCAACGTCTGGAGCCTATCGCGCGCGATCGCCGCAACAGCGACATGCTCAAGCACAAGACGCTCGTGACGGCGTTCTACCAACCCAGCACCCGCACGCGTCTTTCCCACGAAGCCGCCATGCACCGCCTCGGCGGGCACGTGACCGGCTTTTCAGACGCGAAGATGACGCGGGCCGGCGATTATTATCAGGAGAGCATCAAGGACACCGTCAAGATGCTTGAGTTCTACGGCGATGTGATCGCCATGCGCCATTTCCAGAAAGGGGCCCCCCAGGAAGCTGCCAAATGGTCCTCTGTACCGGTCATCAATGGCGGCGATGGCTGGGGCGAACACCCAACCCAAATTCTCACCGACCTTTACACCGTGCTGCGCGAACGGGGCCGCATTGACGGGTTGCGGTGGCTCGCCCTGGGGGATATGCGAATGCGGACGATGCACTCACTCGGATATGCGCTGACCCAATTCGATTGCCCGGTCACCTTCGTCGGCCCCCCCGCGAATGCGCTCTTCCCCACCTCTCCCGATATGCGAATGCCGGAGGAGTACAAGGCGGATTTTCGCCAGTACGGGCTGAACTTTAACGAAGCGGAGCACGTTGAGCAAGCGATCGCGACTGCCGATGTGATTCTGGTCGAGCCGGTGATTCAGGCCGATTATTCGCAGTCGCGACAGGAAGCCCCCAAGGAAAGACCGCTCACACCGGTGAATTTCAAGATCACCCGCGAACTGTTGATGAGCAAGGCGAAGAGCGATATGGTGTTGCTCCACTCGCTCCCCCGCATGGACGAGATTCCGCCGGATGTGGACATCACCCGCTGGTCGCGTTACTGGCAGGAGGCCTTCTACGGCGTCGTCCTGAAAATGGGGTTGTTCGCGCTCGTCCTGGGCGCTGTCGAGTAGTTCCCGGCTAGATTGTTGGAGAGTTGGATGGTTGCATAGTTGTAAGGACGGAGGGCTTCCAGGGCAAAGATCCAGCGATTTGAGGATTTGCCAAGTTGGCGAAAGGCGCGTCAGTTGGCTAAAGCAGTCTACGATCTTACAGAGCAGCCACGTTTCGCCAAGGACTTCCGTTTATGGGATCAGATTCAAGGTGTGCGGGTTGTGTGATGCATAACATCGCACTATCAAACCAAACAGGAAAGGGAAACAGCAATCATGCAGACATATTTACACGGCCGCGATCTGATCGGCGATCTCGATTTCAGCCGGGAAGAGGTTGAAACGGCGCTTGAGGTCGCCTTCGACCTGAAACGCAAGCGCGCCCTGAACGAACCGCACGCGCTTCTGCGAGATAAAGTCCTTGCCATGATGTTTTTCTTCTCCAGTACTCGCACGCGCGGATCGTTCGAAGCCGGGATGGCACAGCTTGGCGGGCACGGCGCCTTCATCGAATCGCGTTCGACGCAGATCGCGCACGGCGACACTCCCAAGGAAATCGGCGAGATTTTCGGCCGTTACTTCGACGGGATCGCAATTCGTCACGTGGACTGGAAGATCGGCAACAAGTACATCCACGAGGTGGCCAAACATTCCCGCGTGCCGGTGCTGAACATGCAGTGCGACATCTACCACCCCTTCCAGATCCTTGCTGACCTGATGACGGTCATCGAGAAGAAGGGGCGGGACTTGCGCCAGAGAAAGATGGTGGTCTCGTGGGCTTACGCCTCCTCGTACCAGAAACCGATGTCCGTCCCGCAGTCGCTCATCCTGCAAATGCCGCGTTTCGGACTGGATGTCGTTCTGGCGCATCCGCCCGAGTTCAAGCTGATGCCCGAGATCATGGATCAGGCGCGCGAGCAGGCGAGGAAATACAGGACGGGGTTCGACGTCGTGGACGACATGGATGCAGCGTTCAAGGACGCCGATGTCGTCTACGCCAAGTCCTGGGGCGCGATGGTGCACACGTCGGACGAGAAGGAAGGGGCTCGAATCATCAGCAAGTACTCCTCGTGGATTACCGATGAGCGACGATTGAAGCTGGCGAAGCCCGACGCGATCTACATGCACCCCCTTCCCGCTGACCGCAACATCGAAGTCACGGACGAGGTAATAGATGGGCCCAACTCGGTGGTGTATGACGAAGCCGAAAACCGCATGCACGTGCAAAAAGCCGTGATGGCGTTGACCATGAGCTAGGCGGTGACAGCGTCTGATGATGCTGCTGTTCGATTGTTCAGGCCGCGTATCCAAGACTTGAGGAGACAAACGACACCAATGAAAAAAACAGTCATCCGGAAGACAGGCCGGCCAGCCACAAAGAAATCTGCCGGGCGTGCGCCCAAACGCAAGCTCGCTGTCATCGCGATCGGCGGCAATTCACTGATCAAAGACTCGCATCATCAGACAGTTGAGGATCAGGAAAGCGCGTTACGTGAAACCGCACGACACATCGCCGATATGATCGAGCAGGGCTGGGATGTCGCGATCGGCCATGGCAACGGGCCGCAGGTCGGCTTCATTCTGCGCCGCTCCGAAATCGCCGCCAAGGTCGAGGGCATGCATGAAGTTCCACTCGATGTGTGTGGCGCGGATACGCAGGGGGCGATCGGGTATGAACTCCAGCAGGCGCTGCAGAACGAGTTGCACCATCGTGGGATCAGGAAAAATTGTGCCACGATCATTACACAGGTGCTGGTGAATCAAAACGACGCCGCATTTAAGCATCCTTCCAAGCCGATCGGCGGGTTCATGGATGAAGTCGAAGCGAGGCGGCGCAAGACTGAAATGGAATGGAGCGTCGTCGAAGATGCAGGACGAGGATGGCGCCGCGTGGTACCTTCGCCTCTCCCTCAAGAAATTGTCGAGCTGGAAACCATTCAGGCTGTATTGAACCAGGGGATCATCGTCATCACGGTCGGGGGTGGCGGTATTCCCGTCGTGGATGTCGGTCATGGCGAATATCGCGGCACTGCCGCAGTGATTGACAAGGATTTCGCAAGCAGTCTGCTGGCACGCCAAGTCAAAGCGGATTTGTTCCTGATTGCGACGGCTGTTGAAAGGGTGGCCATCAATTTTGGCAAACCGAATCAGCAGTGGCTCGACCGGATGACCATGGCCGAGGCCAAACAGTACCTTGCCGAAGGGACGCATTTTGCCAAAGGCTCGATGGAGCCCAAGATCCGGGCAATCCTGTCCTTTCTTGAAGCGGGCGGCAAACACGCGATCATCACGAATCCTGAAAACATCGGCCGCGCGCTGCGGGATGAAACCGGAACGCACATTCTCAGGAATTAGGTCCTTTCGGTACGCATCCCGCATTGAGGGGTCCTTGGGGAGTGGGATGAACGGAACTCTGGCATAGGATTCGTCATAGCCTCTCCCTTCTCCTGCGCCCCGTTGCCATCGACGCCACTCCCCACGAATAAAAGGTGGGTTCCTGAAATCCGCATGTTTGCCCGGCCCTCCGGTACGTGCACCCAGTTCAATGCTCTCAGTCTCAACCCCGCCATTTAAGTCTGGAGATCTGATGAACTATCATTTTAAATGCATCCTCTGTGGTTCCGAATATGACCCGGAGACGACGCGCTACGTGTGTCCCAAACACGGCGACGAAGGTATTCTCGATACGATTTTCGATTCCCGAGAGATCAACCAAATAACTTCGCCCCGTGCAATCACCGGTTCGGCCGATTTCTCGGTGTGGCGATACACCCCGCTCCTCCCGCTCGAAAATCCGCGGGAATCTGCACCACCCCTCCAGGTCGGTTGGACGCCCCTCTATTGTTCAACGACACTTGGAACGCGGCTGGGATTGAGCCATTTGTATTTCAAGGACGATGGCCGCAATCCGACGGCGTCCTTCAAAGATCGCGCGAGTGCGGTCGTCGTCGCCAGGGCACGCGAACTGGGGGTGAAAATCATCACGACCGCGAGCACCGGCAACGCGGGCGCGGCACTCGCCGGTCTGGCCGCCGCCGCGAAAATGCCGGCAGTCATTTTCGTGCCGCAAACCGCACCCCCGGCGAAAATCGCGCAACTGCTGGTTTTCGGGGCGCGCGTCCTCCTGGTCAAAGGAACATACGACCAGGCCTTTGATCTCTGCCTGGAAGCATCCAAAGAATTCGGCTGGTATTGTCGAAACACGGCTTTCAATCCGTATACCGTTGAAGGAAAGAAAACCGCGTCCATTGAACTGTGCGAACAGCTCGGATGGAAGGCCCCCGATGCCCTCGTTGTTTCGGTCGGCGACGGCAATGTCATCAGCGGCTTATGGAAAGGCCTGCGCGATTTGCTCACCCTGGGATGGATCGATAGAATGCCGAGGCTGCTGGGCATCCAGGCGGAAGGCTCGGCGGCATGCTATAACGCTTGGAAAGCCGGAACAGAAACGATCACCCCCGTGAGCGCGCACACTGTCGCCGATTCCATCAGCGCCGATCTGCCGCGTGATGGTGTGCGTGCCGTGCGAGCCGTCCGTGAAACCGGCGGCGCCTACCTTACCGTGACCGACGATGAAATTCTCGCAGCGATTCCGGAACTCGCGCGAGGCGAAGCAATTTTTTGCGAGCCTGCCGCTTCGGCCGTCTACGCCGGATTAAAGAAAGCAGTCCACCAGGGTCTCGTACAATCGGATGAGACAATCGTGTGCATGCTGACTGGTAACGGCTTGAAAGACATCGCGAGCGCCATGAAGGTCGCGGGCGCGGGAACGATCATCGAACCCACCCTCGGAGCGGTCAAGCAATTGAACATTTGTTGAACTTGATTCGGGAATCAAAGCTTCCCTCCCGCAAGCTGCAATCACTGAAGCGAAAAGTGGGCTTCCCTAAGAACAATACCCTGATCGGATGGGTTCTGATCCGCCGCGGAAAGATCATCGTTCGGAGGCAAGACGGACACCGCAAAAAGACATTTCGGTGAAGCATTCTGTTAGTTCGCTCCCTTGGGGATTGCGATCTCCGTGGCCGCATGAGCATCGCGTGTTTCCGTCGAAGTTCCAGTTTACAGAAACAATGCACTTCAGTATTCTAGGGGCGGGCGAGAATCAATTGCTTTGTTGTGCAACCTTCTCGCGACGGTCTGACACACCCCGATGCTTGCTTACCTTTCTGGCTCAATCGAAAACTCTCCTGACGGCGGCCGTGCCTGGCGTGCTGCGTTAAAACCGTTTCTGGCCGAGACCCTCCGACACGAAGTTTATGATCCCGCTGAAGCGACCCCGCAGTTGGTGGGGGCAGAGACCTATGAATCGTTTCGTGCATGGAAAACCAGCGATCCCGATCGGTTTCGGGCCACGGTGCGTCGAATCATCGCGCATGATCTCGAGGTTTTGACCAGCCGGGCAAGCTACGTCATCTGCAACTGGGATGAGCACGTGGTCAAGGGGGGAGGCACGCAGGGAGAATTGACGGTGGCATTTAACCGGTCCATTCCCATATATCTGGTCACCCACCTTCCGTTGGAAAATATCAGTGGTTGGATTCTTGGCTGTGCCGAGTTGATCCTTCCGAATTTTTCTGAATTGCGAAGGTTCCTCCAAAAGAAGTACGGGGAGCCGAGACTAGATTTGAAGGAGTTTTCCAGTAAATGAATTGAAGTCCGATGTCAGAAGTCCGATGTCAGACGAGAAATGAGCGATGTTCAGACTTCTGATTTCTGACTTCCGACTTCTGATTTCTGACTCCCCCACCGGGAGAAAATTGATCACGAACCATGCTCATCCCATGTTGATTGCCATCGGATCCACTCGCGCACCCAAGGTTGAGGCGGCCAGGGAAGTATGCGGCGTCTTGAACAGCCGGCGTCTAATTGACAACAGGGGTGAGTTGGAATTCCTCGAGCGGGAGACGCCCAGTGGCGTCTCGGCCATGCCTCTTACCCACGATGAGTTGATGGAGGGCGCCCGCAATCGAACCCAGAACCTGGGCCACATGCTCCGCTTGGAGAATATCCGGGCGGACTACTACCTGGGTATGGAGGGAGGTCTTCTGATCGTCCGGGAAAACGAAGGCCGGCATTGCTTTCTCCAAAACTGGGCTTACGTGAGCGACGGCACGCGTGGAGCGTTCGGTGCCAGTGGGATGATTGTCCTTCCCACCTCCATCGCCCGTGAAGTGGTCGACGAAGGACGCGAGCTGGCAGAGGTGATCGACGAATTTTCGAACCGTCGTGATGTCCGCAGCAATGAAGGGACATGGGGGATTCTGACCCGGAACCTGATCTCCCGCAAAGACGCCTTCAAAATAGCATTGCTGAATGCGTTTGCACCGTTTTATAATCCGCGCGCTTACTTATGAGAGGCTTCCTAAATGAACGTTACCAAAGGAAATATCGGTTGGATTGAAGTCATCTGCGGGTGCATGTTTTCAGGCAAGAGCGAGGAACTGATCCGGAGGCTCCGTCGCGCTGAAATTGCCCAACAGCGTGTTCAGATTTTCAAGCCGAAGATCGATGCGCGGTACAGCGAAGAACACATATACTCCCACAGTGATGTGAGGATCCGGGCCGAACTCGTGAGTGATGCCAAGGAGATTCTTCAACGAACTGATGCCAGGACCGAGGTCGTAGGAATCGATGAAGGGCAGTTCCTTGGCGATGACCTGCCCCGGGTGGCCGATACGCTGGCTGATATGGGCAAGCGAGTCATCGTCGCGGGATTGGACACCGACTATCTCGGCAAACCGTTCGAGCCGATGCCGATCCTGATGGCCATTTCCGAGGAGGTCACCAAAACGCTAGCCATCTGTATGCGATGCGGAAACCCTGCCATGCATACGCAGCGCTTGATCGAGAGCGACGAACGCGTCGTGGTGGGGGCCAAGGGCATGTACGAGGCCAGATGCCGGCGGTGCTTCGAACCCGGGGTCGCAAAGAAGAAATAGCAAGTTCCAACAAGGCCCGCTCCAGGAGGGACAGGGTCTACATCGCGGGATGGGTTTGGAAATCTCTGAACAATTCTTCCATTTCCAGCTGTGTCATTGTGGCGGAATGACATCTCCTCTGGATCCACTCTCTCATCCCATTGATCCTGCGTGAACATGACCTTCACCAGTTCTCAACCGAATCCCTAACGACTTTGAGAGGTCCCGGTGAGAATAACTGTTAGAGAGCTCGCTGACCGAGTCAGGGGGAAAGTCTTGGGCCTTGCTTCCCAAACGGTGGATGGCGTTTCCTCGCTGGAAAATCCCAAATCCGGCACGGTAGTGTGGGTTGATTCAGAGAAGAATCTGGGGCGAGCCCTCGGGGGGACAGCCGGGGCGGTCATCCTGGCTGAATCCTTGACGGACAGGATTCCCAGCTCTTCGAAATCGGATGGAATGCCAAAGGCCCTTATCCTGGTCCGCAACCCCCGGCTGGCATTTGCGCAAGCCGTCGCTTTGTTTCATCCCAGGCCCGCGATATGTAAAGGGATTAATCCGACTGCTCAGATCGCCCCCACGGTCCGACTGGGCGCGAATGTGGCCGTCGGGGCCCACGTGGTCATTGATGATGGGGCCTTCATTGGCCGGCGATGTGAGATTGGGGCGGGAACCTTTGTGGGAGCAGGTGTGACCCTGGGAGAAGAGTGCCGGATCTTCCCCGGCGTGATGCTTTACCACGACGTTACTCTCGGCGCCCGGTGCGTGGTGCATGCCGGCGCAGTCATCGGCAGCGATGGGTTCGGATTTGTCCCGCACGAAGGACGTTACGAGAAGTTTCCCCAGGTGGGGACTGTGGTGATCGGAGATGATGTGGAAATCGGCGCGAACACTACCATCGACCGCGGGGCGCTCGATGCCACTCGCATCGGCCGCGGGACCAAGATCGATAATCTCGTCCAAATTGCCCACAACGTAGAAATCGGCGAAGATGTAGTCATCGCCGCGCAGACCGGGATTTCAGGCGGAACGGTCATTGAAGATCACTGTGTCATTGGTGGTCAGGTCGGGATGGGAGATCATGCCCGGGTCAAACGCGGGGCCGTGGTGGGAAGCAAAGGCGGGATCCTTCCCGGCAAGATCATCCGCGAAGGACAAGTAGTCTGGGGAATTCCGGCCATCCCACTCGACGAGTACAAGGTGATCAACGCCCTCTGGCGTGGACTTCCAAAACTCAAGGCGGACGTCGACGCGCTGAAGGCGGCCAAGGCCCCGACTTCGGAGCCCAAAAAGGTCAGGAAGCCTTCCTCCCGTCACGGATCCAGGCCTTCTGGTTCCCGGAAACGTTAGACCTTATTTCAACTAACGGACCTTCGCAAATAAACTTCCTACCTTGTCGTTGTTGTAGTTGTAGACGATGACCCGGAGGTTCTGGTTGGGAACCTCTATCGGAACGCGCATCGAGAACGGGATGCCTTCTTTCATGACCCGCTGATAGGTTTCTTCGCGCAGGTTCATTTCCAGAGTTTCCCACTGGTCCCCCAGGGTCCTCCCCTTCGAATCCCCATAAAAAATGGTAATGTAAAGTTTTCCTTTGTGGAGACCGTTCACGGTTTGGAATGGAACCCGTGACGCATCAACCTTCATATTGATCAAGACCTGCGGGTAATCCGGCGTAGACCTGTCTTCTCTTGTCTCCACCTTGAATGGAAGGTCCTTGACATCCTGGGAGTACCCGGCGGCCGCTGTGATGCGGCTGTAAGAAAGAAATGCCTCGCGGTCAAACGGCTCCAGGGTCTCGTGGGCATAGTACCCGTGCCGGAAGGAGACTTTTATATCAGGACGGTTAACCCGCACAGTGATGCGCCGGTACTGTCCGTTCCAGTTGTTGTTTTGGGGATAGTATCCTAACAGATATTCCCCCCGGGTCACTTCATTCACGCGTGCCAGGGCGTTGGAGATGTTTTCATGAATGGAGGCCAGACCCCCGGTCATTTGGGAAATATTGCGCAGTGAGGAGAGTGCAAAGGTCCGGCTGGCACTCCCTAGGTTCATTTGCTGCGGATTCGCATTGCCCGGACCCTGGATACGGCGCGGTAAAGCCCCAGTGCTCGCGCCAAAACTGGGATTGAGATACACCCCGCCGGTCTGGAAGGTGTCGATCGACACGCGGGCATCATTCGCCATGGCGGCGATGCTCTTATCATTTTCCATGCGGGGAAGGAATAGCCCGTTCTCCGAGAAAAACAGCAGGTGCTTCTCCCCTTCAATGTACCGGAGGTATTCGATCGATGTGTACATGTTCTGGAGATCCTGCATAGTCATGGCGTTCGTACTCACGTACTCCTCGAAGGGCAGGTCAGTGAGGGCATTGGCCAGAAGTTGGTCGAAGGGTGACACCGGGGAAACGGTGGCTCCAACGGCGTTGTTCGCCTCGATCCGCTGCAGGGTATCGCTCGTCTGGCTTGAATCCTTCGCCAGCTGGCCCGATTCAGTTATGCGCCCCGGTGGAACCTGCCGGGAAGCGAGGGCCCCGGGAACCTCAAAGATCTTGTCGATATCGGGCTGAAACGATTTCGGAATCTCCTTGCTTCCGTATATGGCGGCGAGCCCGCTGAAACGAAGTTCCAGGTGCGATTCGATCCTTTCATGGATCTTCTTAAAGCGCTCGAGCACCTGGGCGATCTGTTCGTGGTCGGTCGTAAAATCGGTGGCGCGATTGTAGGCAAACACCGCCACGCGATCCGAAGGCAGAAGATCGTTTCGCACGAACTGGATCAGGGCATCAACACCCTTGAAAGGCCGTTCCAGCCGACCCCGGCCGAGCAGGATCAAAAATGTTCTTGCCGTCTGGGGCGCCAGTTCCAGCCGGGGAACTTTTCGAAGGAGAGGTTTCTCCGAGGCCTGGGGCGCAGCCGCCGTGAACGTTTCCAGAGAGAAGTGCCGGATGTCCTGGCGCACCCCGTTCTCCAGCACGATGAAATCCTCTTTCTTCAGATCGAGGACAGGATGATCATCCTTGTCGGTCACCCGGACGTTGACCGGAATCAGGGTCACGCGGATGCGAATAGTCCCCGGGGGCGTGGGCTGCTGAAGTTCGCGGCCGCGGAGGAATTGGATTGAAGGAAGTAATGTGCAAAGAAAGCCCACAATCACGGCATATTTAAGAAGGGAAGTAAATCTCATTGTCAGCCTCCTTGTCCCCAGCCTGAAGATTCATAGAGCGAAACGGAAATACACTTCACTCTTGAGACGTGTTGACTCTCTATGGCTTTATACAGGAGGGAGGTGAGAAAGTTTAAGCAGGACAAGATCGTCTAATTCCTACAAAATTGACATTGCTCTCTGTTTGTCGATAGGCGCCCATCCTCTCCAATTCGATTGACTCCCTTTGTTAATCTAATCACAATTGGGCGAATACTTCAAGATTGGGGTCCTTTTCTCGTTTGAGGCAGAACATGACCTTCAAAGATGAATTTGCGGACATGCGACAACGGCTTTCGGACTTTGCCGGTCAATTCAAAGAGACGGTAAGGGCTCCGAAAAGGGAGCGAAAGGGCCCGACCGGGAATCGCCGCGTGGATACAGCGTACTGGAATCTCAGGGACCTTTTCACCAAGGATGTCACTGGCCATGACCTTCGTAAACTGGTTCAACACGACACTCGCGAGACGTTCAACTATTTTACCCGGGAGATCGACTTTGATTCCCTGCGGCCTCTTCGCTGGTACAAACGTTACCCAACGGCTTTTTGGAGAATCTTCCAGGCACTGGCCTACCGGCTCAGTCCGCCTCGACGAATTGCCTTTGCCGTCGCAATCCTCACCCTGCTCCTGGGCCTCGTCGAAACCATAAGCAACGGCAGGGTTGCCGTTCTTGTGCCCGGGACTTCGGGGAAGGCCTGGTGGTTCATCTCGATCGTGCTTCTGATCGCTCTCCTGTGCATGGAATTACGGGACAAGCTGGACCTTAAAGGCGACCTGGAGATTGCGAGGCAGATCCAACTGGGCCTTGTCCCGTCGAAACCCTACGCACAGGAGGGCATTTCCATTCATTGTCACATGCGGCCTGCAAACACGGTCGGTGGGGACTATTTCGATATTATTGAACTGGACAAAAACACCATAGGCTTTGTCATTGGTGATGTGGCGGGCAAGGGGATGCCGGCCGCGTTACTCATGGCCCTCCTGCAAGGCAGTCTTCGCACGCTCATTACGGCGGGGTTCCGCGGCTCCAATTTGATCTCAAAACTCAACGAGTATCTCTGCACCAATATACCCTCCAACAGCCTGGTGACCTTCTTCTACGGTGAACTCACCCCGGCAACCGGCGAGATTCGCTACGTCAACGCCGGCCATAACCCGCCGTTTGTGATCCGTCATGACCAGTCCATGGAACGCCTCCCCGCCACATCCATTCCCCTGGGAATCAATCGTCAGTCCTCTTTCTCTGACAGCCCCGCCCAACTGGCATCCGGAGATCGCCTGCTTCTCTTCACTGATGGTGTCACTGAGGCATTTAATACGGAGGACGTTGAATACGGTGAGACGAGACTGACGGCGTTCCTCAAAGCACGGCGCGATTTGTCAGAAGATCAACTCATTCACGCTCTCATTGCCGACGTGCTCTCGTTCTGTGGAAATGCGAAACCTCATGACGACATGACGCTGATGAACATCAAGCGCTCTTAGGGATCACCGCGGGCACCAGGGATCTCCCGCGGGGAAGTTCCAACGATTGCCGCAAAGTCGTCCCGCGTGAGCCGATAGACCTTCCAATCATTCAGCCAGCGTGCACCCAGCCGTTCATAAAAACGGAGGGCCCCTGTATTCCAATCTAGTACCGCCCATTCCATGCGGCCGCAGCCACGGTGTTGTGCCTCCTCGACGAGGTACGTAAAAAGGGCGAGTCCAATTTTTCTTTTGCGGTACTCCGGGAGGACAAAAAGATCCTCCAGGTAGAAGGTGGGCAGGGCCAAGAAGGAGGAGTAGGTTTCGAATGCCAGGGCGTAAGCGACCGCTTTACCCTCCACCCGGGCCAGCCACGTTTCGAATCTGGGCCGCTCACCAAAACCGTGTTCCAGCAATCGAACGCGGGCTTCCCCCGAAGGTTTTTGGAGCTTCTCAAAATCGGCCAGAGCGTCGATTAGCGTGAGCAGGATAGGCCCATCCCCACGGGTGGCGCGGGTGATTTCGATGGAGTCGGTCAAAGGGTTTCTCTCTAAATGCTGAACTCTTCAATCCTCAAATAGGACAAGTTGCGGAGGCAGAAAGGGTGAGAGTTTGCAGAACCGTTGCCAAGTCCCGGAAAGCTCGGAACCTCTGACTTCCTTCTCATGCTTGCCCATAGTGTCTAGGTGCTCGGCGGCTCGCAAGTGCTCACTTTGGCAAGCCTTTTAGTTCGATCATTAAAGGACTCGAATGGCAGCCCCGTACGCACCTCCTTCATGGTGATGCAACTGTCCACGGGGCAGACCAGCCAGCAAAGGTTGCATCCAACGCATTCCTCCTCGTCCACATAGGGAACGCGGTTCGACCGCAATGCAGGGGGAGCATCCTCAGTCGAGGAATGCAAGGATGTCGTCGGTGGAGGGGCCTGACCTTGCCTGCCATTGCCGCTCAGCCCGACGTACCGGGTCGTAATTCCCCGGGAATGGAGAACAGGCTCATGCACGTGGAGGGGATGATGTGCAGGAGGCGCCAGGAAATTCATGGCCGATTCCTTCTCGACCCGCGTGGGCGCCTCCCTGCCTTCCCCCTCGATGTGAATGCACTGATGGGCCGCATCCCAGCAGGCGATGTGACAGAGATCGCAACCGATGCACTTCTCCGGATCGATTGACGCGATGATCTTGTAGTTGAGATCCAGATTGCCCCAATCCTCCAACCTTGCAATCGAGGCCCCACGAAAATCATCGAGGGTCTTGAACCCTTTCTCATCCATCCAGTTGGAAAGCCCGTCAATCATGTCCTCGACGATTCGAAAGCCGTAATGCATCACCGCCGTGCACACCTGGACGGAAGAACAGCCGAGGAGGATGAATTCCGCGGCGTCCTGCCACGTTGCAATCCCGCCAATCCCGCTGACCGGGATGCGGATTTCGGGGTCGGCATTGAGGGTGTGCACCATGTTCAGAGCGATCGGTTTGACCGCAGGGCCGCAATAGCCCCCATGGGCGCTCTTACCCGACACCTTGGGTCGAGGGGCCAGATCGTCGAGATCGATGGAGGTGATGGAGTTAAAGGTGTTGATCGCGGAAAGACCATCCGCGCCACCCTTGCGGGCGGCGCGTCCGATCAGCGCAATGTTGGTCACATTAGGCGTGAGCTTGATCAGCACCGGCGTCCTGGCGACTTCCTTGACCCAGGCGGTGATCATTTCACAATACTCCGGCACCTGTCCGACGGCACTGCCCATCCCACGCTCGCTCATGCCATGGGGACAACCGAAGTTGAGTTCCAGCCCGTCGGCACCGGCGTCCTCCGTGCGCTTGACAATGTCATGCCAGGTTTCCCGTTTCGAATCCACCATCAGCGACGCAATCACCGCATGGTGTGGAAATCGTTTCTTCACTTCGTAAATCTCACGCAGATTATCTTCGATGGGACGGTCGGTGATGAGTTCAATGTTATTCAATCCCATCATGCGGACGCCGTTGTAATCGATCGAGGAATAGCGGGAAGTGGTGTTGACGATCGGTTCCCCGATCGTTTTCCAGACGGCGCCCCCCCAGCCAGCATCAAAGGCGCGCATCACCTGGAACCCGGAGTTGGTCGGCGGTGCCGAGGCCAGCCAGAATGGGTTGGGCGATTTGATGGTTTTCGCAAAAGTAACCGATAAATCTGCCATTTCCACCTCACATTCTCATTCCCGTGGAGACTGCCCCCCGGATCGTCTCTACCCATTCCTTCGAATCCACGTTTCAATTCCATGGGCCGCTTTCTTTCCATCGGCGACGGCGTCCACAACCTCCCGGCCCCCATTAACACAATCCCCGCCTGCAAAGAATTTCGGATTCGAGGTCTGGCAGGTCTTCTCATCCACAAGGACACGGCCATCTCTGGATCGCTTTAAGAGCGGGACGGCCTTCAGAAAATCATCATGTTTGGTCTGGCCCAGTGATTTGATGACCATGTCGCATTCGATGAAGAATTTCGATCGCGGCACCGGCTCAGGTCGACGGCGCCCCGTCTTGTCCGGCTTTCCCAGGCGCATGCTCACACACTCAAGTTTTTCAACCGCTTTCTTACCATGGATCTTGACGGGCTGTGTCCGCCAATTGAAAATAACCCCATCCCCTTTGGCGAGCTCGTATTCATATGCGAAGGCCGGCATCTCTGCCTCACTGCGGCGATACACCATGCGCACTTCCGGGACGCCCAGGCGGACGGCCGCAGTGGCCGCATCAATGGCGGTATTCCCCGCGCCAATAACGGCCACGCGCCTTCCCACCTTGCACTTCGTTCGTTTCGTTTTGTAATCCTCAATGAAGGTCAACGCATCCACCACCCCTTCGAGGTGCTCTCCAGGGACCTCCAAATCAGTGGTGTCGCCAAGTCCGATCCCGACGAAGATGGCGTCAAAATCCCGTTCAAGCGATTGAAGTGAGACGCTCCTGAGAGTCGGGTTGGGGATCGAATCCAATTTCCCGCTGCTGCTCTGGCCCCCGATCTCGACCTTACATTCGAATTTAACACCCAGCTTCCGGACGCTCTCGACTTCCCGAAGCGCATCCTCCGGGGTCAGCTTGTATTCGGCTATCCCATATGTATTCAATCCGCCGGCGAGGGGCTTGCGCTCAAAAATGGTCACCGCATAGCCCAATTGGGCGAGTTCCGCAGCGCAGGCCAGTGAAGCAGGGCCGCCGCCAATACAGGCCACCTTCTTTCCATTCGCAGTCCCGGGCACGAAAGGCTGAAACTGGTGATCATGCGCCCAATCCATCGCGTGCCGCTGCAGGAGCGCGATTTGGATCGGCTTTTCGTTGTGATGATTCATGACACACGCCCCCTCGCACAACACCTCGACGGGGCACACCTTGGAGCAGCTTGCCCCCAGGATGTTGGCCTCCAGAATGGTCCGCGCACTGCCCCGGAGATTCCTTGTGGCTATTTTCTTGATGAACTTGGGGACGTCGATGTGCGTGGGACAGGCGATGGTACATGGGGCATCGAAGCAAAACAGGCATCGCGAGGCTTCGATGACGGCCGCATTGGGGGTGAGTGGAGGGTGGATATCGGCAAAATTACGATCGAATTCTTCCGGGGAGATCTGCACGTACTTGTTTTTGATCGCCATGATTAAGTTTTCTATTGAGACGCGAGGCCCAGAGATTCTCGGCTTTCTCAGCGTGCTCCGCGGTCAATGCGGTCTTATGTGAACCACCATCCCCACAGATTTTTCCAGAAAGGCGCAATGAAGTCCGGAAAAAGATAACCGGCGGCGAGAAAGGTCAAGAGGAAGTATCGCATGCGTGCCGTCGAGTCTCCGGCCTTCTTCTCGTGAGGCAGCGAACTGATCCCCAGAAGAAAAGCAAACGAAAGCAAATAATAGATCCACGGCCGGCCCACAGGCCGAGCTGCCAGCGTCCCCCGCGTGAGGGCCGCCACGCAGGTCGCATAAAGATAACTGTTGATCACTAAGAGAACCGGCTCACTTCGCCTGATCAGTTGTTGTTTTCGTTCTTCAGAGCTTTTCTTAGCACTGTAGCCGATGACGGCTTGGAATAAGCCCAGCACGACGAACGTAATCAAGTAAATGAGCCCGACAAACAGGAACCCTACGGTCACCAGCGTGAGAAGATACTTGAACAGGACCATGATCCATCGGGGTGATCGAGACGGTGTCGGGGCAGGGAGGAATTTCTATTTTCTCCCTCGATGGCCGGGACGCCGGAGACCACGGGCTAGTACAAATTTCCCTCGCGCTTCACGCCAGTAAAATCAATGTAAACGGTCTTTAATTCACTCCAAAACTCAACGGCGGTGGAACCCATTTCGCGGGCCCCCACGCCGGTCGCCTTGATTCCTCCAAACGGGAGTTGGGCTTCGCCGCCGGGCGTTCCAGAATTGACATGCGTAATCCCTGATTCAATGCGTTCAATGAACTTGAAGATCCTGGAGGCGTCGTTGGAGTAGAGGGCGGAGGACAATCCATATTTCACTCCGTTGGCCACCGCCAAGGCCTCCTCGAAGTCCTTCACCCGAATCACACTCAGAACAGGACCGAAGATCTCTTCCTGGGCGATGCGCATGTCCGGCTTGACATGATCGAAGATCGTCGGCTCCACGAAATAACCCTTGGAGTACTTTTCGCCCTCACATCGCTTCCCTCCGATTCTGAGCTTGGCTCCCTCGCCCCTTCCGATGTCAAGGTACTTGAGGACCGTCTCCATCTGACTCTTATCGACAGAAGGCCCCATGGTGATTCCGGATTCCACCCCATTTCCGACCATCACCTTCTTTGTCCGCTCCACCAATCTCTCTACGAAGGTGTCGGCAATTTTCTCAACGACGATGGCACGTGAGGTGGCCGTGCAACGTTGTCCCGTGGAACCAAAAGCCCCGGTCACGGTCGACTCAACGGCCAGCGGCAGATCGGCATCCTCGAGTATCACGATGGGATTTTTCCCTCCCATTTCGCATTGGCATTTAATTCCGCGCGCCGCCCCCTGATTGTAAAGGCGGCTGCCAATGTCGTTTGATCCTGTGAAAGAAATGGCGCGAACCTTGTTGTTATTGACCAATTCCTCGCCCACTTCCCCGCCGCTGCCTAAAACCAGGTTCAGAACGCCGGGGGGGAGGCCGGCTTCAGCAAAAATCTCGGTTACCAGGGTGGCCGTCCAAGGAGTCAGCGTCGCCGGTTTGAAGACGATCGTGTTGCCACACACCAACGCCGGGGCTATCTTCCAGGCCGGGATACACACGGGAAAGTTCCAGGGCGTGATACAAGCCACCACACCAATCGGCTGACGCAGGGTGTAGCAGAAATTGCTGGGAAGTTCTGAGGGGATGGTCTCGCCGTTGAGCCTCCGCCCCTCGGCCGCCGCGAATTCCACGCAGTTGATCCCCCGGGCCAGCTCGCCCATTGACTCGGAGAGCGTCTTGCCCTCCTCCAGCGTGAGCGCGCGGGCAAGCTCGTTCTTGCGAGCCGACATGAGTTGGGCCGCCTTCATCACGAGGTTTCCGCGAACCGGCGCCGGCGTATTACGCCATCCTTCCAATGCCTTTTCGGCGGACTCAACTGCTTGTCGCGCCTCGTCCCGGGTCGACAGGATCACTTCGCCGAGAATCTCCTCCGTGTTCGCGGGATTGATGTTCGAGACGCGGCCCGCCGACCGGGACTCAACCCATTGTCCATCGATAAAGTTCTTGTAGGTGGTGAGCGCAACCTTTGATTTGGTCATGGCAAGAAGTCAAAAGCAAAGACCCAAAGGCGCTGTGGGGAGTTTCATGCTGAAGATTATCTATCTTCCAGATTCCCTCTCCGTGCCTCTGCGTCCACGGTTAAAGATCTTTTCCAATTCTCTAAATTTCCGAGAAACTCTTATCCAAAGCCTTGATGAAATCGTCTACGTCCGATTTCCCAATATTCATGGGAGGGGAAATCCGCAATGCGTTTCCATAGAGACCTCCCTTGCCAACCAGAATGCCATTCTCACGGGTCCGTTCCATCAGCGCGCCGATCTCTTTTGTGGCAGGCTCTTTCGTCTTGGGATCGCGCACCAATTCAAGTCCTTGAAGAAGTCCCATCCCCCGCACTTCTCCGATCATCGGGTACTTTTTCTGCAATTCGAGCAAACGGTCGCGGAGGTGCGCCCCGACCACCGTGCAGTTCTCCTTTAATTTGTTTTCCTCGATGAAATCCAGCACCGCCTTGGCCTGAGTCGTGGTGACAGGGTTTCCACCGAACGTCGAAATGGTCAGGCCCTTCAGGGAGTCAGCAATCTCCGGCTTCGCGATGGTCACACCCACCGGGGCTCCATTGCCCAGGCCTTTTGCACTGGTGATCAGATCGGGCTCCACCTCCCAATGCTCAATGCCAAACCATTTGCCCCCAGTGCGGCCCCAGCCGGTCTGGACCTCGTCACTGATAAACAGGCCGCCGTACTTCCGAACAATGTCGGTGGCGATTTTGAAATACTCTTTTGGAGGAGTGATGAACCCTCCCACCCCCTGGATGGGCTCCGCAATAAAAGCGGCAATCTTCCCTGACGTCGTGGTCCGGATCGTCTCTTCCATGTCCTGGGCGCACTTCACCTCGCAACTGGGGTAAGTCAACCCGAACGGACATCGATAGCAATAAGCATTTACGGCGTGGACGATTCCCGGATTCATGACCCCGCCGAGTTTCCAGGCAGCATGGGCCGTCAGGGTCATGGCCAAAGCCGATCGTCCGTGATAGGAGTGTCGCAGGGCGATAACATCCGAATTCCCGGTGGCGCAGCGCGCCGTCACGATGGCGGTCTCATTCGCCTCAGTCCCGCTGTTGGTGAAGAAGGTCTTGGTGAGCCTCCGGTTGGGGGTAATCTCCGACAACCGTTTCGCCAGCGCTACTTGAGGCTCATTGGCAAACACCGTCGAAACGTGCTGCAGTTTGTCCATCTGGCGGTGTACCTTGGCGTTCACCTGTTCGTTGCAGTGTCCCACGCTCACGGTGACGATGCCGCCAAAGAAATCGAGATACTGCTTGCCGTCGATGTCGTACACAAACTGTGCTTTGGCGTGATCGACGACGAGGGGCTTTTGGTAATAAGTAAAGACCGCAGGGAAAATGAATTCCTTCTGGGCAAGAATGATTTCGTCCTTATTCATCAGGGCTCCTTCGTCACAGTGGGTTGGAGAATGCGACCTGGCATCCAGGTCCGCTTGAAGCTGCCGCGGGAAAAACGCTATTTTGCCCCTAATGCCTCCAATTATCAAGATTTGTTCGCACAGGGGGCTCACTGCGCGGAAAACACCCCTCCGGGAGAGAACGTCCAAGCAGGATCGTCATCCGGCAGATCGATACACGATGACTTCCGGATCGTAAGCGATGATCTGCTTCAGTCGTCTTGTGATTGTCCAAGCCAGGGCTGACCCTTCGAAACATTCCGGTGGGGCGGAATCATTGACAATCTGATCGAGGACTACCCGTCGAACAAAGAGGTTGTTCCCCATGCCATCCCCTCCTGCCCGCGGCGCCTTGGAGATATAGCGGTAGCGCAGAGAGTCGCTGCCCAACAATGTCCCGACCCATCGCCAGACGGGTTGACGAGGCAGGTCCACTTGGGGTGAATTCAGACGCGGTCCGCTGACGGCAGCGATCTGCGGGTCCCCGAAGTTTCGTGCGGCGCGAGCCATCCAGTTTCGTGCGGGGACTACTGAACCATCAAGAAAAGCGATGATCTCATATTGCGCGAGTTTTCTGCCTGAATCCCGCTTCTCGCTGAGCCGTTGATCCCCGGTTTCGATCACCTTCAATGGGGGTCTTTGTACAATGTTTCCTTTGTGATTAGCTACCAGGATCACTTCAAACCCAGCGGGATAAGTTTGAGTCAAGCATCTTTCGAGGCATTCTTCCAGCGTCGCCTCCTCCCCTCTCGCCGTGATGACGATGGAAATTCTCGGAAACTCGCGTGGGGTCAGGTGCTCCCGATCGTAGTATCTCACGACCCGAAGACGATAGAAGATCGCCAGGGTGTCCCATCCCGTTTTCCATAGATCCCCGAGCGTGAGCCGACCAAGACGAAGAACCCGGGAAAAATTAAGCTCGATAGGCGCCTCCAAAATCTTGTATCCCAGGCGGTGGACGTTAGCGAGAAGTTCTACATCGAACGCAAACCGTTTGCAGACAATCTTGGGAAAAACCTTCTCAAGCACCTCGGATTTGAAGAGCTTCAGACCGGCCTGTGTATCGTGCAGCGGCAGATGGAAAAGCAATCGGAGGGAGACACTGTAAATCCAGCTAATAATCGCCCGTCTTCGGGGATATTCAACCCGTGAGGCCGGGTGCCGCTTATTGCCAATGACGACGTCGGCATTCTCGCGCCGCATGATTTCGAAAAACAGGGCGATCTGGCGCGGGGGCAAATCTAAATCGGCATCCAGGAAGATGACATATCGCCCGGTCGCTCGTTCGAAGCCTTCACGCAGAGCGTAACCTTTGCCGATGTTCTCATCGTAATAAACCGGCCGGATGGCAGGATAGGCCGCCGACGCCGCTTGAATCTCGGCGCGGGTGTCATCGGAGCTTCCATCATCTACCGCAATCAGTTCGTAATCCGGCGCAAAAGCTGCCAGGAAATCGCAGATCTCACAGAGATTCTTCCGGATCCGGTCCCCCTCATTGAAACAAGGGACAATCACCGACACCCTTTCCACAACCTGGTCCATTGATTCCCTTGAGAGATGGTCTAGGGTCCGCTCAAACGCCGCCAAGAATAGCACAGAAGGTAGCGGGAAAGGACACTGACAACGGGCCACTCTGTGCCGCCCAGAAGATCCGGAACTCACGGGGTAATTCCCGCCTCCGCTGTTGCCGGTTTGGCTTTCGATTCTGATCCCCGCCGAGGCGGAACGCATACGAACCCACACAGCAACAAAAAAGGCCTGGAGTTCAATCTCTCCAGGCCCTCAGAAGTGATTCTATGTTGCTGTTACAGAATTTAGAAATTGAACTTCAAGCCGAACTGAATATTTCGGGGGTCGCGGGTACTGGTCACCCGTCCGAACGTGGTGGATCCAAAGGTCGTCCCGATCCCGTCGAAATTCGTGTGATTGAATATGTTAAACATCTCGGCACGGAATTGGAAATTCATCGCTTCTCGAACCTTGAAGTTCTTGAAGATCGAGAAGTCCCAACGCCCCACTCCCGGCCCACGAACCACACCGCGGCCGGCATTGCCCGGTCGGACGACCCCTGTTGGAACAAAGGCGAACGCTGAGGCATTGAAGAATTGCCCGATCGTCTTGGGGCCGCTGTTCGGATCACCCACCATATCGGGTCGTCCGCTTGCGGCACTCGCTCCCAAGAGCCCCAACCCGCCCGGATCAACCGCAGTGGTGGTTACGGTCAGTGGCAGGCCCGTAAAGAAGGTTGTAATTCCAGAGACCTGCCAGCCACCGGCTACATGCCCGACGAAGCCCTGCTGTGTCTTCATCCAGGGCAACTCGTAGACGTAATTGACGGTGAGAACCTGAGTGCGATCGAGTGAGGAATAACCGTACTCGCCCCCTGTAATGTTATACACGTTTTGAGGCGCAGAGCTGCGATCCGTCTGGTTGTTCGTCAAAGCTCTCGACCAGGTGTACGCAACATTGATGAAAGAACCCTCCGCGAAACGCTTCTGCGCACTGATTTGCAATGAGTTGTAATTGGAGTTGAACCACGTCTCGAGTGTATTCACCGCGACGTAACCCTGGTAGGGGCGAATGGCATTCATCTGCGGCGTGTTAGCGCTGGTGACGGGTGTTCCCGCCGGGAGCAATCCAGAGGAGTACACCACACCAGGCGGAACCTCATTCAAATCTACGATCCCCAGCAGGTGCGTTCCCTTGTTTCCAAAATAACCGACGTCAATCAGGAAGGTCGGAGTCAGCTGCCGCTGGATATCGAAGCTCCAGTTCTGGGCATACGGCGTGCTCATGGGATTGGGGGTTCCCCGGACGCTTTTCGGTGCCGCCGAGATGACCGGGGTTCCGGCACCGGGGTTTGCAAATGACGTGTTGCTGAGCGTAATGCTCTGGACGAAAGGTGGGTTGGTGAAGATATTTTGTTCGTAGACTCCAAACAGCACCGAGTCATAGAACATCCCATAGCCGGCCCGGATCGAGGTCTTTCCATTTCCGAAAGGATCCCATGCCAGGCCAATCCGCGGGGCAAAGTTCTTGTTGCTCTCGTTCGCCACCTTGGATCCAAAAGGAGAGTTATTGTCAGCGATGATGATCCCGTTCAGCGGATCCCCGCTACCCGGAATAATGTTACCGTTCGAAGGGTTGATCTTCACGGCGTTGGATGGGTTATAGCGCGACGGGTCAAAATTCGTCAGGAAGCCCGCCTTGTCGACCGGTTGACGGAACTGCGAATAGCGGAGTCCGTAAGTGAGGGTCAGGTTGGACCGGACACGGAATTCATCCTGGAAGTAAATCTCGTATTGGTGCGTCCGGATGTCCGGTGTCAGGTCGAGCGAAGCTTGGGTGAATTGGTTAACATTCCCCAATAAGAAATTCGCCCATGTCTGCGAGAAATTCGTCAAAGTATTGTTAACGGGTCTGCCGGTGGTGGTGAAATTGAAGGTCCCGGCGTTATTCCCACTGGCATTCTCAGTTTTCTGATAATGGAAGTATGTGAACCCAAACTTGAGCGAATGCCGACCCATGATCTTCGTCATGTTGTCGTAGAAATTGTGGTTTCGATTATAGTCCCGATATTGACCAAAGCCGGCGATTCCCGAAGGCCCACTGGTGTAACTGTTTGCTGGAATTCGCGCCAGAGTCGAAGCAAAAGGCAAGGTGGGGTTGATGTCCGGGGAATTAGCGGGATTGATCAGTCCGGTGGGATCACTGACGATGGCCCCGTAGGAAAAGGCATAGCCAAATTCATTTAACAGAGTGGGAGAGAAGGTGGAAGTCCCGCGGAAAACCAAGCTGTACCCCGGAGAGTTGGTACTGGTGTTGGATACTCCCGGCAATCCGCTCGCAGTGAATAAGCCCCCCGGCTCCTCGGTCGGGATGGCATCATGGATGTACCGCCCAAAGATCTGCAGTTTGGGACTGAAGAGCTGATCGATACGGATTAACTCCTGACGAGCATTAAAGACGCTTCTGAACGGCGTGAAGAGCTGGTGCGTTGTCGGATCCTGCGGACCCGGGATCTGAGACCAAATGTCCTTAATGTAAGCTGCAGCCGTAGGATCGATACGGGTAACGCTTGTCCCGGTCTGGGTGCAAGTTGTTCCCGAAAAGGCGGTACAGACAGGAGTCTGGAAATTTCCCGCCTTTTCCGCTGCAGTCGGGACGGTCGCCGTCACCGTCGCGCTGGCAATCTGACGCCGAAATTCCTGCGAAAAGAAGAAAAAGGTCTTGTCCTTGTTCACGTTGTAATGCCCGGGAATATAAATTGGGCCGCCGATGGTGTAACCAAAATCATTGTATCGGACCGGTGGACGTTTAATGTTGTTCGCATTGTTGAAGAACGAGTTCGCGTTCAGGACGTCATTGCGGAAGAACTCATAGGCTCCCCCGTGGAACTGGCCCGACCCCGATTTCGTGATGACGTTGATTTGACCGCCGGCGGCACGCCCGAACTCTGGGTTGTATTGGCCCCGGAGCACCTTGAACTCCGCGATCGCATCCACGCTCGGATAGGTCAATAAGGTGAGGTTGGAGCCGCGGTCAACATTATCAGCACCGTCGACCGTCCAATTGTTCGTGCTGTTTCGATTGCCGTTGATCGAGAAACTCACCGTGTTCGTCTGACCAGCAGGGTTCGTCGTACCAATGTAGATCTGGTCGGAAGCACTCGACGTGACTCCCGGCATCAAGCTCACCAACTGTTCATAATTGCGGTTGTTGAGCGAAAGCTCCCGGACCTGAGTTCCGGATATCAGGCCGGATGATGTCGGAGTCTGCAATTCGACCTGAAGTGGACTGGCTTCCACGGTGACTTCCTGGGAAACGTTTCCGACCTCCATCATGAAGTTCATCGTGAGCTTGTCATTGACGTGCAGTTCAACATCAGTCTGAATGGATTTCTTAAACCCAGCAGCTTCCACGCTTACTGAGTAGTGGCCGATTGGGAGTAGTGAGGCCACGTAGTCACCGGCAGTGCCGGTGGTTGCTGTTCGAATCACCACATTCTTTTCGGTGCTGGTAAAAGTCACCGTCGCCCCGGGGATAACACCCCCCGAGGGATCCTTCACCGTACCGAGAATCGATCCGGTAACCTCTTGACCAAAACTCGCTGTAGCCCATAACAGAAGAACCAAGCCGGCAACGAGCACTACCATTCTTTTTTGCATAAACTACCTCCTGAATATTGAAAACAAACTAGTTGATTTGATTTAGGAATAAATGCGATGCTTGATTGAACAACAGACACCCAGTCTTGAGTTGGGTAAGTCACAGTGAAGAAATCCGGAAACCTACACCATCACCTGGTAACACTGGCTGGAACGTAGTAGGAAGTGATGGCTAATGGTGGTAATTGAAGACCCGTCCCCAACATCTTCAATGCGCAGGTAAATTATGCTGCAGTTATGAGACCAAAGCTGTCATCCAACTCAATCAATAGACACTGAGGATTTTTTGCCAAACATAGTGACCAAGCAAGTCATTATTTATAAGTGACTTAAGTCACCACAAGTCCGTGGGAAAAGGGACTTTGGGGCCCGGAAAATACCGCAGGAACAAAAGAACATTTCCTTCAACTAACGAGAAAATTCACAAATTCGGAATTGCTCTACAGTTTTTGGTAGGCCTCTTCAGGATCCGGGTCCGATTCTCCATAGATGGCGGAAAATACCCCCTAATTTGAAAAGGGAGCGTCCGTGGGGCAGTGCCTCCTCTCCGGGAATTAGATTTAGGCTTTTTGAGAGGGTCGATCGTTCGGTCGTGTGTTCCACAGTTTCAGGAGAAACTTGTCTCGACCTGGAGTACATGGGTAGACACATTAGCCCTCCAAATACACCACGGAACATTCGCAGGAATCCGCAACTCAAACTTTACTGAATGCGCGAAATCTCCCCTTAACCTTTTTCTAACGCGCAACCAATTCTACGAATCAGGTAGTTTTTCCCCAGTTTCTTCTCGCAGGGTCCAGGGCTCGCAGCCATGGAAATCCACATCCATGACCATTTCAACCAGTTAAGATTTCTCTCTCATTGGAATCGAGGGTGCTTAACTCAGAGGCGTGAATTGTAATGGCGCGGGAAAGCGAAACCTAACGTGAATGTCAGATTAGGAATTCAAACTAACCGGAGCTTGGTCTATCTCCTCGGTGTTACCACTCTGTGGAAACAACACGGGATCCGCGCCATGGATGGACAATTCCATTTCAACGAGGCTTTGATTGAGGAGGCAATTCAACACAAAGATTGAAATTCAAGGAGGACCTTCGAGAAAACTCAAAAGGCAAATCCAAAGTGCTCGCAAGGGCTGAATAAAACCGCAGTTTAGTGATTCCGGATAAACACTCTTTCAATTTCCCACATCGGCATTGCTCGGTGACTCGGCTTCGGTCGAATTGCTGAATTGACAAAACACAGGAGACGGGAAGACCTCAATTTGATAGGGCTCCCTTTGATGGAGCCCCCGGTGGAACTTTACACGAAAACACCAAACGGGAAAGGTTGCCCTTCACGTGCTGTAAATTTCTAACTCGGGCCACTTTGATCGTCGGAATCTAATCACTCTTTCGAGTTTTCTCAAGGCTAAATCCACACACAACAGGAGACTCAACATGAAACTTGTGAAGCAATCTCAATTTTCTTTATGGATATTTGTGACGATATTCACGATCTTTTTCGCCACCGCAACCTTCCTATCTGGTTACCCCAGTGGAGCTCCCGCGGGAAGAACGGGAGGGATGAGTTCCAGTACTTGTACTTCATGTCACTCCTCTTTGACCACCAGCAACACTTCACTGAGTGTCTCGGGAACTCCTTCGAACTATACGCCCGGACAGCAGTATACAATCACGGTCACGATGGCTCCTCCCAGCCCGGGTTCAGGATATGGATTTCAGATTTCATCACGCTCAACACCCGGCGGCGCCCAGGCCGGGACCCTGGCGGGACAAAGTGCCGGCACCGGAATCAACGGCACCAGCGGCGGAGTCACCTATGTTGGACAGACCACAGCCGGATGTTCCGGAGCGAGTTCATGCAGTTGGAGTGTGAGCTGGACCGCGCCCGCAGCAACGGCCGGCACAGTTCAATTCGACGTTGCCTCCGTCTCCGGATATCGAGGTGATTATTTCGCGCAAAATTCAGTCACCGCCACTCCGCAGGCTTCGCAACCTGCACCTCAATTCGCCTCCTCCAATCCGGTTTCACCCAGCAGCGGGAGCACGGCGGGAGGAACGACCGTCACGATTAACGGATCCAATTTTGTCACGGGGGCTGTGGTTTCCTTCGGGAGCACGGCAGCTAGTACAACCTTTGTGAGTTCGTCTCAACTTAAGGCCGTGTCACCATCTGCGTCCGCGACAGGGGCGGTCACTCTCAAAGTTCAAAATCCAGATGGACAATCAACGACCCTTCCCGGGGGATTCACGTACACGCAGGCTGCAGCGCCAGCCCCCCTCTTTGCCGTTTCGAATCCAGTTTCGCCCAACACCGGCAGCACCGCGGGGGGAACGACCGTCACGATTAACGGATCCAATTTTGTCACGGGGGCTGTGGTTTCCTTCGGGAGCACGGCGGCCACTACAACTTTTGTGGGTTCGTCCCAACTCACGGCCATATCACCTCCCGCCGCAGTGGCCGGGGCAATCACATTGAGGATTCAAAACCCGGACGGACAGTCTGCAACGCTTCCAGGGGGATTCACCTATAACCAGTCACCTGCTTCGTCGGCGCCTCAATTTGCATCCTCAAACGCTAGCTTCCCTCACATCGGCAGCATTCATGGAGGCGCCGTAATTACTATCAACGGTTCAAACTTTGTGAGCGGGGCGAAAATGATCTTCGGAACCAGTCAGGCTGACACCACATTCGTTAGTTCCTCGCAACTAACCGTTGTTTCCCCACCGGCGAGCAGCGCGGGAACCGTGGACCTGAAGGTGCAGAATCCGGATGGCCAGTCGGCAACTCTGCCCGGTGCATTTTCGTACTTCGATGACACCCAACTTAAGACCGCCTATGCGGTCGCCACAGTTGCAGCCAGCAAGAGGGCCGAATCACTGGATTCGGGAACGGATCCAATGCTGATTGATGGAAGGTTGAAATCGGCGGAGCTTGCCGCCACCAGTGAAGCCCCGGCGGGCAGTGGTATTTTCAGCTTCTCCCAGAACAACGTCCTGGTCACCACGGTGGGAACCGCCTCGGCAACCCCCACCTCATCATTGCTCATGTTTGCGGACTCCAAGCCGTTCGCTTGTTCCCTGCCCAACTGTGCGCTCCAGAACAACACGGGCGTGGCCGTTATCAACCAGTCGGGCAGCACGGCTCACTTGACGTACACCCTGCTTAATCCCGATGGCACCTCAGCCATGGCTCCGGTTTTCAAAAACCTGGCTCCGGGAGCCCACGACCAGGGATTCATTACTGATTTCTTCGGCTCCGGGGTAAACAACTTCACGGGAACCCTCAAGGTAGATAGTGATGTTGCTATCAGCGCCCTGACGCTCCAACTCACAAACAATCAGGCCCCCCGAAATGAAGCCTTGTTTACCTCCTTTCCGGTAGCCGATCTTACGGTGCCCCCTCCCAGCGGGAACCTGGTGTTCGCTCAACTGGTGGATGGAGCGGGATATCAAACCCGAATCATTCTCTTGAACACCACCGGCAATGTGATCAGCGGCAACATTCTGTTCTTCAAGGATGATGGATCCCCAGCCAGCTTTAATATGAATGGCAGCGGACCTGTCACCCAGCTCCCTTACAGCATCTCTTCGCGAGGTGAATTCTCCGCACTCTCCGTGGGAACAGGAGCACTGACCACGGGGTTTGCCCTTGTCGTTCCGGATGCAGGCAAGGCTACGCCAGTCGGGACGGGACTCTTCACGCAGACACAGAACGGGTTCACATTCACTACGGCGGGTGTCCCGGCATCCCCAGTGATTCGGGAAGGATTGATTCTGGCGGACACGAATCCCAACGTGAGTGGACTTGCCCAGGATACCGGCGTCGCCCTGGCAAACCCTTCAGGCACTCAGAGTGCAGACGTCTCATTCAAACTTCGAAGGCTTAGTGATGGCTCGGTGATCGCCAGCAAGAATCTGAGTCAAGTTGCCGGGCATAGTGCCTTGCCGCCACATGGTCACGACGCCTTATTCGTGGATCAGATCTTCACAAACAATGAGGCCAAAAATTTAACCGGGGCACTTTCCATCGAGACCCCCAGTACCGACGGCATTTCCGCGTTGACCCTCCTTGCAACGAACAATCAACGCGGGGATGCGTTGTTGACCACACTGCCCGTGGCGACAGAATCCTCCTCGACCGCTCCGGTCTTCTTCCCGCAGCTAGTTGCTTTTGGTGGCTACCAGACTCAATTGATCCTGTTGAACCCGTCGGGGTCCTCTGCTTCGTCTGGCACGCTGACGTTCTTCAGCGACACGGGTTCTCCCCTGGCCTTGCCTCTGAATGATCAGGTCAGCGGCTCTTTCATCTTTAACATTCCCTCCAAGGGGGGTGCGACGTTCAAGTAATTCCTTGACCTTGTCTTCGGCTGGGGCGAGTCCGCTCGCCCCAGCCTTTTTTCCTTAACAACGCCATTGCATCATTCAGACGTGACAATCCCAGCGCATTTTCCCAAGGAACCATTCGATGCTAAGCAGATGTGGTAATGGCTTCAAGAATTCTGGTGAGGCGCAGCGGCTCTGCCGCCTCCCGCCTTGCGCATATGCGTCAACCTAAAGAGGATTGATTTTAAAGGGGGAGGGGGACGGTTCTGTCGAATCCCCCCAGCGGAAGCTGGGGGAAAGTTCAAGTACAGCCCACAAACACAGACTCCAAAAATAAACTACACCCCCCCCATCCCGCGAAGCGGGATGGGGGGGGTGAGATAAGATAATGAAAATGGGATCGCTGCTGTAGGTTGTAGCTGAATCATCCCCCGGCTTCCGCCGGGGGGATTATGGACGCTCGTTACTCCGGTCTTAGGTTGACGCGTATGCGCCTTGCGGGACGGCAAGCCTTTCCGCAATAATCGGTGGCGAAGCCGCACATTCAGGTGATTCACCATTCGCATTATTTCCTGTCTATATCTTTGCTCATCCTCAATGGATATTGCACGGAATTCAGCTTTCGCGGCCAATTTTTATCACTCATTAGTGCCAGAAAATTGATGTGTTCGTCCCAAGAAAATTGTTACCTGGAGATAGAGTTTGAATTCAACTGACCGTTAGTGGTAAGATTCGTGTGAATTCTTGCACAAGGCGAGCCTTCGCTGAGTGGAAGAAACGAGATTCGGAATGGCTTGAGGCTTTAAGAGGAGAGGTTTCCAAGGTTTGGCAAGGCTGGAGGCGCTTAAAGAGGCTGTTTACGCTCTGAATTTCAAATTATCCCCGAATGCTTACCGCCCTCTGAAAAGTGAAGTCGGTTTTTGACCAATATCCCAAAACCAGGAACCGGACATTATTTTCAACCAAGCCAAACTACCGAATTGAATAAGGAGTCGTTATGTCCAAATACAAAATCGCATGGTTGCCGGGAGATGGAATCGGCGTCGAAGTCCTGGAAGCGGCAAAGATCGTTCTGGACGCATTGGCATTGGATGCCGATTACATTCACGGGGACATCGGATGGGAGTTCTGGTGCAAGGAAGGAGACGCTTTTCCGCAGCGAACCATCGACTTGCTTAAGAATGTCGATGCCGCTATGTTCGGGGCCATCACCTCAAAGCCGGGAAAGGCGGCGGAGGCTGAACTCGTCCCAGGGCTCAAGGGGAAAAGCCTGGTTTATCGATCCCCCATTGTCCGGATGCGGCAACTGTTTGATCTCTATATTTGCCTGCGACCTTGTATTGCCTATCCCGGAAATCCTCTGAACTTCAAAGAAGGAATCAACCTGGTGGTATTTCGAGAAAACACCGAAGACCTCTATTCCGGCGTGGAGTTCAATACCGTACCAAAGGAATTATCGGACACCTTAGCAAGGCTCTCAAAGCCGTTTGCGGCCTTCAAAGACCTCCCGGAAGACCAGTATGCAGTCTCCTGTAAAATTAATACGCGGAAAGGCTCGGAACGGATCGTGCGCTCGGCCTTCGAATTCGCGCGACGATTCAAACGCAAGAAAGTCACCATCGTCCACAAGGCGAATGTAGTACGGGCGACCGATGGGCTGTTTCTCGAGACTGCCAAGGAGGTTGCCAAAGGCTATCCCGAGATCGCGATGGACGATGCCAATATTGATGCTATGACCATGTGGTTACTCAAGAATCCATTCAATTACGACGTGCTCGTCGCCCCTAATCTCTACGGAGATATCATTTCCGATCTGTGCGCCCAGATGGTGGGCGGACTCGGGTTTGGATGTTCCGGAAATATTGGGGACAAGCTCGCTGTGTTCGAGCCGACCCATGGCTCAGCCCCCAAATACGCAGGTCAATACAAGGTCAACCCCATCGCCACGATTTTGGCCGCTAAGATGATGCTTGATTGGCTTGGAGAAACAGAGAAAGCCGGAAAATTGGAGAGGGCCGTTGCGCATGTGATTAAGGAAGGTCAAGTGAGGACTTACGACATGAGAGGAACGAGTAAGACTCTCGAGATGGCTGAAGCTATCGCTGAGAAACTGGAAGTGGGAGTAGTTATCGGCACGCAGTAAGTCACAAGACAGCTTGACCTCAGTCGTAGGGGCACATAGTCCGCCGTGGAGGACGCCCCTACCAAGGAACAATCCATGACCCCGATCATCATTCATGAAGTCGGTCCCCGTGACGGACTGCAAGTTGAAAAACAGATCGTTCCCACTGAAGAGAAAATCAAATGGATCGAAGGTCTGATTGAGGCAGGTGTTGATGCCATCCAACTGGGGTCATTTGTTCATCCCGGGAAAGTTCCCCAAATGGCCGACACCGACAAGCTTTTTACCTACTTCAACCAACCCGGCAAGAAATCCCGGCCCGTCATTCTTTCGGGGCTCGTCTTGAATGAGAAGGGCCTCGATCGTGGAATGGCGTGCGGGGTCGAGCAGTTTTGCATGGGAGTATCTGCAAGCGACACCCACAGCCGGAAAAACACCGGGATGGGGACAGACGAGGCAATCCCCCGCATCATTGCCATGGCCAGGAAAGCCTTCGAACAGAACAACCTTGTCCAGGTGTCGGTTCAGTCAGCTTTTGGCTGTGGTTACGAGGGGATCGTCCCTGAACAAAGGGTCCTCGACATCGTCAAGCGATTTATCGATGCGGGCTTGAGGACGGTCAGCCTGGCTGACACGGCGGGTCATGCCAACCCTCGACAGGTCGAACGACTCTTTGGAGCCATCTTGGCCCTTGATCCAGCGATTGATTGCGCGTGCCACTTTCATGATACGTACGGGCTGGCGATGGCCAACTGTTATGCTGCTTTGAAAACCGGCGTGAAGTACTTCGAATCTGCCGTGGCCGGACTCGGAGGTTGCCCTTTCACTGCGGTCGCTGGAGGCAATGTGTGCACCGAGGATCTCGTTCATTTATTCCACCTGTTGGGCCGGCGCCAGGATATCCGTCTGGATCGCCTCATTGAAACGGCCAAACAAGTTAGCCAATTCTTCAAACGAGATCTTCCCGGGACGATCTATAAGACAGGGGCCATTCCTGCTTCCAGACCTGCGGAACTAACCACGACGAGTTAGGTTCAGTGCAATTCTTGATGACCATGCTACCGAAGTCAGAAGTCGGAGGTCAGACGTCAGAAATTAGAAGGAGGGCATGTGCTCTGCGCCCATATCTTCAAACGGGGGAATCAGGAATTGAATTCCGACATCCGACTTCTGACTTCTGACTGCTGACTTCAATATCCAGAAGGAAATTCATTCGACTAAGCCAGAGGCCACAACAATTTCACGTCTCCTTAGATTGATTTACACACGGAGTCCGCAATCATGAAGCTATTGTCCGGCGTACGGGTCTTGGACATGACCAATGTCCTGGCGGGGCCATTTGCAACCGTGCATCTAGCTTTGCTCGGAGCCGAAGTCATCAAGATCGAGAACCCTGCGGGCGGCGATTTGGCACGCAAACTGGGTAATGTCCCTAAACTCAACCAGCAGCTGATGGGAACGAGTTTCCTCGCTCAGAATGCCAACAAGAAATCGCTCACCTTAAATCTCAAGGGAAACAAGGCGAAAGAGATTTTCAGGAAGTTGGCAGCGACAGCGGATGTCCTGGTCGAAAATTTCAGACCTGGAGTCATGGATCGCCTGGGTCTTTCTTACGACACCCTGCGGAAACTCAATCCAAGGCTGATTTACTGTGCCATTTCGGGATTCGGTCAGACCGGCCCGGATGCATCTAAACCCGCTTATGATCAGATCATTCAAGGGCTGAGCGGAGTCATGGCGATTAATGGGGACGAGCGACTGAACCCCTTGAGGTGCGGCTTTCCGGTGTGCGACACGGTCGGCGGTCTCAACGCAGCATTCGCCATCATGGCCGCGCTTTACCACCGGGAACGGACTGACGAAGGTCAATTCATCGATGTGGCCTTGCTCGACTCCATCATGCCGCTCATGGGATGGGTCGCCGCCAATCTCTTGATCGGAAACCAACAGCCCGCCCTTTTGGGAAACGATAATTTCACCGCAGCGCCCTCGGGTACCTTTGTGACGGGTGACGGCTACATTAACATCGCCGCCAATCAACAGGACCAGTGGGAGGCCCTGACTGAAGTTCTTGGCGTTCCCGAACTGAAAACGGATCCCCGTTTTCAGGAACGCGACACACGCAAAAAGAATCGCAAAGAGCTGACCCCGCTTGTCGAAGCCAGGTTGAAAAGTCAAAGCACCGCTCACTGGGTGGAAGAGCTGAATAAGCGGGGGATTCCCTCCGGTGAGATCCTGACCCTGGAAGCTTCTCTGAACGCTCCTCAAATCACCCACCGCCAGACCATTAAGAGCATCAAAGACGAGCAGCTCGGAGATCTCAAGCTCTTCAACTTGACCGCAAAGTTCGAAAAGACGCCCGGAGACATTTGTTGTCCACCGCCACGGCTCTCAGCGCACACGCAAGAGATACTGAGAGAGCTCGGGTATAGCCAGGATGAAATTAAATCATTTAAGGATGAGAAAATCATTTAGGAGGCGCAAAAACTCCAATTTCCAGAATCCAAAAAGAACCGATGAAAGTAAATTAATTTGCCCGTTTTGGAGTTTGATCATTGGAGCTTGGAATTTATTTGGAATTTGTCCGCCGCGGCGGACTGGAATTTGGAATTTCCATCACCGAATTGGCTTAAAGGAGGAATGAAGATTATGTCTATGACAGTTGTTCAAAAAATACTTGCCCGCGCCACAGGGCAAGCCTCGGTCAATGTCGGGGATGTCGTCGAGCCCGCAGTCGACCTGGCGATGTCACATGAGAATGCGGCGCTGGTCATCAATCAATTCACTGAAATTTACCAGGGCACGGGGTTGCCCTCTCGAGTCTGGGATCCATCCAAGATCGCCATTGTATTTGATCACCGCGTCCCGGCTGAAACCTCCAAGACCGCGACAAATCAAAAGAAAGTGCGCGAATTTATCCAGGCGCAGGGCATCACCAAATTTCACGACATCCGGGGGGATGAAGGCGGGATTTGCCACCAGATCCTCCCGGAGAATGGTTATGTGCGTCCGGGCGCTGTGGTGGTCGGCACCGACAGCCACACCACCAGCCACGGGGCGCTGGGCGCTTTTGCGTTCGGGGTCGGCGCGACGGAGATGGCCAGCATCTGGACGCTGGGAACAGTTTTGAACGTCGAGGTTCCGGGAACCATCAAGGTCGTGGTGAACGGGGAATTCGCTTCCTTTGTTTCTCCAAAGGATCTTATTCTCCATCTCATTGGGAAGCTTTCTGCCGAAGGCGCCAACTTCAAGGTCATCGAGTTTCACGGGGAGACGATTCGAAAGATGTCGACTTCCGGCCGGCTCGTGCTCTGCAATATGGCCGTGGAGGCAGGGGCCACCTCGGGAATTGTCCCGGCCGACGAAGAAACGCGACGGTATCTGAGAGAGGAAGCCGGGGTCGGGGAATCCCTGGATATGGTTTCGCCCGATCCCGATGCGGAATACGAGCGGGTCATCGAGATTGATGCATCCCAGCTTGTCGTTACCGTGGCCTGTCCGCACACGGTTGATAATGTGAGACCGGTCCTCTCGGTGCAAGGTACCGCGGTCCATCAGATTGTTATCGGCTCTTGCACGAACGGCCGCCTCGATGACCTTGCCATTGCCGCCAAAATCCTCAAAGGCCGAGAAGTGGCGAAAGGCGTGCGCATGCTCATCTTCCCTGCCTCCTGGCGAATTTACAAGGAATCGTTGGCACGGGGATATCTGACCGACTTGATCGATGCCGGCGCCGTGGTGATGAACCCGGGCTGTGGTTGTTGCCTGGGCGTCCATCAGGGGGCCCTGGCCGACGGCGATGTGGCCCTTTCCACGACCAATCGCAATTTCGTGGGAAGAATGGGGAATCCGAAATCAGAGGTCTATCTCTGCTCTCCTGCTGTAGCGGCGGCGAGTGCTATTACCGGGGTCATCACTGATCCGGGCAAAGGAGCCAATTGACATGACGACTCAAATGAAAGTCCAGACCTCCACGTTAGTAGGCAGGGTCATTCTCAAACTGGGCAATGACGTCTCAACCGACGTTATTTATCCCGGTCGCTTTATGGCAACTGTGTTACCAGCAGAGACCCCGCAGTATGCTTTTGCCGATCTCGCGGAATTCAACACCCAATTGAAAAAGAAAACTTTTCCGCCCCACAGCATCCTTGTCGGCGGCAACAATTTTGGATGCGGGTCCTCCCGCGAACAGGCTGCCTCGACGCTCAAAGGGCATGAACTGGTGATTGTTGCGAGAGGCTTTGCACGGATCTTTTTGCAAAACGCCATCAACCTGGGCCTGAGAACCATTGTGTGTCCGGAACTGGAAGCCTCGGAAGGAGATGATTTGGAAGTCTCAGAAGGACGAGTCGTGAACCGGACAACCCTGAAGAGCTATCCGATTGTCTCTCTGCCAAAAGCTCGCCAGGCGATCATTAATGCGGGAGGTTTGATTCCTTTCACGCGAAAGAGATTATTGGAAAAGGTGGGAAAAAACTGATCGCGACGAACCGGGCGGTCCTCGCTATTGAAGGGGGGATCGCCCTCTTCCGGCCTAGCCCCGGCCCCCGTTGTATCGTTGTAACTCTTCCTGATCATAATCACAAATAAGCCTCTCCGGGTCCTTCATCTCAAAAGCCTCCCGGTTCAGCCAGATTCGAACCCGCCCATTTTCTGATTCGCACACGATTTGATCCGCATGGACAAATTGCCCTGTCAACTGACCGAATTCATTAAAAATATAACTGGGAATCAGCGGCTGAATATCTTTAAAGGCAATGATCATTCAGGGTCATCCTCCAGTTTCATGTTTCTGTTCAGAACGAAGGTCAAATGCGTTGAGGAGTGGTGAGTGGAATTGCACCCTCCGGCGTGTCAACAGGCATCGATATTCACACCCTACCTGTTACAAGGATTGCAAAATCTAAATCATCCAAGGGAAAAGTACAATATCGAACTGGCATTCATGAGTGGAGAAAGTGTGGCCGAACCCAATGTAGGAAGATTCGCAGATCCGAAGGAGATGGCGTGCCCCTCTCCTCCAACAGACTAGGAAAATTATGGTAGAATGAAATGGTATTCCCATCGATTGTATTCGTTCTCCATCACTGTCATTCAAAAGGGTTCCACTCGACCGTAGGCGAAGGCTCTGGTGACCGACCTCCGGGACCCCGCCTGACCCAAATCCGCAAATGGAGGTTCCACATGTTGAAAGAATTCAAGGAATTTGCAATGCGGGGGAATGTGCTCGACATGGCTATCGGCATCATCATCGGTGCGGCCTTTGGCAAAATCATTACCTCATTCGTCGGCGACGTCCTGATGCCCCCCATCGGACTGCTGCTCGGCAAGGTGGATTTTACGAACATGTTTTTCGATCTTTCCGGCCAACACTTCGCCAAACTTTCCGAAGCAAAGGCTGCGGGGGCCGCGACCCTGAATTACGGTTTGTTCATCAACACGATTATTGACTTTCTCATTGTGGCCTTCGTGATTTTTCTCCTCATTCGGCAGATCAATCGAATGAAACGGCAGCCCGAGCCGGCACCCGCAAGTACCAAGGAGTGCAATTACTGCGTGTCGACCATCCCCATCAAGGCGACCCGTTGCCCCAATTGCACTTCTGAATTAAAGGCAGCCTGAAGTCAAACGATTCAAGTCCTGCCATACTCCGCGCTTGGTGGCGGCCTGGAGGAACGCCGATGTCGTGCTCGAAGCCCGGCGGCCGGTGGAGACCACACGAGCAAAGGATCTTGTCGCGTTATGAGTAAGATTCATGACCGGTCTCTCAACGCAAGGAGTTCCGGAGAGCGTCGGAACGCGTGAAAGCTCCATGACTTGAACGGCCATACGAGAAAACCAACCCGATCCCAATTGCCAGTCTCTAATTGGAGAGCCGAAGACCCGAGTCTTCCCGGAATGTGGCATAAATTCTTCATGAGTGATTGTGCGAAGCTAACCTTTGTTCCGGCAGAATCCGCGGAGGAGATTGAACAGGCCAGAACGCTCTTCAAGGAATATGCAACATCCCTGGGAGTCGATCTTTGTTTTCAGAACTTCGACCAGGAGCTTCGCGAACTGCCGGGCGAGTATTCGTCCCCCGAGGGCGTTCTGCTACTGGCATTCCAAGGACCGGATTTGGCAGGGTGCGTCGCCTTAAGAAAAATCTCCGACGTCGTCTGCGAAATGAAAAGGCTGTTTGCGCGACCTGAGTTCAGGGGACAAGGAATCGGCCGCACACTTGCCAAGAGAATCATCGAAGAAGCCAGGAAACGCGGTTATCGCCGCATGCGCCTCGATACCCTCCCCTCGATGAAGCAAGCCATCCCCCTTTACCTTTCCTTAGGCTTCAAAGAGATTGAACCCTACCGCTACAATCCGGTCGAGGGAGCGATTTTCATGGAATTGGAATTGTAGGGAACATGTTCCCCGTGGAAAAAAGCGTAAATCGCTGATCCTGGCTGCAAGCATTCCACCATCGCAGCCAACGACAGGTTTCAACTTTAACTCTGCAAGACTTCAACAAACGATCCTGAAATTCCTGTCCTCGCACTCCCGCTGACAAAGCTATTCATCAGAGAATTGTGATATTCTCATGTGTCCCTTCTTCCTGCCATCGAGCCCTGAGGGGCCCGGGGATGATTATGAACATTGAGGCACAATTCACGTGGGTGTGACCAGGAGGTTCCCATGAGTAGCGCAGGAGCCGTCGTAGCCGCTCAAGCAGCGACTGCGGAGGCCATCAAGGCGTCCGGGGCCATCGTTCGCGTAGAACCATCCGTCTTCACAGCAATCATTTGGAAGACAGAAAACCCCCTGGTCGTTGCCGCGGAAGGGGGATTTCTGAAAAGGAACTACCAGTATCTGAGCGCGTATAAGGGACTCATTTTTTATACGAAGTCTCCAATCCCCGTGGAGCTTGGAAATCGCTGTGAGCTCATCAAGGCTCGGAGCATCTGGATCCCCGGGTAAGGAATTCAAGATCTGAAACCACGTTGATGGTCCTCCGTGGAACCAATGCTTTCCGCCAGATTCCGCAACAAATTCTGGATGGAACTGCTCATTCACATTGTTGGAGGTTTTCATGGGAGTCGGGTATCTGCAAACCTGCAATAATCTAATCAAGAGCAAGAAAATCGAAGTCATCGACATCAAGTGCATCGACCTGGTGGGACATTTGCACCATATTTCCCTGCCGGTCTTTCCAAACATCCTAACGAAGTTGATCGAGGAAGGGGTCGGATTCGATGGATCAAGTTATGGCTTTCGCAAGGTCGAGAACAGCGACATGATTCTGATTCCCGACCTGGCGACCGCAGTCGTCGATCCCTTCCGCGATGCGCCCACGTTGAGTTTTTATTCCAACGTATTTCTGACCGACGAAAAGCGCACTTCCTTCTCGCAAGACAGCAGGATGCTGGCTCGCAAGGCCGAACGGCTTCTTAAAGAAATGGTTCCAGCCGACAAATCGTGGTGGGGCCCGGAGTTTGAGTTCTACATCTTTTCCAAGGTCCGCTTCGATACCCGAACCGCGTCCTCGTTCTATGAAGTCGAGCATGCCGAAGAGTTCTTTCGGAATGCGTATCACGCCGTCAATCCTTTCGATGTCTACGATGACTTCCGGGACGAGGCCAGCAAGCTGCTCAAGCAGTTCGGCATCGAGGTCAAGTACCATCATCATGAGGCTGGAGAGCGAGGACAGCAGGAAATTGAAACCTATTTCACTGATCTCTTAACGACAGCGGACAACGTCGTGACGGCGAAGTATATTCTCTTCAACTTCGCACGCCAGCGGGATTTATTCATTACGTTTATGCCCAAACCCATGTATCAACAGTCCGGCAACGGCCTCCATCTGCACCTTTATCTCACCCGGAACGGCAAGAATGCGTTCTACAAGAAGGGCGAGTACGGGAACGTGAACGAACTGGGACGGTTCTTTATCGGCGGGATGCTGAAGCACGGGGCCGCGCTCTCAGCCTTTACGAATCCCAGCACCAATTCCTACAAGAGACTGGTCCCCGGGTTTGAGGCCCCCGTGGCTTTGACGTACGCCCAGGGAAATCGCGCCTCCGCCATCCGGATCCCCAAGTACGTGACCAACCCGCAGGAAACTCGGTTTGAATATCGCCCGCCGGATGCCACGGCCAACCCATACCTCTGCCTGAGCGCCATGCTGTTGGCGGGGATTGATGGGGTCGTAAACAAGATTGATCCGGTTGAGGAAGGATTTGGACCCTTCGATGAGGATCTCTCACCGCAGACATTGAAAGAGCACATCCACTTCCTGCCCCGAAACCTTGAGGAAGCGCTCGATGCCCTGGCCATTGACCATGATTTTCTCAGGCGCGGAGGAATCTTCACCGATGAGTTGCTCGATCAGTGGGTGAAGATCAAACAGCAGGATATCAAATCCATCGGGACGATGCCTCACCCGTTCGAATACAAGTTGTATTTCAACCTGTGAAGGTAGTCGGCTTCCCTACGCCACATGCCTTCGAGGAGGTTTGGGGTAAGGGCTTTGACACCGTGTCAATGGGTTCCTCGGTACGTCAGGTCAGTCGCCCTGTGGAGATTGGACGTTTGACCCAACGGAGTCTCGAGCCTTGGACCTTCCCTGTACACCCTGCGCATCCTTGTTGATGATTCTCCATGGACCCGGACAATGCTTGAAGATCAAAGATCACCACACCCATCGAAGGCTTTGCTCTTGGCTGCGTTCGGATCGGTGTACTTCTTCTGGGGTGCAACCTTCCTCGCGATCCGCTTCGCCATTGAAACGCTACCCCCTTTTTTCATGGCGGGCACGCGTCACTTTGTGGCGGGTGTGATCCTTTATGTATGGTCTCGTCTCCGTGGCGCTCCTCGTCCGACCGGTGCCCACTGGAAATCGGCGGCGGTCGTGGGCGTTCTCCTGCTCTGTGTCGGGAATGGAGGTGTGGTTTGGTCGGAGCAGCGTGTTCCATCCGGCATTGCCGCCCTGATGGTCGCGACCATTCCACTCTGGATGGTGCTCCTGAGCTGGCTGTGGCACCGGTCCCCACGGCCGGGCCTTGGGCTTTCGATCGGATTGGTGATGGGGTTCGTCGGGACCGCCATGCTTGTTGTCCCGTCGGGAGGAGCAGGCGGAGGTCACGTCGATCCATTGAGCGCCGTGGTGCTCATGGTCGCCTCTATTTCATGGGCCGGCGGCTCGCTTTACTCCCGCAGGGCTCACCTTCCTCCTTCACCCCTGCTGGCAACGGCAATGGAGATGCTCGCGGGGGGCGCGCTGTTGCTTGTTATGGGTGGCGCCACGGGTGAGTGGACCCGGTTGCATCTCGAAGCCCTATCGGCCAGGTCATTTCTAGCCCTCATCTACTTGATCACCTTCGGTTCATTGGTCGGTTTCACTGCCTATATCTGGATACTGCGCGTTTCGACCCCCGCCCATGTCTCAACCTACGCTTACATTAATCCGGTGATCGCTGTTCTGGTCGGCAGGGCGTTTGCGGGAGAGCCGCTTACCCTGAGAACGCTTCTGTCCACCGCGGTCATTGTCACGGCCGTCGTGCTCATCACCACTTTCCGCGCCAAAGAAGCCGGCGTCACAAGCAAAGAAGCTTTGTTGCCGGCCGAAGAGTGCCCCGCCTTGCCCGATGAAGTCTTCCCTCAACTCAGGAAGTCCGATTGACCTCTCCATGGTTTCGCGAGCACCAGAGATGCTTGACTCTCCTGGAAAAGACCGATAGGAAAATCGCCAAGTTCGCAAAGCGCACCTAGCGGCTATTGAAAAGGAGCATCTGCGTTCAAATTCGCCACGAATGTTGGATTAACGAGAGGTGACCTCAAAATGTTCACAGCCGTTGCCCAAACCAAGAAAAGTCCGGCGAATACGTCGAATGCTCTAGCGTTTGAGGGATAGCTCTTCGCGTTCGACCAATCATCCTCTACCCCGCAGGGGTTGCACTCTACAGCCCAGGGTTGGCCGCCATGCGGCCTACCCTGGGGCACCCATCGATTCAGTGGATCTCCGACCCTGAAGGGCTCACGGAGGATCACGGAGATTCCAGAACTCCGTTGGAGTTCAAAAAAATCTGTCGAGACGCGCTTTCACCCAGGGTTGCAAAAAGCACAACCCTGGGCTAGTGGAGGTATCCCCTTGGGGGATGAGGGCCAAATCTATGCGGCCTGTAGCTCAAACCAAACCATCCGGTGGGAAGACCCCGCCTACACCGCAGGTTCAATTGGGAGGGAAAAAGGGGCTGTCCCAGGGACGGGCAAGGGGGTCCCCCCGACACGGACTCTTGTGTCTTACCGCGGTGCATTCGTCACGCGCGAAAGTGCCAGCAGCAACAGGCCGGACGTAATCAGCAATGCGGTGACCAAGGTTTGCGCCAGGATCTGGAGAACGAGCGCCGTTTCAGGAGACGGGGATCCAGGAACCAGTTCTCGGGTCTTGCGGTGGATAACCAAGATTCTAATCCAGAAGGAGACCGACACGAGCATCATCACCACCGCCCCGAATACTGCGCTGGTATCAAGCCTGCGACGGGCTAGAATGGTTCCACCATTGATGAGCCCCAATGCAAGGGGGATCGTCGCGACCCAGAAAAGCCAGGACCGGAATATCGAGCGACGAAAAAACTGATCGTCCGGGTTTGCACTGCTTGATACCGAAGAAGGTTTTGTGGTCATGGTTCGTCCTCCTGAACAGACGGATGATGGGGTTGAGAAAAAGGGGCTGTTGTTGGGACAGGCCTTCGTGAAAAGTCCGGGCGACTCTCTGAAATGGGTTGCCGCGAGGACCTCAACCCCGATGAATCGGGTCGTTCTCAGTCTTTCCAGTTCCACCATTTCAAGAGCCGGGGCTGATGTCGATTGTTGGAAGCGTAGTACACGGCGCAGCGAAAGACATACAACATGCACCGGTCCACCTTCATTCCTTTCTGCCTGCAATGTCTGAGATATAGCTTTTCCGGATTCTGGTCCTTCAAACCCTGAGCGGATCGAAAACCCAGATTCCATAAATCCCGGGCAATACTCTTCCCCACGCCCGGTATCTCTTGAAGTTCCTTCATTGCCACTGTTTTGCTCATGGGCTCGCCACCTTATCTGTGTCCATCTGCGCACATCTGTGGATCAATATGACTATTGCAACTTCGACAACCAATCGACGATCGCCTTTTTGTCGTCGACGCTCAATTTCGGAAAATTTGCCGGCATCGGATCTTTCAGTCCGTAAGCACGGGAATCATCCAGCAATTTCAACAGATCCTCCGGCGATCGCTCCGGCTTGGCTGTAATGCCCACCAGCGACGGGCCAATATTACCACCGGCATCATTGCCATGGCAGAACGCGCAGGTTTTCAAAAAAGCCTCGGGAGCACGTGGTATTTCAGCTGCCTTCTTGGGCCCTTGTGAAGGTGCGGCAGCGGGCTTCGGGACGGAGGGCAATGAACTTTGGGCCGCAGTCTCTCCCGGTTCACTCAACTGGTCCGGTGAGCGCAAATTGAGCAGCCAGTCCGCCAGTTCGCCGCGCTGATCCAGGCTGAGTTGTTGGAACCGGGGCATGGAATCCGGGGAGGGCTCTCTCACATGCCCGGAGATATATTTCAGAAGGAAGTCCCTGGAGAGATGGCGTGACGAGGCAAGCCGGATTAACGATGGCCCCAAGGCCCCTCCGGAGGCATCACGACCATGACAGTTGGCGCAATTGGCAAAGTAGATTTTCAGAACAGGATTTCGCATGTTGCCTTCGACCTGCACCATGGGAACCTCGATGGGAAGTGAGCGTCCAATCTCCTCAGGTTGGAAGGGCGCATCGAGGTAAGCCAACTCCTCTCGCCTCTGGCTCTCAATCTTCGCGCGGAGATCCGGGTTCATGCCATCTTGATACTTGGACAGAATCACCAGGCCACCGGACCCGAAGAGTCCCAACAGCATCAGTACTGTGGCAACAGGCCGCCGCAGGGGGTGACGCTCTTCTTTGCGGTCGAAGAATGGGAGTACTGCCAGGACAATGAATGCAATCCCGGGCAACACCACCGCCGGAACAAGGGTCATGTTGCCAGGGAAGTATTTCAGCAACTCAAACAACGGCAAAAAGTACCAGGGGGGCCGGGCGAGATAATCAGTCGTGGGATCCGCTTGTTGGCCAAGGGGCGCCTTCAGGTTCAAAGAGAGAACGATCAACACAATAAAGATAAGCAGAAAAACCAAGGCATCTAAGAAAACCTGCCTTGGGTAAAACAGCTCGGTGCGAGCATCATCACGATGGTGGTAGGGACCTGCCGGACCGGACCTCCGGAAGAAAGCCACGTGAGAGCCCGCCAAAAGAATCAGGAGCAGCGGGAGGAGCCACACGTGGAGCGTGAAAAAACGCGAGAGCGTGAGGGTTGTAATTTCCCGCCCCCCCAGCATGATGCGCTGCATCAAGGGACCGCCCGCGGGCACCTCGCCCATGATCGACGTTCCCACCTTGGTCCCGAAATAAGCTTCTTGGGTCCAGGGCAGCAGGTATCCGGTAAAACCAAAAGCCAACACGAGCAACAACATGAGGAGACCGCTGATCCAAAGTAGTTCGCGCCTTTCTTTGTACGCCCCAAACAGGAATGTTTGCGCGAAATGAAGGATGGCCAGAATGATGATCGCACTGGAACCGTAATAATGAAGCCCCCGCAACAACGCTCCACCGGATACGGCCTTCTGAATGAAAGCGACACTGGCATGCGCATGGTCACTGGTGGGGGCGTAGTACATCGTCAAAAAGATTCCAGTAAAAAACTGGAGTACCAGCAGCAAAAGAATTCCACTACCAAACACATAAGACCAGCGTGCGCCGCCCCGGATCGGTTCGTCGTTAATTTTCCGGATCAGGCCTTCCACGCCCGTCCGCTCATCTAACCAGGAATAAAGTTTTTTCCACATGGCTCGCCGTCGACTCGAATGGATTTAGGAAATAAAATGGAGTGCCAAGAATACTCTCCTGAGCTTTGAAGATCAGATTTCAGGGGTGCTGGTCACCGCGGATCCGGGTGCCCAGGAGCCCTCCCGGTTCATGAAATGATCTCTTTCTCTGCAATACTTTGTTTGAAAAACTCATACTTCACTTTGAGGACCCCCTCTTCGATCCGATGATCGAGTGTGTCCAGCGCGCGAAGAGTGGGACCACCCAGGCGTTGCCCGTCACCAGTCCACGCACTCCCGTGACACGGGCACATGAACCCATTCGACGCTGCATTGACAGTGCATCCCAGATGAGGGCAGGTGGCTGAGAAAACTACCACTCTGGATCCATCGCGCAGAATCCAGATGAGGCGTTGCGAGTTGAATCTTCCCCACCCCGCATCCTGGGAGATGACAACGCTCCGCTTGACGGGCTCATGTTCGGGAATGTCCTCCAGGGGGCACACGACCTGCCAATTCTGCTCTTCGGACATCTTTCGAAAGGCCGGATACAGCGCATATTTGCCGGTCGCGACTCCCACCACCGCGGCGACAAAGGCTGCAATCAATCCCGTAATCTTCCCCAAAAAGGAGCGGCGATCAGAAACGTGCGCTGAGTTTGACGGTTTAGACATAACCTCTCCTGGCTTAACACCACGGGCGTTCAAAGAATCATCGACACTCGACCGAATGACTGTCCAACCCCCGTTCATTATCCCACATCCGCTCGCCTGCGCACCGTGAGATGCATAACATGGCCGAATTTGTCTTTCTACGGAGGATAATAGAAAAAAGTGACGAATGACAGTGACTCTCGAAGGGGTACGCTTGGCTAGCCGCGATCTGCTCGCTTTTCCGTGGATCACGGGCTTTTACGACCGGCATGGAAAAACCCGTGCAACTCAACATTAATGGGGGACGAGTGCCACTACCTTTGATCATCATCCATAGGCAAAATATGGGATGGACTTTCTAATGGCAAGCGCTACAGGTCGTGGATGGGGCAGATGGTGATGGACATCGGGGGGAGATTGTGACAGCTTCGATCAAAACTCTCAAAGGGAGGGCGCTGAGGGTTCGATGTCTTTTGAGGTCACCCCTACGGGAGAGCCCCTTCATTTTTCCGGGCGAAGCTCAGCCGAGGCCTCTCGATCCACCATCCAGGTGACTTTCCCATCGAGAGGGCGGATGAGTTGTGCGGGATAGGTCTCAGGCCGAAAACTGCCTTCCAGAACTTCGCGGAGGGACGGGGCTTTGTCGGGACCGGCCACAAAGAACACGATCTGAGAAGCGTGGTTCAGCGCTGGAGGTGTCAGCGTGATGCGATAGCACTTAAGTTTGTCGACCCACGGCGCAGCGACCAGCGATGTCGCCTCGTGTAGCACCAACGTGTCGGGAAATAGGGAGGCGGTATGCCCATCCGGCCCCATCCCCAAGAGAACAAGATCAAACCGTGGCCACTCACCCTCGCGGAGGCTGAAGAAGGATTTCAACTCCTCCACATAAGCCTTCGCCGCTTCAGACGCGACGGTCTTCTCAGCGGGGATACGATGAATATTGGTCAGAGGAGGATTCACCTTGCTTAGCAAGGTTTCGCGGACCATGCGAAAATTACTGTCCTTGTGGATGGGCGGGACCGACCGCTCGTCGCCCCAGAAAAAATGGACTTTCTGCCAATCGATCCGTGTGGAGTAGGGTTCGGTCGCCAGAAGAGAATAAAGACTCCTGGGGGTCGAACCGCCAGAGAGGACGACGGTAAACCGGCCCCGGGCCTGGATCGCCACATCCGAGGCGGCGATAAAACGTTCGGCGGCGGCCTGACTCAACTCTTCTAGGCTGTTGTAGATTTCGATCGCACGCCTCAAGGCGTTCGATGGTTGTTGTGCGGACATAAACTCAGGTATCCGAATTCCTCTCGTTTCGCAAAATTGTCTCGCGCCGGGACGACCCTCCTGTACCTACGTGAGTCGTACCTTTCAGGGCTGCTTCAATGCTCTCACCAGGTCCGCCGCCATTTCAATCGATTCTTCGTAAATTCGGTCGTGGCCAAAGATTTCCAACTGGCGGGCGATCAGCTCCGCATCGTTGTAGATTCGCAGAGGCACTGCACGACGGAATGGAGGCAACTTTGCGAATGCAATTTCCGTCCGCGCGCAATTTGGATCCTCTCCCTTGGCTATGCGAAAGGTTGTAGCCCACTCCTCTCCTGTAACCATTTCAAATGAGACCAGGTGGCCTGACAGTTCCAACCGCGCATCCGCGGGGCGAATCACCGCAGTGATGCCATGTCCTCCTGCTTTAGGGCACAGATGAAAGCGACGTTCCTCATTCCCAGCTTCCGCACCGAGCACTTCCCATTGGAGCCGGCTGCCAAGCCATCCCAAAAGGAGGTAAGCCTGCGGAGGCACGATGGAGCCATCCACAGAGCGTTTGTTGTACTCCACCGTAACGTTTTCGATGTGCTCCAAATGGCCCCGGAGCACCAGGGGATCGAAGAACTGGGAGGCCAGCTCACGCCATTGCATCAGCCGATGCCAAGCGACATCGCTGACTGCCAACCGGCCCCGATGGGCCTTGATATATTCCTCTAACTGCGCGAAATCAGACTCAGGCGACGCAAAATTTTTCGAATCCAGAATCAAGCGGTCGCAAACGCCGGAGATGGCCGCGAGAAACTCACTGTCGAAAAAACGGCTCCCTTTCCACCACACGAACACCGGCAAATCGGATATGAGGAACGGGATCGTTGTGGCAGCCAACTCCTTCGCCGCTCCTCTCGACCCTCGAAGCGAAATTTGCTCACAACACATCACTTTACTGGCCGGAGAGAGCCGGTGGCAATGCGCGGAGATCCAGGCCTCCATTTTGAGGTTATCCTGCCCTGCAACGGCAATGACCACGATCGCACGACACGGATTCTGGACCGTCAATTCGCTGATGGTTTCCGATACCCCTGACTCCTGTGTAACATCTTCGGTATAGACAATCAGGTTCAGGACACTCGCTCGCGCCACAGGGCCCGCGGATTCCGGATCCGGGGAATCCTCCTGTGCGGCTCCCTTCCAGAGTTCACGCAGCTCTTCCTCGATTGCCGGGATGTCCACCTCTAGCGGTTGCCCCTTCAATACTCCATCTAACGGGTTCAGGGATGCGTCCATAGGTGCCTCCACGTGAGAATCAGCGCGATTGATCCAGGGACCTCCTCTTGTAGGAAGCCTGGAAACCGGGCTTACAAACGCCGCCACCTGTGTCCATCTTTGGAAATCAAAGCATCGGCCTCAACCGGACCCTGGGATCCGGCCTCGTACAGGGGCAAGTCCTTCTCCGGCGATTGGCGCCAGGCCGTGAGATAGGGCATGATCACTTTCCAGGCCGTTTCAACGGCATCACGGCGAGCAAACAGCGTGGCATCGCCGCGCATGCAGTCATGAAGCAATCGTTCGTAGGCTTCAGGCGTCTTGACTCCAAATGAGGTGCCGTACCGGAATTCCATGTTCACCCAGCGGATATGCATGGATTGGCCTGGAAGTTTCGCCCCAAAACGAAGGGTGATTCCTTCGTCGGGCTGAATCTTCAAGACCAGGATGTTGGGCTCAAGCTGATCATCGGCCGTCTGTCCGAAAAGCAGGTGCGGCACACTCTTGAATTGGATCGCAATCTCGGAAACTCGCTTGGGCAGTCGTTTTCCCGAGCGTAAATAGAATGGGACGCCCGCCCAGCGCCAGTTATCGATGAGCAATTTGAATGCGCAATACGTTTCTGTCAGGGATGCGGGATCAACACCTTCCTCCTGGCGATAGGCGGGCACCTGCTTCCCGGCAACAAACCCCTGGGAATATTGCGCTCGCACCGAGTATTTTCGGGCCTCTTCCACCGAGACCGGCCGGATGGCTCGCAGAACCTTGGTTTTCTCATCCCGGATGGCGTCCGCATCCATCGCTGCGGGCGGCTCCATCGCCACGAGGTTCAACACTTGCAGCATATGGTTTTGGATCATGTCGCGCGCGGCCCCCGATCTTTCGTAATAGGAGGCACGATGTTCCACTCCCAGGGTCTCGGCCACGGCGATTTGTACATGATCGATGTACCGCCGGTTCCAGATCGGCTCGAAAATTCCGTTGGCGAAGCGAAAGACCATAATGTTCTGGACAGTCTCCTTGCCCAGGTAATGATCAATGCGATACACCTGATCTTCTCTGAAGACACTGTTGACTTCCTCGTTCAAGGCATGGGCGCTTTCAGTATCTCGCCCGAAGGGTTTTTCAATAATAATCCGGGTCCAGTTCTTGGATCCGCTTCCGGCCACCAACCTGGCCGCCCCTAACTGTCGAATAATTTCTGAATAGGCGTCGGGCGGAGTCGAGAGATAAAACAAACGGTTGGTCTGTGTCCCTCTCTCACGATCGATTCGGGCAAGGAGCTCGCCCAGCTTTCTATATCCCGAAGCATCCGAGAATTCGGAGGGGCAATAGAACATCCCCTCTTCAAAGGACTTCCATACAGGTGTGTTGAGCCGTTCGTCTTCAATGAACTCGCGCTGCGCCTGGCGGAACCCGTCGTCGGTCCAGGCTTTACGCGAGAAACCCACGATGCCAAACGAGGGAGGGAGCAATTGATGTTCCGCCAGACTGAAAAGGGCCGGGATCAATTTCCGCTTGGTAAGATCTCCGGTTGCCCCGAAAATGACAACGACGCACGGGTCCGCCGAACGCTCCACCTGTAATCCCTCGCGAAGGGGATTAGTCAGTAGTGTTGTAGATGTCATGATCTCCTCGGGAATCAAAAAGGAAAAAAGATCGGATAAATCGATCCTTTTTCAAAGTGCCGGCGACCACACGGGTCCACTTGCAGGGACCGCCCCCACAACTCGGCGGACGAGGCTCCCTTGAGGGCGGTATCCTGTTCCTGCAGGATGGGCTTCATTCCGCCACCCCATGACCATTCTCCGGGCTCGGAGCTGCGTGCTTCAATCCCTCGGAATCATTTTGTCGCAGCCTTCACGGCGTGTCCGCCGCCCGATTCATCGTGCAGTCCTCAGCGGCTGACCAGTTTCCGAGCTCGAGTCACCACGTTATCGACAGTGAATCCAAAGGTCTCCAGGATCGCCTTGAGTGGGGCCGAGATACCATACCCATCAACACAGATCATGTCCCCGGCCTCTCCGATCCATTTCCGCCAACCCATGGGTCCCGCCATTTCGACGGCCAACCGCAATCTCACCGCCGGGGGCAACACTGAATCACGGTAAGCCTGCGATTGTTGCTCAAATAGTTCCCAACTAGGCATGGAGACGACTCGTGCTCGAATTCCCCTCTTTGCCAGTTCGAGCCGACTCTCGATGGCAAGAGACACCTCAGACCCAGTCGCAATCAGAATAATATCGGGAGCTCCTCCTTCCGCCTCTGCCAGGACATAGGCGCCATTCAGAAGGCCCATCGCCGGCGCGTACTTTGCTCGATCAATGGGAGGGAGTTTCTGACGCGTGAGAACTAAGGCTGTAGGTGACTTCCGGTTCTCGAGGGCAAATTTCCAGGCCTGGCCCGTTTCGTCTCCATCGGCTGGCCGAATCACGGTCAGGTTCGGAATTGCCCGCAAGGCAGCCAGGTGCTCGACGGGCTGATGCGTGGGACCATCTTCTCCCAGTCCCAGAGAATCATGGGTGAAAACAAAAATCGAGGGATACTCGCTGAATGCAGCCAACCGGATGGGTGGGCGCATGTAATCGGAAAACTGCAAAAACGTGGCGCTGAAGGGGATCAATCCACTCAGGGCAATCCCGTTGGTAATCGACCCCATGGCATGCTCACGCACTCCGAAATGGAAGTTCCGCCCCTGGTAATTCCCTTTTTCAAAATCCCCGTAGCCTTTCAAGAGCGTCTCCGTTGAAGGCGCCAAATCCCCGGACCCACCCACCAGCCATGGGAGGATCAGGGCGACCGCATTAAGCACCTTGCCTGAAGCTTCGCGGGTCGCCAGGGATCCGGCCGAAACTCCAAAGACGGGCAATGATTTTTCCCACCCAGCGGGAAGTTTCCCTTCCTGAATCAGACTCCATTGTGCAGCCATCTCGGGATAATCCCCGGCGTACCGCTCAAAGTTGGACTTCCAATCCGACTCCAAGGCCTGGCCCCGTCGGGTGGCCTCGCGAAAGTGGGCAAGGGCCTCAGGAGGAACATAAAACTGCGCTTCCTCCGGCCAGCCCAGATTTCTTTTCGTGAGCTTCACCTCGTCTGCTCCCAATGGAGAACCGTGGGCACCCGCCGTATCCTGCTTGTGAGGGCTCCCAAAGGCGATATGGGTTCGGCAACAAATGATGGAGGGACGCCCTTTCTCTTCACGCGCGGCTTCAATGGCCTTGTGAACTCCTTCGATGTCATTGCCGTCCACGCGTTGCACATGCCACCGGTAAGCGGCAAAACGCTCATCCACGCTTTCAGTGAAGGCCAAGGCAGTATCACCCTCAATGCTGATGTGATTATCATCGTAGAGATAAATGAGATTTCCCAGCCCAAGGTGTCCGGCCAGCGACGCCGCCTCGGAAGTCACGCCCTCCATGAGATCGCCGTCACTGACGATGGCGTAGATGTGGTAATCGAATATGGAATACGGTGGGCGGTTGAAGTAGGACGCCAAAAATTTCTGGGCGATGGCCATACCGACGCCATTGGCAAACCCCTGACCGAGGGGTCCCGTCGTGCACTCAATCCCCGGCGTCACGCCGTATTCCGGATGGCCCGGTGTGATCGAACCCGCCTGCCGAAACTGCTTGAGCTGTTCCATGGGGAGATCGTATCCCGTCAGATGGAGCAACGCATAAAGCAGCATGCACCCATGCCCGGGGGAAAGGATGAAGCGATCCCGATTGGGCCACTTGGGATTAGCGGGATTGTGACGCAAAAAACGATCCCAGAGAACGTAAGCCATCAGGGCCGCCCCCATGGGCATGCCGGGATGACCCGAATTCGCCTTCTGAACCGCATCCATTGCTAAAGTGCGGATGGTGTTGATACAAAGCTCGTCGGTCTGTTTTTGATCAACAACGGCGACACTCATGCGCCCTCCCAAAGTTATCTGAACTCCTGATTCTTCTTAAGGCCCAAGGCGACCACAGAGCCCAGTGGACATTTCTCTTAAGATGAGGTGTCTCGCGGGCCTTCCGTTGTATAGATCAAGTCCCGACCATAATCCTTCCCAGGTCCCGCGCACCTTCAATATGATCCGCTAGCCACCGGCTACCATGGCGCCTTCGAGGACGTACGTTTCAATTCCGTTTGCGAAACCTTCTTCCGCGTTAGAGGTTGTCACGTATCGGGCTGCCTTCTGGACAACCTCACTGCCGTTGCCCATGGCGATCGAGAGGCCTGCTCGTGCAAACATCTCCACATCGTTCGGCCCGTCACCGATGGCGGCGACCCGTTCGACGGGAATTTGAAGAATCCGGGAAAGACTCGTGATCACTGAACCTTTATTTGCGCCCTTGACGGTGATGTCGATGAACCGGGGTTGTGACTGGGTGGCCGCAAGTTCTGACCCCAGCTCCTGCCGGATCGTCTGCGCGCACAACGCGACAATCTCCGGCATTCCGACGACCGTCAGCTTGGGACAGTCTTCAAAGCAGTCCTCAATCCGTTCGAAAACCCTCGCCGTGAATCCAACGGTGTGTTCCTCACGTTCGACAAATTCATCACGGCGCCGGGCAAACCACTTCCATCCGCGATAAGCCCAAAGGTTCAGGTGAAATTCTTCGGCGATGCTCCAAACCCGGCCGATGGAAGCGACGGGAATAATCTGCTTTTCAAGCACTCTCCCCTCCGGCGAGGCTATCTGGGCGCCGTTAAATGGAGCGAATGGGAGCACGATATCGAGGGCTTCGAGGAGCATTTCGAGGCCACGCGGGGGGCGAGAACTCGCTATTGTAAAGCCGATGGCATGTTCCTTGAGACGAAGCACAGCCCGCTTCGCCCGGGCTGTGATCTCATGATTGGGTGTAATCAAGGTTCCATCGACATCAGAAACCACCAAACCGCGTAACTCTGTCATATACTTGGAATGCCGTGATCATCTGCCAACGTTGAAATTCCTCGTCCCCTCATCCTGCTTCATCTGCCCTCAACAGTGCCGCACGATCCGCCTCCAAAAAGGCCGACTCAATCCCCGCCCTCGCCGCCTCTACGCAATGGAGCGCCTGGCCACGGCGCCGAATTCAAACAGTGTGGTCTTCGATTGGCCGAGTCTCTCACAAGTCAAATTGAAAATCAATCAACGGCTCTTCTGACTCTTAATGCCCTACCTCCCCGGTGTGAGGATGGACTTCTGACACCCGGAGTCATGCGAGGTTTTGACTCCCATCCAGCTCTCCCCTATAATTCACCGGCCATGGCTTGAGGCAGGTGATGGGCACCGCTGGCGATAAGATCGCGAAGGTCACACTCCCTTCAGGCTTCCACTCGCATCGTAGAGAACCGTTGCTCGTAATATCGTGCAACGATATAATATTCTCGGATAATTCAGCGGGAGGTTACGGGATGACCGCAGCCCTTCAAATGCCCTTAACGAAGCGACACTTTGAGCGGATTGCCGCCTTCCGGCATGCTCTGCGTCGCTTTTTACGCAACAGCGAGAGTGCGGTTCGCACCCAAGGGGTCACCCCCCAACAATATCACCTTATCCTTGCCATCAAAGGGTTCCCCAAGAGGAACTTCGCTTCAGTCGGAGAACTCGCCGAACAGCTTCAACGCAACCATCACAGTGTGGTGGAGCTGATTAACCGAACCGAGCGGCTCGGCCTGGTCAAACGGCGCCCCAGTACGGACGATCGCCGCCAGGTTTTCATTGAGTTGACAGTCAAGGGGGAACGGATGCTGGAACGCCTCGTTCATGAGCACAGGGCAGAATACCGCATCTTGCATTCGAGCCTGACGACCCTCATGCAAAGTCGGGTGGGATCGAGTCGACAGTAATTGAATTCACGGGGATAGCCAGTTCTAATCTCGGATCAAACTTCAAATAACTAAAGAGCTCGGGCGATGTGACCGCCTGGTCCCCCAAAGAATCCCAATACACACTTCCTTCGCTCCCCAGATCCCGGGCTCTTCGAGGGTATGAAACTTACCCTGTCTACGGTGAATTGAAGAAACTTAAAAACGGAGGAGACCGCCGATCTCCTCCGTTTTACGGGTGGGCGTTTATTTTACAGAGGTAGTTTGAGAGAGGACTGGGGATAGGAGAGCCAGTGAATACTTGAACCTCTTTATGAAGAGATATCGAATCAGGATTCCACGCATAAATTCGGGTCCTTCTCACTCAACCTTGTGAAGCCCCAAGGGACTCCAACCACTAGCAATTTCACTCGCAGCCAGGTGGTGGAGAGTGTTGCCCCGTTGCAAAATTCCAGGCGACAGGAGAAGCTGCGTCACAAAATAAATTTCAGAACTGAGAGCCCTGCAGAAAGGAAACCTTATACGAAGGGAGGGGCGCGTTCAGAGAGGGAGGAAAAAGTCTCGACAAACGGCAAAGCCGGTTCGGGGGTTTGGCAGCATTCGACTCTTGAGGGAGCCGGATCCAGAATTACCGGGGTTGATGGAGGGGTGCCCTCAAAAGTGGACCACAAACAGGCGATACAAACGGTCGCCTTCTCCGGATCCCTTTTGTGAGAATCCGTACGAAGGGATGCGTCGGCCCGGGTCGTGTCAAAGAAATGAGCGATGGAAAGGTGACAAACGTGAAAATCGTCGGCCGTGGAGAAAGTGGGAAATAACAAAAACACCAGGACAATGACGCTCATGACCGAAACGCCGCGATTTTCACGAAGGGCGATAATCACCGCTGTGTTCATCAGAGTCTCTTGGCCCGGCTCGCCATGCTGACTGGAATCGGATCCCTGCATGTTCTCTGGCAGGTCATGCAACCCTGTCCATTCAAACCACCGTCCCCCGGTCCCTCGGGACGAGAGGCGTTGACCACCGCCTGATCGTTTAGAAATCTATCCTAGTTCTGGCAAAGCTAAAATTCAAGAGAAAACTTTTATGGGTTGGCCCCCGCATTTTCAAAATGTTCGAAGAGGACCCTGGCCAGTTCGGCTATTGTAAGGGTAGCGGCATTGTCAGGCGTCCACCGGGCGTCTTTAGAATTCCATGCGAAGATAGCCATTAGATAAGTCCCTCTTGGGGAGAAGACTAATCCCACATCGTTTCGCACGTGATCCAACGCCCCTGTTTTATTCGCGACCTGAATGCCCCTCGCGGTTCCCTCGAGGTTGTCATAACTGATGTAGCGGGGAATCTGATCGCGGTCTCGCTGCTTCTTAAGAATCGAAATCATGGCTTCGGAACTGGCCTTGTCGACAAGGTCGCCGCGTGCCAGCAGTTCCAAGAGCCTGAGCATTTCTGCAGGCGTGGTGACCCCCAGTCCAAACTTCTTCTGGTCCTCACTTGGCTTTGGAGGCGGAAGGAATACTTTCTTGAAGAGCCGGGTATGAACCAATCCCAAATTTTTCATCCGTGAGTTCACGGCATCAAGGCCAACGGAATCAATCACCATGTTCGTGGCGGTGTTATCGCTCAGGACGATCATCAAAGTGAGTGCGTCCTGCAATGGCAGGATCAGACCTTCGGAAAGATCCTGCAGGATGCCGGAGCCCTGAACCACGTTCTCCTTATCCAGCAAGAGCAGTGAATCCAGAGGCGTCCGTCCTTCCCGGGCCTGATAGAACGCTTCCACCATGATCGGGAGTTTGATGACACTGGCAGTCTGCACTTCCTGGTGGGCATTGATCTCTATGAGCTCACCGGTACGGAGGTTCTTGGCGGCGAGGGCGACATTTCCTTTAAAGGCACTGATAATTTGTTGAATTTGGACGCGAGGGTCTGGGGTGCTTGTTCGTGCGTAGTCCCATTGTCCCCCCGGGGCAAAGAGAAGGAGAGCGGGAACCGCATAAAGAAGGCTCTTGAGGCGACGCATGCATTCACCTTATTTGGGGAAGAAGCTATAGATCGCTACTTATAGATCAGGTATTTCTCGCGGATTTTCTTGAAACGATCTTCATCGGCCGACAAAGACTGGTGGAGGCTCTTCATCTCAGCGCCATCTTTCAACTGTTGCAAAAGCGCTTCGCTACCTAGGAGCGGGAGAATCTTCTCAATCTGAAACTTGCCGGGATAGAGTTGCTGCAAGGCTGAGACGAGGGCCAGCATCGCCTTTCCCGTATCGAAAGAATCCCGCTCAACCACCATAAGAAAAATGCCGCCACAATGCTCATTCGCAAAGGGCTTGGCGCTGGGCGTAAATCGAATGGGATAAACTCGCAACCCGGCCACCCGCGCGGCGAGAACCTTTTTTGCCAGCTGGATCCCATCAATCCACGGAGCGCCAAACAATTCAAAAGGAGTGTCGGTTCCACGCCCGACTGAGACATTCGCCCCCTCCAGGACTGCCACAGCAGGATACAGGAGCGCTTCGTTCATATTCCGCATGTTGGGAGAGGGATGAACCCATGGGAGCCCGGTTTCATCGTACCATTGCCACCGTCGCCATCCCCGCATTTGAATCACTACCAGGTCAGCCCCGATCTTCTTTTCCTCATTGAACATTTGGGCCAACTCGCCCACTGTCATACCATGGCGGATGGGCATCCCGGGGAAGTAGCCCACGAACGACACATGCTTTGTGTCGAGTGCCGGGCCTTCCACTCTCAGCCCCGTAATGGGATCAGGCCGATCGAGCACAACGTATTTGAGGTGGTGCTGCGCCGCCGCTTCCATGGTGTAAGCCAGGGTGGTGCTAAACGTATAAAAACGGGTTCCAACGTCCTGAATGTCGTACACAAGGGTATCGATCCCCTGCAACATCTCATCGGTCGGTCGCTTCTGTTTTTCCGAATACAAACTGTAAACAGGCAGACCAGTTCTCTCATCCACGGTGGAAGGCACCGGCCGGTCTTCGACGCCACGAATTCCATGTTCCGGAGAAAAAAGTGCGACGAGCTTGACACCCGGCGCTTTCGAAAGCAGGTCAATCGTGCTGGTCCACCCGTGATTGATGCCGCTCTGGTTTGTAATCAAGCCGATTCGACGCCCCTGGAGCTGAGAAAAGTCGGAAGCGATGAGGACTTCCAGACCTGTTTGAACGTCGGCCGCGGTCGATGTCGTCGGCAACAGGATCAGCAGGAGCAGGCCCAGAAGGGAGAACCAAATCCCAAGGCCCGACAGGTGCCGTCCCGGGATAGAGCTCAGCTCCCTGCCTGCCAGAATCCGCCGCTGAGCCGGTCGCGGGGGTGTTGCGCCATTTGAAAACGGGGCCTTGCTTTGAATACACTTTTGGACACGCTCGAGAATTGCTGGATTTAGGCGTCCAGTCGGCATCGTATCAAACTCCTCCCCCAGTCTCGTGGGGCCTCATGTCTTATAGCGTCATCCAGTTGGAAATGTCAATTGGCAAGGACTCGCTTCGATATTCACTGCTGGCTGGGGAAGAATGAGCGGAGGACTACCTTCTGTAATTCCGGGATCGAGGTCCTGCGAGGAGGGAGGATATTGATGAGATAATCTCTAGTAAGCCTCACAGAATTTGTCGAGATCGTACTGTTTGATCTTGCGGTAGAGCGTCTTCGGGGAGATGGCAAGGAGCTCTGCCGCCTTGCCGCGATGCCAGTGGGTCTTCTGGAGAATGCTTGCGATTTGACGCTTCTCCATTTCGACAAGCGATACCGCGTCGCCGGCATTCCCTTCGGTCTCTCTCCCTCCGGCAGATTTGAAATCCAGGACGTCCTGCGGCAAATCCTCCACATCAATCAGCATCTGCGGAGAAATCAACAGAACGCGCTCAACCATGTTACGGACCTCACGCACATTGCCGGGCCACGGATAACGATTCAGGAGTTCCATTGCAGGATCAGAAAAGCGCCGCTGGTGCGTTCGATCAAACTCCTCGAGAAACTGCTGGATGAGGAGGGGTATGTCATCCCGACGCTCCCGGAGAGGAGGAATCTCAATATTGATCGTGTTTAGCCGGTAGAACAAGTCCTTTCGAAATTTTCCCTCCTTGACCGCCTGCTTCAGGTCCTTGTTTGTCGCGGCCAGGATGCGAACATCCACGGTAATCTGTTTTGTCCCGCCGACACGGTAGAACGATCGTGTTTCGATAACGCGAAGGAGTTTGGTTTGAAGGACCGGTCCGATCTCTCCAATCTCATCCAAAAATAATGTTCCTCCCGTCGCCAGTTCAAACAGACCCGGCTTGGAGCTGTCGGCTCCCGTGAAAGAGCCTTTCTCATAGCCGAACATTTCACTTTCCAGCAATGTTTCCGGGATCGCGGCGCAGCTGATATCAGTAAAAGGATTATTACAGCGCAAAGATTCGGCGTGAATGGCGCGGGCAATGACTTCCTTCCCCACTCCACTGTCTCCGGTGATCAATATGGTCGAATTGCTCTTCGCGACGCGGGTTACCAGCAGCGCAATCTCCTTCATTTTGGAACTACGGGTCATCGAAGGGATGATGTATTGGGGACCCCGGGGTCTCCTGATGGCGGGATTGTTTTCGACGACCAGTCGACGCTTCTCGTAAGCTCGATTAATCGCATCTTGGAGGAGCGGAAGACGGAGAGGTTTGATCAGGAAGTCCACTGCGCCCATCCGGATCGCCTCCACAGCAGCCTCCACGGCCGGATGGCTCGAAACCAGAATCACCTCCGGCCCATTCTCCTGCGCTTTGATCTTGGAGAGTAATTGCAGCCCGGTCATACGAGGAAGCATTAACTCGGCGACGAGAACGTCAAATTCCTCGCTTTGGATTAATTCAATCGCTGAAAGCCCGTTGTTTGCCAAGACGAAAACACAATCTTTTTGCGGATAGTGCTGCTGCAGAAGACGGATCGTCGTCAAATCATTGTCAACTACAAGAACCCTCATCTTCTTTGATTGTGTTCCACTGGCCGATGATTCCTTTATGGTGCCCGGGCCACTTGCAGGCATTTCATCTAAGGCATTTGACGAATTGCTCATAATGTTGTTCACTAGAGTAAAGTGTTTTAAAATGCGTTGGAGAGTGTTCCTCCTGAGAGGAGAACTTTCCGAGGAGGCGACCCTGTTAACCCTTTCGTCACCTTGCATTGGAATCTTTGCTCGGATTCTTTACGAAATTGTCACAACCCGAGTCAAAACTTCACAAAATGTCGCATTTTGTCCTCCCCGCCTCCCCTGGAGGTTACCTTCACTTACCTTTTCTTAGACCACGAGGAGTACGTATGAAGCGTAGAATTGCCGGATGTTGGATGGGTATGGCTATCTTGCTCGTTGGCTTATGCTTGAATTCCGGCTGCTCGCGAAAAAAGCCGCCCCAAGACCAGGTGGAAAACTGGGGGCCCCTCTCCAAGGATGCTCTCCTGATGGATGGTACCGCCGGACGGTACGGCGGTACCCTGGTCACTGCCATCGGACAGGAGCCTCGCTCCTTCAATCGGATAGTATCCAGTGATACGGCCACTGCAGATATCGCCGATCGAATCTTCGCGGATTTGATCCATATTAATCGTGAAACCCAACGTCCTGAGCCGTCTCTGGCGAAATCCTGGGAATATTCGCCGGACAGGCGGACCATGACTATGCACTTGAGAGAAGGAATCCTCTTTTCCGACGGCCGGCCGTTTACAGCAGATGACGTAATGTTTACCTTTCAGGTGATTTATGATCCCAAGGTCAACTCCCCCCAGGCAGATCAGTTGAAGGTACACGGACAGCCCTTCGCACTCAAGAAGATGGGAGACCATGAGATTGAGTTCACGTTTTCACAACCTGCCGCCGGACTCGAGCGGGTCTTTGATTCTGTGTTTATTCTGCCAAAACACAAGTTGGAACCGGCCTATAACGCCGGGAGTTTTGCTTCGGCCTGGTCTTTGACGTCCCCCCCGGGCGAGATTGTGGGGCTGGGGCCCTTCAGATTCAGCCGATACACGCCGGGCCAAAGGTTGGAGCTGGAGCGAAATCCTCACTACTGGAAGGTTGACGCCAAAAGCAGAAGGCTTCCCTACCTGTCCCGCTTGATCCTCGTAATCATACCGAATCGGGAGACACAGTTCCTAAATTTCAAGTCGGGAGATCTGGATGTCCTCAATGATCTTCGGGCGGAAGATTATTCCATCCTTACAAGGGAATCGGGCTCTTCTGAGGTCGTGGCGAAGGATCTCGGACCGAGCCTGGGCAGTGAACTTCTCTGGTTCAACCAAAACCGGGACATAGACCCCAAAACCCACCGACCCTTTGTGAGCCGGTCCAAGCTGGACTGGTTCACCAGTACGCAGTTCCGGCAGGCTATTTCCTATGCCATAAACCGGAAAAGCCTCGTCGAGTTGGTGTACCAGGGTCGCGCCACAGAGGCTTACGGACCACTGACCATCTCAAACAAGTTCTGGTACAACCCATCCATCAAGCAGTATCCCTATGATGTGGATCAAGCGAAGAAATTGCTCTCTGAAGCGGGCTTCCATTGGTCCACCGTCAAGGGTCAACTCCAACTGAAGGATGGCGCACAGCGGCCTGTCCGGTTTTCAATGATCACCAACGCCGGAAACCGAAACCGGGAGAAAATTGGGGCCCTGGTGCAAAATGACCTGGAGAAAATTGGAATTCAAGTCGACTTCACCCCTCTCGAATTCAGTTCTTTGATCGGGCGGATTATGGAAAACTTTGATTATGATGCGTGCCTGTTGGGCCCCACCAACGTGGACACAGATCCCAGCGGTCAAATGAATCTGTGGCTATCGGGCGCACCCAACCACCAGTGGTTCCCCAATCAAAAGAAACCAGCCACCCCCTGGGAGGAGCGCCTCGACGAGTTAATGCTCGGCCAATCGACTGCTCCAAGCAATGACGAGCGCAAGAAGGCATTCGATGAAGTCCAGTTGATCGTCACCGAACAGCTTCCCTTCATCTACCTGATCTCCCGCGACGTTCTCGTCGCGGCAAAGAGCCGGGTCGGAAACTTTCGCCCGACTGTTCTGGACCATCATACCCTCTGGAATTGTGAGCAACTCTATTTGAAGTAAGCTTCTTCATCCACCGCCATGCCCCGGAACATGATTACGAAACGCTACCAGATCGTACGCCCGCTCGGCGAAGGCGGAATGGGTGAAGTTTTCCTCGTCGAGGATCTCTGGGAGAATGGCCGGCAGGTCGCTTTGAAGAAACTCCAGCGCGGCATTCTCTCGGAGGGAACCCGTGAGTTCTTCATGCGTGAATTCACCGCGCTTAAGCAGCTTCGTCACCCCAACTTGTCCTCGGTATATGATTTCGGATACACCGTTCAAGGCGATCCCTTTTTTACGTCCGAGTATTGTGTCGGGGAGGACTTGATCACGGGAACGGCTCAAATGGGCTTCAGTGAGAAACTGGAGCGCGCTGTCGAGATTTGCCGCGCGCTCACTTACATTCATGCGAGAGGCTACATTCACGCAGATTTAAAGCCCGAGAATATCCTGGTGCTTACTGGCACACGGCCGGGCGAAGCCAGTACCAAGGTGCTGGATTTCGGACTGGCTCGCCATATCGATGACCAGGCGAGGCATCGCTTGAGCGGCACTTTTGCCTATCTTGCCCCCGAGGCCATCAAAGGACGGCCACTGGATGCGCGCTCGGACCTTTACGCCCTGGGGGTGGTCTTCTATCAGCTCTTTAGCCGGCAGCTTCCATTTGGCGACATCGATCCGGAATTGCTCGTCGATATGAAACTGAACGTGAATCCTGACCCGCCGACCGAAAAGGACGGAACCCTGCCGGTGGCGATCGATACGATCGTGCTACGGCTTTTGGACCGGGATCCTGATAACCGGTTTCAAACTCCTGATGAGTTGATCAAGGCATTCAACCAAAGCCTGGGCTATCAATTTGAAATCGAGACGCAGGAGACGGCGAAGGACTATGTCCGCAGCGGCAAGTTCGTTGGACGCGCGACGGAACAGGCGCAACTGAAGAAGATGCTTCAACAGGTGCTGAAGGGGACGGGAGGTCGCCTCGTTTTGGTGGGCGGGGAGAGTGGCGTCGGGAAGACTCGCCTTTTGGATGAGCTGAAAATTCAAGCTCAATTAGAAGGGGCCAGGACCTTCGCTGGCGCCGCCTATGAAAAAATAACGCAGCCGTTCCAGTGTTTGATCGACGTTCTCCGTCCCATGGTTCTGAGCACTCAACAAGTGACCTCAGCACAGCGGGCAGTTCCCGATAAGTACGAGGCGGCCCTGAGCCGGGTTCTTCCTGGGCTCTTTGAAGGCAAGCTCCAACCCGCGACACCCCCCTCCGCGAATGAGAAGGAATTGCTTTTGGAATCACTGGCCGCTTTTGTCCTCGAAGTCTGTGCAGATCATCCCACGCTTATCTTGATCGAGGACATTCACTGGGCCGACCCGCTCTCATTGCAGCTCATCGAGCGCATCGCCCGGGGACTTCAATCCCAGCGCCTGATTCTTGGCGTTAGTTACCGGTCCGATGAGGTCATGGGCTCAGCACTTGAACCTGCATTACCTGTCTTGAGCAGTCTCGAGTCGACCGACACCCTCGTGCTGAAACCTCTTTCGCCTCACGAGGTCAGCGATCTCGTCAATTCAATGATCGGCACCGAACGGGCCCCTGCCCCTTTGGTTCAGCGAATAGTCGATGAAACAAAGGGAAATCCGTTCTTTATCCAGGAAGTCATTTGGACCTGGATGGAAGAAAAGATTCTCTCCCCCAGATCGGGAACGTGGGACGCGGAGCCGGCCGTACTGGATTCCCTTCAGGTTCCCCAGACCATGGCTGATGCCTTTCTCCGCCGCATCGGGTATCTTTCGTCCTCCGAGCGGGATCTGCTTCAGACTCTCGCTCTCTTCATCAAGCCCGCTTCCCTGGCAGCTCTTTCCTTCGTGTTAGGCAGGCCTCTGGCTCATGTCAAGGCAGAACTGGACAAACTCGTAGAACGAGCAATTCTGGCCCGAATAGATGCCGTCGAGGACCCCCATTACTTCTTCCAGCATTCTCAAATGAAGAAAACTCTGGAATCAGGGGTAACTAGCGACTACTCGATAACGTTGCACTCAAGAATCGCCCAGTTTTTCGAGGAAGATCCGGCTTCGAGATTATCGGATCATTCTGAGACACTCGCGTACCATTTTGGAGCTGCTGGTAACCAAGAGAAAGGAAGACTCTACTCCGTCCGAGCGGGGGACAAATTACGCCAGCTCTTTTCCTATGCAAATGCAATTACCGCCTATCGAATGGCCGAAGAGTTCACTGGAACATCTGATTTGCCATTACTTGAGATTAGGGAGAAAATTGCTTTCTGTCATTATCAATTGGGCAACGTCGATGAAGCGGAACGAATATATCGTTTTCTGGTGAACGAAGGTGAAAAGCACCTTACACCAGGCAGAACCGCAAAATTGCATTTGCGGTTGGGAATGCTCGCCGAAATCAGCGGGGATTATCGTAAGGCGATCGATATTTTTAACAGAGGTCTCACTTTGATTCAGTCCCTTCCAGAACCTATGACAAGGGCTGAAATCCTTTCGAGAATTGGCTGGCAATATCAACACTTGTCCGATTTTCACATAGCGCTTGAATATGTAAATCGCGCATTGATCGAGGTGGAACAATTAGAGAATTTTTTTGGCCTTGGGGATATTTTCAATAGTCAATTTGCAATCTACTTCTGCTTAGGTGAATACAAAAGAGCCATCGAGGCTGGGCATCGCGCGATAGCAGTCTTCACAAGGTTTGGCTGGATGACAGGGATAGCAGGAGTCACAGCAAATTTGGGCGCGCTCTACGAGGATTATCTTCATGACTATAGGAGAGCCCTTGATTACCAACGTCGCTCCTTACATCTTCGGGAGAAAATATTCAACCACCGCGGCATGAAGCAGTCTTATATAAATATATCGAGCATCCATTCCAAGCTTGGTGAATACACCACATCACTTGAGTATGTAGATCTTGCTGAAAAACTAAATAAGATTATTCCAGAGAAATTTGTTGAAATGTTAGTGTGGCTAAACCGCGGCGAAAACTGGACACACTTGGGAGAACTTGAAAAGGCGTTAAATGCCTTAAATAGAGCCCTTAGTTTGGCAAATGAAACGCACAACGAGCAAGCAAAGATCTCAATTCTTAATCGCATGACTGAATGGTACGAAAAGGTCGGAGACACCGAGCACGCTCAAGCCTTTGCTGACGACGCGATCGGTCTTTCCGTAAAGACCGGGAGCCAGCTTGAAGAGCTAATCGGCCGGGTTAACTTGACGAAGATAAAGATTGATCAGGAGGAGTGGTCAAAGGCCGAGAGCTCTGTTGCTCAGGCTATGACCCTTGCCAAAAAACTCAATCATCGCGATTGGCTCCTCCAGATATTACTGCTTGGCAGCAATGCTGCTTTAAGCAGGGCCCTTCCTGATCGACACCAACCGACCGTCGAAGAATTGTCATCACTCGCAGAAGGGACGCAAAATCCACTCTTGAAGGCACAATTCCATTTATTACGAGGCCGATTGGCCCTTGCCAAAACGGATCCGTTTCAGCATTCGGGTGCTGAGGACTTGCACCAGGCTCTTCGTTTTGCGGAAATGACCCAGGAAGCTGACCTGCTCGCAGAGGCAAGATACTCCTTGAGTCTTTGGTATCAGGCCCAGGGCGACCCCCATAACGCCGGTGTCCAGGCACAACATGCACGGTCTATCATCACGGGTATTGCAGGGAGACTTCCGGAGGCCCTGAGAAAAAAGTATTTGGAAAAGAAGCCACGGGCCGCTATATTGGGACCACTGGAACCGTCTGCGGGAGTCACTAGAGGGGGCAAGAACTTCATCATGACCGCCAAAAACCTTGCTGACCCTCTTGCAACCCGTCAAAGTTATTCTCTCACTCTCTTTCAAATTTCCAAGATCGTCAATTCCATTTTGAATCTCAACGATTTGCTGGAACGTGTGATGGATTTGGTGTTAGAGGCGATTCGTGTGGAACGCGGTCTGATACTCCTGGTGGACGAGGTGTCAGGCGAACTAGAGGTGAAGGCCGCTCGAAACATCAGCAAGGCCACACTGGACGACGCCACGGCAATCAGCAAGACGGTGCTCGAAGAGGTTATGCACGGCGGTAAACCCCTGATTTCAGTAAACGCCCGTGATGATTTGCGTCTTCGGGACCGCCATTCCATTGTCGATTTTGGAATAGGAATGGTGTTATGCATCCCCCTGAAGGTTAAGGAGAAAATCGTGGGGGCAGTTTATATTGACAACCCTGTGGCTACTCTCCCGTTTAATGAGGAGGAGGTCAACTTCCTATTATCTTTTACCAATCTCTTCGCGATCGCAATTGAGAACTCGCGGTTATACGAGAAACTGAGCCTGGAGAATATCTATCTTCGCCAAGAGGTGCGAGGCAAGTACGCGTATGAGAATATTGTGGGCCGTAGCCCCAAGATGACGGATTTGTTCCGAAGGCTGGACAACGTTGTAAACAGCTCGGCCAATGTCCTGATTTCGGGAGACAGTGGGACCGGAAAGGAACTCATCGCCCGCGCCATCCACTACAACGGCGCCCGCAAGGAAAAAAGGTTCATCGCCATTGATTGCGGTGCGATCCCGGAAAACCTCATTGAGAGTGAACTGTTCGGCTATAAGAGAGGTGCATTCACTGGTGCTATCTTCGACAAGAAGGGGTTGTTTGAGGAGGCAGACGGGGGGACGATTTTCCTGGACGAAATTACGAACACGAGTCGCGCCTTACAAGCCAAGCTCCTTCGGGTGATCCAGGAGCGAGAGATCCGCAGAGTGGGAGATTCTCAAGACCGCAAAGTGGACGTGCGAATTATTGCCGCGACGAACCGGGATCTCAAGCATATGGTCCAAAACGGTGATTTCCGCGAGGACCTCTTCTACCGGCTCAATGTGTTGGCCCTTCAAGTTCCTCCTCTCAGGGACCACAAAGAAGACATCCCCTTGCTGGTGAATCATCTCCTGAAACAGCTTGAAGAGCAGAATCCCACGATGCGCCACACGATCGATCATGATGCTCTTCAATTGCTGATGGAGTATCCTTTCCCAGGGAATGTACGCGAGTTGGAAAACCTTGTGGAGAGTGCTTTTTATATGGCTCAGCAGGTGGAAATTCAGGTCGTCGACTTTCCACCTGAGATTTCTCAACTCGAGGGGAAACCAGGCGCTCCTGAGGTCGCTTCACCGATCCACGCTGTGGAAGATTCTCTTCGGCCAATTCTCGCCCCTTCAATTAGCGAACAAAGTAGCGAGGAAAAAGGACAAGCCATGGTCTTGTTCCGACAGATGAAGCAGGAAAAAGTCTCCTTTTGGAAGGTTGTAAAGGAACCTTTCATGAAAAGAGAAATTTCTAAGGAACTGGTACGGGAGGTAGTCAAGCTCGGATTGGAGGAGTCCAAAGGAAGATATAAAGACCTCCTGGAACCGTTTCATCTTCAAGTTACTGAATATACTGTATTTATGAATTTTTTGAAAAAACATTCCTGTCAGGTTGACTATAAGCCCTACCGTCAAAAAATCTCCTCTGCCTGAGCCGCACCCGATAACTCGCTGCCTTGACACACCTCCTCCAAATCAGATATCAATCCCCAACCTGTCTGTTTGAAATAAACTCTACAACTAAGTATCCGTCAAATGGAGTCGACTTCTTAATAATAAATCACCTCCAAGAATTATAATCACTTATACTGATAAGTTATTTTCGGTTTCAATATATTTACCCATTCGTCACTGCCCACGCATTTATAAATAAAGCATTTATTTTAAATAGCTTATATAAATTTATCAAATGAGTAGAGATTGGCCTTACTCGTGTATATAACAAAGACAAATAGTTTCAAAGAGTTGAGAGAATCAACTCTGGAGTCGTAGAGAAGGTACCTTCGCTTCTCCGCTCATAGATCTCCTCAGTGACGAGGGGAGGGGGAGACGGGGACGAGGGAGGTCCCAAGCGGGAAACCCAAGTTCCCGTCAACCAAATGATTTCAGTATGACCCCAAAAGAGAATTGACAGGGTTTTTAGAATTTGAGATGCGCTCGCTGAAATTGAATCTGCTCGTTCTTGAGGAGGAAAAAAAATGGAAGAGAATCTGGTTCTTGAGGTTGAGGAGCTCGAGGAAAAGATAGCTCCGAATGTAATCTGGGTTAGCTAGAATTGAGGAAGATCGTTGGTCGTTTGGGGCGGCTCATTGACTAATTAAAAAAGACTATAAAATACGAGCCGCCTTCGAATACCTGATGGGGTGGAAAGGCGACAGGAGGCGCGACACGACTGCAATGAAAAGACCTTCGCATTATCTTAAGTTTGTCTGCTTTCTCTGCGTATTGTTGGAGGTTACACTGCTCTGCGTTGTCGGTCCCCAGTATTTGACACTGCTTCTGTTCTTAGCTCTCCTTAGCAGTTTGGGAATTCTCACTGCAAAATCTGAATTGTTTCTATGGATCCACCCCAGGCGGGGCAGGCGCAATTCAATCTACTAAGAAGCATTCATGAAGCCAGCGGCCCGCGAATCTCATTCGATAGTGGGTGATCCTGCTCAAGCCTTCTATTGAGAGACATCAATCTTTCCAAGACGCAAATGGAATCTTCATATTACCCAAAATTGCGGCGCGATTTGATCATAGCCGAACAGGCTGAGGGGGATCAGACTGTCTACATCATAAAGGACCCCCAATCGAGAAGGTTTTTTCGGTTAAGGCATCACGAATTTTTGATCGCGAATCAATTTGGGGGGACGCTGACCATCGACCAAGTAGCAGCTCGTCTCAAAGACGAGCTGCATCTCAACGTCACTGTAGAAGGACTTTCGAACTTCGTTGATAAGCTGGGCGCTAAGCATTTACTTGAGACAAATGAACAGGAAACATCACAAACAGGGCAACCCGCTTTGCTGCCCCTTGCCCGCACCTCGCCCTACTATTCGTTTTCCCGTGAAAATAAGAAACGTTCCCGCCTGGGCAGATTATTGTTTTGGAAGATTGCCTATTTCGATCCCGACACGCTCTTCAACCGGTTGTTGCCTCATACCAGATTTCTCTTCACGTCCACCTTCTTATTTCTTGTCATTGTAACAATCCTGGCTGCAGCGTGTGTGACCGCATTCAATTGGACCGAAATCACGGACCAGGTTCGGACCTTGTATTCAACGACATCCGTCCTCTGGGCGCTTGTTATCATGATGCCAATTCTTATCCTTCATGAAATGGCCCATGGATTGGCCTGTAAATATTTTGGGGGAGAGGTACACGAGATGGGATTCCTTCTCCTGTACTTCCAACCTGCATGTTTCTGCAATGTCAGCGACAGCTATGTTTTCGCGAAAAAATCTCAGCGACTCTGGGTGATGACTGCCGGCGTTTACATTCAGACTTTCCTTTGGGCTCTCTTAACCCTTCTTTGGCGGATATTGACTCCTGAAAGCTTGATCGCCCAATTCATTTTTATCAATGTTGCGATAACAGGGTTCGTCACGATCCTTCAATTCAATCCGCTCATCAAGCTTGACGGGTACTACATTCTGTCCGAACTCTTTTCAATCCCGAATCTGCGGTCGAAATCCTTTGCCTGGCTTCGGGCAAAGTCAAAATCAATCATCACGGGAACATCGGGCGCCATCGGGGGTCTTTCACGGCGAGAGCGGAGAATCTATTGGCTCTACGGGATGATCGCCTTCATCTATTCATTCAGCCTGATCAAATATTTTGTTCTGAGGTTTGAACAGTTTTTTGTTGAGCAATATCAAGGAACAGGTTTTATACTGTTCTGGGGCGTCGCATTGTTCGTGGTGAGCGATCCGCTGGTCCAGACGATTGAACACATCCTTCCCAGGAAAATGACCGAAAAGAAGCAGAGCGTGTCGAGATACAGGAATCTTTTTGTCACCGGTTTTTTTTGCCTATGCGGCTTTCTCGTGCTTACCTTGGGCCGGTGGGAGCTCAAGGTGGCCAGCGAATGCAGCTTGATTCCTTTCGAACGGGCGGATGTTAGAGCAGAGGTTCCAGGAACAATTGAGCAAATCTATTTCGACGAGGGGCAGACCGTTCACAAGGGCGATGTCATCGCCCGTCTTGCGGATTACAAGTACAGCGGAGAGAAGGCCAAGACTTCGGCGGATATTTCAGAAGCCCAGGCGCGATTGCAACTGATGGTGGCAGGCCCTTCCAAGGAAGAGATCGCCCTGGCGCAATCCCAGGTCGATCGGGCAGAAGCCTCCATCAAAAAGGCGGAAGCTCAAGCGCCCATTGCCCGCGAACGGCTGGATTATGCGAACAAGAATTACGAGCGGGTGAAAAGACTGTTTGACGAGAAGCTCCTCGCTTCGATGTCTTTCGATGAAGCCCAGCGTGACCTCAATATTCGAAAGCGGGAATTCGACGAGGTTCAGCACGACGTCGAGGAGAAGCGAAGGTTATACCAGGAGGCCCGCAAGGCCCTGGCCAAAGTGATGGCAGGGACACGTGCTGAGGAAATCGAGGCAAAGCGGGCTCAGATTGAAGGATTGGTCTCCCAACGGACCCTGCTTGATACTGAAAGTACCTATACTGCGATCCGAAGTCCTATCGATGGCATCATTACGACGCATTTTCTTAAGCAACAGGAAAAAGCCTATCTGGAACAGGGGGACGTAATCTGCCAGGTGGCGAACACACAGAAGGTACTCACCGAAATTCCCGTCCCGGAAAAAGAAGTTGGGGACGTGAAGATCGGTTTTTATGTGCGATTAAAAGCTAATGCCTATCCTAGCAAAGAGTTTGATGGAAAAGTGACGCAGATATCCGATATTGCCGACCCACAGGATAAGAATGGACGAATCCTCATGGTCAGAAGTGAGATAAACAACCCCGACCTTCTTCTAAAACCTGAAATGACGGGCTACGCCAAGATATACTGCGGAAAACGAACCATTGGAGAGCTTGTCTCCCGGAGACTGGTAAGATTTATTCGCACAGAATTCTGGTCTTGGTTCTAATTCCTGCCCTTCAATTGCTCACTACACCTCCTCGCTCCGTCATCGGGGCCAGTTCGGAGTGCGCTCCAGCATACGGATTGGTTACCCCGGACACCCGAATACCTTCAATATAACCTACCCCAAGAGAGCCCTCTCCTGCCTTTGTCCCTCCCTCGAAACCGTTGGGGTATGAAAGGGATTTCCTCCCCATTCAATCTAAATCCAACTGATTGTCGGATGGAGTCTGTCCTCAGGTGAGGAACGAATCCCGATACCCTTTCCTTCAACCCATAAGGCTTCCTCCAGATTCCATCATCAGGGGTGATATAAGGTCCTCCTTCACCTTGAGTTTTGCCTCTGGTAGGTTCTCCTTTTTTCGCCAAAACGCTTATCTCTGGCACTGGATCCGAATTCTATAATTCAGTCACATTGACTGAAATTCTGTCGGTCATTTTGACCACAAACCTGAGCGTATTGACGATTTCCCCTTGTAACCCGTTGAAATCCCATAGGACCAAGCTTGGCGTACAGGTTGCTGAACTGTAACTGCAGTAGTGCCCATACTCAAACAGTTTCGCGCCGGGAATGTGTGAGAGTACGAATACAATTTGAGGAGGAAAATCAATGGCCCCAAACAAATCAAAAACTCGGGATCAAAAGAGCGGAGACCGCCGTCGAAAAAATCCGCCCTTGCAGTCACTCGGATCAGTTGGAGATTTTGAGTTCAATTCAATGACTTTTCGTGGTGCGCGTCTGGTTTGGAATTCCCCTGGCCCGGCGGACTTCCAGCCGATCTTCTCTCTAGGCGAGTCGAGTCAGTTCTTCGTCGAATGAAACAACAATTCACTGATTGGAGAACTGGGTCCATGCGACACCGACATCCTATTCTATGGCTGTTCATGGTGGTAGCGTTATCGCTGCCAATGGTCTGCTTAGGGGGAGGCTTGGACAAACTGGACGAATCCCTTCGCGACAGAGTGAGGCGGGGGGACCGCGGCACAGTCCCGATCATCATCCGGACTGCGCCATTGCCGGACGATTCGACCCGTTCAAAATCGCGGCTTAACCAGGCCCTTTACGATAGGCTTGAAGGGCACGGGGGACGAGTCAAAAAGGAATTCTGGGTAATCACTGGACTGGCCGCCGAAGTGGAGATCAGGGGACTGGATGAGTTGGCCCAAATCCCGGGAATCGAAGGAATCTCGGAGGATCATGTTGTAAGACCTTCGAATGACATCACTGTCAAGGCCGTCGGCGCGGATATTGCCCGAATGGAGTATGGGGTCGAAGGAAATGGTATCGGGATCGCCGTACTCGATTCCGGCGTATCTCCCCATGGCAGAGACCTGGATGGTTCTCCTCGGACCGGCAGCCGAATCCTCGTTCAATGGAGCACAGTTGGGTCCACTGGCAACGCCCTGGCGAACGCCGGATCAATGGACGACAGTTATGGTCATGGAACCCACGTCGCTGGGATCATTGCCGGTAGCGGAGGGGAATCCGATGGAGCGCTTTCGGGTATCGCGCCGAAGGCGAAAGTCATCAGTGTCAAGGTCCTGGGAGATGACGGATCAGGTTATGTAAGTGACGTCATCGAAGGGATCCAATGGGTAATTCAAAATAGATTCAAGTACAACATTCGGATCATTAACCTTTCCCTGGGGCATCCGGTAACGGAATCTTACAAGACGGATCCCCTTGCGCAAGCATGTGAGGCCGCTGTCAGGGCCGGGATTGTAGTTGTTGTTGCGGCGGGCAACTATGGTAAAGATGAATTTGGAAAAATAGTGTATGGCGGAATTACAAGCCCCGGGCATGATCCGCAGGTCATTACTGTGGGCGCGACGAAGTCCCAGGGAACACCCTTCCGTTCAGACGACGCCATCGCGGACTACAGTTCGCGAGGCCCCACGGCCTTTGATCTCCTTTCCAAGCCGGACCTGGTTGCAGCTGGAAACCGGGTGAAATCGATCGCCGATCCCAGCCCGAATATGAACGATTTATTCGATCTCTTTCCCCAGAATCGTGTGGACCCGTCTTATTACAGTTCGCCTGGGGGAACTGAGATTAAAAAGGTTCATTACTTCACCCTGAGCGGAACATCCATGGCCACCGCCGTAGTGTCGGGCACAGTCGCCCTGATGCTGCAAGCCCATCCCGATCTGACCCCGAATTTGGTCAAAGCCATCCTCATGGTCACGGCGCAGGACCTCCGGTTGCCCTTCGTTGTTCAGGGCGCAGGGTACTTGAACACTTATGGTGCGGTGATGCTAGCACAGAACCTCACGTCGACCAGGACTCCAATGGGTTCTTCGCAGCTCATTGACAATGGAAAAGCGTTGAGCACGCAAAACTCAATCCAGGGGGAAACTGTTAATTGGGGGGGCAACATTATTTGGGGAGAAAATCTGCTGTGGGGTGGTATCATTGAGAACAATTTGGCGATCTGGAGCAATCAGGTTGCCTGGGGAAGCGGCAATGTGCTGTGGAGTAATGGCAACGCGTTATGGAGTAGTGGTAATGTGTTGTGGGGAAGCAGCAACGTACTTTGGAGCAGTGGAAATGTGCTGTGGGGTAGTAGTGTCATCTGGGGTGGAAATATTGCAACAGGTGGGAGTTATATTGGTGCAGGTGCTGCACAATCTCTAAATCCCGTCCTAATGTCCAGCTCACTATGGAGTCCCGACTTTCAGGGAGGGATGCCGATAGCCGCAAGCAGCAATGTTCTTTGGAGCAACAGCAATGTGCTCTGGAGCTCATCATTCTCAATTCAGGGTGAAGATTAACTCAAAACTCTCTCGTCGATTGAAGCCATTTCCTTCTTTGTCAACGCAGTCCTTGGGATTGACGGCTTAATGAGGGGGAAAGATTGGACTTGAACAACCCGACCAAAGAAACACGGCTCTTAAGCTTTCTGATTGCGTTGACGTCTATTTTGGGCGGTTACTTCCTCGTTAACGCTGCCGTCCGGGTAACATATTCTACCCACTGGAAAGAGCTGATTACTCTGGCAATCCTCGGAGCGATATCGGCGTCGATTCAGGTTGTTCTCCCCTCTTCAGGCACAATCTCAGTATCTTATGCGTTTGTCTTTACCAGCATGCTCCTGCTTGGAACGAATGAGTCCATTCTCATCGCAGCTATTTGTGCGGTCATCCAATATACGAAAGCAGAGAAGCCTCGGTTCCGCATAGATCAATTCACATTCAATGTTGGTAATCTCGTCGTTAGTGTTGCAATCGCTTGCACCGCAATACACGCCCTTAATAAGGATTTGGCTTGGTTCCGAAATAGCATCCAGATCCTGCCATTGCTAACTGGAACTTCAATATATTTTTTCATTAGCACATGTCTTGTCAGCCTCGTCATTTCCCTCAGTGAATCGAAGGGGTTCAGACGCGTCTGGCTGGAGAACTTCTATTGGACTGCTCCCAGCTTTTATGTGGGTGCATCCATCGCCTGGGCGCTGACGGTCTTTTATCAGCGGTATGGAATAGCCGTTATCTTCCTTGCCCTTCCCCCACTCTACCTTACTTATTTCACCCACAAGATGTACATGGGCCGCCTGGAGGAAAGCCATTTGCACTTGCGCGACATGGCCGATCTTCATCTGCGCACCATTGAGACGCTGGCTTTGGCCATTGATGCGAAGGACGAAACCACGCATTTGCATCTACAACGGGTTCGCATCTTTGCCACTGGACTTGGCACGGCATTGGGCCTGGGTGACGACGAACTCAATTCCATCAAGGCAGGGGCGCTGCTTCATGATGTGGGGAAGCTGGCCGTGCCGGAATATATTCTCAATAAACCCGGGAGATTGACCCCGGAAGAATTCGAGCGCATGAAAGTTCACCCCCTCGTAGGGGCAGAAATTCTCTCCGCAGTCAATTTCCCATATCCTGTTGTGCCGGTGGTTCTGTGTCATCATGAAAAATATGATGGCACAGGATACCCGAACGGGCTGGCAGGAGAAGAAATCCCCATTACGGCGCGTATCCTTTCCGTGGTGGATTGTTTCGATGCGCTGGCTTCGGATCGTCCCTACCGCCGGGCCCTGCCTCTTGAAGAGGCAATGAAGTACATTCACGAACAGAAGGGAAAAGCATTTGATCCAAAGGTCGTCGAACTCTTCGAAAGCCTTTATCCCAGCCTTGAACAGGAAGCCCGGGCCGCTGCTCTGGAAGCCCACCGGATCTCGGCCAATCTGCCCTCTTTTTCATTCAAAACGAATCCTAAGGGGGCCCAGGCACACCCGGCAACCGGATACAGCGAGTCCACCCAGATTCATCATTTACAAAACATCGCCGCTTCGAATCAGGAAGTTTATTCGCTGTACGAACTGATTCAAACTGTGGGCACCAGTCTCAATCTTGTTGAGACGCTGAACCTTATCGCTTCGAAGATCAGAAAGGTGATTCCCTGCGATTGCTGCGTTGCCTACCTGCGCCAGGACGAGAAGCTTGTGCCCCAATACATCGACGGGAAGGAGAAGGAAACCTTCTCTGACCTTGCCATCCCCCTGGGAGAAGGAGTTACCGGCTGGGTGGCTGAAAACAAACGGCCTCTGATCAATTCCAATCCGCTGGTGGAATTCGGCTACCTGGGCGACGCGGCACGGTTCACTCTGATGCGGTCCGCCCTGTCGGTCCCCCTCAAGGTGAATGAAGAGGTGCTCAGCGTCATCACGCTTTATGATGAGACCCCCAACAAGTTCGTGGGAGACAACCTCCGTGTGCTGGAACTCATTGCTTCCAAGACTGCGCTCGCCATCAAGAATGCGATTACGTTTGAACAAACCTATGAAAACTCCTTGACGGATGATTTGACCGGCCTTCCCAATTCGCGGCATATGTTTCTCAAGCTGGACGAGGAAATCGCACGAGCCCGTCGTAACGGGACCGCGTTGACCATCCTGGCTATGGACTTGAACTCCTTCAAGGAGGTGAACGACACCTTTGGGCACGCCGTCGGCGACAAGGTGCTGCGCCAAATTGCAAAGTATTTCAAAAACACATTGCGGGACTACGACTTTGTAGCCCGTCTCGGGGGGGATGAGTTTATGGCGGCCCTGCCGGGGCTTGTCGGAGAGGACATCGAAAAGAAAATCCAACAGGTGCAAGCAGCTATCGAAGGGATCCAATCCGAAAAACGGTTCGGCCGGTTTATCAAGCTTTCCCTTAGCATCGGATCCGCCACCTTCCCGCAGGACGGGAATGACGCCGATACCTTGCTGTCGGTCGCCGATTCCCGGATGTACGCTGACAAGTTCACGCAAAAGAAACGCCGCCAGCAGATTGCATTTGCCATGGATACCCCCGAAGAGGAGAAACCGTTTCCAGTCCAGTGAAGTCGGACCACTAAATTTCTCTCTTCCATTCAACGCAACAACTTGACCCTGCGCGTCTCCTCCTCCGCGCAGGTTTTTTTTGCGCCTCTCTTGTTTTCCATTCATAATTCTCGACCCGCCCGATATAATCGCAGCATGTTCAGTCGACTCATGCCACGGATGTTTGCATCCATCCCCCTCTTATTTGGAGTCACCCTTCTCTCATTTCTGCTGATGCACACAGCCCAGGGCGATTTTCTTTCTTCGATGCAGTTGAATCCGCAGATTGACCCCGCTACCATTGAGGCCGCGCGCACAAAATTCGGGTTGAATCAGCCCTGGTATGTTCAATACTTCAAATGGATCGCGCAGATTTCCCGGGGAAATTTCGGGTATTCGTTTGCCTACCAGCGGCCTGTCATCGAGATCATTGGATCGTATGTCGTCAACACCCTGTTACTGTCCGTCGCCGCACTCCTCCTCGCGCTGATTGTGGCATTCCCATTGGGGATCCTCTGTGCTGTCAAGAGAAACTCATGGATAGATCGGGCCCTCCATCTGGTCTCCTCGGTTGGTGTGTCGTTGCCCACGCTCCTTCTCGCCCTGTTCGCCATTCTGTTTGCGGCCAAGACGGGCTGGTTTCCCATTGGAGGCCGCGAGCGGCTGGATGCAGCGGAATTGGGCTGGTTCGACCGTGGCCGGGATCTGCTTTACCACCTCGTCCTTCCGGCCCTGGTACTGGCGGTCAATCCGGCCATCATCTATTTTCGACAGACCCGCAATAATCTCTCTTCCGTATTAGACGACCCGTTCATTATGACAGCCCGGGCCAAGGGCCTGCACCCCCTCCGCATTTTGTTGAGTCACGCCATGCGCAACGCGTTGAATCCTCTCATTTCTCTTTTCGGATTTTCAGTCGCAAACCTGCTTAATGGAGCATTCCTTGTGGAAATTATTATGTCCTGGCCCGGATTGGGTCGGCTGACCTACGAGGCCCTTCTCAGTCGCGATTTATACCTTGTAATGGGATCTCTCACCCTGGCCTCTCTGATGTTGATCGGTGGAAATCTATTGGCCGACTTTTTGATGACGTGGAACGATCCAAGAATCAAAATCAGCTCTATTTAGAATCTTTCCTGGCTGAGGCGACGGAATTGGTTGCAGGGTTTGAGTTCAAGATTCAGGGGACCATGCATTAGTCCTGGAAGTGGACCTTCCTGGTATGAAGAGAACCCTTTTGTGGAATCAAAAGATGCTCTGGGGATCCGCTCTACTCCTATTCTTCATCCTGGTTGCCTTAGGTGCGGACTTTGTGGCTCCTTATCCCCCTTCCAATCAATATCGTAGCTCATTCAACTCGGCGCCCTTGGCAGACAGCTCCCGGCCGAACGCTGCTACTCCGGCAGTCCGGCTTTTTGTTGCCGGGGATTCTTACCGATGGCTTGGATTCGTCCCATCCCGCTGGCATCTGTTTGGTTCCGAGGTTGGGAACCAGGTCTTCCTCCTTGGAAGTGACGAATTCGGCCGTGATATCTTCTCCCGACTGGTCTTTGGGGCACGGATTTCGCTGCTCGTCGGTTTCCTGGGCGTTGTCATATCTTTCTCTGTTGGGATGCTGCTGGGAGGAATTTCGGGATTTTTGGGAGGATGGATTGACCAAATTACCATGCGGGGTTCGGAGCTGTTTATGGCGTTGCCCGGCCTTTACTTGCTCCTGACCCTGCGCTCCATTTTCCCTAAACAGCTTTCGCCTACTGCAAGCTTTTTTCTGATCATCAGTATTCTTTCCCTCGTGAACTGGGGTTCCATTGCCCGCGTTATCCGCGGAATGGTTCTTTCGTTACGTGAAAACGATTTCGTTGAGGCCGCCCGGGCGGTAGGTGCTTCAAGAGCACGAGTCCTTTCCCGCCATATCCTTCCCAACACGGCCCCATTTCTAGTGACTCAGGCCTTGTTGAGTATCCCGTATTACATCCTGGGCGAAATCGCCCTATCGTTCCTGGGACTGGGGATCCAGGAACCCAATCCAAGCTGGGGCAACATGCTGGCCTCAGCCCTTGACATCACTGCGCTAACGGAAAGACCGTGGATTCTCGCACCCGGCGCTGCAATCTTTCTAGTGGTGTTGGCCTTCAACCTGGTGGGGGAGGGTTTGAACGACGCGCTCAAACCCAAGAGATGAATACCTTCCTGCCTCGATTGAATCCGCGTTCACACGATCAATTCTCATTTCTACCCCCTTAAGAGATTAGGGGGATGAATGCTTCAGTTAGGCAGCCACCATGCCGCTACCCGATGGTTGAGCGTCAATCCTTTTGAAGGTTATTTTGTGTTACAATTCCCGAACTTTTGGGGATTACGGGATTCCCGCAACGGAAGACTCGCCTGACTGAGGAGCAAACACCTTCATGTCTCTGATGCTTCAGGAAATCGATGAGCAACCCGGCGTCCTCGAGCGCACTCTGAATGCGGAATGGAAACATGCCGAGCAACTGAGCCGAGTTCTTGCGAAGCGGAATCCATCCCTCATCGTGCTGGTGGCCCGAGGAACTTCCGACAACGCCGCCCAATTTGGTCGCTACCTCTTGGAAATTACGACCGGGATCCCGGTGTCCCTGGCGGCCCCTTCAGTCCACACGTTGTACCATGCCAGGCTACGCCTTTCCAACGCGCTTGCCATAGGGATCTCTCAATCGGGAGAATCCACCGACATTAATCTGACGATACAGCACGCCAAAGAGTGCGGGGCAATGACCGTCGGGATCACCAATGATTCCCGGTCCACCCTGGCCGCCCTTGTGGATGAAATCTTTATCACGCGTGCTGGCCAGGAAAGAAGCGTGGCCGCAACCAAGACTTATACCGCCCAGCTCATGGTGCTTTACCTTTTGGCGGCTGGTCTTCGGGGGTTTCCCAATGGGTGGAGTAAATCCCTTTCGCGGATCCCAGGATGGACCGCGCGGTCTCTCTTGTTAAAGGCGACCATTCGCGAAATTGTGGAGCGTTACCGCTTCATGCGGCAGTGCGCGGTGGTCGGTCGCGGCCTTAATTATGCCAATGCTTTTGAGTTGGCGATTAAGCTGATGGAGACCTGCTACGTCATGGCAGAGCGTTTTTCGTCAGCAGATTTCCTGCATGGCCCGATCGCTATGGTTGAAGGCGGGTTCCCCGTCATTCTCTTTGCTGCGCCCGGAAAAGCCTTCCGCGACATGCTCAGACTCACACGTCGCTTGACGCAATTGAAGGCCGAGACTGTCGTCATCTCCAGTGAGGCTCAGATACTTAAATTCGCAACGCGCGCTTTGAAGGTGCGTGACCGGATTGATGATCTCTATTCTCCAATCCCCTACATAGTTCCCGGCCAAATCTTCGCGGCATTGCTTGCGGAAACGAAAGGGTTGAGCCCTGACACACCCCGGTCGCTTAGCAAGATCACGCAAACAATCTGATGATCTCAGGTGGTACCTGAGGTCGGAGACAACCCGTTTGACAATGAAGCTGAATGCCATCACAACGGGCCGCCATGAGATCCGTCGCTTGCAGAGGCCTGAACTCAGAGGGCATCCGTCGGAAGAAGTAATCCTATGAAGATTCTCATCGGAATTGACGGGGGCGGGACGAAGACAGAAGCCGCTGCGGCGACCGAGGAAGGCGTAATCATTGCTACGTTTGAAGCGGGGCCATCGAACGTCTTCAAGGTCGACTCCGCCGCCTCTGCCACGGCCCTCGAAAACGTCATTGATGGCTCCTTGACGAAAGCCCGTGCCCGCCGGTCGGATGTCGTCTCAATATGCGCCGGTTTAGCCGGGGTCGATCGCCCTACCATCCAAAAACAGATTACCGATATCCTGTACCGGATTGTTCCTATCGACAAGATCTCAGTGGTGGGCGATGCGACGACGGCATTGATGGGAGCCACGGAGGGGGAACCGGGAATGGTGGTCATTTCCGGAACCGGGTCCATCGCTTATGGCATGAATGCTCAGCGTCAACGCGCCCGTGCGGGTGGATGGGGGCATATCGTCGATGACTTCGGAAGCGGTTATGATATTGTCCGTAACGCCTTCAACGAAGTCTTTCGGGCTCACGATGGGCTGGAGCCCCCGACCCGTCTCTCGCAAGCTTTCCTCGACGCCCTCAGCGCCGAGAATGTGGACAATCTGCTGATCGCGATTCACCGGGATTTCACGACCGCGGGTAAAATCGCTTCCTTGTTTCCTCTTGTCCAGTCCGTCGCTGATGGGGGTGATATCATTGCCAATAAGCTTCTCGAGCGGGCAGGGCATGATCTTTCTTCCACGGCAGAAGCCGTCGTCCGTAAACTGGACCTATACAACCAGGAGTTCATCTGCGGAACGACGGGCGGAGTGTTTCAATCCAGCCGGCAGGTTCGCGACTCCTTCGCCTGGTACGTCCACCGGTTCGCCCCGCGCGCGAATGTCTGTTTTCCCAGGAAGTCAGCAGTAGAGGGAGCCCTCATGCTCGCCCGGACAAATTTTCAGGGAAGAAAAGTATTCTAGTGCCAATCGTTGATCGACCTGTCTGCCCCCGGCTCCAGATAGAAGCTGAGGAGGACATGCTCAACACTCCTGGGGGCAACTCAGTGGAAATCGTTGGGGTGGGCCCGGGAGGGCCTTACTTTCAGATCTGATATTATTGGAGGCTTCACTTGCAACTCACATGGATTGACTGGCTCGCCATCGCGGCTTATTTTCTATTCAACATCCTCATTGGTCTCTATTACCGCAAGCGGGCGACGGGTTCGACCGAAGACTTCTTTATCAGTGGTCGCAATGTGTCCTGGTGGCTGGCCGGAACCTCAATGGTGGCCACAACGTTTGCTGCGGATACGCCCCTGGCGGTCACCGGAATGGTGGCCAGTTATGGCATTGCAGGGAATTGGTTGTGGTGGAGCATGCTGATGAGTGGCATGCTGACGGTGTTCTTTTATGCCCGTTTGTGGCGCCGTGCCGGCGTGCTCACGGATGTCGAATTTGCGGAAATCCGGTACGGCGGCAAACCGGCCGCATTCCTCCGTGGGTTCCGATCTCTATACCTCGGACTCCCCATTAACTGCATCATCATGGGATGGGTCAATCTCGCCATGGTCAAGATCTTAATCATCATCTTTGGCGTCACCAAACTTCACGCCCTCATGCTCGTGTTTGCCATCATGTTGGTCACCGCAATGATTTCGACCCTATCCGGGCTTTGGGGCGTGCTGGTCATGGATCTCTTCCAATTTGTCTTAAAGATGGGCATGGTCATTATCCTCGCTTATTTCTCTGTCAAGGCGGTTGGTGGTATGGGGGCACTGAAGGAGAAACTGATGGTGCTGGACGCGGCGAAGGAAGCGGCAAGCGGGGGACAAGGTTCGATTCTCTCGTTTTTGCCAACCGTCGGTTCTCCATGGATGCCCATGATCACTTTTTTTGTGTATATCGCGATCAATTGGTGGGCGACTTGGTATCCCGGCGCGGAACCGGGAGGCGGTGGTTACATTGCCCAGCGGATCTTTTGCGCCAAAGATGAGAAGAACTCCCTGCTGGCCACCCTCTGGTTCAATATCGCCCACTACGCCATGCGGCCTTGGCCCTGGATTTTGACCGCACTTTGTTCGCTGGTTTTGTACCCTACTCTCGTTGATAAGGAATCAGGATTCATCAAGACCATCGTCGATCCCAACGTTTTTCCCGTGGCCCTGCGCGGGGTGATGATCGCCGCCTTTGCCGCGGCTTACATGTCTACGATTGGAACACAACTCAACTGGGGGGCCTCTTACCTGGTCAATGACTTCTACAAGCGCTTCTTGCTGAAAGGGCGACGCGAGAAGCATTATGTCAGGGTCTCCCAGGCAACCACGATTCTCATTATGTTGATTTCGTGCGTCGTCACTTACTACCAGGATTCGATCTCCGGTGCATGGAAATTTCTGATTGCCATCGGAGCTGGAACCGGCAGTGTTTACATCCTGCGCTGGTTCTGGTGGCGCATCAACGCCTGGAGCGAGGTCGCGGCTATGGCGTGCTCCTTTTTCGTGTCGCTCATGCTGCAGTTTTACTTTAAACTGAGCAGTGACAACCCTCGCGACTTTGCGTGGATCGTTATAATTACGGTCGCTTGTTCGACAACGGTCTGGCTTGCTGTGACCCTGATGACCGCCTCTGAAAAAAAAGAGATCTTGCTTTCATTTTATCGTCGTGTTCGACCAAGCGCTGCATTGTGGGGGCCTATCGCCGCGGAAGCCGTCGACGTTACACCCAGTCATGACGCCTTGTTCAATTTCCTTGACTGGATCTCCGGCTGCGTCCTGGTCTATATGACCCTGTTCGGCGTGGGAAAGATCATCTTCGGACAGATGGGAACCGGCATTGTTTTCCTAGTGATCGCCGCAGCCGCGGGCTATGTCATCTATTGGGACCTCAACCGCCGGGGTTGGAAGACGGTCCTCGAGTAGCCTTCCCTTTGTTGAGCTTTGATGAGCTCCAAAGTGGAATGTTCGAAATGGCAGCGGTTTGTCGGGTTCCGCGAACCGCCCCGGTGGTCCGGTCGCCGCTTGAATGGAATGAGCAGTTATTCTGACAAATCCGCGCAGAACCCAATCCTTCTCTTCCGCTCATCAACTGGGCTTACGGACACCTTGCACCTGTTATCGATTGCTGGCCCGCTCTTCCTGATTTTATTGGGGAGCTATGTCATTTATGAGAAGCTCATTACTGATCCTTTTGTCAGGACCGCCGTACTGCTGGCGATCCTGGGCGTCGTCGCAGGAATAGCCCCGATGGGAAGCCGCCTCAAGCATGTCGAAATTTCCAAATACAGCTTGCGGGTGCTCGCTTCCCATCTACCGTCTTATGAAATCGTTTTCGCGGATATTGAACGGATTTCTACGGTCCCGGTTTTGGGGATGGTGAAGCTGAGGATTAGTGCATCGGAAACCTTGCCGAATGACTCGGTTTGGATCATCCTTGAAGTGCCGGATGGAAAGACGAGGCAAAAGGTTTTGGAGGAATGCCGGGGTTTCCTGCAGCAGCGCCTCGAAGCTTCCGGCAATTAATGAGATCAGTTGACCCATGAGAAGCAAAGAAAGATTCAACCAGCTCGCGACAGAGGCTCGCAATCCAAGGACGCGTCGGCTTGACATTGTGCCGACGAGCCGCCTTGTTGAACTCATCAATCTTGAGGATCATAATGTCGCCAAGGCCGTCAAGCGCTCCTTGCCTCAGGTCACCCGCGCGGTCGAGATGATCTCGAAGCAAATGGCCGCGGGAGGGCGTTTGATTTACGTCGGCGCGGGGACCAGCGGGAGGATTGGAATCCTTGATGCCGTCGAATGTGTCCCCACCTTTAACACCGATCCGGAGCAAATCCAAGGGATGATCGCGGGCGGGTTTGAGGGCTGCTATCGAGCCGTGGAGGCGAACGAGGATGATGCCGACGCGGGGGCGCGCGACCTGCTCAAAAAGGCGGTCTCCGCACAGGATGTCGTCGTGGGAATTGCGGCGAGTGGACGTACTCCCTATACCTGCGGGGCCTTGCGGTTTGCCAAATCAATGGGCGCGAAGACCATCGCCATTGTGAACAACCCCGGCACGGAAATGAAGAGGATTGCCGATCTGACCATTGAAGCTCTTACCGGCCCGGAAGCCCTGACGGGCTCAACCCGCATGAAGGCGGGCACAGCCCAAAAAATGATTTGCAATATCCTTACAACCGCCGCCCTGGTGCGGCTCGGCGCTGCCTATTCGAACCTGATGATAAATGTCCACATGAAGAACGAGAAGTTGCTGAACCGTGGTCTCACCATCCTGCGCGAAATCACAGGGGTTGGCGAGCAGGAGGCCAGGAAGGCACTGTCGTCGGCCCGTGGCAACCTGAAGGTCGCGGCGGTAATGTTAGGACGAAAGTGTAACGCCACGTTGGCGCGAAGCATCCTGAACCGTGAAAAGGGAAATCTGCGGAAGGCGCTGGAGAAAACCACACGCACGGAGAAGTGATTATAGAGTCTCAACCTCAGTTGGACCCAGACTGTCTATCAAGAGCGAAAGAGAAACTATGTTGACTGCCGTTCGAACGAAGTCCGTTATTACGCCCCTGGAAGAAATCCAGGAAGCCGTGATTCTGGTTGAGGAGGGCATTGTCAAGCGCGTCGCCTCCAAGACGGAACTGGAGATTCCCGCAGACGCGAGGATCGTCGACGCGCATGACAAGACCGTTGTGCCGGGATTTCTCGACCTTCATGTGCATGGCGGGGCGGGACATGATGTGATGCACGCTTCAGATGAGTCACTTTCGGCCGTTTCGACGTCACTCTACCGCCACGGCACGACTGCTTTCTATCCGACCACAGTGTCCGCCTCGAGGGACCAGACCCTTCGGGCGGTTGAGTTCCTGGGCCAGGCCATCAAGAGGATTGAGACGGGAGAGTTTCCCGGGCAGAATCAGGAGCCGATGGCCATCCCGCTCGGCATCCACCTCGAGGGGCCATTCATCAATCCTGCAAAGCGTGGGACTCACCCCATCCAATACATCACGCCCCCTTCCAAGGAGTTTCTCAACGACCTGCTCGATGCTTCCGACGAACGCATCGAAATCCTCACGGTCGCTCCGGAGATCGAGGGCGCGGTTGAATTCATACGTTATGCAAGATCGCTGGACCTCAAAATCGGTTTGGGTCACAGTAACGCCACCTTTGAGGAAACAGAGAGGGCCATTAATGCGGGTGCGACCCATGTCGTCCACTTGTTCAATGCGATGCGACCCTGGAATCATCGCGATCCGGGGATTGTAGGGACCGCGCTCGCTGATCCGCGCCTGTCGTGCGAGGTCATTGCGGATGGGATCCATGTCCATCCCCTGAATGTCCAAATAGCCTTTCGACAAAAGTCCTATGAGAGGATACTGGGGGTTACGGATGCCACCAGTGCCACCTCCATGCCGGACGGACGCTATAAACTGGCGGGATTTGAAATTAAAGTAAAGGGCGGCGTGTGCCTCGGGCCGGACGGCCAGCTGGCAGGTTCAACCCTGACGCAGGATCGAGTCGTGAAACATTTTGTCGATTGGCATTGCTGCAATTTCCGGGAAGCCGTCCAGACCACCACGCTGAACATCGCCCGCCTCATGGGAGTCGAAGCGCACCACGGGCGAATCGCCGAGGGTTCGTTGGCGCGATTCAACTTCTATGACGAGAATCTGAAGTTCGTGGAAGCGAAAATCCTCTAGTGTATTTCCGCGAGTTTTCATCCGCCGTCAGACCCACCGCTTGAATTTCAAATTCAAAGATCATCGTTTTGTTCAGAGAGCTTGAATGTGAAGGGATCGATACCGTTCAGCTGCAATCCAAAATTGTTATACCCGGCGCCGCGGGAGGCCCATGGATCGGCAAAAGACGCCTTTCCTGCGTCTCACGCCTCTCGCCGCGAGGCCACCCGCCTGACTTGGCGGGCCGCTGCGCGGCTCCGAGAATAATTCAACTCTGGCATCCGGGCATGGATTTCAAATCGTGAGTCTTCCGGGAATGGAAGTCGGGCTGAGAAATTCGATCACCGCCTGATTGAATTCCTCAGGATATTCAATATGAACGTGGTGTCCAGCGTTGTCAAAAACCTTTATCTTTGAATTGGGAATTATTTGATGAAGGCGCCTGGAATTGTCAGGAGGGATGATGCGGTCTTCGCTCCCTGCAATAATTAGGGTCGGAATGCTTAGGGAGGGCAGCCGGGTTTCACTGACGTATCCCATGGCGGACATCAATTGTCGGAAGTAGGCAAACCGGGGAGGCCGCGACTGTCGTTTAAACTCCACCAATGCGGCAACACGATCAGGGTGCCGCTCCCCGAACCCGGGAGCTGTCCCATAGGCGATCTCGAGGCGGGAGAGTTCGTCACTGACGCTTTCCTGATACTCCGCCAGATAGGCGAGCGTCTCTGTATCCGGCTGTGACGCCGTGGAGCCTCCAAAAAGGGTGGAGCAAAGGATCAGATGAGTCACACGGCCGGGATAGGAGAGCGCCACTTCCTGTGCGATGATCCCCCCCATGGAGATGCCCAGGACGCTGACCTGAGAGATCTTCAGCGCATCCAGCAGACTCACCGCATCATCGGCAAACATCTTCATTGAATACGGAATGTCAGGCTTCGCGGACTGACCCGATCCGCGATTGTCGAAGGTAATCACCCGGAAGGAGTCCATTAGCCCGGCGACCTGCCAATACCACATCGGCGTGGCATAGCTCAGACCTTGGATAAGGAGCAGGGGCTGACCCTCACCGTGCTCCTCATAATAAATCTCAATGCCGTTCCCTTTGATGGTTGCCACATCTGGCCTTTTTTTGGAAATACCCGATTGAAAGATTTGACCGCGAAGGAAGGAGAGGGACCCATGACGCCCCAAAATAAAAAAGGGACAAGCTTTCTCAATGGCCAAAAGCCTGCCCCTCAACTCACTCAGAAAGAATACTTCAATGCGAATTGGATCACCCGGGGGCCGGATGCTGTTGACAGGATCTTTCCAAATGTCGTGGGTGTCAGCAGGTTCGCCTGGGGCTGAGCAAAATTCACCGTATTGAAAATGTTGAAGAACTCCGTCCGGAACTCCAGCCGGCGATTCTCGCTCATTGGGAAGAATTTGATGATCGCAAAATCCATGTTCCGCTGATCGGGGCCAATGAAGATATTTCGCCCCGTCGTCCCGAAAGGCTCTCCCAGGCTGAAGTTGGGATTCGCGGCGGCTGGGGTCCCGATGAACTGCTGGGATGAGCCGAACGATCCCAGGTTGATGTAATTATTCAACCTCGAGTCGACCGAACCGCTGGTGACCGCGCTCGCCGCCGTCGCACCTGGCGCAAAGTTTGCCCGCGAGATAATTGAGGTTCCATTCGATTCAATCACTGGGAAAGGAAGACCGGATTGCAAAGTGATAATCGACGAAATCTGCCAATGGTTCGCCAAGTACTTGCCGGCTTTTGTCCCCTCATCCGCCAGGGGCGGTAAATCGTAGACCAACGACGTCACAAAGCGTTGCGTTCTGATGAAATCCGACTTTCCCCGGTTCACCCCCAGGTTACGCTGGTCTCCCGGCGCATTGAATACTTCGTTGATCGCGGAGCCGGAATAGGTATCAATGGAGTTGGCGTAGGTGTAAGACGCCAGAAACTGCAGACCACGGCTGAAACGCTTGGTCAAACTCACTTGCAAGGAGTCATAGTGCGCATTACCGCTGGATTCCACCTGCTGGACGCCGCCCGTGACGTTTTTCTGAGTGGATAGACAAGGAACGGCCAATCCACAAGAGAACGGAACGATCGGAGGCGCGAGGGCAGACGTATAAATCGGCTGATTGAAGCTGAAGACCTGTAGCAACTTGGTCCCCTTGGATCCCACGTAACCCACTTCCAGCAGGTAGTCCTTGAAAGGCTCCCACTGGATATTCAAATTGAACTGCTGGACATACGGGGTGCGGTAGTCGGGATTGTAAAAGACACCCGCGATACCCGCTGGGAACGGCGGCGGGAAGCCCGGCAGCGTAGAGGGGATTGTCGAATTCACCGGGAATTGGGTCGGCACAGGAAGTGCTGGGAAAGGGTTCGAAAACGGCTTGGCCACGGCGATGGCCACTGAGTAATAGGGATAGTTGAGGAACGACGTGTTGTAGATGCGCGTGGAGGTGCGGTCGTAATAGATTCCATACCCGCCTCGAATGGCCAGGTGCGAACCGCGAAATGGCTGCCAGGCAAAACCAAATCGCGGAGCGAAGTTGTTCCTGTCATTGGGGATCAGGGCATCGTCGACCTTGGGCACTCCGGGCAAACCGGGATCCGCATTGCCCGCCTGCACAAATCCGTTGGGCGGACCCGCCGGGGAGGCAATGCTTCCACCCACGAATTGCGACGGCAGGAAGTTCACCAACCGCCCGTGGATGTCACTCGCTCCACCGTACAGGTCATAGCGGAGGCCAAGATTTAGCGTGAGTCGTTCACTGACCTTGAAATCATCCTGAACGAAACCACTCCAGTCGAGGGTTCGCAGAGCCCGGTTGTTGACCCCCGAGCCCAGGATACCCACCCCTGCTCCCAAAAGAAACGCGGGCATTGACGCAAAGTTCATCTGGCCCCGTGTAAAGGCATTAAAGAAGAAATTGACCTGGGCACGTCGCGCCTCGCCCCCGATCCGGATCTGGTGTCGGCCATGAGTCAACGAGACGGCATCGCCGATTTGAAACATGTTGATGCGTGAGGATTGATCTGCAAAGGCGTTCGACCCGATCGTCCACTGACCCACTACGCCGATAGTGGACATGCCCGGGAAAAAGCTCGCAATCGGATTCGAAATGCCGAATTGGGCATTGGTGAATGGCTCTTCAGGCGTCGAGGTGACCCTCAAGCGGCTGAATCCGAAGCGAAAGACATTGATCAGGGTCGGACTGAAGATGTGGGTCTCATCAAGGCTCAACAGCCGCTGTTCATTCTCAAGGTTGCCGCCGAAGCCCGGAAGCTGGTTCGCATTGAACAATCCCGCAAAGCTGAACAGGGCCTGGAAGGTCGGATTGGTCGCGAAAAAGAACTTCCCCGAAAGGCTATCGCGGTCGCTGAGCCGGTGATCCAGGTTGATATTGAACTGATCTTCACGGAACCGGGAGACCGCCGAGATGGGGGTCAAACCACTGGGAGTCGAGGCCGAGGGGATTGCAAACTGCCCATTGGGAAGCTTGGCATTCAGAAGCGCCACCGAAACATCGCTGATGGCGGCCGCGGGCAGACCGAATGCAGCAGCCAGTCCGGCTTTCGACCGGTTGGTGTCGGTCAAATGGGGGTCGATGAACGCTGAGGCAATCGAGTTGGAGAGTGAGGCCCCATTCCGCTCCCGGGTTCCCTGATAAGACACAAAAAAGAAGGTGCGATCCTTTTTGAGAGGGCCGCCCAAGGTCGCCCCAAATTGGTTTCTTGTCAGAACGGGTTTGGGCTGACCGGCAGAATTCAAGAAGAAATCGTTGGCGTTGAGAACGCGGTTACGGAAAAACTCATATAAGTCGCCATGAAAGCCGTTGGTTCCCGACTTGGTGATGGCGGCCACCGCCCCGCCGGCATTGCGTCCTCCAGAGGCATCATACAAACTGGTTTGAACCTTAAACTCCTGCAAAGAATCTGTGGAAGGCGTGGCAATGTTGGGCGTTGAGTTAGTTCCAATGGAGTTCGCGTCCACCCCGTTGATCCGGACATCGTTGGAAGTGGTCCGCTGGCCATTGACCGAGATCGTTGTGTCGCCACGGCCGAGTTCGGTGTTGTTGGAAAGCGAAGAAACCGTGCCCGGGGAAAGCGTCAGAAGCTGCTGAAAGTTGCGCGTCGGAAGAGGCAACTGCCGAATGGTCGATTCTTCGATCACCCGCCCCTCGGTTGGTGTAGAGGTCTGCACGATGTCCGCATTGGCAGTCACGGTGACTGTCTCCTGAGTCTGGGACACCTCCAACTGCACGTCGAGGTCGCGCGCTTCCGTGACGGCTACCTTGACGCCTACGATCTTTTTGGTGGTAAATCCCTTCATCGAAAGCTCGACGGTGTATGCTCCGGGGCGGAGCAATGCTGCCACATAGTTCCCGGTCGCATCCGTCGTCAAGGTACGTCGTTCGCCCGCTTCGGAAATCAGGACAACGCCGACGCCCGGGATAACGGCGCCTGTCGCGTCTGAAATCACCCCGCGCAGTGTTCCAGTGGTCGCCTGCGCCCGCAGCGAGGAGGTGGCAAGCCCCCCGAGAACCAGCGTCACTGCCAGCAAGAAAATCATCATCTTTCCTATGCTCATAACATCCTCCTGAATAGACCACTTTACGGAGCAGCCCTTCACAAATGGACCTCGGCCAAGGGTTCTGCAGCTCACCTCGAAACTCATGTCCCCGTCAACAACCCTGAAGCCGCCTGTAGAAATCTGAAAATGTATCAATCACCCGCTCGTCACTCAATCCCAAATGGTGCGAGCCGCGAAACAGTCGCTCCACCAGGAAGTAGTTAAAGAACTGCATCCACATGGCAGCAAAGACGACTGCGGGATCGAGCTCGCCCTTTCCTCGCCGCCGCACCCTTTGGGTGAACTGTTTGCCGTAATGGCGCCGGAAGAGGTCAGTCAACCCCGGAAAAAACTTTTTGAAATGCCGGTTCCCGAATTCCGTCACATCGACATACATCAACAGCCAGAAATCGCCGTGACGATACACCAGATCCCGGATCATTCGGGCCATGGCCTTCACCTGCCGGGCATCGAAGGGGTTCTTGACGGAATCGAGCAGTTTCTGCCTCTCCCGGTTCATCACCACCGCATAGTGATTGACGATCGAGGTAAACAGTTCATCCTTCGTTCTATAATAATTGTAAATGTTCCCGAGGGAAACCCTGGACCGCTGGGCGATCTGGCGCATGGAGGTTCCGTGAAAACCCTGCACACAGAACAATCTCAACGCGACCTGTTCGATTTTTTCGCGATTCGCATCAATGACTGTGGGGTGGAGCTTGGGCATTTATTCCTCTCCGGACGGGATCGACGCTCCGGTTGAAATGTGGTGATTTCGGATGCACTCAACAAAAATGAACGTTTGTTTTTTAATAATTTTCTCGGTTCTTGTCAAGTCTTTTTTGAGGTTGTGAATTTAATGCAGATCGAAGACTCCACCCGGGGGGCTAAACCGGCAGTGCATGGGGGGACGGATTAGCGCAGGGAATGAGGCGGGCGGGTCATTCCTCCGCGTTCGTTCCAACGGGGACCTTCCCTCTCAACCCCGCGAAGTTGGCCTTGGATTACGGACCTTGGCTGCCGAGGACCGGCTGTGTTACCATCGCGCCGCAAAGGGAAAGGATCAAGACTGTCATGGATCAACTTCGGATTGGGGGTGGAACCCCTCTTCGGGGCGCGGTCGAGATCGGCGGTGCGAAAAACGCCGCGCTTCCGGCCATGGCTGCAGCGCTTCTGACCCCGGAGGAGGTGCACCTCGAAAACGTGCCTCATGTCTGGGACATTCGAACGCTCCGGCGGCTCCTCGAAGTCATGGGGGCTGAGATCTCCCCCCGCGAAGATCTGGCGGCTCACCGATGCTCGATCCGCGCCGAACGACTCTCCTCGCTGGAAGCCCCCTACGATCTCGTCAAGACCATGCGTGCTTCGGTGCTCGTCCTGGGACCGCTCGTCGCGCGCTTTGGCCAGGCCCGAGTCTCCTTGCCCGGGGGGTGCGCCATCGGGGCCCGCCCCATTGATTTGCATATCAAGGCCTTGCGGAAACTCGGAGCCAAAATTTCCACTTCGCACGGCTACGTGGTGGCCAAGGCGGAGTCCCTGCATGGCGCCGACATCCACTTCGATAAAATTACCGTCACAGGCACCGAGAATATCATGATGGCGGCGACGCTGGCCAAGGGCAAAACCACATTGCGGAATGTGGCCCGGGAGCCTGAGATTGTGGACCTGGCAGCTTTGTTGACCGCGATGGGAGCCCGGATCGAGGGCGCTGGAACGGACACGATTACTATCGAAGGAGTCGAAGCGCTTCACGGAGCCACCCATCAAATCATCCCGGATCGCATCGAAGCCGGCACTTTCTTGATTGCGGCTGCCATCACCGGCGGCGACGTGACCCTCCATGGCTGCAACGCTTCCCACCTGACGTCTGTAGTGGGAAAACTCATTGAAGCCGGAGTACGCATTGAGATTCCCGATTCAACCACCATCCATTATTGCAATCACACCTCGATCCGGGCAGTCGATCTAACCACCTATGAGTATCCCGGCTTTGCCACTGATCTGCAGGCCCAATTCATGGCCCTGATGACGCAGGCTCAAGGTAGTTCCATCATCACGGAAACGATCTTCGAAAACCGCTTTCTGCATGCACTGGAGCTCATCCGCATGGGGGCCGACATTTCCATCGAAGGACGCCGCGCTATTGTCCGCGGCCCGACTCCCTTGAGCGGCGCCAGCGTGATTGCCTCCGATCTTCGCGCCTCCGCCTCCCTGGTGCTCGCCGCCCTCGCAGCCCAGGGGGAGACCGTGATCGACCGCATTTACCATCTAGACCGCGGTTATGAACAGATTGAGGAGAAGCTTTCCGCTTTGGGGGCCAAGGTGGAGAGGTTAAGCACCGCATAGAGCGCCACAAAGGAGCACTCAACGCCTAAGCACAAATCCTTACGTCTGATTGGGGTGGATGTCTCTATGCTACCCTGCGGCTCATGGTAGAGTCAGTCTTCTACAACGCGCCGGCCTCGAGCGCCACGACGTGATCGCGCATCACGAACTCATGGACAAGCGGATCGCCTGAGGCAAAAAACTCATCGCGCGTCCCCAGGAAATGGACGCGCCCTTCCTCCAGAAGTACCACTCGCTCAGCCACTCGCCGGGTCAATTTCAAATCATGCGTGACCACGACCGCGGTCAATTTGTACTGGTTGTGGAGGCGCTGGATCAGCCGCGCGACGAGCTGCGATTGGATCGGGTCGACCATGGTGGTCGGCTCGTCATAAAGGATGGCCTCCGGCTCTGCTGCCAGGGCGCGGGCGATAGCGACACAGCGCTTGTGGCCGGTTGACAAATCTTTCGGGTACAGATCCACGAGATCCTCAAGGTCCACCATTTTCAAGAACCGGATGGCCTCGCGGCGAGTCTCCTCATCGCTGAGAGGATGCTTTTCATTCACAGCGTAGGTTACGTTTTCGGCAACCGACAGGGAATCAAATAACCCTCCCGACTGGGACACCAGCGAGATACATCGGCGCAGCGAGCTCAACTGACGCTCGTCCAGAGTTACGATGTCCTGCCCCTTGACATTGATCTTGCCACGGTCGGGCTTCATGAATCCGACCATGTGCATCAAGGTCACGCTCTTGCCCACCCCGCTGCGACCCAGGATCGCCAGGGTCTCCCCTTTACGCAGGTCGAAGGACACGTCGATCAGGACCTCTTTTTCGTCGAAGGACTTGTAAACGTGCTCAAACTGTATGAACGGGGTCTCGTCCTCAACCCTTAACATCGACTGACCAGATTCATTCATGAGGGTGCTTCCACAGCCGCCCGGATTGTTTGGCCTCAACTTTCCTTTTTTGCAGCCAATAATTCCTCGGGAGTATTTACGTTTGTAAAAATCCTAAAATCTGGCGAGAAATGTCTGATCTCTCCTGTACCAATTACTCGCAACTTCTGGAGGGAACTATAAAACGAGCTCACCTTGTACTGCCGGGCCGCAATGGCAGACTCAATCGCGGGCAGGCACGTCCGGGAGTATGCCGCGCATAGCGGCTGGTATTCTCCTGACCCGTCAACGGGCACGACGATGTCCGGCTTCTCGACCATGGCGGCGCCCACCAGATAACGGAGAAATCTGTCTGTCATGAATGGCAAATCACAGGCGAGAAAAAGGGCGTAATCGTGCTTCGAGTGACGCAGCCCCGTGAGAATTCCCCCCAGGGGGCCACACGGCTCTACCGCGTCTTCAACGATTTCAACGTCCAGACCTAAACCGGAGTACCGGTCCCTCGGCCCTATCAATGTGGTGGATTCGCACACCGATTTCAAAAGCCCTAGCGAACGCGCCACCAGCGTCTGCCCGCTAACCTCGATCAAGGCTTTGTCTTCACCCATCCGGGAGCTTTTTCCACCCGCCAACACAAACCCTGCTATGGGAAGAATGGATGTCATCGACCTGTCCCCTGGAATTGCCAGCGCCGGCCCGTGATCATGATTCCTCTCCGGCTCCTCTCGCCGTTCAAACACTGGGCGGATTCCAACACATCTCGCGTCCAAAAATGGTCTATAATGTTAGAGACTAAATCTGCAGGCACATAAACTATGAACACGCTGATCAAAAAACTCAAATCATGTCGCTTTTCCAAGGCACCCGAAGCCCCGAAGCGGGACGAACCCTTTCATGATACCCGCCACCACTGCGATCACCCGAAGATGCGCGTTGACTGGACCCTCGAAAAGTGTGGTGACTGCACGGTCTACGAGCCCGTTCCAAAACCCGAGCCGTTGCACTCATCGAAACACTAAACCTTCCTTAAGGTCTGAGGGCATTGTCGTCGCCTAGCATCTCTGGCATGGATATGCTTTGATGGCGAACTGGTGTTATCCGCAGGATTCCAGCGCGCCTGCAATCAGGTCAAACCATCACCACTCTAGGGGTCCGAGCCGGGAAATATTCCACTCAAGATTCGCGAAGGATCGGGCTCCGACCGGTTCGTATCCAGATCACGCCGCGGGTTTCAGGACAGTACACACGGACGCGCAAATGGGTCCGCCGATGTTGAATGTGGCAGCGGCCTTGGCATTTTTCACTTGCAGCTCCGGCGGGACCTTGCCGAGCAGTTGTTGCGCTGCCCAACCAACCATGGCCACCCCGGTCGCCCCGACCGGGTGACCCTTGGCAATGAGTCCGCCCGAAGTGTTGATCCCACATTCCCCATCCACTCTCGCTTTCCCTTCGACCCAGTATTGGGCCCCTCTGCCATAGGCGGCTTTGCCGATCACTTCAGTCCCGATGGCGCCCATGACGGTAAAGCAATCATGAATTTCGGCCACGTTCACATCCGATGGAGTGATCCGCGCCATGGCATAGGCTTTTCCCATCGCCGCAAAAGCACCCGCCGGCTTGAGGACATCGCGCCCCACTTTCTTCAGGGGATCCGTGGCTTGGGCGTATCCGGCAATTTCAACACAGCTTGAGCGGGGGACACCCAGTTTTTTCAGCCCATCTTCGGTCGCCAGGATCATGGCCGCATAACCATCCGTAATCTGTGAGCAATCGTAAGTCTTCAACGGCAGACCCTCGACGACATAACGGTTGATCCCTTCGATCTTCATGGCCTGGTCCAGGGTAATCTGGACCTTCTGCATTTGGGCAAATGGATTGTGCCTGGCGTTTCCATACTCGTCCACTGCGATCTGGGCCAGGGCTTCCTCGCTGACCTGGTGAACCTTCATATAACAGTGCATGACTTCCGCAAAGATGTGAGGAAAAATAAAAACTTTTCCCTCCCTTTCGTCCGGATGGGAAAAGTATCCCAACACCTCCCCGATGAGCTTGCCATCCATTTTCCCCTCGGCATCGCGCATTTTTTCATATCCCACAGCGACACCCACTTCACCCAGGCCCATCTGGAGCTTTTGGATGACCGAAAGAATTGCCTGACCGCCGGTGGCGCAGGCATTTTCGACCGCTTCAATCGGTTTTCCTTCCATCCCCGGCACGCTCGCCATCAGCCCGGATAAGAGCCCTTGCCTGTTTAGGGAGAAATTACAGGCCGCGCCAATGGAGCCCACATCCAAGATCGAGGCTTCCACCCCGATCATCTTGCAAACCCCCTCAACAGAATTCCTGACGATCTCAGGAACCGTCATGCCCATGAGCTTCCCGAACTTTGATTGGTGGTACGATGCAATGTAGATGGGTTTTAACATAACGTCTCACTCTCCTCGTTTTGATGACCAGAAAAGATAACGGGTCCCATGAAGGCGTATTCTAGTCCAAATCCTCGAAAAAGATTATATACGCTTTCCCCTGTCGCTGTCGGTCCCGATAGGCCTTGCCCTCAATGGCTCAAAGATTTTTCATCCCTGTCTTTTAGATATTGCTCCTTCAGTTCCGATTTCACAACTTTTCCATAAGGCGTCCGGGGAAGCGCCTTTGTATAGATAAATTCCCTGGGAATTTTGTATTTGGCGAGGCGATTTGAGAGAAAGCGGGACAACTCCTCCTTGGAGACCGTACATCCCTCGCGACCCACCAAAAATGCCACACTGACCTCTCCCCAGGTAGGATCCGGTACCCCGATCACTGCGGCATCTTTGATTTCAGGATGGAGAAGCAGTTCCCCCTCGATCTCAGCGGGATAGATATTGACGCCGCCACTGATGATCATGTCCTTCATTCGACCGGCGATGTAATAGAACCCCTCCTCATCACGCCTCGCCAGGTCGCTCGTATGAAACCAGCCTTCCGGGTCGAGCGCGGCCGCCGTGGCGGCAGGATTGTTCCAATACCCCGGGCTGACATGAGGACCCCGCAAGAGCAGTTCTCCGACCTCGCCCACAGAGGTGGTGCGGCCCTGGGGATCGACCAGTCTCGCTTCCGTCAACATCATCGGCTTCCCAACGGAACCCACCCTGCGGATGGACTCTTCGAGGGTCATTGAAAAGCAATTCACACCCACCTCGGTCAGACCATAGCCTTGTTTGAAAATGATCCCCCGCCTCTGGTAGGCCTCAAAAATGTAGAGTGGCAACGGGGCGCCCCCACTTATAAACCAGCGTACGTGCGCCAGGTCAACCTGAGAGAACTCGGGGGCTTCCATCAACATTTTGAAAATGGTTGGAACTCCAAACACGACCGTACATTTCTCTTTTTCGATGGTACGCCAGACCTCGGAGGCCTCGAATCCCCTGTGGAGGACGATGGTTCCTCCCATTACAAAAAGAGGGACCAGGAATACGCCCAATCCTCCGGCGTGAAACAGGGGCGTAAAAATTGGGGCGACATCCTCTTCGCGAAGCTGCCAGGAAACTGCCGTGTTGTAGCCATTCCAAGCCACCATGCGATGTGGGATCATGACCCCTTTGGGTTTTCCGGTCGTGCCGCTGGTATACAGCAGGCAATAAAGGTCCTCCGGATCGCAAGGAGGACCGACCCAGGCCGAAGGCCCCATAGCTCCGATCGCCCGCCCGTAACTGGTATCCAGTCTGTTCAGCGGTTCATCAAGTGAAAGCCAGTGATTCAGGTGTATCTCTTCTTTTAGGGCCTCAATCGTCTCCGAGAATTCACCCCCGTAAAGGAGAGCACTTAAGGCGCAGTCGCGGACGATGAATCCGAGCTCGTGAGGTGTGAGGCGAGTATTGAGTGGAACCAGAACGAGACCTGTTTTCCCGGCGGCGAAGAAGACCTCCAGAAACTCGACTCGATTGTGGGCCAGGATGCCCACCCGGTCGCCTTTCTTCAAACCGCACCCCTCGAGCAACATTCGACCGCACCGAACGGCCCGCTCATTCAGTTCTCGATACGTGAATCGTTCCTGAGTCGGGACATACACGAGCGCCGTTTTCTCTGGTGTGAGACGAGAACGTTCTCCGAGGATATCAGCGGTAATCATGGATTATTTCAGGGCTGAATCATGTTGGTTCACATCATACGGATTGCTGTAGCCGCCTGATTGTAACCCACCCCGGAACCCACTAGGACCAGCAGATCCCCAGAGTGAATTTTGTGCTGTTCGAGGGCGTCATCCAGAGCCATCCCGATGCACGCGGAGCCGGTGTAACCAAACTTCTGCATCACCGTGTGAGTGCGTTCCATCGGCAACCCTAGATCCTTCATGACCAGCTCAATGGTGGGCTTGCGCACCTGTGTAAAGATGATGAAATCGATTTCCTCGATTTCAAACCCTCCGTTTTCAGCCAAACGACGGACTATTTTGGGCCAGCCCTGATCGTTGATCTCCGGAGGATATCGATTGATCATGCGCACCTGCGTCCGGCCGGCACGAAGGGAATCCTCATTGGCCGGCTCGAAGGTTCCACCCGAGTAAATGCCCCAGTAATTATGATACGACCCATCGGCATGAAACGCGCTGGCAATGAACCCCGGACTTTCAGCAGGCTCCACCACGGCGGCGCCGGCACCATCTCCGTAAAAGAAGATCATGGGATCCGTTGAGTCCGCCAGCTTGTGCATCAGATAAACACCGACGACCAGAACCGTACGCAGCGAGGGATTAGTTGCGATCAGGCCAGCCGCCGCGTTGAGTCCCGTCGGAAAGGAGGCACAGGCGCAACCGACGTCGAAAGTGCCCGCGTTTTTAGCGCCGAGTTTGTGCTGGAGGACGACTGAAGTGGAGGGCGTGATGTAATCCGGCGAGTCTGTTCCGAGAATAATCAGGTCCACTTCTTCAGGGTTCCGATGCGCCCGCTCCAGCGCCTGTCGTGCGGCCGGCAACGCGACGTCGGAGGTACTCCAGCCTTCCGGGGCGTGCCAGCGCGTCAAAATCCCGGTCCCGGATTCCATCTTGTTCACAAAGTCGGGCAGTGGGCCAATTGTTTTCGCAGGGTATCATTGCTGACTTCAATTTCGGGCAGAAAACGTCCCGTCGAGACGATCGATCCGTAACGGTTCATAACATTTGTCCTTTGCAATGTGGTCATAGCATAGGCTGCTAGGTTCCCAACACAATTCCACCATCCACAGACAAGACCGCTCCATGGATGTACGTCGCCGCGTCCGAAGCAAGCCACACGTAAGCATTGGCAATGTCCTCTGGATCGCCCATACGTCCCAAGGGTGTGTGTGAAACCATCGACTGAATCACCTTTTCCGGCATTGCCCTAACCATCTCCGTGGCGATGAATCCGGGGGCGACCGCGTTGACCCGAATACTGTAGCGTCCCAACTCCCGCGCCCACGTCCGGGTCATGGCGATCACTCCCGCCTTCGTCGAGGCATAATTCGTTTGGCCAAAGTTCCCGTACAGGCCCACCACCGAAGAGGCATTTAATATAACCCCCGAGCCCGCCTTGATCATATGAGGGATCACCGCGCGGGTGCAGAGGAAAACTCCCTTAAGGTTCACTGCGATAACTGTATCAAATGCCTCCTCTGTCATCGTCGAGGCCACCGCTCCCTCCTGCCATTTGACGATCTGCGCGTCGTGGGTAATCCCGGCGTTGTTGACCAAAACGTCGACCCTGCCCCATCGTTCCACTACTTCCTGAACGGCGGCTTCCACGGCGGCCGTATCAGTCACATCCACCCGGCGAAATATCGCCTCTCCTCCCGCCGACTTCAGCCCTTCCAGCAGGGCCGGAGCGGCCGTCTCATTCACGTCCCACGCGCCGATCCGGCACCCCTCCTGTGCAAATCGATGGGCTGTCGCCCGGCCGATCCCGGCCGATGCGCCTGTGACAATCACGACCTTATTTTTGAGTCCCGTCTCTTTCATGGTGGCAGCCTCCTCCCTCACTTTCAGCCTGTGAGAAACAGTCCGGCAATCCCCTCTGTAAAATTAAAAAAACGAACGCTCGATCGTTTTGCATGGAAGAATCTAGCGCTGGGACAGGACGGCTGTCAACAGGATCATGCCCGGGTCTGTTTCAGCCTGTGGTTTTTCAGCGTCGAGGCGCGTAATAGCCGCGACGGAACCGTACCGTGAATTCGGGATGATGAACCAGTACCTTGATGCGCCGGTACTTGCCGTCCCGGGCTGTATTGGAGGGATAATAACCGATTTGATATTGTCCTTTGAGATCATAGACGATGTCTTGACACGCCTGAGGGACTTCGTCGAGCGACTTCGTCGAGCGACTTCACAAAGATCGCCTTGCCTCCACTCTCGTTCGCATACACATTGAGGGATGAGCCGTGGACATTGAGGGCCTGAATATGGGAGGCCAATCCCATAATGCCGCCAACGCCCTTGAGGCCGATGGCGTAGACCAGGGCTTCGTGGCTGCGAATCTTGTCGATCACTCCGCCACCGGGAATATCTAGACCATCCGAAATCACGACAATCGCCTGTTTCTTATTGGAGGCATCGCGCATCTTGAAAATCGCCTCTTCGACCCCCGCCCCCACCGAGGTGCCACCCTGAGCGACCAACCGGGCGAGAATCCGGCTGAAGTCTGAGTCGGCGGGGGTGAAATCAACCAGGGGATAGAATTGATCGGTAAATCCCATGACAAAGATTTCATCCTTGGGCGAAAGGGTCTTTGCGAGCAATTGTGCGGCTTCCTCGGCCTTTTCCAGCTTGCCGTTGGCCATGCTTCCGCTGGTATCGATGAGGATTCCTACTGTGACAGGGGTGTCGGTCTCCACACCAAAGAGGGCGATGTCCTGTTGCACATTGTCTTCGAAGACGCTGAAATCAGCCTTCGTCAATCCGGAGACGATCTTTCCATTCTGATCGAAAACCGTGGTGTGAAGATTAACGAGATCCACCTGCACTCGAATCGGAGGCTGGCTGGTCTCTTGAGGCTCGAGAGTCTCTTTCTTCTTCTTTTGAGCAAGAGCAAGAGGGCCGCACAGCAGGCAAGCGCCCGTCAAAAGTGCAACGAACACATGTAGGTAGGTTTTCAAAAGAACCTCTGTCGATTTTAGAGTTCGCGGTTTCAAAATGCGAGAGAGAATTTGAAAGGGCATGAGACCGATTGAATGGAGAAGTGTGTTCTGAAATTCAGCATGACGTTGAATACGCGGTCGAAGCCTGATGGACCTCCGGAGTTTCCTACTCCATCGTCAACAGGCGGGTGAGCAACGCGACCCGCTCCGGCAGTCGATCCAGTTGAATGAACTCATCAACGGAGTGTGCCCCGTCGCCGATCACCCCGAGTCCATCCAGGGTGGGGACCCCGAGGGCTGCCGTGAAATTGCCGTCGCTGCCCCCGCCGGTCGAGCCTTCCGAGAGCTTGATGCCGAGCTCCCGGCCGATCGACTTGGCCCGTTTAAACAGAGCAGCGATCCTGGCGGTGCGCTCCAGAGGTGGGCGATTGATGCCTCCGGAGACCTCGAGTCTCGCCTGCGGGTTCAAAGGTCTCAGGCCGTAGATCCGTCCGGTAACGTGTTTCCCTTCCCGCGCGGTTTTCACACGCACATCGATTTCTATCTCCGCTTCAGCGGGAACAACGTTCGAGCGCGTCCCGCCATTGATGAGTCCCACATTCACCGTCGTCCCTGTCCTGCGGTTCGTCATGGCTTGAAGCCTTAACACTTGGCGGGACACCTCCTCAATGGCATTCACACCGGCTTCGTGGGCGATCCCTGCATGAACCGCAATCCCGCGGACTTTCAGCCGGAAGACCCCCACCCCTTTGCGCGACGTCTTCAAACCTCCGTGAGGCGAAATCGATGGCTCCAGCACAAAAACGTGATCGCTCTTCCTGGCTTCCGAGAGGATAAGCTTTCGCGATGAGTGGCTCCCTACTTCTTCGTCGGAATCAAACAGCGCAACGATGCGCCGTGGAGTTTCGAGTTTCAAATCCCGAATGGCCTTCAAGGCGAAATAGAAAGCCGCGATACTGGCCTTCATGTCAAAAATACCCGGCCCTCTTGCCCTGTTCCCTTCAATCTTGAAAGGAAGCGTTTTCAGCGTTCCCCTTGGCCAGACGGTATCCGTGTGGCCCAGAACGAAGACCTGTCCCCCGCCCCGACCGGCCCCCAGCCAGAGATGATTCCCAAACCGTCCGATGTGATGCACCTTGGGTAATACCCCAATCGAGCGAAACTTTCTCGCCAGCCGGTCCACAAGCTGGTCAATGGCCGCCTTATCATCCGAGGGCGATTCCATTTCCACCAGCTCACCAATCATCCCGACCAATTCCTCCTGCTGCTCTCTGAAGTATTCAATGAGATTCATTCTCTTGCCGACCATTCATCCCTCAAACGGAACGAATGAATCATTTCATCCCGGCGAAGCCAAAGTCAAGGTTCAATCCAAAATTATCTCGCCCCTGATTTTTTTTGAAAAGAAACGCTTCTGTCCTCCTTCTGTTTTTGTTTATAATCAGCGTGTATTCCACTAAGATCAAAACCGACTACAAATCGTCAGTCACTAACCATTCGTTCCGGCAATAGGAGGTCACCATGTGTGGCTCAAGATTCCGTGCGAGTTCGACCGTAGCGGTGTGTCTCGCGGTATACCTTGGTTTAACAAGTTTCGGTTTTGCCCAAACCTTCCGGGGGACGATTCTCGGAACGGTGTTGGACAATTCGGGGGCGGTGGTGCCGGGCGCCGGCATCACGATTAAGAACTCAGCCACCGGGCTGACTCGTACAACGGCCACAGATACGGTGGGAAATTATGTCGTGACAGAGCTCCCCATTGGAACTTACGAGTTGACGGTTGAAATGAAGGGATTCCAGAAGGCCGTGGTCACGAACTTGAAGGTCGAAGTGGCGGTGGAACGCCGAGTGGATGTCACCTTGCGGCCCGGCACGCTTCAGCAAAGGGTGGAAGTGGAGGCCTCGGTGTCGCTTGTTGACACCACCGATAACACCCTGGGGGGCTTAATTGAAAGCCAGCAGGCCGAGAGCCTTCCGGTCAACGGTCGCGATTTCAACAAACTGCTTGTACTGGTCCCCGGGGCGAGTGGGGCGCCCGATGGAACCACTGATTCGCCCGGTTCCTTTGGTTTGTTCAGCGTCAACGGCAATCGCGGCCGGTCGAACAATTACCTTTTGGATGGCACCGACATGAACGATGGATATCGCAATCTGCCGGCCATCAACGAGGCGGGGGTCTTTGGCACTCCGGCCACCATCCTGCCGATCGAAGCGATCGCCGAGGTGGCCGTCCTGTCGCACTTCGAGCCGGAATACGGACGCAACGCCGGAAGCGTGGTCAACATCGTCACCAAATCGGGGACGAATCAAATTCACGGCAGCGTGTACGAATTCTTTCGAAACGATAAGCTCGATGCCCGTAATTTCTTCAATCCCGACACCGACGCGAAGACGGCATTTCGGAACAACCAGTTTGGGTTTGTCCTGGGCGGTCCCATCGTGCATGACAAGACGTTCTGGCTTGTTAACTATGAGGGCCAGCGGGAGCGTGTGGGACTGAGCAGCGTGGCGCGCGTTCCCGATCCCCGCGAAATTGCCGCACTCGGAGGCGCCACGAATCCCGTCATCCAGGGGATTCTGGCGCGAAACCCGTGGCCTCTGCCCAACCGGCCGGTGCCCCTGTTTGATCCCTCTCCCAACGCTTTCATCACCACGCGCGCCTTCAATAACGTCGACAGTTTCATCGCCAAGCTGGATCATAACTTCAACGCCAACAACACGCTGACCGGCCGATACTATTATGGAAACAGCAGCCAGAGTTTTCCTCTAGCGATCCTGGCGGGCAACGTGCTTCCCGGGTTCAACACGGTGACCCCGACCCGGGTCCAGTTGATCTCACTCTCTTACATCCACATTTTCTCCACCACCAAGGTCAACGAAGCCCGGTTCGGCTACAACCGTTTTGTGGAAAAGTTTCTCCCCGAAGACAATGATTTCAACCCCAGTACCATCGGGTTGAATACAGGCGCCACCAATCCGCGTGATTTTGGCCTGCCCTTCATTCGAATACGCAACGATCCCTCGCTCGGATCTTCGATTGCTTCCATCGGGTCCACGCTGTCTGTGCCACGCGGCCGGGTCGATACCAACTGGCAATTTATCGACAACTTCTCCTGGAAGCTGCCAAAGCACAACGTCAAACTGGGTTATGAATTCCGGCGCACCTTCGTGAACGGGTTTTTTGATGCCGGCTATCGCGGCCGTCTCGATTTTGCCTCTCTCCAGGATTTTCTCCAGGGAAATTTGAGTGGAGGCCGCAGCGCCCGGGGCGATTCGCAACGGGGGACGTTCCAAAACTCTTACGGGTGGTATTTCCAAGACAGTTTCCAGGTGCGGCGGAACCTGACTCTCAACTATGGAGTGCGGTGGGACTATTACGGGGTCATCGGGGAAGAGCGGAATCGGTTCAGCAATTTTGATCCAAGCCTCGGCTTAGTCCCCGTCGGTTCGAATGGTCTCGACAGGTTGTACAATCGCGACCTCAACAATTTTGCTCCACGCCTCTCGATCGCCTGGGACCTGACTGGAAAGGGCAAGACCGTTTTAAGGGCAGGATGGGGATTGTTCTATGATGCCTTCTCGCAGGATTTTTTTGTGGGTCAACTCCCTTTTAACACGTTTAATCCCGGTGCAGCCTACAATCCCATTGGACCCTCCGGGGTTCTTTTCTCATTCTCCACGACCGACTCCCTGCAGCACGGAGTCCCTGTATTCACCGGTTTCTCCGATTCCGATGTCTTCGCTACGCAACGTGACCTACGCACACCTTACGTGCAGAACTTCAGCCTGAACATCCAACAGGAGGTCGCCAAGAACGTGGTCCTACAGGTGGGATATGTCGGATCTCAGGGCCGGAAGCTGTTCCGATATCGAGACATCAATCAGCCGCCCAACCCCGCAGTATCTACCTCACGGCCCTTTGATAACGGCCCCTTTGCTCCTTCCGGCGGCACCTTTTTCTACATCAACAACCTGGAGAGTTCGGCGGCTTCCAATTACAACAGCCTGCAGACCAGCCTCTCCTTCCGTAGTGTGCACGGCTTCACGTCTGCGGTGAACTGGACATACGGCCACTCCATTGATAATGCCAGTGACGGGCAAGACTATGTGGCCAATGCGACGCAACCGGAAAACAGTTTCCGCCCGGACCTCGAACGCGCCAATTCCAATTTTGACATCCGACACCGCATCTCGTGGACGTTCTCTTACGAACTTCCCCAGTGGTCACAAAATTGGAAAAGGTTGACGGCAGGCTGGCAGGTCAGCGGCGCCCTTTCAATGCAGTCGGGAGCCCCTTTCCACGTGAACCTGTTTGATGACTACAACGGAACTGGGGAGTTCTTTCCCCGCCCAGACCTTGTCGGCGATCCCTTTGCCGGAACGCATGGGCCGGACGCCTTCTTAAACCTCTCTGCGTTCCAGGTTCCATGCCGCCTGGACCCCACCGGGGACGGAAGCGCCGGGTCCTGTATCCCGGGGACGCAGCATTTCGGCACGCTGGGCCGGAATTCTCTGCGGGGACCGAATTATCGGAACTTCGATTTTGCGATCATGAAGATGACGCCGCTCACTGAAAAGGTCAAGCTCCAGTTTCGCGCCGAATTTTTCAATCTCTTCAATCACCCCAACTTCAGCTCGCCTTTGCTGCCGGGGTTTTCCTCTGACGCCAGCTTCAATGGTATCAATCCAGTGACAGGGCATGGCGTCGGGTTCTTGCCCATCACAGTCACGCCGGATGTAGGGATTGGAAATCCATTCCTGGGGGGTGGGGGTCCGAGGAATATTCAAATGGCATTGAAACTGATCTTTTGATTTGCTGGAGGGGGTGCAAACGGACTTGGGCGGCTCGCATGGGCAGCCCTCTTTACCTTTCACGTTTTCCCCTCAATCAAATTCCGTTTGGGGATAGGTCGGCAGAGTGGAAGCCCCCTCGGCTCAGGCCGTTTTAGCTTGCGTGATCTCTTCCGGGGTTAACTCGAAATGCATCCCTGGTTGCAGCTCCTTGGGAAGTACCCAGCGCTCCCCTGATCTGACTTTCTGTTGGAGATCGAGATACAGCTGCGTATATTTGCGTTCCTCATCGTAAGCCATCGCCGTGGCCTTGCGAAAACCAAAGCTGATGTGGAAAAGTTCGAAGGTCATGGCGAAATCATAGCACAGTCATTAGAAGAGAGACAGCGGGCCCGCGCACTCCATCCGGGTTCAGCATGCCCTGCCCTACCGGGCTCCCTCCCGAGGCTTGGAGAGCCAGTTTGGATCCCTCCCTTTAAGAAGGTAAATTGTGATTTATATTTCCTCATCGCGTCCCTATAATTCCGCTGGCCCTTAAGATTCTGAATCCTGAGAGGTCCTGTGAAAATTCAGCCGAAAGCACGCGGTCAGCGGAGCTGGTCAGGAGCCCTTCTTTGCTTCGCGACGATGCTGCTCGTATGTTTCGAGATCAAGGGGTTCGCCGTCGATTCCCCTCCCCTCTCGGCTGATGGCAACCCCTCCAGCAGCACCGCGGTAGTGGCGTCGTCGAATTCCATTGTTGAGATCCTGCAGCGTCTCCTCCAGGTTCACCAACGGTTTCGCGAGCTTAGGTTGGAGCGATCCACTCTTCAGGCGGAAATCGAAAAGCTTCAGGCGGAAACAGATGATCTCACCGCTCGAGTCCAGGGGACCCCGGCCGTCACCCCAAAGGGCGAGAGCAATCCCAAGCGGGAGTCTCTCGAAAGGAAGTTAACCTCGGTTCAAACCAGGATAAGCGCTTCAAATCAGAAACTGAGCAAGGTCGAGGATGCGATGGAGGAGCTTGGGGGCGAGCGGAATTCGATGCTGCTCGCTCTCGTGCGCCGAATCTTCTTCTTTCTGATTTTTGCCTTCCTCATTTGGATTCTGGCGCGACTTCTCAGGCGCATCCCGGGGCGCATCGTCAAAGAGGAACAGGACCGATTTTACATCAACAAGCTTATCACCTATACCGGCCGGCTGGTAGTGACGATCATTTTCCTCTACACGATCTTTGGGGAATTTGGTTCATTCTCCGCATTGCTTGGACTCACCGGCGCCGGGGTCGCCATCGCACTGCAGGATGTCATTGTGAGCTTCGTGGCATGGTTCTTCATCATCGGCCGTCGAGGTCTTACCATTGGGGACCGCATCGAGGTTTCGGGGGTGCGGGGGGACGTGGTTGACATCGGCGTGCTCCGTATCGTCGTCCATGAAGTCGGCAATTGGATCAGCAACGACGTGCCCACGGGTCGCCGTGTCTTCATTCCCAACAGCTTCGTGTTTAAGAATTACTTTTTCAACTACACCAAGCCGCAACCCTTCGTCAACGATGAGCTTAAATTGACGTTTACTTTTGAAACGGACTGGCAGGAGGCGGTCGATCAAGTGCTTGCCACGGCGCGAAACGTGATGAATGAGTTTTTCAGAGGAGAACAGGAAGGAACGGAGTTGATCCCGCAGGACGAATCCTTCACGCACTGGGCGAACGACGTCAATCCGTCGATGCCTGCGGTGTACACGGGAATCGCTGAGAGCGGCGTCGAGGTTCGACTCGTTTATTATACGCGGGTTCGCGAGCGCAACAAGATGCGTGACGCCATGAACCGCGCCATTCTGAAGGCGCTCGCAGAGCATCCCGGGTTGACTCTCGCCTACCCCACCTCCCGGGCCATTCCCACGCCCCCGGGAGTCAAGCCATGAATTTTGCTGAAAAGACGGAGCGCTGTGACCCCGCCAGCCCTGTCTGCGCCGTTGAAATGGAAGGCCTCCCTTCTCCCGGGTCTTAGGACTCCAATGAACAGCCCTCAAACCTCTCAGAAGAAAATTGCCGTGGTGGGAGCTGGTCCCGCTGGATCCATGGCAGCATCCCTGCTCGCTGGAGCCGGTCACGAGGTCCTGCTCTTTGAGCGCAAAGGCGGGGCCTGGGAGAAGCCGTGCGGCGGCGGAGTTACGGCGAAAGGGATAGAGCGCTATCCCTTCCTGCTGGATGCGATGATCGAGAAGAAATCGATCCGACACATTGAGCTTCTCGACCATCAGAATCGCAGCGTCCATCTCCCTCTCCGGGTCCCCCTCTATATTTACTCCCGCAAGGCGCTAAATGAACTCATGCTTCAGAGGGCGTTGTCGAGCGGGGCGCGCCTTGTGGCAGCCCACATCAAAGCCCTCGAACCCAAAAAGGCTGGAATGATATTGGGCGACTCCGATGGCGAGGCAAGTCCCCACTGGACCCTGCACACCTCTCATGGATCTTTTGAAGCTGATTTTGTCATCATTGCCAACGGAGCGAAAAGCTCCCTGGCCGATACTCTGGGACATAATTTCACCACCGCCGACTATAGCTCCGCGATGGGATATCACCTCCCCCTCCGCGAAGATTTCATCCGGATTCAATTCCTGAAGCAATTCAAGGGCTACATCTGGACATTTCCGAGAAGTGATCACCTTTCGCTTGGGATCTGCTCCAAACTCTCAGAGCACAGTGCCGATGAATTGAAATCGTTCCTTCACCTCTTTGCCCGAAAAATTTATGGACGCGGGATTCCCGCAAATGCCTATTTCTATTCCGCCCTGATCCCCACACCGGAACTCGAGACCCTTCATCGCTTGAAGATAACGGGCCCGAGTTGGGCCCTCATTGGTGATGCCGCAGGATTGGTCGATCCCATTACGGGGGAAGGCATTTACTTCGCAATTCGATCCGCCGAACTGCTCGTTCAGTCATTGCTGGAAGGTCAGGTTGATCAGTACCCGGCCAGGGTTCAGGAGGACTTCGGCCTCAATCATCAACGTGCGGCTCAACTGATGCCCACGTTTTACACGGGACGCTTCTGGGGGGGCGAGTTCACTACCCGCATGATACAGTTCGCTCGTGCTTCCCGGACGATTCATTCCACCCTGACCCAGCTCTTCGAAGAGCAGGACTATCTCCACTTAAAGCGCCGCCTGAAGCAACAGTTCTTACGGGCGATGATGGAAGCCGCTCTGGGCGTTCGGCCACGGAGTGAGAAGGCGATTTGAGATCAGCTTCTGCTAAAGAGCCCGATTCCCCCTCTGCCTCTTCAGGTTCGATGCTGCCGCCCTGCCGCTATGCAGGGGAGTGAAAATTCAAAGGAATTTGTTCTCTGTCCGGGGTGATGAAACTACGCTGCTCGTCTTACCAGGACCAAGGGTCTGAGCTTCATGGGCTCATTCTTGACTTCCCGGGAGTCTGCATGGACCTTCTCGCAAGACGTGAGACTCTCCCACCTCAAACTTCCGGGTACCATGGTGAAGGCGTAGCAGCCGAGACATTCGGAATAGGTCCGTCTGTACTGGCATGTGTAGGATCGCCCATCGAGTGAACTTCTGAACTCAATGATCGTCTCCATACGTCCTCCGAATCACTTCAAATAATCCTCCTAAAATGTGTCGAAAGATCAACGGTTGGAAAAGACCATGACAAATCCCAGGATTGATCCGGGTGTAATCGTGGGGTCTCAATCGGGGGGTAGCGCGGGATCTTTGCGTGCGAGAAAATAGTCTTTAGACGAATTTGTTTGCGCCTTGCTGGGGGAATTCTCGCTCACATCACTAACCCATGTAGATTGTGTGACTTCGGTGACTTTGAGGGGTGCAAAGGGAAGAGTTTAAGCGGTCTTTGTGCCGAGAGGATTCACGGTATTCACGCCTAACGAAGGGGGAGTCTGTTCCGCTCCTTGAGGTCTCCGATATCCGGTTTTAAGCAGCTCATGTGGTTAAGAGTGCGAGGTTCGGGTTGGGACTCTTAAAGCCCAGGTCTCATTTCTTTGACCGGCCCTTCCTACCTCTCCCATCGGAGACTTCAGGGAACAAGGGGCATCGTGTAACAGCCTCGAAATTGCGAATAAACGAGCTTGTATAGACAGGTGTATGACCGCCCATTGAGCTCGCTCTTGTATTCAATCAGTTTTTCCACGAATCCCACTCCTTTCATTTTGCCGCATTCCGATGCCGCGTACGGATAAAGGGATACGCCAGCCTGCTGAAGGACCTCAAAATAATCCAGGGAAGCATTCCCGATTGAGATTTCTCCGCTGATCACTCCGGAGATTCGGGACCACTTCCGATTTCACTATACTAAGGGTAAGGAAGAGGGTCAGAAAATATGCCCGCCAGAATTTTTAGAAATAGGATCTCTTCATCCCATTAAGAAAACCTGTGGTAGGGGCTGAATTTGGATCGAAACCGGCAATCCAATGAGTACTGAAACCGTGGAGTCTGCTGTCGACCGCTATCTTAGCGACTTTACTTCATAGGCGTGCGAGAGGCCTCCCTTCGTCCTGGTCGCAACTTTGGGCCTAAACTCTTCAACCATGAGGTCTGAAGCCAATGTCTGGTAAATTTCTTCGCCCACCAAAATGATATTCTTCTCCCTGCTGCCGAGTTCGCACAGGTTGCTCGCCGTGTTGACGACTTCTCCCATCACCGTGATGTGTCGGTACTGGGAGTGGCCCATCTCGGCACGATGCACTGGGCCGAGGGCAATCCCGATCCGGTTAAAAAGCCTGGGGATCTTCAGTATGGACCACTTCGATTTCAGGCCGTCAAAGCTTTTCTGCATTTCGAGGGCAGCCGAAACCGCCTTCTGTCCAGGTTCCACCACGGGCTTCGGCACATTGAAGGTCACCATCAATCCGTCGCCGAGAAACTTGTCAATCGTCCCTCCATGGCGTAGAACCACGTCACCAAGCAGCTCGAAGTATTCGTTCATCAAGTCGATCACCACAGACGCGTCGAGATGTTTTGCCATCTCGGAGGATCCTGAAACATCCGAGAAAAGCACAGCAGCATCCTCAGCATCTCTCCGGGGAGTAATCCCCAACAATCGAAAGTTATCCGGGTCTTCGAGAAAATTTCCGACCTTCAACACCAAGGAGGCAATGAGCCGTTCGGCGGCCTGCTGATCTCCCAGATCAAATTGCTTGTTGCCCCTTTTATTCAAGAACTCAGCTACGCCGAGGCAGCGTCCGTGGTAGATGAGCGGAACAGCCAGCATCTCGAGAGTGTCCGCCTTGGACACCTGGTCGGCTTTGGTGGCGAATCCCCCTTCGCCCCGAGGGTCATGTGTTATGATCGCCTTGGCGGATTTGAAGACACTTCCGGCAACGCTGTCCAAGGAGACGCGCAACCGCTTGAGATTCTCTGAACCCTGCCCCTTTAACGACAGAAAAACGAGTTCCTTTGGCTCCCCGGCCCGCGTGATGGAGGGGGAAGGCACCAGAATCGAGCTTCCCGTCGCTTCGATGGCATCGGCAATCGTGGCGAGCTGGGTGTCGATCTCGCTCTTCTGAGTAAAAACAATGCTCCCCGCACTCAGCAAGGCCCGATGTTTGGTCTCCAAATCGGAGTGCTGCTCCTGGAGATTTTTGAGTTCGTTCTCCAGGCGGGATTGGCTGATTTCGCAGCGCAATTTTGTCACGTAGATCGCGATACCCACCGCAGCTGATAGAACGGCAATTGATCCCGTCAGGATGGGAAGTAACTTCGCGAGATCCATTGACTCTCCTCCTTAATATCAACTCGTTGTCAACCTGCTGTGCTCATCCCTGACGGATGTGAATTCCAACCTCCCGTCAAGGCTGGCTGAACAGCCGATCGAGCGCAAAGGCAGCGCATTTTTCAAATGAGATTAATATGGGTGATGCGTGATTTCAGGCCAGGAGGTGAGGGTGATTCCCCACCTCATGAAACCGTGTAACCCACGGGTTCCATCTCGGATTTCTGAGAGGCTTGAGTGTACACCCCTCTGCCAAATTTTGGAACGTCCCAGTTCTGTTTTCCGCCAGGTGACCGGCCACGGGAGTTCTCCTGGTTCGATTAAACCAAAGACTGGAAGAGGGGCAGCCCCGGTTGTCCTGCACGCCGGATGTCAGATCCGGCTCGGAAGGAGGATCCCGCAGGAGGAGCAAGGCATGAGCTCTCGCAGGGTTATAGGGGCAATACTCGCCGTCCTAGAGTCCCGCTTCCCAGGCCTCTTGAACCGAAGGGGCCAACCGGCGATGCTTACGTCTCCACCCCGGGTCGCTTGGCAGCCCGGTCAAAATCGCGTAGGATATTTATGTTGCCTGGCGTGTTCGGGTTTTGTCGGGATTTGAGCCGTCGAAGACTGCCCTTCAGCGACTCCGGTCGATATTCAATCATAGCCTCTCTTGAAAGGACTATCCTATGTTTCATCCCTTTAAGAACCAGCCTCTCATTGATTTCACAGACCCAAAGCATGCGGCCTCCATGGAGGCTGCCCTGACGGCAGTTGAAAAGCAGTTTTGTCAAAAATATCCTCTAATTATCGGTGGAGAACGATTCGAGAGCGGAGACTTGCTCCCATCGATCAATCCTTCACAGCAGGATCAGGTTTTGGGCTCGTTTCACCGCGCGAATCAGCCCTTGGCCGAGAAAGCCATTGATGCGGCTTGGGAATCATTTCATGGCTGGTCCCGATTGCCCGCACGGCGGCGCGCCAATTACTTATTTGCCGCAGCGGCTGAAATGCGCCGACGCAAAATGGAATTCATGTCTTGGATGGTCTTTGAGGTCGGAAAGAGCTGGTTCGAGGCAGACGCTGATGTGAGTGAAGCGATCGACTTCTTGGAGTTTTATGCTCGCGAAGCCATCCGCTACGGTCAGCCCCAACCGTTGACCCCTTCTCCTGTCCCGGACGAGCACAATGATGCCTTCTATATTCCTCTCGGGGTGGGCGTGGTGGTTCCGCCCTGGAATTTTCCCCTGGCCATTACCGTGGGGATGGCCTCGGCGGCGATTGTCGCGGGAAATTGTGTGGTGCTTAAGCCCTCCAGTGAATCCCCTCTCATCGCGTACAAGTTTGCGGAACTCATGGAAAGCGTTTCGTTGCCTCCGGGGGTCCTCAATTTCCTCGCGGGAAGCGGCGGACAGATCGGTGATTTTCTGGTGTCGCATCCGCGCACGCGATTTATTTCATTCACGGGTTCAAAGGCTGTGGGCCTGCGTATCAACGAACTTGCCGCAAAACCTTCACCGGGACAGAAATGGATTAAACGGGTGGTTGCGGAAATGGGGGGCAAGGATACCATTGTGGTCGATGCGACCGCTGATCTCGACTCGGCGGCTGAAGGGGTGGTGAGTTCGTCATTTGGCTTCCAGGGCCAAAAATGCTCCGCCTGCTCCCGCGTTGTGATTGAGGACAAGGTTTATGACAAGACGATGGAGAAGATTATCGGACGTACCCAAAGAATCACGGTAGGGCCCACCCGGAACCAAAAGAACTACATGGGTCCTGTCGTCAGCAAATCCGCCTATGAATCCATTCTGAGTTACATCGAAATCGGGAAGAAGGAAGGAAAGCTCCTCTCCGGTGGCAGCAAGGATGACAACGCGGGAAATGGGTTCTTTATCCAGCCGACCATTTTCGGAAAGGTTGATCCGAAGGCGCGAATCTCCTGCGAGGAGATATTCGGGCCCGTGCTTGCGGCTGTGCGTGCCAAGGATTTCACGCATGCCCTCGAGATCGCCAACAACACGGAGTACGGCCTGACCGGGTCACTTTATTCACGCGATCGTTCGCACATTGAGTTGGCCCGGACTGAATTCCATGTTGGCAACCTTTATATCAACCGCAAATGTACCGGGGCGCTCGTGGATGTCCATCCTTTCGGCGGATTCAACATGAGTGGAACGGATTCCAAGGCGGGAGGACGAGACTACCTCTTACTTTTCCTGCAGTCAAAAGCTGTGGCTGAAAAACTTTAGGACCGGCCCGAACTGTGACGAGCCAGACAGGGGACCCCCTCCCTGTCGCATGGGCCGAGGGGCTGGTTCGGGTCTATTTAACGACCTCTACCGGAACGTCAAACGGTATTGTCTTCGGCGGATAGCAGGTATTTTCGTCACACGCCTGGTATCTCAAGCTCCCCGAAATGTTCTTCTGGCCCGGAGACGCATTTCCATTGCTCCGCGCGGGCACTTCGAACTGTACCTCTCCCTCGAAAACGAGAACCTTCTCTTCCGAAAATTCCAGTTTGCGGTCCAGGGCTGGAGGAAACTTTGCCGGCATGAAAGTGAACTCTGGTGTGTTCTTCACAATCACCTGGGTGGGAATCAGGAATTTGTCCCGGGGCCGATTGGAATTGATGTGGTAGCCTTTTTCAACTGTCACATGAAGGTGAAGCACAAATGGTTTTCCCTGAACGACACGGTGATCATCGACGACGCCCTGCACACGCACGGGATTGGGGTGCAACCCACGCTCTTGAGAGGCGGGTGCCCAATCCATTTCAATGATCCTGGGGAGAACAAGAGTGCCGTTGCATAAAAATGCCCACAGACACAGGGCGTTTGCCGCAGTCCATTTGATGGCAGTCCTCAATAGCTTCATCCCTTCCCTGCCTCGACTGATCCTCCCGAAAAGGCCGCATTATAGCACAGGCGCTCGGCCTCTTCGGCCGACACGCCGGGACGGCCCGTTCAGTTGATATTTTAGTCGGCTGAGTCTACACTCTGCTGTCGCTTTGAACCACTTTCGAGCTGCAAACATACACGACCATTTGAGGAGCGCACCGATGTCAGCATTCAAAGGGGTTGATTACATGGAGATTGATTCTCTTTTTTCAGAAGATGAGCTGTTGGTCCGCAAGACGGTGCGCGAATTTGTGGATAACGAGCTGATGCCGATCATCACTGAACACAATCGAAATGCCACCTTCCCGTTGGAGCTGGTTCCGAAGATGGGGGACTTGGGGTTTTTCGGGGCCAACCTGGAAGGTTATGGATGCGCCGGGATGTCCAACGTGCAGTATGGGCTGGTCATGCAGGAACTGGAACGCGGCGATAGCGGGTTGAGAAGCTTTGTCAGTGTGCAGGGTGCGCTGGTCATGTTTCCGATTTTCACTTATGGAAGCAAGGAACAGAAATCACACTGGCTTCCCCGAATGCAATCCGGGCAGGCCATCGGGTGCTTCGGTCTGACTGAACCGGACTTCGGTTCCAACCCCTCCGGCATGCGCACCCGAGCAAAAAAGAAGGGCGAGGGTTATGTCCTGAACGGCGAAAAACTGTGGATCACGAGCGGCAGCATTGCCGACGTGGCTCTGGTGTGGGCTAAGGTCGAAGATGAGGGAGACGAAATCGCCGGGTTCCTCGTGGAAAAAAATCGTCCCGGTTTTTCCGCCTACGACATTCACGGAAAATTCTCACTTCGCGCCAGTGTGACGAGCGGCTTATTGTTGCAAGACTGCCACATCCCGACCGAGAACAGACTGCCACAGGCCAGGGGCCTGAAGGCCCCTCTCTCGTGTCTCTCCGCCGCGCGTTATGGAATTGCCTGGGGGGCCATTGGAGCAGCAATGGATTGCTATGACACGGCGCTGCGGTACGCCCTGGGCCGGAAACAGTTTGCTGACAGACCCATTGCCAGCCATCAACTCGTCCAGGAGAAGCTGGTGTGGATGATCTCGGAAATCACGAAGGGTCAATTACTGGCGCTTCAACTGGGACGACTGAAGGACCGGGGTCGGGCCGACTTCGCCCACGTCTCCATGGCCAAGAGGAACAATGTCTGGATGGCCCTGGAATGTGCCCGCCGCGCCCGCGAAATTCTGGGTGCGCAGGGAATTGCAGATGAGTATCCGATCTTCCGTCACATGGCGAACCTAGAATCCGTTTACACCTACGAAGGAACCCACGACATCCATACCCTCATCATCGGTCAGAGGATCACAGGGATTCCGGCGTATGAGTGAAGGAGCCGGAAGGATGAATATGGAAAAGAAGGAACGAGTTCAGATCATTCTCAAACGGCTCGATCAGCACTATCCGGCGGCGGAATGCGCCTTGTTGCACCGGAACCCTTTCCAGTTGCTCGTAGCAACGATTCTTTCCGCGCAATGCACCGATGAGCGCGTGAACATCGTGACGGAAACCCTCTTCAAAAAGTACCGCACACCCGCCGATTTTGCTCGCGTTCCTCAGTCCCGTCTCGAAAAGGAAATCCGCTCGACTGGATTCTTCCGCAACAAGGCGAAAAATATCCGCGGGGCATCCAAAATTCTTCTTGACCGATTCCATGGCATAGTCCCCAGGACGATGGAGGAGTTGTTGATTCTGCCCGGGGTGGCCCGGAAGACTGCCAATGTGGTCTTAGGGACGGCTTACGGGATCGCCAGTGGAGTCGTCGTGGACACCCATGTGGAACGACTCTCGCAGCGTCTGGGTCTGACGCGGCAAAAGAACCCCAAAAAGATCGAGCAAGACTTGATGAAGATCATTCCGAAGGACCGCTGGATCGCTTTTTCACATCAATTGATCTGGCATGGACGCAGGATCTGTCAGGCGAGAAAACCCCAGTGTTTGATCTGTCCGTTTCTGGATGCGTGTCCGACGGGACAAAAGGAGGCCATCGTTCGGGAAGCGGCAGGTCGAAGTGAGGGTTAAGCGCGATAACTTGAATCTGCGGGCACCGGAAGCCGAGGACAACCCAATGTTCAACAAACGAGGCAAGGAGGAAGTGGCCGGTTCACTTAGTTTCGTTCCCCGCATCCTCCGGAGACAATCCTCCCCATGCGGGACCATCGTGTGCGAGTGAAGAAGTGGACCAGAATATCTACATCTCCTCGAATTCGATCCGAGATATCGGTTGCCGTCCAGACATCCGTCGGGGCATCGAATGACCAGTAAATGAAGATTGGTTCACCCACCATGTTTTCTTTAGGAACGAATCCCCAGTAGCGGCCATCCAGCGATTCATCGCGATTATCACCCATGGCAAAGTAATGGTCTGGCGGGACGGTCACCGGGCCAAAGTTGTCGCGAATTCGGGCTTCACGGGGAATCCATTCACTGTCGGGATAAATCTGAGAGTCCCGATGAATGACGCACGGCTCCTGCACCAGCTTATCGTTTATATAGAGCTGTTTTTGTTTCACCTGGATGGTATCGCCGGGCATCCCAATGAGTCTCTTGACGAAAACAATGTTGGGATCCACGGGGTAGCGGAACGCGATGACATCACCCCGTTTATAGTTTTTGATCGCCGGAAGATGCACGTCCGTAAAAGGGATCTGCGGACCGTACAGAACCTTATCCAGGAAAAGATGATCCCCAATCAGGATCGTGTTCTGCATCGAGCCCGTGGGCACCACCGTGGCCTCAACAACGACCGCCCGGATCAATAAGACGGCGGCAAGCACTATCGCCAAGGACTTGACATTCTCCCAAAGCGACTCCATCCATCCGGATTTCTTCTTTACCTCCAGCTCCTTGTTCACGGTAGCTGCCTTTTCCTTCATGCTCTCTCCTTGGTGTTCATCCCCTTCTGGATGTGCCCGTTTGGCTTCTCTTTATACCAAACTTTGCAGGGCCCGTAAATCCTCGAGATACACGGGCCGCCTTCGAGGAGCCGGAGGGACGCCGAGGTGCAATCCGTTTTCTTCCGCTTAACGGAGTCTTCTGCCCATAATCAGCAAGGCCCCGATCGCCCGGTACCGTCTGAGGTCCTCCGGCGTGTTCAACCCCCAACCCGGCTTAAAGTTTGCTTCATTCACCGGTGTCGAATCAGGAACCAGCACGGTTTCCGCTTCTTCAAATCCCGCGTCACGAAAAATCTGTTCGTATTCCGCCCTTCCCAGTAAATGAGCTTTCACCTTCAAGAGCTTCACCCACATATGGGTGTACGGATTTTCCAGGAACAGGTTCACGACGCAAAAGAACACTCCCCCTGTCTTGAGGACCCGGTAGACCTCCCGGAGGGCACGCCTTAGATCCGGGGCATAATAGAGCGCCTCGCAGGAAAAGACCTTGTCCACCTGATTGTCCCGAACCGGGAGGGCTTCGGCACTGGCCACAAGAAAATTCAATTGGGTTGGATTTCCCGGATAATTCATCGCCCGACGGATCATGCCACTGGAGATATCAATCCCGACGACAATCCCCTGCGGAACCTTCATTGCCAGGCGCCGGGAGGCCCAGCCCGTTCCACATCCGAGATCCAACAACCGCTCGCCGAGATTCAATTGCATTCGATCAATTGTACCCTGGGCGATTTGACTATGATGCTCTTCCATCTGCTCACCGCGGCCCGCCGCCGCCCATTCGTCAAATTCGATCTGCAGCTGTTCGGACGGTGGAGGGGGGAATCTGAAACATTCGCGCAGAACCTCTGCAACCGAATGCGCATGCTGGTCGCTGTAAGTCCGGCGCGCCTTTTCGTGGAGGGCCTTCCGAAGGGCTTGATCCCTGACGAGTCGCTCGGCCTGGGTCCGAAACGCATCCAGCGTGGGAGCCGCCAGCCCGACCCCCCACTTCTCAACCAGCTCACAATGCCTGACCTCGGATCCGGGCAATGGGAGAGTCGCCAGCAGTGGCAACCCGGCGGCCATCGCTTCGGTCACGGTTACTCCCCCGGGCTTTGAAATCAGGAGATCGTGTGAATGAAAAAGTCGAGGCATCTCCTGGGTCCACCCCTGTATGTGCAATTGAATGTTTTTGAGAGCGTTGATCCTCTTTAGAGAGCGCTGCAGCTTCCGGTTCGTCCCCACCAGCACGGTCACAGCAGCCTGACTCCCCATCCCATCTAGTGTCCTCAAGAGATGGCTCACTCTGAGGAGACCTTCGCCGCCCCCTGCTAAAAGGATTCTCAGCCCCGCATGGCTGTTTACCGTATCCTGTTGGTCCAGGATCTGCGGAGAGGGGGAGAAGAACTGATCGTCGACAGGGATGCCGGTCACTCTTACCTTCTCCACGGGGGCTCCCAGCGCGAGCAGTTCGGAGCGAACCTCCTCCGATCCGGCGCAGTAGATGTCCACTTCATTCTGGATCCAGGCCCGGTCGGCATCATAATCAGTAAGGACCGCAACGAGAGGAGTATTGGGAAGGTACCGGCCCTTCAGGATCGAAGCAATCTCATTGACGCCCACTTCCGAACTGATGATCGCGTCGATGTTCCATTCTTTGATTTGCCGGTAGAGGCGATCAGCAGTTGAGTGCAGCAATGCGGGGGGAAAGGTGTGCGATTGTTTTCTCTGGACTCCTTCAATCCATCGCCATAGAAAAGGAACATACTTCAACACCAGGAGATACAGGTCCACATAAACCCAGCGAATCCACCGGGGCATGCATCCGGTCACATCGACCACCCTGGCGTCCCATCCGGGAAACTCCTGCTCGCAGGATTTCGACACTGCCTCCGCTACCCGATGATGCCCGGCGCCAAATTGAATTGTCAGAATAAGAATCGTTTTCTGGTCCATAAGCTCACGACAGCATGGTGCATTAGGGATTGCGAGCTAAATTACAGGAGAATCGGGAAATATCGAAGGGAATGAACCAACCTGGCGAGTTGACTGGGGCGACGTGACTCGTCGCCACCGGGAAACATGAAGGGCTGCTCGGCCCTGCTAACGCTCCACCCAAAAATCCGAAGTTCCCTGAATGGCAAGCAGCGGATGCGTGTACAACGAGACTTCAAAGGGACAACCGATCTTGCAGCCCTCGCAAAAATCCCACATTCCCCGGGTCTCCTGCTCGATGAGAGAACGAACCTCGGGGGTTTTGAAGATCTCTTGCAGTGTCATGCCGGCATTGCCGCGATGTTTCATCACGAACGCGCATGGGAACTGGACTGTGCCGTCAGGCTTGAGGTTGATCAGATGAGAGGCGGAGCGACAGGGAAACTTTTTACTGAATCCGCCATCGCGGTAGAATTTGTAATAGTAAGAATAAAAGCGAACCGATTTGTGTTCCTTCTTCAATTGGTGCAGGAACACTTCCACCTTCCGGATTTCATCGGGAGTCATTTCGCCATCCCCCTCCATCAACCCATAGCGCATGACATTGTGAACGGCTTCCGTGTGGAGGTGAATTCCACGTTGGTCCGCAAAGGCGGCAAGGGCCGGAAGGTCGTCGAGATTTTCCAGATTCACCGCCGCGTTCAATTGAATGTCCCGGGGACGGTGATGGGCAATCAGGAAGTCGAGCTGTTCAATGATGTTCTCAAGCGAGTCCAGACCGCGGCGCTTGGCAAATTTCTTCGGGTCCAGAGTGTCGATGGACACTTCCAGGAGATCCAACCTTTGGAGCGCCGAGGCATATTTCTTCAGCGCCAATCCGTTCGTGGGCATGGAGACGAACAACCCCTGATCGGCTCCGTAAACGATATAGTCCGCGGTATTCGGATTGAGCAGCGGCTCCCCGCCCGAAAAACTCAAAGCGAAAATGCCCAGGTCGATGGCCTCATCGATGCGACGAAAGGCCTGCTCCTTCGTCATGACCTTTTCGTTGCGGTCATTCGACCATACCGTGCAATATTCACACGCCATATTGCAGTGCAAGGTCGTCTCAAACATCATCATGAACGGCCGTTGAAAACCGTGTACTAACTGCTTGAGGCCGTTTCTGATCATCAATCCGGGTTTCATGTGTTGTCCTGCATAATATCGGAGGAGGTTCGATTTTCGAGAATCGCTATTCTACACCCACGCACCAAGCCGGAGGGGGTAATTTTGATTCAGGGAGGTAGCTTATTTCTCTTGAGGCCTCCCGCATGGCCCTCCATTCCAAAACAACTTTCCTGGTATTCCGTTGAGCGTCTCGAACCAGGGATTCCAATCGGGGAGTCCCTGTGGGAGTCCGTACTCATCCAAGAAGGAGCGCCAGGCCTGGGGGATACTAAAATCCAACCACGGTGCAGGAGGAGGGAATTGAACCCTCAAGGATCAAAGATCCGCCACATTGTGAGTCTATAAATTGCCCTCTGCGCGCTCGCGCGCCTAAATGCATAAAGTTGAAATCCACAATGTTTACAGGGATATCCGCAGGTTGCTCTTTTGTGCTGGCATGCACGATAGCGCATGGAAACACAAGACCAACTAACACCAAACCAGCACCAACAAACCGGGGGACAAGAAGGCGAGAATTTCAAGGAGGCTGGCGTACCAAAATCATCTGTTTTTCTCCCTGTAACGCCAGTGCTCAGCAGCGGGCGCCGCACAACCGCTGAACGACTCAGCAACAACAAACGAAGGCGCGGCAATCCGTCTGCTGCAGCGCTTTGTTCGGCAGCTTGTTATTGGGCGGTGTCCTCGCTGTGTGGTGTCCTCGCCTTGCCGAGCATTGCTCTACGTGTTAGCATGCGACCCGTCCCTCATTATGTGATCCAGGAGAACCGCGATGCGGAACGCGATCTTGACGATGACCATGGCCCTGACCCTCGTGGCCGGACAGCTCCATGCAGCGACCCACAAGACTCCCCCTCCGGATGTTGGACCGGGGCGCATCGCCTGGTTCGACATCACCACGACCAACCTCCCGCAGTCGAAGGAATTCTACGGCAAGCTCTTCGACTGGCAATTCGCCCCGGTGCAGGGCACCGATCAGGCGGCCGAGATCATCGCGGGTGGCACCGCTGTCGGGACGCTACGCGTTGCGGAGGGCAAGATCAGCCCGTTCAACGGCGTAGTCTATGTCCAGGTGACTGACATTCAGGCCAGCTGCAAGAAGGTGAATCCGCTGGGGGGAACCGTCGTACCCGGATTCCCCTTCAATCTACCGGACGGCACCGGAGCCATTGCCGTAGTCGTAGATCCAGCCGGCCACCCGGTCGGACTGTACTCAAGGACCCCGCTTCCTCCCGCGCCGTCCCCGACCAGGTGAGGATACCGGCTCGTTCCGGAAAACCCTGATCGCAGAACGACCGACTTTCTGGTATTACTCTCTCAGATCGACGCGATTTAACACGCCAGGTCCGCGAACGTCAAGGCTGAGGGGCGCGGCTTCCCACGTCGCCTCCAGCCGATGGTTCGGCAGGCTTCTCTGTGAGTGATCCAGTCTCCAACTCGATGGTGAAGACCTTTCCGCTTACTCCTTCAACTTCGTATACGTAACTGTTTCCTTTCAGCCATCGGAACCCCAGGTGTCGCCGAAAGATGGTGTAGTGGGAAACGCTCGTGGACAGCCCGCTCCCCAACCTCTCCATTTCCGCCGTGGAATATTCTCTAACCGTCCTCCCGTTGCGGTATGTCCCCAGGGCGAGATGGTCCTTTTGTGGTTTGCGTCCTCGCTGCCAAGGGCCGAACCGAATCAGCGTCTGCTCGCCGGCTCCTCCGATATAGATTGTGTTTGCGTACCATTCGTACTCACAAATCAAGGTATCGCGATCAGCGCCCACACTGAATACGCTCGTCTTCCCCTTCTGCCCATAGTTTTCCTCTGGCACGCTCTTAGCGTACACGCTCCCGTTTTCCGACGACCTGACGACGGGGCGGTTCCCAGCTTCGTCGTCCGCAAGCACGGCAGCAGAAGACGCGATGACGAATGCGGCGATGACGACCAACTTCACATTCATCTTGATTTCCTTCCTGCCGAACGACCGTCTGGCGTGTCACCTGTCCGGCGCGCTCTTGGGTCATGCGCCGGGCGGGTGCAAGTGCAGGTTAGGGGCCTCCAGCCTTGTCTGACTCATCTGGAAGCTGGGCCCCGTGCCAAACCGCAACAATCCAAACCGTGCTCCCCACCGTTCGATAAAAGAAACGATAGGGTGACACGATAACCTCCCGTTGTGGCAGATCAGGGAACTCGGGAATGACTCTTCCGGAATGGGGGAACTTCACTAGCCGCCTCAGGAGAGTCTCCGCCCGTCGGCGAAAACGCCGAGCGGCGGACGGATTGTCCCGGCGTATGACATCCAGCGCCGCAAGAAACTGGGCCCTTGCTGTCGGGGTGAATAAAACCTTCACCGCTCAATCTTCCTTGAGGAGTGCGTCGGCCTCCACAAGGACCGATGCGAGATCATATCCTTCTGCAGCCGCAATTTCCTTGTCTCCCCGCGCCAACATGCGGAGCATGTCGCGGTCATGCTCGCCCCGCTCGTAGGCCTCTGTACTCTGGATCACGGCTGCGGCCCGGCCCCGCTGTGTAATGAAGATGGGCTCCTTGGATTCCCGGACGCGCCTTAGCACATTCGCGGCATCCTGGCGTAGATCAGTGATCGGGATGATATGCGGCAGTTTGCTCATTAATCTCACCTCCAACAGTACAATTAAACGTATCATTAAGGATGACAAAGATCAAGGACCAAGAGCCAGCCGTGGTGCAACATTCGATGGAGTGCCCCTAACGTCTGGCGCGTCACCCATCCGCCAGTTTTTTGGCGGATCGGGGGCATGCCCCGGTTACGCCGCTCCTGACTCAAGCGAGGACCCGTTGCACACCAGCACGATCTTGCCTATGACGCCTCCCTTCCCGAGCAATTCCTGCGCGTGTCTTGCCTCGGCAAGAGGAAATCGCTGCGCGATGATCGGCTTGATCTTTTTCTGTTGAAGGAGGCCCAGCAAAGCGATCAAATCGTTTCGAAACAATGCCGGTTTCCGCCGTTTGAGCCACTGGATGCTGTAGGGGACCACCCGTTTCCGGCCCGGGAGAAGCCAGCCGCCGACGACGTACAACCCAAAGATAGCGGTTCCACGAAAACGTTGACGACGACCTGGACGACCTGAAGCCAATCCCTCCCCACGTAGCGATGAAATAAGGCCGTAGCCGACCACCCTCCCGCCAGGACGGAGAGCCTTGCGGGAATGCCACATGTGGGTACCACCGATGGGGTCAAAGACGGCGTCCACGCCCTCGCCCGTGAGGCGGTGAATTTCTTTCACGAAGTCCTGATACTGGTAGTCAATTGGGATACCGCCTAGGTCGGAAACGGCTTGCGCCCCTCGTAATGAACAGGTTCCGTACATCTCCAGCCCGGCGAGGCGGCCAAGCTGCAAGAGTGCCGAGCCGACCCCGCCTGCCGCGCCGTGAATCAGCACGCGCTGGCCCGGTTTGACCTTAGCGGAACGATACAGCATCTGGTACGCCGTGATGTAGTTCAGCACGAGGCTCACAGCCTCGGCGGGGTCCAGCCCGGACGGCACCGGAATCAGGTCACGTTGCGGCAGGCAAACGAACTCCGCGTAAGCACCGCTGATCGGCATCGCGGCAACTATCTGGCCTAGTTCGATTCCAGAGATACCGTCTCCGAGCCGATCCACCACGCCGACCAGATCCCACCCCGGCGTGAAGGGCACAGGAGGCGTTTCGGGATGAACGCCCTCGCGCGCCATTGTGTCGGGCAAGGAGACGCCCGCGGCCAGCACTCTCACCCGCACTTCACCATCCTTCGGTTCGGGGCACTCTTCTTCAACCACCCGAAGTGCATCGGGCCCCCCGTAGTGAGTGACGATGATGCGCGTGTGTCTCATGGACCTCTTCCTCGCATGCCGGGGTAGAGTCGAGATGTGGCGCGGGGGTTTAGGCAGAGCCTATCTGTGTCCGGCCCTTTCGTCTGCCGATGCCTCACTAGCTCGGCCATGCTCCGTTTCCACATCTCGCTCATCGAACTGGACGTGCGGATTTCCCGCATCCAGGTCTCGGACGAGGATTCATGGGTTGGGCATGCCATGCCGTCTGAAGCTTCTGGACCGTGTCCGGAGTTCTTAGGGTTACACCACTCTCCGCGCCCTCGCTTCTTTCGACATGCTCCTCGAACTGAGGCCCCTTCCCTCCACCACCATGACGCGGTTTCACGTGTACTACGGGCCTCTCCGTCACCCCAGACGGCCCGGCCTGCCTCTCCCGAGGTGCCGGTTGATCCTTACGGCGATCTCCGCTGGGGTTTCCCGTGTTGCGATCGATCTCCCTGTGCCTGCATGCCGTCGCCACTACCCCGGCAGGAGGTCCAGGGGATTTCGCTCGTCTTCCCCCCGCCCCGTCGGCCTTCCCTGTTGTGCAGCCAGGTCGGCTCCTGCATTACCCTTTTCGAGGCCTGCTCAGCGTTTACTCACGTTACGGCCTGCCTGCTCGCTGGGTCACCCAAGGTGACCTCATTCCACCGGAGGCTTCAACCGCTTCATTGCTTCCACGGCTGCCCCGGTTGCTACCGGCTGGAGCGACAGTTGGCGGATGGGATTTGCACCCACTGAAGATCGCCGCCTTTTCACGGCGCACTGCACGCGCGGGTTAGGTGGCGACGGCTAGGGTTTAATTTCAACGGCCGTACCATTCGGAACCAAACCCCAAATCTCCTCAATTTCTTGATCTCTCACGGCGATACAACCGAGCGTCCAGTCGTAAGCGGTATGCACGATGCCCGCCCAGTTATACCCATTCGGCAATCCATGGATATAAATGTCGCCACCAGGGTTACATCCTCTCTTCTTTGCATTGGCGCGATCTTCCGAGTTCGGGTAAGAGACATGTAGGGACCAATGATAATGACTATTCTTATTGCGCCCGTCGATTACGTACTTCCCTTCGGGTGTCCGCTTATCGCCTTGACACACCTTGGGCCCTACCGGCTGACCTCCTAAGGCCACCTTATACGTCTTAATTACCGTCCCTCCCCGAAGCAGACTGAGCCTCCGAGCCGACTTCTCAACCAAAATCCTATCTGCAGGCTTCTCGGAAGAGGCAGCTGTGGCTGAGAGCGTGGGAGGAAGCACGCACAAGACAACAACCAAAAAAAGTGTAGGAATGCCTCTCATTCTATTGAAGTCCACCTAACGCTTGCGGCTCAGCGGCGCCGAAGGCGTCCGCTGCAACCGCGGGTTAGGCGCGGACTTGGTACGGTCCGGGGACATGGGTGACAGTTTCGAGAGACTGGGGCAGCCTGAGGAGGTGCCCCGATGCCGTGGAGCGAGACGTCAGCCATGGATGAGAAGGTGCGGTTTATCGGCGATTACCAGCGTGAGCTGTTGAGTGTCGCGGAGCTCTGTGACCGGTACAGGATCAGCCGCAAGACCGGGTACAAGTGGATCGATCGGTACGAGACCGAAGGACCCACTGGCCTGCCGGACTTGTCCCGGCGCCCCCACGCCTGTCCTCATCAGACTCCTTCCGAGGTCACCGAGGCTCTGCTCGAGGCTCGCCGGCGGCATCCCCGCTGGGGAGCCAAGAAGCTGTTGAAGATTGTCTCCCGAAGCCACCCCCATTGGGAATGGCCTGCCCGCAGCACCACTTGCGACATTCTCAAACGCCACGGTCTGGTCCCAAAGTCTCGCCGACGACCCCGCCTGGGCCACCCCGGCAGACCCGACACCCTCATGCGGGCTCCCAACGAGATCTGGACGGCGGACTTCAAGGGCCACTTCCGTACCCGTGACGGGCTCTACTGCCATCCCCTGACCGTGGCCGACGGCTATAGCCGCTTCCTGCTCGGCTGCCAGGGACTGTTCTCGACCAGGCACTCGGCCTCCCGCCCCGTGTTTCTGCGTCTCTTCCAGGAACACGTCTTCCAAGAATCATCCGCACCGACAACGGCGTCCCCTTCGCCACCACGGCGCTGGGCCGGCTGTCCCTGCTATCGGTCTGGTGGATCCGTCTGGGCATCTACCCTGAGCTGATCGAGCCGGCCCACCCTGAGCAGAATGGACGACACGAACGGATGCACCGAACCCTCAAAGCCGAGACGACTCATCCGCCCTGCGGCAACCTCTCCAGCCAGCAGCGACGCTTTAACCAGTTCCGAGAGGAGTACAACCAGCAACGTCCGCACGAAGCCCTCAACCAGGAGACGCCTGCCTCCCGGTACGGCTCTTCCCCTCCGAAAATGCCTCCGAAGCTTCCCTCCATCGACTACCCGGCCCACTACGAGGTGCGCCTCGTCAGCCGCAACGGAGGAATCCACTGGAACCGCGAGTGGGTCAACGTCACTCACACTCTCGGAGGCGAATACGTTGGTCTCGAGGAAATCGACAACGACCTCTGGGACGTATACTTCGGTCCCCTCAGACTCGGGCGCTTCAACGAAAGGACTCTCCGAATCGAGGACCACCTGGGAAGAACTCAAGGACGGGTAAAAGTGTCACCCATGTCCCCGGACCAATCTGTTACCGATCTCCCCGGCTGCTCAGCTCGCACCTGGACACCACGAACCGGAACCCGAGGTACGCGTAGCATGCGGAAGACACCCTATCGCTTGAGTACGACCTTTCCGGCCGGATCCCGAACCAGTTGGACCGCAGCCATGTCCGCCGGTCGGCGTGTTCCGGGTGCCGTAACGGGGGTTGGCTGGGTCCGTTCATCGAAGTATCGGGCGCGATAGTAGAAGATACGGAGGCCCGACGCGTATGCGGACTCGAGCGTTTCGCCTTGCGGCAGCGTGAGGGCAGCATCACGATCGACGGTGCTCACCGTTGCTAGGAGGCGGCCCTGACGATCGAGGAGTTGCGAGCCAACAGCGTTGACGAGATCGAATCCATCCTCTGTCTCTTTTAGAGCCTGGCCCACACCCTCGTTGAGGCTGATGTTCAGGAGCAGTCGTCCCTGTGCGTCGATCTCAAGCTTGCTCACGAACGGCGCAAAGACCTGCCTGACCCCCTTCGCATAGAGTGACTTTAGGAAGTCGTTTCTGGTCTGCCCGTCTGGTCGCGAGAAGTCCAACTTGCCACTCCTCACGCTGACGACCGTCAAGATGTCGCCGTCTTGGTTGCGGATCCGGCTGCTCGTATCCCATCGCACCAGATCTTCCACAGGGATGTCCTCAGAGATGCCCTGGCGCGAAGCCTGCGCGGCGTGTGTCGGCATGGCAAGGACCCAAGAGACAGCCATTAGGCACGCGATCCTCTTCATACAAACGCCCCCCCGGTCATCTAGCCTAGTCTCAGATACGTTGCACTGGCCGCGCACAGCTACTAGGCCGACACGCCGATTTCGACGCGCGTGTCTCACCTTCACGTGTTCGGTTCATGGTTCTCGTTGGTCGAACGTATCAGCGCTCACCGGCGCGAACCGCACGCCATGAAGTATGACTTTCGGCAGAACGGTGACGCGGTTCGCGTCCGGTGCAGCGCGGAGTTCGGCGGCTTGACGAACAGGCCGGCCGCTAGGCAGCAGTAGCCGAAGACATTCTATTTGAGAAGATCCAAGAGACCCTGCTTTGTCAGTCGTACCGCTGCCTTGATCGGTACACGCGCGCCCTGCTTCACAGGCGGCATAGCAACCAGCTGTGCCTCAAATCCTGTCTTGTCGATCCGGTCGGCATACCGGCGCAAGAATTCGACTATCGTCGCTCGGTCCGCGGAGTATAGATCAAGGACTTTCTGGGCGGAGGCGATCGTCGACTTAGGCCCGAGCTCCGTCGCACCCAGTTGGAACGAGGTCTTCGTGGATCCACTGGGTCGCAGAACCAACACTTTCCAGGTCGTCTCCTTCTCGGGAGCAGTCGGCGGCGCTAGCCGGAACGTCCAAGTTCCGCCGCCACTGAAGAAGCCGAGCACGACCTCAAAGTCCTGCTCCGAAAACGTCTTTCCGCCTTCTGCCACGGTAGACTGTGCCCAGAGTGCCAACACTGCCAGTGCCAGAACTACCAAAGCCCGACGTCTCATGTGCACCTCCAGAATCGATCGAGCACCTTCATACCGGTCCAGAAGGAGTCCTCCTCTTGGACCGCTTGTCCGCCGAACGCCCGGCGCGTCACCCGCCCGGCGCGCTTTTGCTCTTTGCGCCGGCCGGGTGCACGCGCGGGTTAGGCATTTCCAGACATGAGGATGCCTTCAATTCACCTGTCTTTCGACTCCTTCAACCACCAATCTGTATAAGCGTAAGGAGCCTGATCTATGGCATTCGCGAGATACGTAATGAATGGATCGTTCAATCCCTTTGCCATTGTGAAGTACTCCTGGTACTTCAGTTCAATGTGGCTTCGAGCTTCCTCTGAACTGAGAATGTCAATACACTCGCTGGCTGATTTAAACCGATGCATGAGAAAAATGAGAAGGTATGGTTTAAGCCGGGTTTCAGAAAACGTCAGGAGGTACTTCTCAACAAAATGCGCCTCTTGAAGCGGACATTCGCTCCTGCCTTCCCATTCATAACAAATTGGATCCAAAAGAGCGAATGCTGCTGCTTCGTTCCCAATCTCTTGCCGATTCAGAGACACGATCGACCTTTCCATCCCCGCTTGTGCCTGAAACATGCACTCCACGATTGGATCATAGCGGGGGTTCTTCCTATTCGACACAGCTGGAGCCTTCAGGCGTGATTCGAATTTCTTGTATCTCTCAATATACTGTTGAGCACCTTTCCTGGCATCGACGGGAAGAAGGGACAGGTCCCATTTGTCGGGAGAATGTCCCCAGATGACACCTTGCCATATCTCTTGCGACAGAGAGAACCCACTCTTCTGATGATTGCCTCCGCTCCCTGTCTGTGAATTCATCTGTGACGGCAGCAGGAAGAGCGCTAGGGACAGTGATAGCCAGACGGCAGCAGGAAGAGCGCTAGGGACAGTGATAGCCAGACGAATTTGCCTCTGGACAAAACCTGCCGTTCGCAAATCACAATGATATCCTCTGATCCGCCACTGCAAACAATTGGTACAAGCTAATCGTAATATGCCTAACTAATTATTATGCCGTGCGGGTAGAGGAACAAACCATGCCACTGCGGCAGGGTATCCATCAAAGGACTTTCTTGAGCTCTCGCCTCTATCCCCTCAGCAGAATACGGTTGCATGAATCAATTCATCCTTGGTTGCCGGGAGAAAAGCCGCCAGCCTCGCCGCGTATCCCGCGGGAGGGCGAGTTCGCCTCAAAGCGCGTCGGCAGGACTGCGAACCCCACGAGCCCCCCGGTTGAGCACGTGCGTGTAGATCATGGTGGTCCGAACATCTTTATGACCCAGAAGCTCCTGGACCGTCCGTATGTCGTACCCATCCTCCAGCAAATGAGTCGCAAAAGAATGTCGACGTCCTTCACACGAAGCTTCAGACATTCCATAATCTGCATTCCACTCCCATAAAGGAGCGTCGCCATCAATCGAGGCGTCCCCGCCAGATGACCCAGAACCACCCTGGCTTCTTCCCGAGTCAGAACCACGGGAAGGCGCTTGGGCTTGCGGGCCCTCACCAGACCCTCAATCGACCCGATATTCTTGCCCAAGACCTGCTGATATAGAAACAAGAGCGCGCTGAGCGCTTGATTCTGAGTTGAAGCGCTCACCTTCTGGTCGATAGCCAGATACGTCAGGAATTGGTTGATCTCCAACTCGGCCATTTCCACGGGATGGCGCTTCCCATGAAAGAAAATGAAGCGCTTGATCCAATGGACGTAGGCCTCCTCAGTGCTTCCACTGAAGTGCCGGGAACGAATCCTCTGTCGAACCTGGTCCAATAACTTGGGTTTCCCCGCAGAGGCGCAGGTGGCTCGGAGTGCCTCCGAATCCTTGAGAGTCTCTTCTGGAAATCCAACACGACTCGAAACCAATTGTGTGTTCATGGAAGTTTCCACGGGGGAGGGTGAACCAACTCTTACAATAGAAGCCTTACATGCAGAGATTACGCCGTACGGAATCCAGAGTCAAGATACCGGGGGAGGAGACGCATTGGATCCAAACAGGGGAGCCACGGCGGGGGGGGTTCAACTCAGGCCGCCCCCCGGGCTTGGCTTCTCCCCCAAGCCATTCCACATTCCGCAGGCCCCAACGACTTGAACGTTCCGGCATGTCATGTCGATATGATTCACACTTGCGTTCTTTCGCCCCGCTGGGGCTCCAACCTTTTTGTACCCCCTGATCCCACGGCTGCCGCCGTGGGCTAAAGGTCCGACGCCCCGCATGCGGGGCTGGAATCCAAGCTCACAATGATCTTTTGACACGTCCCATACCCTCACAATCTTCCCTCCCGGAGCCTCCCTTCTCTCTTGGTTGCACTCCGCCCTCCCACGGCTAGCGCCGTGGGCCAAAGATCTGGCGCTCCGCAAGCGGGGCTGGAACCTTCTGGCCAACGCCTTACTTCACACGGACTCGACGCTCATAATCTTTCCCCCTGCTGCCGCGGTTCCACCTGGGATCAACACCGCGATCCTGGGGCCCGACCTGTGGACCAAGGATCTGGGGGTGTGTGAGCGGAGCTTCCCTCATCCTCCCCAAAACTTCTTCAGGGCGGACTCGAGGTCCGTCACCATCAACTCCTCCGGCGAATAGCGGTACCAATGGTCCGGCAACAAATCAATATACGGATGCTGGGCAAAGCGGCGGTCCAGCAGGACGATGACCCCGCGGTCGGTGTCGCTGCGGATCACACGGCCGGCCGACTGAATGACACGGTTCATCCCGGGATAAAGATACGCATAGGCGAATCCCCGCGAGCGCTCGCCGCCCTCAACGTCGGCGAATTCCTCGTCGTAATACTGGCGCATGAGTTCCTGTTCAAAGGAGACCCGGGGCAGCCCCGGGCCAACGATGATGGCCCCGATCAACGACTCTCCGGGATAGTCCACCCCTTCCGCGAAAATTCCGCCTTGGACAGCAAGGACCAGCGTCGCTCGAGCTTGCTGGAGGGAAGCCTTAAGGCCTGGATGCGGTCGGGTCCTGGCGTTGGTCCCACCCTCCCCAGGACTTCCATTCTGAGCCACAGGAACATCTCCGACCAAAGGGGTAGTCGCTATCCTCAGTCCCTTCAGTACCGCCGCCCTCGCGTCTTCGTCCATCACCCGCTGTTGCGTCACCACACGAAATTCCGGGAGGTCCAAAAATCTCTGCACGGAGACCAGGAACTCGAACGACGGAAAGAAGGCAAAATAGTTTCCCGGCCGCACCCGCACGGTTGACTCGACAACGCGAGCAATCTTTTCGTAGAAACGGGACCGCTGGTTGTAGGTGGTCAGGACATCGGGGACGATGGCGATGAGACGGTTTTCGGGCGGAAAAGGCGACGGCAGGCTGATGGAGAGGGTCCGGGACTTCTCGAAACCCAGCACGTCGCGGAAGAATTCCATGGGCTCGAGCGTCGCCGACATCGCCGTGGCATTGTAAAAACCCCGCGCGCGCTCGGAGAGCTGCCGCGAGGGGTCCTTACAGACAATCTTCAACCGCTCGTTGTTTTCGGTCGCATCATAGATCGTTGAGAACTGCTTGCCGCCAATCGAGGCGACGCTCAAGAAACGAGAGAATTGAAAATAGAAATCGATGAAGGGGTCGTCGGGTCGGACCTCGTGGCGGCGCTTTCGATAGATGAAGTAATCAAGCATCATCGATTCCAGCTCAAACCACCGTTTCGTCAGAAAATTCAAATCCAGCGAGGCGAAGTACTTTGGCTCAGCAGGCGGATTGCCTTCAAACGGCTCGAGGGCCGAAAACGCCACCCGTTCAAAGTAGTTTTCAAAAAAAGTGAAAAAGGTGGCCAGCCGGTCGAAGAGGGCGCGGTCATCGGCCTCGTCAGGACCAGAGAAGTTGAGAGAAGATTGTTGATTAACCTTCTTGGGCGCACGACTGTGCGTCCCTACAGACCCCTGTGCGTCACTGGATAATTGCCTGCATCGGGACTCCGCCCAGGTCATCAACTCGCGAACCGTGTTTCGTTCCAGTTCAGGAGAGTAATATTCGCGGCCGCGGGAATAGAGATTGTGCGCTTCATCGATGATCAGGAGACAGTGATCGAAGGGCTCGCCCGCCGCAAACAGCCGCAATGAAATCCAGGGATCGAACACATAGTTGTAATCGCAGATGACCAGGTCGGCGCGGTTGACCAGCTCCAGCGAAAGCTCGAAGGGGCAGACACCCGCTGGACTCCCTTTCGCATAGATCTCATCGGGGAGCATCAGGGCCTGGCTGGAAAAGTAATCCACCAGCTTCGAGTCGGCGAGGTTGGTGAAATAGTTCTTGGCAAAATTGCAGAAGTCCGGATGGCAAAAGCAGACGTCATTAGCGCACATCTTTTCTTTGGCGCGCAAAACAAGGACATTGAAGCCGGATGCCGTCTGCGAAGCATCTGCCGTTTGAAGGATTTGCCGCACCGTTTCCACGACCAGTTGTTGCTGGGTCGTTTTGGAGGTGACGAAAAAAATCTTCTTATTTTCCAGTAAAGCAAATCGAAGGACCGGCATCAAGGCCGCCACGGTCTTCCCTACCCCGGTGGGGGCGCACACCATGGAATCCTGGCGCGCCAGCAGGGCTTCTTCGATGTGTTCCATCATCCGGGATTGATAGGGCCTCATTTCGGAAAAAGGGAACTGTATCTTCCCGGCCAGTTGCCGCTTCAGGGCCGCACGGCGCTGCCCGGCGCGCCACTCCTCGATGACCCGCTGGAGGGCGTCTTGTAAGAGGGCCTCAACGGTTTCCGGATCGAAGTCGATTTGAAAGGAATAGCGGCCCTCGTCCACGAGGCTGATAAAGATCAGGACCCCCTCGAGGCTGCGAAGTCCGCCAATCCATAGGAAATAGAGGTAGAGTTGGAGTTGAAGTTTATACCGCTCAAAACTGGCGGCATCGTAGCGGAGCAGTTCCTGTCGGGTCCGCAACGTCGACTTTACTTCTTCCACGACGGTGACGTCTCCGCGCCGGGAGACTCCGTCGATGCGCCCCCCGATGGACACCTCGAATTCATCGACCTGGAAGGAGTGGCTGACGGCGAATTCTTTCTGGAACGATTCTTCTTCCTGCGCCCGGCTGGCCTGGTAGGACTCATGCGCCAGCCGTCCCAGCGTCATCCGTGCGACGCCATAGGCCACTTCATCCACCGCCCCGGGGCCGGCGACCAGCGCTGCAACATCCTTCACACTGAGCGAGATGCTCTTCTTCTCGGGATCGATCCGGATCGGCATGGGGATAAAGATAAACTTCGAGCGAGGCGGTTGTCGAGCGGTTTGGAAAGGGATTCAAGCGAAGAAGAACCAGCAGTGAGAGGAAATGCCGCGGAAAAGGATGGCTTCAATCTCTCCTATCAAGTCAAACGGTACGGCCCTTAAAGATACAAATCTCTGAGAAATTGAAAGCACAGGCAAGCTCTCTGATTGACAAGCATGCTGCGCTCCCGAGTTCGCCAGTGGACTCTCTAGAATGCGCCATTTCGGTCGCGCCCATTTTTTCCTACACCCAACGGCAAGCCATTGTCATCATAAAATTTCAGGGTTGCGGTGAAGCCCCCTCCCCGGGCTAGCAAAATTATCTGGGTCCGGTATCCCCCTCCATCCGCGATCTGGGGAAAGATAAGAGGGTAAGACAAGGTCAAGTCGTCATCGTCTCCCACCGGAAAAGTCGTTAACAAGGTATCCCCCCGGGAGTTAGTGAACGAGCGCAGAGTGAGGGCGGCAACGGGGGGCGATGCGGAAATGTTCAGCACTCCAGTAAAGCCATCCGGAAGCGATGGAATCAGTTCGTCCACGAATTTTGCGGCATGGGAGTTCCGGCCGAGATCCAGGGATGCCGTTCCCACCGGGGTCACACCATCGCTTTGAAACGCGTTGAGCGTTACATGCACTGGCTGGCTAAAGTAATTTGCGAGGGCGAGTCCCGTCTTATGGCCATTCGATTGATCGACATAGATGCGTGCGTTGCTGGTGGGGCCCGAAGTATAAATGGTGGTCGAGGGAATTCCGGATTCCGTAACCAGCACCGCTCCCGACGAATAGCTGAAGAGGCCAGCACATGCCGGTAAGGCACCTGTAGGATCGTGCATCACATGGACTGCTCCAGCCCGGACTGAACCGGGTGAGCCATCCGTCTTCAAAATGTAGAAGCCCCCAGGTGGAATTTCGTAGTTATAGCTCGACGAAGCGCCGGCCGGATCCCCCATTCGATGTACCGTCAATGGTGCTCCCGTTTCATCGTAAATGAATAATTTCCCGGTCTCTGGCGAGTCTGATGTATTGAGCATAAACAAGGAAGTCGTGTAGCCGCCGCCATCGACGAAGTGGGGGAAAACCAGGGGTCTCGGAGGCAGGGATTGGGTCAAATCAGCGGTGGGCATCGTCGTCAACAGGGTCTCACCCCGTTGATTGGTAGTTGCCCTTAATGTTAAGAGAGCAAGTGGCTGATCACTTGAAATCTCCAGGCTGGCAAATCCCGTCTGGGTTGAAAAGTCTGGGGGCAGGACAAAGTCCGACGCAAACCCTTCGAGTTGATCGATAAAAAAGGCCCGGTGCAACAAGGGAAGGATTGAGCCGTGTCCGATCGCGATCGTATTTCCCTTTGAGTCTCGCAGCTGATATGTCACGGTCGCGGTAAAATATCCGCGATTCGCAATCGCCAAACCAGTGTTTACGGCGATGGGACCTGCCTCTGGATGACCATCGCTTACTGAGACATCCTGACGGTATTCGATAAGGGTTCGGGCCGATCGCGTTTCAGAAACTGAGGGGACTCCCACCTCACTGATGACCACTCCGTTTTGGACAACGCTGACAACGGCAGTACCGAAGACTAACCCAAGTGAAGATGTTTGTTCCAAAACAGCGAATCCAGTTTGGACTATGCCGACACTACCCACCGTCGAGGCGCTGAAAGCGCCGCCGGCGGGGATGGCCAGGGAAATATGATTGGCAGCGACAGTCCTCATGATCACACCTTGACGTTGTGGGGAAATATGATTGGCAGCGACAGTCCTCATGATCACACCTTGACGTTGTGTGCAACCTAGAGCATCCGTCACCGTCACTGATAGAGAGAAAGGCCCCAAAGCGAGAGGCGTTCCCGAGATCTGGCCGAAGGTCGACAGAGAAAGGCCCATCGGCAAGGCGCCTCCCGAGATCTCGAAGTGGTAAGGCGGTACGCCGCCGGTCCCCATCAGGCTTTGGTTGTATGCCTGTCCAAACACGCCATCCGGGAGACTCGCCGGGACCAGTGTCAGGGATGTACCATTCATTACGACCGAGACATCCGCGCTGAACGCGTTTGCTAATGCAACGTCCATCATTCCATCTCCGTTAAAATCAGCAATGACCGCCGATTGCGGAGATGATCCAATCAAATATGGGATAGCGGGCTTAAACGTCCCGTCGCCGTTACCAAACATCACCGACTCTCTTCCGAGAAGGCTCACAACAAAAATGTCCGATTTCCCATCACCGTTCAAATCGCCAACGACTGAGAATTGCGGATAAGCCACAACCTCATAATCTACGGGCGACTGAAATGTCCCATCCCCTTTCCCCAGCAAAATCGACTCAGTCCCCTTGACATTGGGGCTTGTAACGGCTAGATCCGGATATCCATCACCGTTGAAATCCCCAACGGTGACCGCTTTGGGGTAGCGTCCAACTCCGAAGGCCCGCCCCGGCTGGAACGTGCCGTCGCCCCTCCCCAGGAGGATCGACACACTGTGAGAGTTTTCATTGAGTGTCACCAAATCCTCAACGCCGTCCCGGTTGAAGTCAGCTACGCTGACCCCTTCAGCAGGAATGGTGAGGCTGACATGGACGGGCGAACGAAAACTTCCATCACCCTTTCCAAAGAGAATGAGCACCTCCCCCCCAACGGCGCTTGCCACCGCCAAATCGGGCTTTCCGTCATGGTTAAAATCTCCAATCGCAATGAATTGTGGAGAGGACCCCGGTCCGGTATCATAATTAACCGCCGGCTGAAAGGTACCATCGCCATTGCCTGACAAAATGGAAAAGGTGTTTGAACTCCTATTGGCTACGGCCAAATCCAGTTTCCCATCACTATTGAAATCAGCGGCTACGACCGCCTGTGGATACGATCCGACTTTGTAACTGGTCGGGGGCTTGAATCCGCCGTGTCCTGCAGCCAATAGGATGGATGCTGTGTCAGAGGTGTAGTTGGTGACCGCAAGATCCGGCCTCCCATCTCCATTGAAATCGCCGGCGGCAATCCAATAGGGAGTCGGACCCGCCGCATAGTTCAGCGAGGCTTGAAATGTTCCATCATTGTTGCCCATCAGGACGGAAACACTGGCTCCGCTGTAATTCGACACCACGAGGTCGACTCTTCCGTCCCCATTCACATCTCCCGCTGCAACGGCCGCAGGGTTTTCACCCGCTTCATAATTTGTGGCCGACTGAAAGGATCCATCCCCGTTTCCCAATAACACCGAGACATTGTGTGTACCAAAGGTAGTATACGTGGAATTGGCAACGGCCATATCCAGCTTCCCGTCCGCGTTGAAGTCTGCGATGGCAATGGAGGCTGGCGAACCACCGGCTGCATAGTTCCTCGGCGCTTTGAAGCTGCCGTCACCGTTCCCTATCAGAATAGAAATCTCGTTGGTAGACTGGCTCCCCACGGCAAGATCCACCCTGCCGTCTCCGTTGAAATCACCCATGGCAATCGACATCGGATTCTCAGCGGCACTGTATGTTACTGCGCTGCCAAAGCTGCCGTCCCCCTTGCCCAAAAATATTGAAACCTCGTGGAAACCAAAATAGCCCTCAATGGAATGGGCTACAGCCAGATCAGGCTTCCCATCTCCATTGAAGTCTCCCACCGCAACAAAACGGGGACCGGGGCCGATAGAATAAATGAGTGCCGGCTGGAAAGTTCCATTTCCATTCCCCAAAAGGACCGACAGAGTGCTCGAGTCGTTGCTGGCTACCACCAGATCGATCTTTCCATCCCCTTGAAAATCTCCGATGGCCAGTGAGGAAGGGCCCGTTCCAACGGTATAGCTCAAGGGCTGCTGAAGGGTTCCGTTTCCATTTCCCAGAAAGATGGTGATGTCGTTCGACAATTGGTTCGCAACCGCTAAATCCAATTTTCCGTCGCGATTAAAATCCCCGGCGACGACGGCGATCGGTTGTTTACCATTGATGTAATATAGTCGGTACTCAAAGCGTCCATCCCCAATTCCAGTCAGGATCGACACATTCCCAGGAGAGGTGTGAGAATCATCATAGTTGGCGACCGCCAGGTCGAGCATCCCGTCTCCACTGAAATCCCCCATTGCCACGGATCGGGGACTCGCGCCGGTGTAATAAGTGGGAGCAACCCCAACCCGGCCCGAATTGCATACATTGCCCGCAATCAGGGTATTAATCTGGATCGGAAGGGTGGCGGCGAACAGTATTGCGGCTCCCATCCCGCGGAGCAAGTTGTTAAGACCAAGTCTCCTCGCAATGAATAGTTTCATAGCTTCTCTCTCGTCTTCGAATTTGATTCTTAGGGTGAGGGAATAAAGCCTGTCCAGCCTTCCGGACTGGCTATGGATGCCGAAGGTCGATTATGGGTGATCGACCTAAAACTATTTTACACCTAACTTCACTTCCATTCAAGGAAGGGGCCGCGTCACGAATAATCTTTGATCGGTCTTGCGAGAGTACTCAATTCACCGGGAAAGACAGGGGAACATGCATAGGCACGAACCAGGGCGACTAGACTTGTATCAGCCACAGAACACCCACGGGGAAGCCGGCGGCTATCGGCGGCACAGCATAAGCCACCTCATAGTTGGCCCCGGAACCGACGCCCAGCCCGGCGCGAGGATGCCGGGCTTCTAATGCGCGCGCTTCCCAATGGCAAGAGGTGTGCCGTCGTCAGCAAAAAAGTTCAGCGTCGCATTCGATCCGCTTCCAGTACTTAGCAAAATGAACTGAGTCTGGTAGCCCCCGCCATCTGCGATCTGCGGAAAGATGAGCGGATTCGGAGCGGGTTGGTTGGCGTCGGCAATCGGGAATGTTGTCAGTAGAAAATCATTTCGACTGTTGGTCAGTGAGCGCAAGGTCAGAGCCGCAAAGGGTGAGGGGGAAGAAATATCAAGGACCCCGGTGAAACCATCGGGGAGACCCGGGATGAATTCATTGGCAAATCTTGCATCGTGCCCGTTGCCCACGAGATCGCATTCCCCGCTGCCCATCGTCGTCACCCCATTCTCCTGGTACGCGGCCAGCGTCACACGGATCGGTGAGGTGTCAGGAGCCGCGATGGCCAATCCGGTGTTGTGCCCCCCGGAACGGTCCACATAGATGCGCGCATGATTCGTGAGTGTGGCTGAAGGGATGCCGGTTTCAGTGATCAGGGTACCTGCAACGGAGTAACTCAGCACGGCTGCGCCCACCGGCGCGGAGGTGCCCGGATCGGGGACAACCTGGACGGAACCCGTATCGATCGTGCCGGGGGCCCCATCTGTTAGATACATGTAAGAGCTCCCGGGCTGAATTGAGTAAGGAATTTCCGAAAGATTACTTCCCGCGGCATGCACAGGCAGGGGTTGCCCCTGATTGTCTCTTATCCGCAGCTGCCCCCTCTCCACCACGTCCGAGGTATTCATGAGCAGGATCATGGTCCTGTATCCATTCCCATCGGCGAAGTGAGGGAAATACAGGGGCGATTGCGCCGGAGGCTGGTTAAGATCGGCAATCGGAGTCGTGGTGATTAGCGTTTCGCCACGCTGGTTTGTGGTCAAGCGCAGTCCCAATACTGCAAGAGGCTGGTCGCTGAGGATATCCAAGGTGCCAAACCCGTTGAAGGTTGCAGGCAATCTGAAATCGAAAGCCATCTCGATGAGTTCGTTAAGAAAGAGGGCGCGATGTTGATTCTGGGGCAGGGTGCCGTTGCCCTGTGCCACGATGACTCCGGAATCCCGTAATTCGAATTTGATATTCGCCGTTCCATTCCCCTGGTTGACAATAGCAAAGCCAGTGTTGATGCTGATCTCCCCCGCATTCCGCTGATCCGTTTTACCAGGAACATTGGGCTGAAAATCGACGAAAATGCGCGCCCGGGTGGTGGGCGTTGAGGCTGGAACCCCGGCTTCACTCACGACCACGCCATTTTGAGTCACACTGAATATCGCGGTCCCATACGGGGAGCTCGAAGACTCGAGGCCGGAACCTTTGTTGGACCTGCTGGTGCCGGTGGCAAAGCCGGCTCTCACCAACTTTCCCGCGCCGGTGGTTCCAGCGCTCCCCGCCCCCCCTCCCAGAAGAGAAACATCCGTGCTGAAGAGAGGTCCGGTAGGAAGGCCCAGGTGGATTGAATAATTGCCGCTCGTGCCTGACGCTGCCGAGGTCACCTCAATCGTGTAGGTTCCTGCCTCCGAAAGAGTGAGAAGGCCGGTGGTCGGAGGGATGCGTGAATCAGTGCCTCCACCCCCATTGTCATTGGATGCAATCACGAGTCCGCCTTTCAACAAAGAAACATAAGTGTCGATCTCGGTAGAGCTCACTGAAATGGAGACCGGCTGGCCAGCAAAAACCGTGAAGAAATATCGATCCGCATACCACAGGGCTCCCTTCACGACAGAGCGGCAGGAACTGGAGCTCAACGTTCCATTCGAAAGGTTCCCAAGGTCGAGGAACTTTTCCGGACAGTCGACCGAGGGCGTAGTAAACACGATATCTCTTCCCGATACCGAACCCATGCTATTCGTCGCAACCAACTGATAGTGATAGGTCGTATCCGGCAAGAGCCCGGTCAGGTCTTGTGTCACTTCAACAAAAACTTGTCCGCTACCCATCGGTTGCGGAGTCGTGGTATTTCCATAAGCGGTGCTGGTTCCCCAGCGAAAGTAGATGCTGGTCTGCAATGAATTGGGATTGATAAAATCAATGACCGTCGCGGAATTGGGCGTAATGTTGCTTGGCAAATAAACATTAGAGATTGTTGGGGCTGCAAAATAGGATGGCGTTTCAAAAGAGACATCGGCCCCGGACACCGTTCCCAGACTGTTGGTCGCCACGACTCGATAGTGGTAGCCGGTATTGGGCTCGATCCCCAGCATCAGAAATGGAACAGAGACATTTCGCAGGCCGTTTCCCACAGGCTGGAGGAAGGTTTGGAATTCCATTGAAGCAGTTCCCCAAACGAAAAACACCGTGGTTGCCGACCCGTTAGGATTAACGGTGGCAGTGAACCTCGCCGAATGCGCTGTGATGTCAGTCGGCAAACCTGTGGTCACGATCGGCGGGGCGTTTCCCGGCGCGAAGGTGGTAAATGTACTGTCACTATTGGCATTCACTGTCCCCAAGCTATTGCTTGCCACGATCTGGTAGTGGTACGTGGTATTCGGAAGAAGTCCGGTAAGTAAGAATGTTACGTTCAAGACATTCGTCCCGTCGCCCAGGGGCTGTGGCGCCGTGGTGTTGCCATAGGCGGCGCTGGTCCCCCAGAGGAAATAAGCGGTTGCGGCAAGTCCGTTGGGATTGACCGCCCCAAAGAGCACGGCGGAATTCGATGTGACGTTTGACGGGTCAAGGTTGATTGCGGTGGGAGCCGCCCCGCTTAGCGTCATAAACGTCGCATCGCTCCCCATCGTTGTGCCGCCACTGGTTGTAATCACGACTCGATAATGGTAGAGGGTGTTCGGGACAAGCCCGGTCACATTAAAATCCACATGCCAGTCTGAGAAAACCGGCGGAACGGGAATCGCAGGCGTCTGGTTCCCATAGGCCGGGCTGGTCCCCCATTGAAAAATGATACTGGGATCGAGTCCGTTGGGATTGACCGTGGCATTGAGATCAGCGGAGGAAGATGTGATGGAGGCCGCGGGTTGTGTGATGGCTGTTGGAGAAAGAAGTAGTGGCGGGGTATTGAAAAGCCTTCCATCCGCAAAGGTTGTGCCCAGGCTGTTTGTGGCGACCACCTGATAGTAGTACGTTGTATTCGGTAGCAGGCCCGGGAGGTCTGCCATCACCTGGACATAACTGGTTCCGCTGCCAATGGATTGTGTGGCGGTCACATTCCCGTATGCGGGCGTCGTCCCCCAACTAAAGTGAACCGTGGTGTTTAAGCCCGTGGGATGAACTGCTCCTGTCACGGTGGCTGAATTGGAGGTGACGCTGGTTGGAAAACCCGTTTGGGCCAGTGGGGGCGAAAAACCGGGGAGCGTTGTGAATATCAAGTCGCCGCCGTAAATGACAACCCCGCCGCCACTCGCCACGTAATAAAAATGATAATTCGTATAAGGCAGAAGCCCAGTGATGTTGAAAGACAGGCTGATATCACTGGTCCCACTGCCAAGGGGGATAGGGAACAATGATACCCCAGGATCGTTCTCGGCTTGATAGGAATACCAGAAGCTCGTGGCCAGCCCATTGGGATTCACCACTCCGTTCAATGTGGCCGAATTGGAGGTGATATTGCTGGCGGCCTGCGTGATCACTGTCGGCGCCGGAGAAGGTAAGGGGAGGGTCGTAAACACCGCATCGTTACCAAATGATGTTCCTGCGCTATTCGTTGCGGCGACACGAAAGTGATACGTGGTGCTGGCCGCAAGCGGCCCGTCGAGATTAGAGCCCTCCCCAAGCATGCTTTGATCCAAACCAATGCCAATGGGCTCGGTCGAGCGCCCATAGGAGGCCGTGGTTCCCCACTCGAAATAGTAAAACGTATAAAGCCCATTGGGATTGATCGTGCTCGCCAGCGAGGCAGAATTAGATGAGATATTGGAGGCGCCTAATGTTACAACCGTCGGGGCAGTTCCGCCCACGAGGTGGATGGGATGAGCCAGACACAAGAACACGAACCCGACGATCGGAACAATCGCTCGTTGAAGAGAGCCATGACTCCCATATCTGCTCATATTGAATCTCCGCACCGATAAATAGACCTCAGGGTGAACGTCTCGAGGGCCCACTGCCAATCACTGCAGTGCCTCACGTAGACACTGCTGGGAGGTGGATCTAATGATAGGGGGTGATTAAAACTATTTTCCCCTGACCGTCAGCCAGGTATCACGCTTGAAGACTTAACCATAGGGGATTGAACTCGCTCATCTTACGACTGTGGTTCTTCGGATTCAAGCAGAAATTGAGGGGGGCCCTTCGAAGAATTGGATGAGGATTGGGTTCCCTGGTCAGACCCTGGACATCATAACGACGCCGACCCCCACAGTCAGAATCGTCAGTGGCACACCCACCTTGAGGTATTCGAGGAATGAAATCCTGACGTCGCGACGGGCGCGCTCAACGACAATGAGATTCGCAATAGAGCCCAGCAATGTGAGGTTGCCCGCCAGGGTGGAGGACATGGCCAGCGTCATCCACGCCTGCCGAGCATTCGCCAGTCGAGCGATGAAAGGCTTGAAGACCAGCACAGCCGGCACGTTACTCACCACGTTGGAGAGCAGCGCACTGAGGATACTCAACACCCCGACGCGGTCAAGCCTGAAGTTTGACGCGATCCCGGCGAGGTCGTGGCTCAGCAACGTCTTCTCCACGCCGGCAATGACCACGAACAACCCTCCGAATAAAACCAACAGCTGCCAATCGATCTCCCGGTAAACTTTCTCGGGTTTCACCCGGCGAGTGATCAACAGAGCCGCTCCCGTCACGACCGCCACCTTGGCGACCGGCCATCCTGCAAAGAACAAGACGATCATGACCCCTGCGGCAATCACGGATTTCCACAGAAGAACTCGGTTGACCCGGACGCGGGGTTTCGGAATGTCGACGGGGTGGGCACGGGTGAATTCCCTTCGATAAACGAGAGCAATCAACAACACCGTCAAGACCAGCCCGATTCCGGCGACCGGGGCAAGCGTGGCCGCGAATACGCGATAAGGGATATGAGAAAAAGTCCCGATCATCATGTTTTGCGGATTCCCGGTGATGGTCGCCACACTTCCAATGTTCGACGCCATCGCCACCGCAAGCAAGTAAGGGATCGGCCGGCGGTCCAATTGAGTGACGATTTCGAGCACCAGCGGAGTGAGCACCAGGCACATCGTATCGTTCACGAAGAAGGCGGAAAAAACGCCGGAGACGAGGACAATTCCACTCAACAGCGCCAGGGGATGATGGGCGTGCTCCACCACCCAGGCGCTGATCACCGCGAAAAATCCGGAGAGCCGGAGATTGGCCACCACGATCATCATCCCGAACAGCAGGATGATGGTTTCATAGTTAATCGCCCGGAAGGCTTCATCAAGAGAGAGGACTCGAAACGCAATCATCAGGCTGGCGCCGATGATCGCCGCGCCGGTGCGATCGACGCGAAATCCGGGGAGACGCCCGACGGCGAGTACAAGATAGGTGCCCAGGAAAACCAAAAGCGCAGGGAGCATGGTGTGCAATGATCAGTGGTAAGAAATCAGATACAATGCCGGTCCCATGTGACGCAGGAGATCTCAACACCCCTAATTGCCAATAACGCCATCGGCCTTGGGCTACCCGGCCGGGCCGGATCACTCACGCCAATTGCCCTTCAACATTTCTGCCCTGCACGGGCCTGTCTAATCCCTACGATCGGTCCTCTGGAAAATCTCGTTCAGCCGTCATTGTATCTTGAATCTTCCATATCATGCGCAATTCGTCGCAAACTATTACCTTTAATATGTAGGCGGTATGACGAGGGTCGAGGGCGCTCCCAATGTTTGGGATGCCCTCAATCCTCCCTCGTCTATACATTTCCCAAAAACTCTCGTTCAATGGGTGTTACTTCCCTCGGCTACCTCTCCTTATTGTGATCCGCCGTCTTTCCCACATTCAGCGGAGCCCCGTCATCACCGTAATAGCTGATCAAGGCATGGGTTTCACTCCCTTTCCCGAACACGATGCATTGGGTCTCATATCCTCCCCCGGCTGCGATCTGCGGAAAGATTAACGGAGCGGGAGTGGTCTGATTCAAGTCCACGATGGGAAATGTCGTCATTAGAAAATCGCCTTTCGCGTTGGTAAGGGCACGCAGGGTGAGGGCCACGAAAGGTGAAGGCGATGAAACATCCAACACCCCGGTGAACCCCTCCGGAATCGCCGGAATGTACTCATTGGCAAACTTCGCGTCATGCCCGTGGCCAACAAGCTCCAAAGTCCCGATTCCCGTGGCAGTGTTGCCGTCGACTTGAAAGGCTTTCAGGGTGGCGCGAAGGCCTGTTCCCGAAGGATCCGCGATTGCGATTCCCGTATTATGGCCGCCAGACCGGTCGACATAGATCCGCGCATGAGTCGACGGGATCGCAGATGGAATCCCTGTTTCGGAACGCAGGATGCCTTCCGTGGTGTAGCTCAATACTCCGGCGCCGACCGGCGTTGATGTGCCTTTGTCCGGCTCGACCTGGGCCCAGCCTGCAAGAACCGTCGACGGAGATCCCTCGGTCTGAAATACATAGAACCCTCGTGGCTCGATTCTGTAACTAAATGCTGAAGCCGGAGAGGCATCATTACCAGACTGCCGGACCATCAAGCCTGCGCCCCGGTTGTCGAATATCCGCAGCGTTCCTGCTTCAACCGAGTCTGAGTTGTTTAAGAGAATGATTGACGTCGTATACCCGCCCCCCTCCACCCACTGAGGAAAGAAGAGCGCCTCGGCGCTGACCGGCCGGGTCAAATCGGAAATCGGGGTACTCGTCAACAAGGTATCTCCACGCTGGCTCATGGTCAGCCGCAAACCCAGAATGGATATCGGTTGATCGCTCGTGATTTCAACCGTCCCAAACCCCGCAGCCGTTGAAAAGTCCGGAGGCAAGATGAAATCCGGGGCGATCTGGTTCAATTCATGGATGAACAACGCCCGATGAGCGCCTTGCGCCAGAGTGCCATGCCCGGTCGCTAGAACCTCCCCCGTGGAACCCCGAAGTCGATAGGCAATGTTGGCGGCGACAGTTTCCTGATTAACGACGGCAAGTCCGGTGTTGACCTGGGAAGACTGCGCAATCTCCCGACCCCATTTGACTTTGAGGGTTGAACGATAATCAATGAAGAGTAGAGCGGAGGTTGTGGGCGGTGAGGCAGGCACTCCCACTTCGCTGACCACAACACCATTTTGGATCAAGCTGAGAACCGCCGTCCCTTCAGGACCGCTCTCGGAAAAAAGGTTTCCGCGCCCGTCCCCTCTCTTGGAGGGATCGGCGGTGACCGTCGCGTACCCTGCACGAACGTTTCCTCCCTCGACCTGTGTTGCCGCCGAGCTGACGCCACCTGCCGGGATGACGAGACTGAGCTGTGTGTTTCCGCCGCCACTGCCCATCTGAGACACCGAAAAGGTTCGTCCGGCGACCGTCATCGATCCCCCACGGGAACTCGTGCCATTATTCGGCGCAACCCGGTAACTGAGAGTCGCGCTGCCGGCCCCGCTGTCGGAGGAGGTAATCGTGATCCATCGATCATTGCTCACTGCGGTCCATCGACAGTCGCCCGGAATGCTGACCCTCACTGTTCCCGACCCGCCGCTCGCTCCGAACATCTGGCTGGGAGGAGAGATCGTGGTGGGATCTACTACCGTGACCGTTGAAGTAGTTGAATTATTCCCCAGGTTCGAGTCAGCTTCGGAAGATTGAATCGTTGCCGTGCTGGCTAGGGTGGTTCCCGTCTCGATCGAACAATTGATTTTCACTGTCACCAGGAAGGTCTCAAGGATCGAGACCTCCAGCGACTTATCGGTACAGATCAAGATCCCATTGCTTCCCACCGGGGGGACAGCACAAGTCCAACCCGCGGGCGGGGTAATGGACTGGAAGGTGGTGTTGGTTGCCAGTGTATCATTCATCACCACTAATGTGGCCTTCTCAGGGCCGTTGTTCATCACTGCAAGGAGGTATCCAAATAGAATCCCGGGCTGCACCGGGTCTGATGAATAATTTTTGACGACGGACAGATCTGCTCCCCCCGAAGGAAAACTAAAATAAGCGACCGGCATGTCATGATCGGACATTCGCTCGGGCCGATTCGCATCGTTGCGAAAGGATTCGGGAAAATCTGCATTGCAGCGCGCCATGTGGATTCCGGTGAATCGTGGCAGCAGATTCGCCGAAATCACAATGTGATCGAGCGCCTGCGCGTTTCCATCCAGGCTGAACGAGTACCTTTGCTCCACTGGAGCGCGATCGGTCAGGTTTAACAACTCCGGATTAACGAGGTCGCTGCTCGGCAGAATGACCTGGTCAGACGGTGCCGGCGTCCCCAGAACCGTCCCCATCACATCCACGTAACCGTCGTTGAACTGGAAGGCATTGTAATCTCCAATGGAGATGATTGCCTCCCTCGGATCAGCCGACTGTCGCGATTGAAGCAGGTTGGCGAGATACTCGGCCTGTGCGGCGCGCTTCGCACGAACACGGGCACCCTCCGCCGTGTCGTTGATGCCGGACAATGAACGCAGGTGACTGACAATGACCGTCACCGGAGGGACGGAGGGATCCGTTTTCAAGATGGTCGCGCGCATGACCAGGGGGGGCCGATCATTAAGAAGAACCTGCTGGCCCGTGGCAGGATCCCGATACGTATCCGTCTTCCCGACCTGGACCACCTCGATGACGTTCACGCGAGAACCATTTGCAAGGAAGCCCACATCGATGCCAGACGGATCGTTGCCTTCGACAAGGTAGGCCTGGTACTTCGGATTGAGCTCTCCCGTTGCAGCAGCATCATTATTGATTTTTTCTGCCAGCGACTGCAGAGTCACAAGGTTCTCCACTTCTTCGACGCCAATGATGTCAGGCATGCGCATCACATTCCGGATGGCCAAGGAGGCCTTGTTAAGCCGGTGGTTGAACGCCGTTGTCGTCAGGACAGGCTCAGTTGTCGAAGGATCGTCCATGGAATCATAAAACCGCTCCAGGTTCAAGGTGCCGACGGTGAGCTCATCGATCTTTGGCGTGGGAACAGGGATCGCGCTGATGTTCCCCGAAATGCCCGGAGGCGTCGCCGGATCAGGCAAAATCGTATAAGTCCGGAAGGCATAGTCCAACGGCCCCGTGATATTGGTCACGACCGCTCCTACGGTGACCTCCAAGGGAGCGCCGCCTACCAGTCCAACACTGTCGACACGCAGGCGTTCAGGATTGGCGTCGAAGCGCGGGATGCAGCAGGGTGAACCCGGAGGGAGTGGATCAGGCAGCTCAATCCCCGGTTCACGGAAAGGCCGGGGAGTCCCTGTCAGCACGGCATAGAAGACACCGTTTGACGTGGAGGTGGCGTTTGTCTCATCAAGATACCCCTGGGTGGGAGCAACAACCGTCAGTGAATCCGCATGGACACGCATTCCCTCAAACTTCCCGAGATGTTGGATCGGACCGGAAGGGCTAAGGTCTGCGGCAGTCAGTGTAACCGGGACGGGCAATGGATTCCCCGTGGAAACAAGTGTCACGGCCACAGGTTCGCTGAGCTGAGTGAGGGATGGACTGCTGGGGTCGGAGGCCGGCACATATTCCAGGACCGTCCCTGTAACTGTAACCTCGTTGCCCACGGCCGCGGCCGGGGGCGGCACACTCGATGTAAAGACAACGATTCCCTCGGAGGTGTTCGGGTCGCCATCGATTTCTGAGTCCCGAGTCTGAAGGAAGAAGGCATTGCTTTTGACCGCAGTGACAATGCCGGCGGTCGTCACCAACTCTCCCTGGTGGGGCGAGAAGGCGCCGCTTCCCTGGATGTCGTGGATAGCAATAAGAGAAGATGACTGAGCGGTGAGGTCAATGCTAACGGACGCTGTCCGTAATTCAGCGTCCGAGATGGTTACCCGCAGGCTCTTCGCGCCATTGGAGGTGCCCGCCCCCACGGTGGCTTGAAAAGAGAAGGCATTGTCGCCGGCAGTCACATCCCCATGCGTTCCGTCATCGTAGAACTGCTGAGTGGCTGAGCCTCCGATCGGGGTCAAATCTCCACGGACAGTAATCCCGGTGCTGATGGGATTTGAGCCCGGCGTGACCGCGACGGTCAGCAGGGTTGAGCCGCCTGCCATGACGGTTCCTGGATTGGCGCCACCCACCCCGCTGGGATTTGTTGTCGTGCCGCAGGAATTCTTCGGAGAGGCAGAATTGCGAGGATTTGGCGTCCCCGCATTAAAGTCCATTGAGTTGTTATCGGTGTCTGTACAGCCGTCCTTCAACCTCAAGATCGCATGAGTGCTGCTTGGAGCCGGACTTGGTCCGGTTCCTTCAAAGCAGTTTGCGTTTGATCCGAAGCCAACGAAGTCAACCACGTTGGGGCCCGAGGGACAGGCTGTTCCACTCGCAATCAGGCCGTTGTTGTTGATGAGTGCAATTTTGCCTGCCGTGGCGCTCAAAGCAAGCGTTCCTATGACATCCGGAGTGGGCAGGGTGGCAGTTCCTCCCGAGCCCTGCGCTTCCTGCACCAGGTAATACTGGCCTGGAGCAATGGTGCCGGACAGATCGGTCTTCTGCCATGTGGTCCCCGCGGCGGAGGTGTATTGAATGGACCAACCGGTCACATCAACGGTGGCGCTGCCGCGATTGAAAAGCTCAATGAAATCATTCTTCAGGGTCGCGCCCGAGTTTCCCCCTCCACCGTAAACCTGGTTGAGGACGATGGTATTTGACACGGCTAGCACCGAAGTCGGCAACACAGTACAAAGACCTGCGGAGATCACGATTAAGTGCAAGAATGCCCAAATCAATAGCGGGCGGGACGGGCGCGACAATGAGTTTGAGAACCCGGGCCTCTTCATTTTCTTTCTCCACTTCAGTCCTGAAATCCAAATCGGACTCGAGCATGTAAGAGGTTCCCTGTCAGGAATCACTCCGGGCAAGACAAATCCCCATGGAGAAGAAAAGGGAGACCCGAAGCGAGTTTCTGAACAAAAGGATTTGACCTTGTAATGCTCTTCTGAGTTCCATTCCGGTTGGACTAAAGGGGGGGTAGGTTTTTTCCTGATCAAAGACTCACAAAACCGCACTGCGAGATGAATATGGGGGGAGAAAGCAAATGAATACTATATCTTTCAACGCATTAATTCAAGAAAGTAATTGGAAGTGTTCAAGAATCAGCTTTCGAGCCGGCCTGCTTGGGAAGGTAGACTTCTTCGTAAAAGACGAGCAGGCGAATCAACAGGGCCAGCACGAGGGGGCCGATGACGAGTCCGATGAATCCAAAAAGTTCCAAGCCACCCAGCACGCCAATCAGAATGATGATGGGGTGGATCCTGGATTTATCGCTGATCAGCCGGGGTTTCAAAAAATTGTCCACGTAAACAACGACAACCGTGGAGAAAACCAACAGGCCGAGACCGCGCCAGAGGTGTCCCTCGACGATCAAATAGATCCCCGCCGGGACCCAGATGAGGGGCGTCCCCAGAACCGGAATGAATGAGAGAATCATCATCATGACGGCCCAGAATATGGCGTTGCCGACCCCGAAGATCAGGAAACCGATTCCTTCCAGGGCGCCCACCACCACTGCGGTAATCACTTGACCATAAAGGACGCCCTCCAGAACGCCTCGAATCTCCTCGAGCATCTTGTCCTTCAGCCCCGCTTCGAGCGGAATCAACCGCCTCAGCCTGCGCCCCAGCTCGCCGGATTCCTGCAGGGCATAGTAGATGACAAAAAACATGATGAACAAGCCCACCACAAGCGAAGTCAGTGATCCCAGGACATTCGGCGCGGCGCCCAGGAGGAAGTTCCTTGCGCTTTCAAGGAGGTTCAAGAATATCCTGTGAAACTCAATGTCCCTGCCTGTCTTCTGTTGGACGAAGCGTCCCAGCCGGTCCCCGATGCGGGCATCCTTGAAGTCATTGTAGGCGCTGCTGACCTGGGTGACCAGGTGCGAGGTCACATAGATCGATGGCGCCACTACCACCAGGATGACGAGCACCACCAGAATCGCAGCGCAGAGGGCCTCGCTCGGCATGTAACGCCGCAGATACCGTTTGAGCGGGCCCAGGTAGTAAGTCAGGATGCCGGCCAGGACCAGATAAGTGCCAAATGGCTGGAGAAGAAAGAAGGTCAGGACGAGGGCGGCAAAGATGGTGAGGGCAAAGAAGTATTTTTCGAGGTGCATAGGGAGGGTCGGTGTCCTAGGCGGGCGGTGGAGTTGAGATCCCTTTCCCCCCCGGCGTCGCCGTTACATCTCGCGATTTTCCAGCGCCACGTATTGTCGCACGACCCTCATGAGCTCATCAAATTCTTCCGGCAACAAGGACTGAGGCCCATCGGAAAATGCCTCTTCGGGGTTGGGATGGACTTCAATGAGCAGGCCGTCGGCGCCCGCCGCTACCGACGCCTTTGCCATCGGGATCACCAGGGACCGTTTGCCGGTGGCGTGGGAGGGGTCGATGATCACGGGAAGGTGCGAGAGCTCGTTCAGCAACGGGACGGCGGAGAGATCCAGGGTGTTGCGCGTGTAGGACTCGAAAGTGCGGATGCCCCGCTCACAGAGGATCACGTTGGGATTTCCTTGGGAGACGATGTATTCCGCGGAAAGCAAGAACTCTTTGATAGTGGAACTCATGCCGCGCTTGAGAAGGACGGGCTTGTCGCATTTTCCGAGCTTCTTGAGCAACGCAAAGTTCTGCATATTGCGGGCCCCGACCTGCAGGATATCGGCGTAATCGGCCACCAGGGAAACGTTGGCATCAGAAAGAACCTCCGTCACCACCTTCAGGCCGGTCGCTTCCCGGGCTTCGGCCAACAATTTCAGTCCCTCTTCCTCCAACCCTTGAAAGTCATAGGGAGAAGTCCGGGGCTTAAAGGCGCCACCCCGCAGGATTCTCGCGCCGGCCGACTTCACGGCATGAGCAGTCGTCATGAGCTGTTCGCGGGATTCCACCGAGCAGGGGCCGGCCATGACGACAAAATGGGCACTGTCGATCTCCACGTCTTCACTCACGCGCACGCACGTCCTCTCTTTCTTCAACTCGCGGCCCACCAGCTTGAAGGGTTTGAGAATGGGCATCACCGAGTCCACCCCGGGGGCCGATTCCAGGGACTGAATATGGTCCTTCATGCGGCCATCGCCAATGGCGCCAATGACCACGCGCTCGTCGCCATATATGGGATGGGCCGTGTAGCCGTAACTCTCGATCTTTTCGATCACATGGTTGATCTGTTCCTTGCTCGCCCCTGCTTTCATGCTGATGATCATTTTGGATTACGCTCCTTCCAGAAGAGCAGTTGTCAGTTCTCAGTTGCCATTTCTCAGTGAAGAGAACCTGCACCCAGGAGGGGAGCTTCGAAGATCCAAGGTTCAAAGTTCCAAGTTCAAGGTTCAAAGTTAAGAACCTCAGAGTCCAAAGTCCTATATTCAAATTCCGAGGTCCTCGCCTAACACCTCTTTTTCTCGACTTTAGTCATCTGACTTCCGGTCTCCGAGTTCTGACTTCAGCCGAGGGCGCAATTCTGTGCGCCCCTACAACAGAGTTCCGGCCTCCGGCTTCTGACCTCTGACTTCCGACTTCTGACTTCTGACTTCTGACTTCTCTTCCCTACCCCCTATCACCTATCCCCTATAACCTCTTCCTCCCCTCACCCTCGCGGATAGCAGCCCAGCACCCGCAAGAAATCCGTCACTTCGCCCAGATGACGCAACGCGTTCTGGCATCGTTCTTCAGTGATGCTTCCCAGAAAATCAACGTAGAAGAAGTACTCAAAAGGGCGGCCGATGACGGGACGTGATTCGATCCTGGTCAGGTCGATATCACGCAGCGCGAACACGCTGAGACACTTGAAGAGGGCGCCCGGAACATTCTTTGTGGAAAACACTATGGACGTTTTGTTTCCTGCCCGCTGTGACCATGGGAATCCCTTAATGGAGCGGCGCTTCGAGGACCCCTTCTGGAGGAGCCAGAAGCGGGTGTAGTTCTCATGATGATCCTCAATGTTCTTCCGGAGGATCCCGCAACGAAACCTTTGGGCTGCCCAGGGGCCGGCAATGGCCGCGGTGTTGTGCCACCCGTGCTCCACAATCATTTTCACGCTCCCCGCGGTGTCGTACGCCACCTCGCTCTTGATGTGAGGATGCCGCCGCAGGAATTTCTGGCATTGTTCCAAAGCCACCGGGTGAGAAATGATCCGGTCAATCTCCCGCCAGCTCGTTCCTCTGAGGGCCACCAGGTGATGCTCGATTCGAAGGTTCGTCTCTCCCACGATTTTGAAACGATGCTTCAACAACAAATCCAGATTCTTGTGGATCGATCCCGCCAGTGTGTTTTCGACCGGCACAATGCAGACCTTGGCCCGGCCCCGCACCACACTGCCAAAGGTCTTTTCAAAACTCTCACAGGGAATGACTTCAATCCGGGAACCCATTAGCTGGCGGGCCGCCTGTTCGCTGAATGCCCCGCGCTCCCCCTGAAATGCGACACGTATCTTCATGGCATCCCTGGAATTCTGAAACCCACAGTTCCGCATGGTCGGAAACCATCACCTTCAATCCCGTCTTGAGGTGATGATCTCACTCACTTGCACCTCAAACTAAGAAGCCCGCCAATCCTGCTTGGGCTGGACTGGCGGGCCTGAAGTCTTCATCACACGAACCAACCTAGCCCACCTCCCATGCCGCGGGCGAAAAGTTAAAAAAAAATATAAAAGGGCAACTCAACCGGTGCATGAAAAACGATCATCTCCACTTAGCGTAACGCCGATTCTAATCCAAACATGGAAAAAGTCAATGCGGGATCCCCGTTCGAGAGCACCAAGACTGATGGGTTCGAGTTTTGGTAGCCGCCCCGATGGATCGCATACGCGTCAACCTAAAGAGGATTGATTTTAAAGGGGGAAGAGGACGGTTCTGTCGAATCCCCCCAGCGGTAGCTGGTGGAAAGTTCAAGTTCAGCCTACAAACACAGGCTCTAAAAATAAACTACCCCACCCCCCATCCCGCTTCGCGGGATGGGGGGTGGGGAGATAATGAAAATGGGATCGCTGCTGTAGGCTGTACCTGAATCATCCCCCGGCTTCCGCCGGGGGGATTATGGACTGCTCGTTACTCCGCCCTTAGGTTGACGCGTATGCGATGGATCGGGGCGGCTACCCGAGCAAACCAGTTGGCGGGTTTCCGTCGTTCGCCACGATAATTTCTCATCCTCAGTGGTTGCAGGACACATTTTGCGTCATAACAATGAAATAAGGAGCCCCTCTTTCACCGTCAATCATGCACTCCGAATTCCCTCTGCTCATCTTCCCAATTTGCGCTTGACACAAGAAAAGAATTCCATTAAGAGTGAACAGCCTTTCGATGAATTCATTTAAGTTCGCGGGCTCTTGTATGGTACTCCTGGAAAGGCAGCCCCCTGCACTCCACCCGCGATCGAGGAGGAGCAAGTCGTGTACGGTTCATGCCCTGAATGCGACGCCGAGATTGAAGTCCCCGAGGAGATTGAAAAAGGCGAAATCGTGACCTGCCCGGATTGCGGCATCGAACTGGAGGTCGTGGGACTCGATCCCGTGGAATTTGAACTCGCGCCGGGAGATGAGGACGATGAGGAGTGGGAAGGGTAGACCCGCTCTCGGATCGCGAGGGCAGAATGCACGTTGTGAGCGGTCTCGAGGGTCCAGGGGGGGGACTCAGATTCGCATCAGCCCATGAAGAAAACAAACCGTCATTTCCCGCAGTCCAGGACGCTCCTCCTACTTGCTACTCTCCTGGCAGGCACGCTTTGGGGGGGCTCCTCTAATCTGTGCGCCAAGGAGAAGAACCCCGGAAAGGAAAAAGAGCCGAAGTCGGCGGACTACGCCCTTATCAAAGGCAGCGTTTTTCGTGAAGACGGTTTTTCAGTGCGGGGAGCGCGTGTCAGTTGCCGGCGGGCGAGTGATGCCAAGCCCAGATGGGAAACCGTCTCGGGTGATGGGGGCGAATTTGCTTTTCGCGTTCCGGCCGGGAAAATGCAATACCTCATTACAGCGGAATTGGGCGGGTTTCAGTCCGCTTCTAAAACCGTTGACATTGCCAAGGATGAACGCCAGGATATTTCCATTGTCCTCAATACCAGAAAGCCATGAACCGCCCATTGCCTCTCCCAAAGGGAATATTCGTCGCCACAGTCATTCTTCTTCTGAGCGTTTCTAATCTTGGGGCTCAAGGCTCGAAGAAGGCCAAACCTTCCAAGTTGGCCCTCGGAGTGGTTGTCGATCAGGATGATCAACCTATTTCCACCGCCATTGTAAACCTGACCAATCTGCAATCGAATAAGATCTCCCAGGATATCACCGATGAAAAAGGAGAATTTCGCTTTGGCGGACTGAGTCCGGACATTAACTACGAATTGCAGGCCCTCTTCCATGATCATTGGGGTAAGAAGGAAAGCATCTCCATCTATGACACTCGCCTCAAGCGCGAGTTCTACTTCAAATTACCCGTCAAGCTCGCCGAGGCATCCCAGGAGGTTGCGATCGGTTTTCTGGTGATTGACGAGCAGGGGCGTGGAATCCCGGGCGCCTCTCTTAAGATCACCGGGACCCAGAAAATCGAAACGCGCACTGCAACGACGGACTCGAATGGCCTCAGTCAGCTGTGGCTTTCCACGGCGGATCATTACTCGATCGTGGCGGAGGCGAAAGGTTATGAGACGCAAGTCCGCGAATCCTTCGCCCCTTCAAAAGAGATCGCGGCCGTTCAGATCCCCTTGAAGGCCGCCAAGTAAGTTCAATATGATTACAGCCATCCTTGGCCTCCTTAGCTCCACCCTGGCCGAACGGCTCCGGGACACCTTTGCCATTTCTCCCGCCGACGCGCTGGACCTCATCCTGCGCGCGTTCGTGGTTTATCTTATTTTGCTCCTGGGGATTCGGCTCACCGGGAAGCGCGAGGTCGGTCAGATGACCCCGTTTGATTTAGTCCTTTTGCTCCTAATTTCAAATGCGGTGCAGAATGCCATGATTGGACCATACAACGCCCTCACAGCCGGGGTGGTGGCTGCGCTGACGCTGCTGGTCATCAATCGAGGAATGTCCCGGCTCGTATTCAAGAAACGCAAGTGGCGCCGGATGATCGAGGGTTCGCCCACCCTGCTTGTTTACGATGGAGAGATCAACTGGCAGGCCATGCGCCGCGAAGGGATCTCGGAGACCGACCTGCGCGCCGCCCTGCGTGAACACGGGGTCGAACAGTCCAGCCAGGTCCACATGGGGGTGCTGGAAATCGATGGAAACATCAGCGTGATCCGTAAGGACGAAATGCCCTCCACTACCCGCCCCCATCATCATTTCAAATTCTTGAACAAGAATACCTGAGACCACCTCCCGGGAGCGCCTTTTCACAACCTCTCCCCGCATTTGAACCTTTCAAGCCTCATCTCAGAAGGCGCAGAGAAGCACTGGAAGCTCAGGTCTTTGAGGCAATCCTCTTAGTAACTTATCAACAGAGTTTGTGCCGATAAGCGCAAAAAAACAATTCATCATTAGGAGGCCAGGAATACAGGAAGGTGAAGACCTTAAATCGGAACAGAATTTGAGATCCCGCAGGAGAGGGCTCTCCGTCGGCAACCGTCTTCCCGGTTTTCCGGCTTCCTAATTAATTCTGGTCTTGGTTCCGGCTTGACCGGATTGGGAGATTCCCTTTGTGTTTCCTGTGCGTATCTGTGGCAAAAAATATCCGCGGAAAAAGAAAAGGCGCTCCTGGCCGCCACGTACACGGTGAACCTGGAGCGCCTTTTTTCTCTGGAATGCCGGGGACTACTTCTTCCTCAGGGGCATCCGTGAAACCTCGTCAAAATACTTTGCGAACATCTTGATGCCGCCGGAAGCCTGTTCCCAATCGAAATTCTCATTGGGTGCATGGTACCCGTGCTCCGGCAGGCTGAGGCCCAGGAACAGAATCGGCGCCTTCAAATATTTCTCCATGGTGACCACGGCGCCGATCGAGCCGCCCTCGCGAGTAAATGCGGGATCCTTCCCGAAGGCATACTTCATGGCAACGCGGCCGGCATCCGCCAGGGGCCCGCTGAACGGACCCAGATAGGGCTCGAGCGAATTCTCCTTCTTCACAACGACATCTTTGTTCTTTGACTTGATGAACTTCGACACTAGTTGGAAGATTTTGTTCGCCCGCTGTTTCGGAACCAATCGCATCGTGATCTTCAGTTCGCCGCGCGGGGGAATAATGGTCTTCACTCCCGGGCCGGTATAGCCGCCCACCAACCCATGCACTTCGAAGGTCGGCATGGCGAAGATCCGGCGCAGCACATCGGGTGCATTCTCCGTCCGCATCTTTTTCAACCCCAGCGCCTGTTTGAAATGTTTGACTGTGAAGCCCGACTTCAGGAAGCTGTCGATTTCTTTCTTGGTGGGAGGAACGACATCTTTATAAAAGCCGGGGATCTTCACCTTGCCGGTTTTCGCATCGAAGCACTCGTGGATTATGAGCGCCAGTTCGGCAAGTGGGTTTCGGGCGGCCCCCCCGGCAGTACCCGAATGGACGTCGGTCGCCGCCGTCTCCAGATGCACGGTCAGGCCTTGAACGCCTCGCAATCCATAGGGAATGGCAGGGCAACCGCGCGCAATCCACTCCGTATCGCTGACGATGATCGAATCACATTCCAGTTTTTCCGCGTTTTGCTTTAGAAACCTATCAAAGCTTGGACTCCCGATCTCTTCTTCCATTTCCCACAGGAAGTTGATGTTAATGGGGATGCCGTTCTCGATCGCATAACGCGCCCCATACAACGCGGTCATGGCAGGTCCCTTGTCGTCCGTGGTTCCGCGACCGAAGTAGCGGCCGTTCTGGCGATCAAACTTGAACGGCTCGCGAGTCCATTCCGGCTCCTGGGCGGGTTGAACATCCATGTGGTTGTAGATGGTGACGGTAGGGTTGTTCGGATTAGTAATGAATTTTCCGATAATGACAGGAAACCCCTGAGTGGGCACCACTTCGGCGCTCTCGGCTCCTGCAGCCTTCAAATACTCCGCCGCCAGGGTCGCCCCGCGCGGCATGTCGGCCTGATGATCGGGGTCCATGGAGATGGTTGGGATTTCGACGATTCCAGCCAGCTTGTCCTCATACTCATTACGTATACCGGTAATAAAGCTGTCGATCTTCTCAAGTACATTGGGACCTGGTGCGGTCATTAATTTCCTCCTTAGGGGAAAAAAATCTTCCTTACGTTTTCTGCAAAAAGAGTTCAAAAGTTTTATTAGGGCGCTCCGCCGGACTCGACTCTGCCTTGTCCAAATTGTGCGATTTATTTTAGTACAATCCGGCGGCGAACGCACCATGATTCTTTCCACCAGAGTCCCGTCCCGCGACGAAGTCTTGAGGGCAAAGGGGCTTTTTCGCTTGACACTCGTGCGCGCGCGATGATAGTTTGCCGACGTTCGAAGTCGCGTCAAATGCCTGATTTTATTGGATGGTTTTCAATCGGCCCAGCGACTTCCGGACGCCCACTCTCACAATTCTTGCGGTTTCTGCGCACATCAAGCGGCATCGATTGGCTTTTTCATGCATCTTCCACTGACTTGTTTCCTTCCGCTCTCATCATTTTACGAATCGATAGAGGGTTTTGTTTCACACCGGGGAGGGTGAAGTTTGAGACACCCTGAATAATCCCAAAATTGTTCCTGGAGGACTCATGACATCCGTAGAATTCAAACCCTATGTTCCCGCCCAAACTGACCTCAGGGAATTCACCCCCCGGGCCCTGCTCATCGGACTGGTGATGTGCGTGATCCTGGGCGCGGCCAATGCCTACCTCGGTTTGAAGGCCGGCATGACGATTGCGGCGACTTATCCGGCTGCTGTGATCGGCATGGCGCTTTTGAAACTCATGAAAGGCTCTATTCTCGAAGAAAACATCGCGCGCACCGTGGGCTCCATCGGCGAGTCCGTCGCCGCGGGCGCGATCTTTACCATCCCTGCCTTCCTGATCGCCGGGGTATGGAACAGGTTTGATACACCCCTGCGGTATTTTGAAGCCACTGCCATCATGATTGTCGGTGGAATTATTGGCATCATGTTCGTGACGCTGTTGCGTCGCGTCATGGTGGAAGATGTGGAATTGCCGTTTCCGGAATCGGTGGCCGCCTCTGAAATTCACAAGGCCGGGCGTGCCGGCGGAACGGGAGCGGTATATCTTTTCGGGGCCATGATTCTGGGGGCGGCCATCCAAGCCCTGGGTACCCTTTCGGCTTTTGCCTCCGCCTGGGTGAAGTTCGTGGCCTTCAGCAAATCGATCATCCGGTTTAAGGGTGGGGCTACGATCACGGGAAGCGGCGGCGCCGTTCTCTCCACACCCGCTGTGAGCCCGGCATACATTGGCGTAGGCTACATCATTGGGCCGAAGCTCGCCGGGTGGAACTTCGCGGGTGGTCTTCTTGCCTGGGGTCTGTTTGTGCCCCTGTTGCTCTATTTCCTGGGTCCCCAGTTCGAACCCGCGCTGTCTTCGAGCGGAATGAGTTCGAGTGATTACTGGATCGCGATCTCGACATCGATCTGGCAGAGCATTGTGAGGCCGATTGCGATCGGCGGAATGCTCGTAAGCGCGGGATTTACCTTGTACCGGATGCGAAAAAGCCTGATCACCGGCTTATCGCGCTCCGTCGCCGATGCCAAACGAGCTGCCACCGCCAAGGCTTCTGAAAACCGTCTGGAGAAAGACATCGGCCTGAACTGGGTGGGGACGATCGTCCTGATCGCCGCTGTCCTGACCTTTTTCATCTATCGACATTTCAGCGACAACACCATGGCCGCCCTTGTGGCCACGATCGTCATGGTCATCGCGGGTTTTTTCTTTGCCGCGGTGTCCGGTTATCTGGTCGGACTGATTGGATCCAGCAACAATCCCATCAGTGGACTGACGCTCTGCACCTTGCTGGTAGCGGCCTTACTCATGGTCGCCCTCGGGATGAAGGGCGAGACGGGGGTGGCGGCTGTGCTTGGCGTCGCGGGGGTGGTCTGCGTCTCCGCCGCAGTGGCCGGAGAGATGTTGCAGGACCTGAAGGTGGGACACATTCTGGGCGGCACTCCCTGGAAGATGCAGGTCGGCGACTTGGTCGGAGTCGTAATGGCTGGAGCGGTGATGTATTACCCCTTGCTCATCCTTCATGTGGGCGACATCAACCGGGGAGGGACCGGCTTTGGGGGGAGCGCGCTGCCGGCCCCACAGGCCAGTTTAATGGCGCTGCTCTCGCGCGGGATTGTCGGAGGAAACATGGCCTGGCCCCTGATCATCGTCGGCATGTTGATGGCGGTCTGCTTCATCCTGGTGCAGGTGCGCAGCCCCATGCTGGTGTGTGTGGGGATGTACTTGCCGCTCGGCACGACTTTTGCGATTTTTGTGGGTGGTGTTATCCGCGGTATCGTAGAGATGATTGCGAAACGCCGTGGCTTCAATGAGGCTCAGAATGCACGGACTTCAAATAACGGCGTTCTGATTGCTTCGGGGCTGATCGCCGGTGAAGCTCTCATCGGCCTGGTCTTTGCTTGGATGGCGTTCAAAAATATCTCCACATGGGTGATTGTCTCAAACCCCAGTTTCATCACCAGTCTTTTCGTTTTCGCAATCATCGCGATTGCCCTGATCCTCTTCCCGATTAAGAATGCCGGGAGCCCCGATGAGCCGGCGCCTCCCAGCGCGATGATGTAAACAACATGGACGAGTGACGGGTTTACCTCGCGGGTCCGAATCCCGAAACCGGGGATTCCGGGCCCGCTTAAATTTTGAACTTGGCGTGAATGAAACCTAAAGAGCCCAGGAATCTCTACGAACTTAAGCCACGTCGCCTGGTGGAATGGGAATTGGGCCAGGATAGCCGGGTCACCCTTCTCATTCCCAAATTCCGCAAGGGATTCCTGGCCCGGACACTCCAACCACGGCTGCGTCGCCCCCTCATCCGGGTCAAACTCGACGAATTCGGCAGTTTCGTGTGGCTTTCCTGCGATGGCAGGGTGGATGTCCGCTCCATAGGGGAGCAAATGATGAATATGTTCGGGAAGACCGCAGAACCCGTTTATGACCGGATTGGACGATTTCTCCAGCAGTTGGAGCACTCCGAATTCATCGAATTCCCGGCCGTTCCGACGAATTCGCACAAAAATCCTCAATAAAGCACCCTCCACCTTGACAAATTCTAAATAGAGCCTATTATATTAGCGCTCACTCCAATAGAGTGCTAATCCTTGGCGGTAAGTTTTTCATTCACAACAACTTACTGTGATGGGTTGCGGCTATCACATTACCACAAATTCAAAATAGGTTGAAATCATCGAGGAAAGGAGTTGCGTCACATGAAAGTTCGACCATTGCATGACCGAATCATTGTCAGGCGCTTCGAGGAGGGTGAAGTAGTTAAGGGCGGAATCATCATTCCGGACACGGCGAAAGAGAAGCCACAGCAGGGGGAAGTTATTGCTGTTGGCAACGGCAAGACTCTGGAAAATGGCACGAAGGTTCCGCTGGACGTCAAGGCGGGCGACCGGATTCTCTTTGGCAAGTACTCCGGCAATGAAATCAAGATCGAAGATGAAGAATTCCTCATTCTGCGCGAGGACGAAGTCCTGGGCGTGATCGAGGGCGCCGCGAAGTCGGCCAAGGGTAACAAGTAACAAACTGGCCAAAACAGTTCCCGGGGCGCAGACCCCCTTTGGATGGGGCGGCCCACGGGTGAAAATCAGCATAACGATATTCAATGGAGGAAAACGAAAATGGCAAAACAGATTGTTCACGGAGAAGATTCCCGTCAGGCGATGTTGCGCGGCGTGAATCAACTTGCCGATGCGGTCAAGATTACGCTGGGCCCGAAGGGCCGCAATGTCGTTCTTGACAAGAAGTTTGGATCCCCTTTAATTACCAAAGACGGGGTCACGGTCGCCAAAGAGATCGAATTGAAGGACACGTTGGAGAACATGGGTGCCCAGATGGTCCGCGAAGTGGCCTCGAAAACCAGCGACGTGGCAGGCGACGGCACGACCACCGCGACGGTATTGGCCCAGGCGATCTTCCGCGAGGGCGTGAAGACCGTGGCCGCCGGGGCGAATCCCATGGCGCTCAAGCGCGGCATTGAGAAGGCCGTGAAGTTGGCCGTGGAGGAGATCAAGCGGATTTCCAAACCGGTGAAAGGCGAGATGATCGCGCAGGTCGGAACTGTTTCCGCCAACAACGATTCGACCATCGGGAACATGATCGCCGAAGCGATGAAGAAAGTGGGCAAAGACGGTGTCATCACGGTGGAAGAAGCGAAGACCATCGAAAGCACACTGGAAGTCGTGGAAGGGATGCAGTTTGACCGCGGGTATCTGTCACCCTACTTCGTCACCGATCCGGAGCGCATGGATGCCACCCTGGAAAACTGCTACATCCTCTTGCAGGAGAAGAAAATCAGTTCCATGAAGGACCTCCTGCCAATCCTGGAGCAAATTGCCAAGATGGGCAAACCGCTGCTGATCATTGCTGAAGAAGTAGAAGGCGAAGCCCTGGCGACCCTGGTAGTCAACAAACTGCGTGGCACCCTGCAGGTGGCCGCCGTCAAGGCCCCCGGGTTCGGCGATCGACGCAAGGCAATGCTTGAAGACATCGCCGTTCTCACGGGCGGCAAGGTCATCAGTGAAGACCTCGGGATCAGGCTGGAAAACGTAAAAATTGATGATATGGGCCGTGCGAAGAAGGTCACTATCGACAAGGACAACACCACGATCGTCGAGGGCGCTGGAAAACACTCTGATATTGAGGGCCGCGTGAAACAGTTGCGAGCTCAGGTTGAAGAGTCCACTTCCGACTACGACCGTGAGAAGTTACAGGAACGGCTCGCCAAGCTGGTCGGAGGGGTGGCCATAATCAAAGTCGGCGCCGCTACCGAGACAGAAATGAAAGAAAAGAAGGCCCGCGTAGAAGATGCCATGCACGCCACACGCGCGGCGGTGGAAGAAGGCATTGTCCCGGGAGGGGGGGTGGCGCTGATTCGCTGCATCCCGGCCCTGGATAAGCTGAAGCTGGAAGACGAGGAGCAGGTCGGCGTCAACATCGTGCGCCGCGCCCTTGAAGAACCGCTTCGCCAGATTGTTCACAACTCGGGGCACGAAGGCGCCGTCGTGTTGGAGAAGGTCAGGAACAACGCCAACGAAAACTTCGGATTCAATGCCGAGACCGGAGAATTCGAAGACCTCGTCAAGTGCGGCGTGCTGGATCCCGCCAAGGTCACCCGCACCGCGCTTGAGAACGCTTCTTCGATCGCTTCGCTCATGCTGACCACTGAAGCACTGGTTTCTGAAATCCCGGAAAAGGATAAGGGCGGCCCCATGCCTCCGGGTGGCATGGGCGGCATGTATTGATTTAGCGCCCTCGGAGCCAAATTACAGAGCCTCCTCCCGTTCGCCCAGGCGAATGAGAGGAGGCTTTTTTTGTGCCGCCCCCCAGGGCCGTACCCCGATAAGCCGGAACCCTAAGCGGATCTAATGAGGATCCATGGAAAACCCGGGGGCGTCGTTCGATGCAACGCCCGCTGCGGCAGGAGAATCGCATCCTTTGGTGGGGGCGGGAAACTGTTGTATTCAAGTTATAATCCCCTCCGAAGACCGCAAACCGAATTCAGTCACAAGGCCAGGTTCGAATGTTCGACATCAGCGTGCTTGCGGGGAGGGTGGCGGGACTCTTTTCACTCGCCGCCTTCGTCCCTTACATCCTTAGCACCCTTCGGGGGAGGACAAAACCAAACCGGGCCACCTGGTGGATCTGGACCGTGGTCGGCTCTCTGCTGGCCGTGAGTTACTACGCCTCAGGGGCGAGACCCACGCTCTGGGTCGCGTTGAGTTATGTTCTCGGCCCATTAATCACCGCCATCCTTTCTTTTAGGTATGGAGTGGGAGGATGGACCCGTTTTGACCGGGGATGCATGCTCGGCGCCGGCGTGGGGGCGCTCTTGTGGTGGGCTTTTAGTTCACCGCTGATCGCTCTCCTCATCAACCTCGGCATTGATTTTCTGGGGGCGCTCCCGACCCTATTCAAGGCTTATTCCGACCCTGGAGGAGAGGATTCGCTGGCTTGGAGCTTGTTCCTTCTGGGCAACACTCTCAACTTGTTTGCCATTGACCAATGGCGATTCTCAATCGTGGTTTACCCGGCCTATATGTTCCTGTTGAGTGCTCTGATCCTGCTGCTCTTGACTTCACGGCGAAGGGTGAAGCAAGATCTACTTCGCTGACAGCATAAGTGAATTGTCTTGTCCCCAACCTGAACGGACGCATGCTTCACCGAAAGGCCGCCCATTTCGTTTGCGTCCCCGTAAAGGAAGTGAGGTGTTGACCATGCAGAAACGAATACCCATCCAACTACCTTCTCTTCTAGCAGCAGGCCTCCTTGCTTTATCCATCTGCACGATGGGAGTCGCCGAGGCAGTCTTCCCACTCTCTCCGCAGGAACAGAAGGAAGAAAAAACGCCCCAGTTACGTCGGGGGCCATCCCCTCAAAAACTCTCAGCGCATTCACAGGTCCTTCTGGCCGACGAGGTGCGACATCAGCTCCTGATGCTCCCCTACTACGGCGTGTTCGACTGGCTGCAAGGAGAGGTTCTGCCGGACGGAAGAGTCGTCCTGCGCGGAGAGGCTGTAAAACCCACCACAAAATCAGACTCGGAAGCGAGGGTGAAGAAGATCGAGGGCGTGCGGACGGTGGACAACCGAATCGAAGTCCTCCCGCTTTCCTCTAATGATGACAAACTGCGGATTGCTGTGTACCGTGCCATTTTCAGTTACGACTCGCCTCTCTTCACGCAGTATGCCATCCAGGCGGTGCCGCCCATCCACATAGTTGTCAAGAATGGCAGGGTGACGCTGAAGGGGATCGTTGCCCGTGAAATGGACGGCCAACTCGCTTATACCGCGGCGCGCAGTGTCCCCGGCATTTTTGAGGTCACAAACGAATTGCAAATGGAAGAGTCTCCAAGCAAGGAGAAGCCGAAGAAGTACTGAACCCCGCCGGAGAGTGGCCTTTGCCAGTATCGAGGAAAGCCGCCCCTATTTGGACTTGCCTTCCCGGGCAGTGAAAAGGCTATCTTGTAATCCCGAGTTGTATTGCACATCATTCACAAAGGTCTCAGAAATCCGCTCTCCGTTGCGAATTCGCTCGCGATGGAAGGGCGTCTGGATCCCCTGCAGGGAACGAAAGTTGCCGTACCAGACCTCCATTTTATCGACGCCTTTTGTTTTGGGGTCCACGAGGCGATAGCGAAGCGCCACCGGGAGGTGAGTTGACGCGTCGAGCAGGAGGCTCATTTTCTCCCGGTTCGAGTCCTCCAGCGTGATAACGTCATACTTTGTCGCCTGGGCATACTCGGTACCTTCGTAATAGGCCCGGTATTTCTTGGCCTTCAGGTCGAACCGGAGGATCCGGTCAATACTGTATTTCTGAGTGCTGTGATATCCCTCCATTTCTTTGGCGGTCATCGCGCGGACGGCGCGATAGTCAATCTCCCAACCCCGGTCGCCGTTGTAAACGAGGATAATTTCCTTCTTCTTCCCAATCTCCAGACGTTCCTGGTCAGGATACTTGATGTAATCGACAAACACCGCCGCCCCGGAAGTCGACTCGCGAAAGAGTTGATAACCACGGCCGTTAATGGTGATATCCCTGACCGAAAGATACGCATTGCCTCCCAGGGCGGCGATGGCCTCTTCCAGCATCTTCTGTCCAGGGTTCGCAAACTCATCCCCCTGCAAGGCCGGCGATTGAGGCCAGCCAGCCATCGCCCCGCAGAGCATTGCTAGAAATCCTGAAAGGAGAAAGAGTCGGGTCCTTCTAAATTGTTTTTTCATCGTCTTCAGGATTTCACTGATCCCCATCAGAGCTTTATCAAATTGAGTCCTGTATATGCATCAGGGCCTCGCACAATCTCATTGGAGGTTACACTGATATAGATTTCTCCCGTCGCCGAGATGGTGGCCCTCATGAGATGGCCTGAGTAAGCCACAAAATCACGCCCCGAAATCACGATATGGCAGTGCGCAAATGGTTTGCCATTCAGGTAAGCATAGTTTCCCTGGAGGGAGACGAGTTCCATCCGATCCGGAAATTCCTTCGGAAGATACTTCTTCTGATCCAGATCATAGTAGGCGAGCGTGGTGTTCTCTACCGCTCCAATGCCCATGATCGAACCCGAACGAATGTTCTGTTGCTCTGCGAAATGCGTGAGCGAGGTGATCACCTCTTCACCCGGGACGAGGACGAGAATGTATCCGTGCTGTGTCAGTTGAAATTTCATTCGTTTCGCCTTAATGGAAAGGTTTCGGGTGTCAGGTGTCGGGTGTCAGGAAAGAAGTTGTCAGTTCTCAGTTGTCAGTTCTCAGTTAAGAGCGACAAATCCAAGAAGGAAGATACCGAGGGGCGACTTCGAAGGTCCATATTGAAGGGTGCATTGAATTTCGGATCCTCAGACCTTGGACTCCAACTCGCTTCCCCGACACCCGGCCCCTTTCCCCCTCATCCTGTCTTGTCCGGAGTCTGACCTCCGACTTCTGACTTCCGAATTCTGGTTTCTTGCTCTGGCAACTGAGAACTGGCAACTGAGAACTTCCTTTCTGACACCCGACACCTGGCACCTGACACCTCGCCTCAGCTTCCCTTTTCCTGCTTCAACTTTTCAATCTGCTTTTTCGCGTACGGGGCGTCACTCCCCTTGGGCAATATCTCGAGATATTTCTCATACGCCTCAATCGCACCCTTCGGCTCGTGCTTCTTTTCGTATGCCTTGGCAATGCTCAAATAGGGAACCGCAAACCCTGGTCTGTGTCGAGCCGCATCCCTGTACCGAGCAATTGCTGCGTCGTAGCGCCCCTTCTTGAAATAGAAATCCCCGATCTTCATATCATTGTACGCCTGGACCGGGTCAAAGGTGTCGTCCTGTACCTGGGTCTCCTGAGAGGCGGGTTCCTGGGCCTGAAAAACCCTAGGGCCATTGAAAACCAGAACACTAGCGACGGCCAGGAGCGCGAGGAGTCGACAATGGTGAAAGTGAGTGTCTGTCACACCATGAGAACGCATACTTCTTTGATGCAATTACCCACTGATTCGATTACAGAAGTCGTATCAACAGTCAGCTGGAAGAATCAAGGCCCAATGAGCAAAAATACCACGACCGCGGCCTGAGCTCTGATTTTCGCAGCCTAAAGAAATCCAATCTTGGCCTGCCTCGTCTTCGTCTACTTTGCGTCCTTTGCGGGTGATTCTGAAGACGGAGATGCAGAACACAGGATCTTAGGTCCGAGCGATCGCCTTGAGGAACTGCTTGACCGGCAGGGTGTTGGCGACGTGGCGCGGTTCCAGCCAGCCACGCCGGGCAGTCAGCACGCCATATTTCAAATGATCCAGTTGGGACGTGTCGTGTGAATCCGTGGAAATGACGATGGGCACCCCCTGGTCCCGGGCCATACGCAAGTGGACATCGTTGAGATCCAGCCGCTCCGGCTGGGAGTTCAACTCGAGGCAGACCTTATGTTTTTTGGCGAGGGCAAACAACTTCTCTACATCCACTGCGTAAGGGGGCCGGTGAAACAGCATCCGGCCGGTCGGGTGGGCAAAAATCTTCACATGCGGATTGGAAAAGGCGCGTTCCAGCCGGTCTGTAATTTCCTGGGGCGATTGATTGAAATGGGAGTGGATGGACACCACCACAAGATCGAGTTGTTCGAGGACAGTATCGGAAAGGTCAAGCTTCCCGTCGGCCAGGATGTCACACTCCGTCCCTTTGAGAATAGTGATGCCGGTCGTTTTGCGTTTCAGTTTTTCAATCGTCTGAATCTGACTTTCAAGCCTCTTTTCATCCATTCCGTTTGCGACGCGGGTCGATTTCGTATGATCGGTAATGGCGACATACTCCAGACCGCGGGATCGAGCCGCCTCCACCATCTCTTGAAGCGTGGCTTTGCCATCCGTCTCGGTGGTGTGCATGTGCAGGTCGCCCCGGACGTTTTTCAGTTCGATCAATGCAGGCAACTCCCGTTTCTCGGCTGCCTCGATCTCCCCACGGTTTTCCCGGAGTTCCGGAGGAATAAATTGTAACTTCAGCCGCTCATAAATTTCTTCCTCCGTGCGCCCCGCCAACCATTCTTCCTTCTCCCCCTTCTTGTCAACCTTGAATAAGCCGTACTCGTTAATGGTATAGCCCATCTTTTGCGCCCGAGACCGCAACGCGACACTGTGCTCCTTGGATCCGGTAAAGTATTGCAGCGCCGCGCCGAAAGACTTCTCCTCGACAACGCGCAAATCGATCTGCAATCCGCTTTTCAGTTGAACGGACCCCTTGGTGTCCCCATGCGCCAGCACCGATTCCACTTCGGGAAATTGGGTGAACCGGTCGATGATAGCCTCGCAGTTCTTTCCGGCCACCAGGATGTCGACATCGCCGATCGTTTCTCGTCCACGGCGGAGAGAGCCCGCCGGGACCGCGAGAAAAGAGGTTGTCTTCTGCCGAGCCGTTTTCGCTCGTTTCTTCTTTTCAGGCGGCCCAGCATGCAGATAATCGAGAATCTGATGGGCCGTCTGTTCCGCGTCTCCCAGCAGGTGCCTGCCCGAAACTTTCTTGCGGTTTTGGATTGACTGCAGAATCTTTTGTTCACTCTTTTCACCCAGGCCCGCCAGATCTCGCAACTTTCCTGCGGCAGCCAGCTGCTCGACCCCTTCAACCGTCGTCACTCCCATCTTCTTCCAGAGCATGGCGGTGGTCTTGGGACCGACTCCCTGCAGTTGCATGATCTCAAGCAGCGTCGGAGGTATCTCTTTTAATAAATCGCGATGGGCCTTACAGTCACCCGTTTCGACGATTTCCTTGATTTTTCCGCTGATGGCCTCGCCGATGCCGGAGATGGACTGCAAATCCACAGTCCCTTCGCGGACCAGTTTCTCGAAGCTCTCCCCAAAGGTCTCGATGACGGTCGCGGCGTTCCGGTAGGAACGGATACGGAACGGGTTATCTCCCTTGATTTCGAGGAGATCGGCAATCTCGTTAAAAATCCGCGCAATGGCCTTGTTGTCGATCATGGTATTTTTAAACTCTACCAAATCTCCCATTCGACTGCAAATTGCCTTTCTCGACAACCTCCGATAGAATCCAGTCGCTCCATGGGCCCCGCGTGCCACGTCGTTCTTACCCATGTTCAAGAAGACCTACAATGCGCTTAGCTACGTCCGCTCCCTGATCATCACCATTCCGCTCATCTACCTGAATACCATTCTTATGGGAACGCTGTCGCTAATGGCGTCTTTGCTGGACCCCACCGGCCGACTTCAGCATGGGTGTGCCCGAATATGGGCCCAACTCCTCCTATGGTCCGTACTGGCCCGTGTTCGTGTTCGAGGGCTTGAAAAGATCAACCGGTCGAAAACCTACCTTTATGTAGCCAATCACCAGAGCTACATTGATATTCCAACGCTGTTTGCAAACCTGCCGGTGAATTTTCGCATCATGGCCAAGAAGTCGCTGTTCTCGGTTCCCTTCATGGGCTGGCATTTGAAACGGTCAGGACACATCCCGATTGACCGCTCCAGCTCAAAATCGGGGCTCAAGAGTCTTTACGAGGCCGCCGAGCGGGTCAAGTCGGGAACATCATTGATTGTTTTTCCTGAAGGAACACGCTCCATCGACGGAGATATTCATGAATTCAAGGGCGGGAGCTTTCTCCTGGCCACCCGCTCCGGCGTTCCCATCGTTCCCATTACCATCAACGGGACGAGGGCCGTCCTGAAGAAAAACTCCTGGCATTTGCACCCCGGCCGTGTGGAAATGATCATCCATGATCCAATTGATGTGTCACCTTACACGGCCAAGAATATTGAAGAGCTTGCCAGGCTGACACGTGATGTCATCGGACAAGACTTTGTCAAACCTGAAGGGTGATTCAGAAGTCTTCCGGAGTCCTTTCCACTTCGGAAGCTACCGCCGAGAGATGGCTTGATGGCTACAGGTTCGGGGGATTATTCTAAAGGGGGAGTGTTATTGTCTTGATCGGGTGAAATCGTCCTAATGAACAAATCAAAGAGATTTCCGAATGAGCGTCCTCTTGTCGGCATTTCGATGCGCCTGGAGCCGGCCCAACGAAAATTCTATCTGCAGACAAACTACAGCGAGGCGATTGAAGCGGCGGGCGGCGCCCCGGCGCTGGTTCCACTGATCCCGGAAAAAAGCTTCATCCACAATCTAGTGGACACCTTCGACGCCCTCGTCTTATCGGGCAGCGGGAGCGACGTTGATCCCCACCGGTACGGAGCGCGCAAGCACCCTCGATGCGACGAAATTCACCCGGCCCGGGATGAAACCGATTTTCTGCTCCTTGAAGAGGCCTTCCGGCGCCGCATCCCAATCCTCGCCATTTGCTTTGGAATCCAGTCTCTTAATGTTTTTCTCGGCGGGACCCTCGTTCAGGACATTCCCAGCCAGTGGCCCCATGCCATTGATCATTCGCTCTCGAAGGCGAAGCCGACAAAGAAAAATCCTGAAAATTTCTGTGCCCACCCTATCTCCGTGGAACCCAATTCCCTCCTGTTCAAGCTGGCTGGAAAAAAGAAAATCGTCCGCGTTAATAGTTCTCACCATCAAGCGATTGATGACCTCGCGCATGACCTGGCGATCACGGCACGTGCTCCGGATGGGATTATTGAAGGGGTGGAGCTCGAATCGGATCGACACTTCGTGCTTGGCACCCAATGGCATCCCGAGAAAGACTTTGAGCGGGATCCCCTTTCCCAGGCAATCTTCAAGCGGTTTGTGAACGAAGCCAAAAGAAGGTAAGGCGGGGAAGGCAGGCATCCCAGCCAGGATACCTCTCCCGGATTTGTATCTCTCCGCCCGGACCGGGGAAGGCTCACAGTGAGAGGCTGAAGGGGTTTCTGTCGTCCGTGGAATCCGTGTCCAAAATTCGCCGGAAGTTTAAATCGACCGGGATCCAGAAGAGTCCACCCCGAAATGGACCGCCTCGCGGTTCACCATTTCCGTATCTTTCTCAAAAAAACGGTCAACGCGCCCCAGGATCTCTTGCGTGGTCTGGGAGTGATGAATGGCTTCCCGCAGTTCCTTCCCATGCGGGATCGAAGTCGTGATGTGACAGGCGAACTGTTTCATCTTGCCAATCGCGCCGCGGGGTCGCTCTTCGACCAGCAATTGAAAATAGTCCTTGATCAACTGATGCCGATCGCTCATGGTCACGTCAGTCACGGGATGGCCCGAATCGGCCTCCGCGATCTGCCGAAACAGCCACGGGTTCGACATGATCCCTCGACCAATCATTACGGCGTCACACCCGGTATGCTGCTTGAGCCGCACGGCATCCTCGACGGTACGGACATCCCCATTGCCGATGACCGGAATTTTGACGGCCTGTTTCACGTCACGAATGATGTCCCAATTGGCGTCGCCACTGTAACCCTGCAAACGGGTCCTGGGATGAACGACCACCGCCTCGACGCCATTGGCCTCTGCCATGCGCGCCACGTCGCAAGCCACGATTTCCTTTTCGTCCCAGCCCGCACGAATCTTGATCGTGAGAGGCTTTTTCGTGGCCGCCCGCATGCGGCGGAGAATGGTATCCAGCAGGGGAAGCTCACGGAGCAAACCGGAACCGCCACATTTGATGACCTTCTTGGCGGGACAACCCAGGTTGAGGTCGACGACATCGTAGCCCAGCTCGTCGACGATCTCGGTGGCTTCCGCCAGGCGGTCCGGATTCGCCCCGAAGATCTGCCCGACGATTGGGTGCTCCTCGTGACTAAACTCCAGCTGAGATAGAGACCTTTGGGCCTGGCGTGAAAGTCCCTCGCTGGAAGTGAATTCCGATACGACCATCCCGCACCCCCCAACTCTGCGGATGAGCCGACGGAAAACCGTGTCGGTCACGCCCGACATCGGCGCCAGGTAGAGGGCGGGCCGGATCACAAGATCACGGATGGTGATGGATTCGAACATAAGTGGAGAGGAATTCTAGCATAGGGAATAGGTAGTAGGTGATAGGTAATAGGTGAAAGGGGGTAGGTCTCAGAAGTCGGGGATTAGATCCAAGACGCAAGGTGTAAGGAATGCAAAGGCTTTTATGTGTTTGTGCATCATCCCGGTCACATTAATGAGGCGAAGAGGTTCGGTCCACGTTCCCAGCTTTCTTATTTCTGCGCCCCCCGGTCGCAACCACCTATTACCTACCACCTACTCCCGATCACCTACTCCTCCGGCTTGGGCCGAACCCGCGGCGGTGGAGGCACCCAGAATGAATCCAGTGCTCGATCGAACAGTTTCAGGTTCTTCATCTTGATCTGCTCGTACCAGGCAAGGATGTCGAACTCCGGGCCGACGGCGATTTCACGCCAATACCGGCCATTCGGTTTCTTGCCGGTCACCTCCCTGAATTCGTTGGTCGTCTTGATATAGGTTCGCTCCCCCAGGACGGTAGAATCGTTTTGCTGGGCAAGGTGCGGTTCTGCGATTCCCTTGGCAATAATGACGCGGATATAGGGGATGTCAAATTGCTCCCCGCGTTTGCGCTTTGAAAACACCCACCAGGCATAGTTCACCCCGTAGCCTCGGATGACGTGCCATCGTTTCGGGTAGCAGATCTTGAAGAAGGGCGAGTCATACAGCTTCAGGCTGGGGCCGCAGGACGCAAGGGTAGGCGGATCCAACGGCGGGAGAGGGGCCGCAGGGAACGATTGTGCCCAGCTGACCGGCGAGAGACTCCCTGCCAGGAGGACGGATGCAAGTACCCGGGACCAGGGGCCGCAGAACAATGCCCGGCCCGGCTTGCCTGACGGGTCAGCCTCACTATCCGTGGCAATCGGTCTCATGTCCGGGATTGACCTACCGCTGCGGGGGTGCGATCGGCGAGCGCAACCCGCATGGTCCCTTCCGCGACATGCTCCTCACCGATCCATGCTTGCCCGCTCAGGATGCCGAATGCACTGCGCATTTTTTCGATCGTGCCGACGACGCGAACGGTTTCACCCACAGGGATGCGGCGATGGAACATCATCCCCTCGACCGACATAAAGTAAGGAAGCTTGTCGCTGTAAGCCGGATCCTTCAGGATCAACAGAGCACCCACTTGGGCGGCGGTTTCAATCAGAAGAGTTTCCGGCACAAACTCGGATCCGGTCTGCAGGAAAAAATCGTCAGCTGAAAACCTCTTACGGCCAATGATCCGGACTCCCAACTCGTAGTCCTCAACTTCATCGACGAAAAGGAAAGGAGGCCGGTGCGGAAGTAGCTGCTGAATTTCGGCGAGTGTGAGACGGGGCATATTGAATTTACATCTTCTTGCAGCGGTCGATCAACTGGTCGAACAGCGCCAGGGCAAGGTTGATCTCCTCTTCCGACATGGTGAAGCTCGGCGCGATCGTGAAGACATTCTTATAATAGCCGCCCACGTCAAGCACGAGACCGTAATTCCTGCCGTTAAATTCCAGGCGGCCCTGTATCCCTTCTGCGAAAATCTTGTCGCACATGGCACGGTCGGGGGTGATGCCATCCGCCTGCGTGATTTCCATGCGCAGCGCCATGCCCATGCCGTTGACCTCGCCGATGACATCCTTATGCTTCCGCTGAAGGCCACGAAGACCTTCCAGGAGGCGGGCCCCCTTCTCCCGGGTCAGCGTCTCGTAGTCTGTTTCTTCCATCATCTTCAGGGCCTCGAGCGCCACCGCCGTGCCCAAGGTATTGGAGGAGAAGGTGGAATGTGTTGACCCTGGGGGGAACAACTCCGGCGTGATCAGGTCTTCCCGCGCCCAAATCCCCGAGAGCGGATTCAACCCGTTGGTCAGCGCCTTTCCAAAGACAATGATATCAGGCTTGATTCCCAGGTTTTCAATCGCCCAGAACTTCCCGGTCCGGTAGAAGCCCATCTGAATCTCATCGTCAACAATGAGCAGCTTCCGTTCGCGACAAACCCGTTCCAGCTGCTGGAAGTATTCTTTCGGGGGAACTGCATAACCGCCGGTCCCCTGCATGGCCTCGATGTAAAATGCCCCGTACTCGCATTCCTTCGCCTTTGCATCCCAGACGCCGTAGTACTCGCTTTCAAATAGTTTTTCAAACTGGTTGAAGCAATACAGCTCGCAGCTCTCCCGTTTCAATCCGTAGAAACACCGGTAGCAGTAGGGAAAAGGAATGAACTGGGCCCGTTCGGAGAAATGCCCGTATCGACGCCGGTAGCGGTAGCTGGAGGTGATGGCAGTCGCCCCCAGGGTGCGGCCGTGGTAGCCGCCCATGAAGGCGAACATCAAATTCTTTTTCGTGTAATTACGAACGATCTTGAGAGAATCCTCAATCGCCTGAGATCCCCCCACGTTGAAGTGAACACGGCCCTTGATCCCGAAGGCCTGCTCGCATCTCTGCGCAATCCTTGCGGCCAGCTCCACCTTTTCCTCGTGCAGGTATTGACAGGCCAATTGAGGGAGCTGATCCAGCTGCCGTTTGAGGGCTGCGTTGAGACGCGGGTTTCCATACCCGAAACTTGCCGCGGAATACCACATCTGCAGATCCATATAGGGGGTATCTTCGGCATCGTAAAGAAAACAACCCTCGCTCCGAACAAACACCTTGGGGGGCTCCAGGTAATGGACAGTATCTCCGAAAGAGCAGTATTCGCGTTCGCGTTCCAGGAGTTCCCGCTCGTCGACGTGGCGATTCTGAGAGGGGGATTCAATTGTCACAGATCACGACTCCGTTTCGTAAGAAAGAATGAGGGGGTTGGCTGCGCGGGTCTCTTCGGCGACCAGGGCGGCCAGTTTCTGCCATAATTCCCGCCGGACTTCCCCGAAATCATGAAAGGGGCTATGAGGAATTTTCCGTTCCATGCAAAACGTGGCGAGCGATTTTGATTTTCGTGCGAACACCATGTCGGCACAGGGCGCTGCCTGCTGGTCGGAGGTCCCATCGCCGATGAAGATGACGGGGGAATAGCCTCGACCTTCGTTCTGTAAGAGCTGTGGCTTGCAGGTCGCGCAGCCATGGGTACAGTGAACGGAGCCGTGGGGAAAGGTGGTAATCATGAACCGTTCACGAACCTCGAGTTTACTCGCAAAGATTCGGAAGTTTCCGACGACCCCTTTGCCGTTCCATTCCGGTCGGGCCAGGGTACGACGAATGACCCAGTCGAACCCATCGCTGACGATATAGAACGGGAACCCGCGGGCCACACAATCCCGGGCAAACTCGAGGAAATGGGGGTCCACCGGAACGGAATCCACCAGCTCTCCAAGTTCTTTTTCATGGGCCCGGACCAGCGACATCTGCTCCCGCAGACATTCGCGCGAACCGATTTTCCCGGCCAGCCACTGCTCCTCCACCGCGTGCCAGGCGGGATCCGCAAATGATTCCAGGATTAAGTCGGTGGTGTCCTGGAGCGTGATGGTTCCGTCGAAATCACAAAACACAATGGGCTTCATCGAGAGGATTACTCCGTTTCCAAGGATTGTAGCAGCACGCGCGCCTCTCTGCCGGGAACAGCGCCCGGGCCTGCAGGCAGCGTGCGGTAAGCGATCCCTTCCTGAGTGCGGGACAGCAAAACACCTTCAAGCGCGCTCATCGCAATCTGCTCCGCTGCGTCGCGCTTCAACCATTCTGGAAGTGGCCAGCTCGTCCCGGGCTTGGCGCCATCTATGATCTCTGCTACTTTCGCACAAACTTCATCCATGCTGCGGGCCACGACACCCAGTTTTTCCTGCTCAATCAAACGGCAATGAGTCTGCTCCGGCCCGGGAATGGGATTGACGCACACCATGGGCACGCCCAGCGAGGAAGCCTCCGTCAGAGTGATTCCGCCGGGCTTCGTCACGAGCACATCGGCCGCACGCATCAATTCATCCACATTTTCGACCCATCCGTAAATCGTGAGAGACTTGTCCGACGGCATCTGCGACCTTACCTGTTCCAGCCGCTTTTGGATTTTGGCGTTCAGTCCCGCGACCGCCACGATGGTTAGGGCCCGGGGCAAAGTCGAAAGCTCACGGACGATCTGATCCATTCGCAACGGCCCCATGCCGCCTCCCATGATCAGCACCAGGGGTCGATCGTTCGGAAATCCGAGTTTTTCACGGACCACTTCGGAGGACGCCCCCGTGAAGAACTTCCTGTGAACCGGGATACCACTCACCGTAATCCTTGTCCGATCCACGCCCCACCGGCTCAGTTGCTCTGCGACTCGAGGCGTCGGAACAAAATACTGATCGACTTCCTCTTTCAACCACACAGGTTCGGATTCGTGGTCCGTGGCCACCGCGAAGAGCGGGGTGCTTAATCCCTGATGACGCTTGGCGAGCGAAGCGATTTCACAGGCTCCCACTTCGGTCGCCACGAGGATATCGGGGTTCCACGCTCGTATCTGCCGGAACACCCGGTAGCAACCCAGGCGGAAGAGCCAAGCTGGCACCGTCTGTCGATGCATCCGGGATTGCCTGGCCTTGAACAAACGGATCCAAAGCGAGGGCGCAAAGCGGATCATCATCCAGTAGGGCCAGACGTAAGCCGCGCGAAACCACCAGGTGCCGAGCTGAATGCAATCGATGGTGCGAACTTCGGCGGCTCCATCGAGCTGACGGATGGCTTGAGAGATGGCCGCAGACGCCACGACATGGCCGGTGCCGAACGAAAGTGTCAGAATCAAAATCCGCTTGCGCGACATCTCTTCTTCACCCCTTTCATTCAAATGACATCAGGGTGGAAATTCCCCGTCTTCGCCCCTCTACCCCCACGCCTTACCTCGAATCGGCTGAGACCTCACCCATGGCTCTGCCGAGGCTTGAACCTTTCGTGTTAAGGGACTCCAACTCTTTTTTCACCTGGATCGCCAGATCCCCTAAGCCCGGGGTCTCGCGGTGCGCAGCCACTTTTTTGAAATTCTCGCGCGCCGAATCATACTGGTGCTGCATGATCTGCGCATGCCCGAGCGCAAACCGGAAAATAGGATTGTTGGGATATTTCTCCGTGAGGTCATGCAGCATCCGCTCCGCGTCCGCATACCGTTTCTGGGAATCCCGGAGGTAGATGGAAACCAGAAAGAACTTGGCTTCCGTGGAGATGAAACCATCCACCTGTGACGCCTCCTCGAGCTGCTGAATTCCCCGCCGCCGGTCGCCCGCCGGGAGCCGAATCAAAAAGCGCAAAGGCTTGTAAATGCCGCCATACTCTTCCACGTAATAGTTATATGCCCCCAGCCCCAGCAAGGCATCCTTGAAGTTCGGATCCAGCAGCTCGGGGAAAGAGCGGGTGAGAAGATCGTTGATGATCTTTCCCAGGATCGTGGGAATGAGCTGGCGCGACTTTCGAACGACGTAATACCGGTCCAGCAGAACGGAAATGATGGGAGCGTAGGTCGAGGGTCTTCCGATTCCCAGCTCCTCGAGGGTCTTGACGATGGTGGCGTCCGTG
>JAIQFY010000041.1 GCA_020072965.1 Terriglobia bacterium | reverse complement strand
GGCATGGTGGCGGCCTTATGAAAGATGGGCTGAAAATCGAACGTCCCGAAGAGCCAAAAAATAAAAAACACGCCTAACGAGAAGCCAAAATCCCCAATCCGCGTGGTGATAAAAGCCTTTTTCCCGGCGTCGGCAGCGCTCTTCTTGCGAAAATAAAACCCGATGAGCAGATAGGAGCAGAGGCCCACCCCTTCCCAACCGACAAACATCAGGACATAGTTGTTTGCCAGGACCAGGGTCAACATGGCAAACATGAAGAGATTGATGTAAGAGAAGAAGCGATAGTACCCGCCGTGGTGGGGGCCCTCCTCATGGGCCATGTATCCGATGCTGTAAATATGGATCAACAATCCGACGACGGTCACCACCAGCACCATTACCGAAGACAAGGGGTCCAGGAGGAGGTCGTACCCCACGCGAAGAGTCCCCGCCTGGATCCAGGTGAAGTGCCGCTCAATCAGCGGGAAGGAATCATTGAACGCCACAATTTCAAAAATGGCGAGCGCACAGGAGAGCCCGGTGCAGCCGATAGCGACAATCGACACCCAGGCCTTCGGGAGCTTGCGGCCCCACAGGCCGTTCAAGGCCGCTCCGATCAACGGAAGGATCGGGATCAGCCAAAGGTGGGTAGTCGAGTTCATATTCTCTTAGAGGTTCAACTTTGATTCCACGCGGGCACCCATCGTTGCAGCGGTGGCGTCCAGGCCATCCCCACGCCCGTTTACAACTTCATCCGGTCCACTTCATCTACATTCAACGATTCGCGGTTGCGATAGAAGGCCACGATGATCGCCAACCCCACGGCGGCTTCCGCGGCCGCAATCACCATCACGAAGAAAACGAAGATCTGTCCACTCAGTACGTTGATGTGGCGGGAAAAGGCCACAAAGGTCAGATTGACCGAGTTCAACATTAATTCGATCGACATGAACATGGTGATGAGATTGCGCTTCATGACGAAGCCAATCACCCCCAGGCAAAACAGAATGGCTGCGAGAATCAGAAAGTAATTCAGTGGAACCATCGTCGTGTTCTCATTCTCCGAGACGCCCCACCGGGACGTCTACAAACGATTTCACCTACAATTCCCGTTTCGTCAGGACCACTGCGCCCAGAATCGCAATCAGGATCAATACGGAAATGAACTCAAAGGGCAACAGATAGTCCGTAAACAAAACCCGCCCCACGGCCTCCGTAGTACCCACCAGCTGCCGGCCGGTCTCGTTCTCCCCCAGGGGGGCCCGCCTCAAGAGGATGACAATCTCCGCCATCAGGCAGAGGCCCAGAGGAACGCCTGCCACAAGCAGGAAACGGTTCTGGCGCGTCCTGTGGCTCTCTTCCCTCGGGTTCAACAACATGATGACAAACACAAAGAGCACCATGATGGCCCCTGCATACACAATCACCTGCACCACGGCGAGGAATTCAGCATAGAGCATGACATAGAATATCGAAAGCATCGCCATGACCACAATCAGCGACAAGGCGCTGTGGATGGGATGCTTCTGGACAAGCATATTGATCGCCGCCGCGACCGCGATAAACGCGAAGATAAAAAAAACTATCGTCTGCATCAGGAACTCAAAGTGTTACTGCGGATTCAAAAGTGGAACCCGAACAGGCGGCATCGCTGCAGGAGAATTTCTGCCATGCCTTTCCCTTCCCGGGAGTCGAGAGACCTCAGGCCCGCCAGGCCACCACCAGGCTGGTCAGAACGACATTGGCGAGCGATAGCGGCACCAGGAATTTCCAGCCGAATGCCATGAGTTGATCATATCGAAAACGCGGCAAAGTTCCCCGCGTCCAGATATAAAAGAGCAGGAACGCCACGATCTTCGAGACAAACCAGAACAGTGGCAATATCCCGCGCAGCCAAAGCGGCCCAAACGTGGGACCATGCCAGCCGCCAAAAAAAAGCGTGGTTGCGATGGCGGAGACGGTGATCATGTTGATGTATTCAGTCAGGAAAAACATCCCGAACTTCATCGAGCTGTATTCGGTGTGAAATCCCGCCACCAGCTCATTCTCGGCTTCCGGCAGATCGAAGGGTAAACGATTCGTTTCTGCGATGGCGCTCACAAAATACGTGAAGAAGCTGATAAACAGGGGAAACACGAAAATGTTCCATTTGGGAATAATTCCAAACCACCGGCCCCCCTGAAGATCCACGATTTGTCCCAGGCTCAATGTCCCGGTCACCAGAAGGACGCTGACGACTGAAAGGCCCAGCGACAGCTCGTAGCTGATCATCTGGGCCGACGAACGCAGGCCGCCCATCAGGGAATACTTGTTATTCGAGGCCCAGCCCCCGAGGGCGACCCCGTAGACTCCCACCGACGTGACGGCAAAGATAAAGAGGATGCCGACGTTCAGATCCGTGATCTGGAAGCGAACGGTTTGGGAGCCAAAATGCGCGACGTTGCCGAACGGGATCACTGTGATCGAAAGCGCGGCGGGAACGAAGGCGATCAACGGAGCCAGCACGTATAAGAATTTTGAAGCCTGCCCCGGGGTCATGTCTTCTTTCAACAGAAGTTTCAACACGTCCGCGATGGGCTGAAGGAGCCCATGCCAGCCCACGCGGGAGGGACCCCAACGGATCTGAAGATGGGCGACCACCTTTCGCTCCAGCCAGGTGGTGTAGGCCACCGCCCCGATGAGCACAGCAATAACCACAATGCATTTAATGGTGGTGCCCAGAAGAAACGATGAAAATTCACTCATGAACGTCGGGTCACGCTGCTTAGAAACTGAGATGGGATCGTTCGATGGTGTTACATCTGGTATCTCTCGACAAAGTCCTGCTGCACCGCGGCACGAGGCTCCAGTTGGACCAGGGTGTGACTGTGCAATGCCAGCGAGCCGGAGGCGTACAGTGAACGGCTTCGGTTGGAGCGGATGGACTCGGCCAGGGCGTTCAAATCCGCTATGTCCGGCAAAGCCTCCCTGGATGCCGCCAGTGTGGTTTGGGGAATGCCTCCCTGAAGTAAGGCTCGCGGGGTCACCTCTCCATATCCCGGGTTGACCAACGCAATCTCTTTCAAGACGCTGCTCCAGGGCCCATGCATCCAGTTGAGTGCTCCGCAGGCTCGGGCGAGGTCGACGATCATATCCAGATCGGACTTCGCCTCACCCGGCGGAAGCACGGCACGCTGGAGACGCTGGACCTGCCCGCCGCAGTTTGTCATCGTCCCCTCTTTCTCGGCAAAGGAGGCGGCAGGTAAAACCACATGGGCCTGCCGGGCCGTTTCGGTCAAGAACAAATCTGAAACGACCAACAAATCCAGCTTCCCGAGTGTTGCACCCAGCGCAGGACCGCTTGATCGATCCAGTGGGTTCGATGGATTTTCCAGCGGATTGGCGGCAAACAGCAACATCGCCTTCATTCGACCGGTCGAGATGGCCTCCATCATTTCAGGCTCCGAAAGACCGTGCTGCCGGGCGATACTGCCCCGCCACACCTCTTCAAGGCGAGCACTCGCCGATTCTCCGCCTAAGGGAGCGTACCCCGGGAGCAGGTTGGGGACGACGCCCATATCCAGGGCCCCGCGAGAATTGGGGAAATCGGATAGGGCCAGGTAGCGCGTGATCCCAGCCAGAGAGGCGCCGAAATCAACGAGATCGTGAATTGCCGGGCCCCGGACCTCAGCTCCAAAGATAATCGCAACATCACTGGACGCCCGAAGCTCCTTTTCAAACGTCTCAATCAACTCGCCGGGAAGTCCGGTTTCCGCCGCCACCTTGTCCAACGTGGAACCCTCACGCCGGGCCAGATACGCCACCAGGGCCGCCTCGGACCCCTCCTTCAATATCAAAGAGGCCACTGCCTGGCGGAGCAGTTTGACCGGCTTCGAGTTGATGATGAAGACCCGTGCCTCATGCCGCCGCACGGCGAATCGAATATTGAACGCCACCAGGGGCTGCTGGGTGGTCGGATCATCCCCGATGACGAGAAGGGTCGGGGCGGTCTTGATTTGATCGACGTTCAAGAGCGCCTCCGGTTTTTGATTTCTTGCCAGCGCGACTTCCAGCGAAGCGTAGTCGGCCGTGCGGCGATGATCGAGGTTGTTGGTCCCCACAATCTGCCGCATGAACTTCTGAAGCAGGTAATTCTCTTCATTGGTCAGGCGAGGAGAACCCAGGGCGCCGATGGAGTCCGGGCCGGTGTGCTCCCGGATCTCACCCAGCCGGTCGGCCACATATCCGAGGGCTTCCTCCCAGGAGGCCGGCTGCAAGGTCCCGCCTCGACGAATCAATGGGGTCTTCAACCGGTCCCCGCTGCCCACATAATCAAATCCGAAACGTCCTTTCACGCATAGAAACTCTTCGTTGATGCCGGTTCGATCGCGGTTGTTGGCCCGGATGATTTCATTGTTGCGCACCGACAGGGTGGTCTTACACCCGTTGGAGCAATGAGTGCATACGGTCCCAAAATACTTGAGTTCCCAGGGGCGGGTCTTATAGCGATACTGGTTTGACGTGATCGCTCCCACCGGACAGATGTCGATGCAGTTCCCGCAGTCTTCACAATCGAGGGTGTCGTGACCTGTGCCGATGATCGTCTTGACACCCCGGCCAATCGGCTCCAGGGCCTTCACATCCATCCCCTCATCACAGATCCGCACGCAGCGGTAACACAGGATGCACCGGGGGGCATCAAAAAAAATGATGGGAGAGACCTGCTGTTCCGGCTGATGCTCTTTCTCCTCGATGAAGCGGCTGGTTCCGGGACCATACTTGAAGGTCATGTCCTGCAGTTCACACTCGCCTCCCTTGTCGCAGACGGGACAATCGAGCGGATGATTGGTCAGGATGAATTCAAGGACCGCCCGGCGGGCCTCAATCACCGGTTTGGACTCCGTCCGTACCACCATGCCGTTCATGCACACGGTGGTGCAGGCCACCTGCAACTTCGGCGCTTTTTCGACTTCCACCAGGCACATGCGGCAGGCCGCCTGCAATGTCAGGTCTTTGACATAACAGAAGGATGGAATGCGGATGTCATTCTGGCGGGCAGCCTCGATGAGGAGCGTGCCCGCAGGAACGGTTATCTGTTTCTCATTGATGGTGAGTGTAACTGGTTCGGACATAAGCTCGGTTCGCGCACGATATGAAAACGTGGGCACACATCGGTGCGCCCCTACAACACCCGGTCCCTACGCGGTGGCCAGTTCCTTCTCCAGCGGGCATGCGCCCAGTTTCAGATGCTCTTCAAACTCCGGCCGGAAATGTTGAATGGCGCTCATCACCGGCATGGCGGCCGCATCTCCCAGGGGGCAATGAGTGTGACCCAGGATCTTTCGAGCCACGCTGTCAAGCAGCTCGATGTCCTCCATTCGGCCAAATCCGCTGTGGTACCGGTTGAAGATCTTTTTCAACCAGCTCGTCCCTTCGCGACAGGGAACACACCACCCGCAAGACTCATGGGAATAGAATTTCGCCAGCACTTGGGCCACCCGCACGATGCACGTGGTTTCATCCATGACAATGACGGCGCCGGAGCCCAGCATGGAACCGGCCTTCGCGATTTCTTCAAAGGTAAGCGGCGTATCCAACTTGTCCGCGGGCAGGATCGGGGTCGAGGAGCCGCCCGGGATGATGGCCTTCAAGCGGTGCCCCTCGCGGAGGCCTCCTGCAAAGTCCTCGATCAGTGTCCTGAGCGTGATTCCCATCGGCACTTCGTAATTTCCCGGATTTTTTACATGACCGCTCACCGAAAAAATCCGCGTTCCGCCATTCTTCTCCGGCCCGAACTTGGCGTACCACTCGCCGCCATTCTTGATGATGTGGGGGATCGCGGAGAGGGTCTCTACATTGTTGACCACCGTCGGACATCCGTAGAGTCCGACCACCGCCGGAAAGGGCGGCTTGATGCGCGGGTAGCCCCGCTTCCCTTCCAGCGATTCGAGCAGCGCGGTTTCTTCGCCGCAAATGTAGGCGCCAGCTCCGGTATGGGCAGCCAGATCGAACTCCCAGCCGCTGCCAAACACATTCTTTCCAAGAAAACCCCGGGAATAGGCTTCCTCGATGGCGCGGGTCACAATATTGTACAGATAGCGATACTCCCCGCGGACATAAATGTATCCCTGGTGAGATTCAATGGCCCGTCCGGCAATGAGGATGCCCTCGATCAACTGGTGAGGGTCAAACTCCAACAAGGGCCGGTCCTTGCAGGTGCCCGGCTCGCTCTCGTCGGCGTTGCACACGATGTATTTCGGCTTCGGGGATTGGCGCGGCACAAAGCTCCATTTCATACCAGTGGGGAATCCAGCGCCTCCGCGGCCCCGCAGGCCTGACTTCTTGACCTCGCCGATCAACTCGTCGGAACTCATCGTCTTGAGCGCCTTCTCGGCCGTCGCATACCCGCTCCGCTTCAGATAGTTCTCCATCGAGCTGGAGTCGGCATCGCTCATTCCGGAAGTCAGGACACGGGTCGCCCGGGGATGGGTTGCGTCCTGGCGCCGGAGGGGTGTCGATTCCACCGCGACCGACCCGGGGCTCCGGTCCGGAGCTTTGGAAGCCTTCAAATCCACGATCAACCGGTCGATACGCTCCGGTGTGAGGTTTTCGTAAAAGTCATAATTCACTTGCATCGCGGGGGCCGTGGTGCAAGCCCCCATGCACTCGACCTCCTCGATCGAAAACAATCCGTCGGCAGCGACCTCGCCGGGCTTCAACCCCGTCTTTTCCTTGACGCGCTCCCAAATCCTGTCGGCGCCTCTCAGCATACAGGAAATGTTGGTGCACACTTGCAAGTGGTATTTCCCGCGCGGCTTCTTGGTCAGCATCGAGTAGAAGGAAATCACCTCTTCCACCTCGAGCGGCGTCAGGTGCAGAAATCGAGCCACGTCGTCGATAATCTCCGGCGTCAAGTGCCCCTTCTCGTCCTGCGCAAACATCAGCATCGGGATCACCGCGCTGCGCTTGGACGGGTAGCGTTTCACAAGGGCTTCAAATTTGTTTAGCATTTCAGGCGAAAACATGGCGTTTTGGACATCCACATAAACCGGGTGGCGCCTGCTCCGGCTCGGCTGAGGCGAAAAATGGGCGCGCCCTACATCGCACCCGGGATGAATAACGTTCCTGGTGCACCCTGCATTAAACTCCGAAAACAGCTGCTCACCGGTCAATCTCCCCCAGGACAATGTCAAGAGAACCAATCACCGCCACCACATCGGCCACCAGGCGTCCTTCACACATGGTCGCCAGGGCCTGCAGGTTGACGAACGAGGGTCCCCGGATGTGCATCCGGAGGGGTTTGGGGCCGCCGTCGCTCACCAGGTAGTAGCCGAGCTCTCCCTTGGGCGCCTCGATCGCGTGGTAGACCTCGCCCACCGGGGGATGAATCCCTTCTGTGATAATTTTGTAGTGATGGATTAACGTCTCCATTTCGGTTTTCATTTTGTTCCGGTCGGGAAGCACGTATTTCGGGCAATCCGCTCGAATCGGGCCGCCCGGGAGTCCATCCAGGGCCTGCTGGACAATTTTCTGGGATTGGCGCAGTTCCTCGACCCGGCAGAGATATCGTGCATACACATCGCCCTCAGTCCGAGTGGGAACTCGGAATTCGAACTTTTCGTAACCGCAATAGGGTTCTTTCTTCCTTATATCGTAGTCGACGCCGGTCGCACGCAAGGACGGACCGGAAAGCCCGATCGCGACCGCATTCTGGGCGCTAATCGTCCCCACTCCCTGGGTCCGGCGAAGCCAGATGGGATTCTTCGTCAGCAAGGTCTCGTATTCGTCCACTCGGCCGGGAAATTCCTTGATGAATTTCTGGATTCGTGGAACGAGGTCTGGAGGGATCTCGCTGGGCAACCCCCCTACCCGGAAATAGCTGGTCGTCAAGCGCCCGCCGCAGGCCGCTTCGAAGAAATTCAGGATCTGTTCGCGCTCACGGAAGCAGTACAGAAACACCGTCATGGCGCCAATATCCATAGCATGGGTTCCCAGCCACACCAGGTGGCTGGCGATGCGGTTCAACTCCACCATGATCACGCGGACGTACTGGGCCCGCAGTGGAATCTCGTTCTGTAAGCCGCATAGCTTCTCGACCGCCATGATGTAGCCGAGATTGTTCGACATGGGCGCCAGGTAATCGGTGCGGTCGGTGATGGGCAATACCTGCGCATAGGTCTTCGTTTCCGACAGCTTTTCCATGCCGGTGTGGAGATAGCCGATGTCGGGGCTCGCCTTGATCACGGTTTCGCCGTCGAGCTCCAGCACCACGCGCAACACGCCATGCGTCGAGGGATGCTGCGGCCCCATGCTGAGGATCATGGTCTCAGCCTTGCCGGCCGTCGACTCGACCTGCCCGGATTCCAGATTAAAGCGCATCGTTTCCATAAGCAATCTTGTACGAGGACAGGGCCACCCGGGCCCTCAATCGCTCAGGGTACTGTACCAGCCCCGCTTCGTCGGCGGCTCGGGAGAGGGCGCCGCCTCTTCGTAGCCGAGCATCGGATAATCCTTCCTTAACGGATGTCCGTTCCATTCGTCGGGGCACAGAATCCGGCGGAGGTTAGGATGATTCTCAAAAACAATCCCGAACAAGTCGAACACTTCACGCTCATGCCAATTCGCGGTCGGCCATACAGAGGTGACGCTGGTCACTTTGCCGTCCTTCTCGGAAATGCGGACTTTGAGGCGCAGTCGTTCCGCGCGGGACAGGCAGAGGAGGTGATAATTCACCTCAAATCGCGGTTCCCCGGGCATCCGATCCACCCCGGTCAGGTCGGCGAGAGAGTCAAACTGGAGGGCGTCGTCCCCGCGCGCGAATTGGCAGAATTCAAGGATCCGTCCCTTCTCCACAACCAGTGTCGTCTCCCCCTGAAAATAAACCACCTCCTGGAGCGCGTCGCCGAATTTCTCCACGAAACGCTTGACGGTGGAATTATTTTCCAAGGGCGGAGGAATAGTCACCATGGTGGATCCAGGAGGTAAGTGTAAGAATTCACAATTTTCGGCAAGAACCCCTTCCTGCTTTCATCGGAAATTCGTTTCAAGGCCGCGACCCTGAAATGAATTCACCTTCAATTCTTATTCCAATCGAGTGCGCCTTTTTTCCAGATGTACACATACCCGGCCAGAACGACCAGAATAAAGGTCAACATCTCAAAGAAACCGAAAAAGCGCAATTCTCTGTATATCACCGCCCAGGGATAAAGAAAGATCACTTCCACGTCAAAAAGAATAAACAGCATCGCCGTAAGGTAGAATTTAACGGCGAAGCGTTCGTGGGCGGATCCGGTCGGACGCACCCCACTCTCGTAAGGCATCAATTTCTCGGGCGTGGGTTTGTGCTTTCCCACCAGATACGACAGCCCTAGGATGCCAAAACCAATCAGGGAAGCTAGGATGATTTGGATCAGAATGGGCAGATAACTTCGCAGCATAGCGGATCACTGAAACGAAGGAGGCCAGGTTTTGGTAGGCCAAAACGAGGACTATACGTTTTGCTTTTGTGGAGTGTCAAGATTTTTGTTGCCAAAAGTCGCACCGATCATCCATATAATAATGAAGGCGCGGCAAATTGCCATCGCCGTTGTCTCTCTTCACTCACAATGATTACTGGACTCAATACCGCAGTGACCTTCAAAGAGCACGAATATCATGTGCAGACGGAAGACCGCGGGCACGACAATCCCGTGATTGAATCGATGATTTACCAAGGGGGAGCCATTCTCGGCTCGAAGAAGACATCCTACAAAGAGCTCCTGAAATCCGGATCATTCAGCGAAGATAAATTGCGCGAGGCGCTCGAGAGGCAGCACTACGCCATCGTCCACGCCATTCGAACAGGACGGGTCACGGCCAGGCAGCAAAAGCGGGCACGGCCCAAAGCCCGGCCTCTCCCCCCTGACACCTTGATTACCCCGCATGTGGAGCTGGTCAGCCGGGAGTTGGGCGAGGGCGCCGATGAAGATTTGCGGGAAATGCGTATTCGCATTATCGAAACCTTTAATGCAAGACCGATCTCGAATGCTGAGGTTTCCGTGGAGGTGTTCGGCAAGGGCATCACGACCCAGCGGCTAAGGGGCGTCACTGACGACGAAGGCTTTCTGACCCTGAAGATCGATGTCCCGGGCTCTCACCGGGTTGCGGCGGCTATGCTCTTCCGCGTCGACAAGCCTGACCCGAGCCAGGAACTCAAGGTCCTCTTTGTGAGATCGGAAAAAAAGTAGGACGTCCGAGGTTGTTTGAGGCAGCATGACCTCAATGGAGGAAAAGCTCAACTGTCATGATCAATGTCATCCTCAATGGTGAAAAAATCCAGATGCCGGAAAATCTTTCCCTGCGCGATTGCGTCGCCCACTTGGGACTGCCCGCGGAGAGCATTGCTATCGAATACAACCTCGAGATCATCAAGCGAAAAGACTGGGGCTCCAGAGAAGTCAAGGAGGGCGACACCATTGAAATCGTGCATTTCATCGGGGGAGGGTAGATTCGCGCGGGCCAGGCATCTCCGGTATCCTCCGGTCAAAGGTCATGCCGGGTCATGACACATCCTGCCGCCTCAAGAATTCGAGAGTAGCGCTGTTCCTGCGGGAGTGGCATCGCCCTCCCTCCTCCTTAAGAATGGGACTCGCGTGGTGTTCCTTGTGCTCAGTTCCTCACAGCACCCCGATAAATCGGGGTGTCACTCGTTCTGCTTCCTCGTGTCATCAAACCGATTCATCGGATTTGTCATCAGCGAAAGCCCACCACTTCGGGACAATGCACCTTCCCAATAGCCTTTTCGCCAATACCAGATATCCTTTTTCATTTCCATTGAATCTAAAGGGCTGTAAACGGTTTCAGCGAGACAAGAAGTAGAACCTTGAGGTCGAACCCCCAAAGGAAGGTCCATTAAAATGAATTCCACGATTCCAACGCAACGCATGAAGCAACAATCCGGGATGCAAGTGCGCATTTCGACGACCTGGCTCACTGCGGTGGCAATTCTTGCCATCTTCGCAGCCGCCTTTGTTCCGACTCCCCTTCGGGCGAAAACGTCCCCCGAAGTCACCCTCACCGTCACGCTAGGCGGTGCAAAGTCACTTCCGACGCTCAATGCTTCGAACTTTGTGGTGACAGACCACGGACAATTGCAAAACGTTCAAGTCCTGGCCGCGCCACCCCTCGAGTCGCCGCTCCACGTGGCCCTGGTGCTTGAAGAGGGGATTGCGCCGACCATGAACAATCAACTGGCCAACCTGCGTCGATTCATCGACCAATTGCCCGAGGGCACAAACATCATGGTCGCGACCCTTGACCGCAATCACGCCAACGTGGTGGTCCCCTTTACCTCCGATCTGAACCGCGCGGCAAATTCCATTTCAATTCTCAAGGATTTCCCCTCGGAGGTTCCGTTGAACGCTTTTGTTTCCCTTTCCGAGGTCATCGGTCGATTCAAAGGGCTCGAAGGGCGCAAAGAGATCGTGATGGTGGGACCTGGCTACGACACCTTGCAGGATGAAATCAGTCCTTCGTTCAACACCGATCTTCTGCAAGCTGAAAAAAAGGCGCGAGATGAGAACGTCGTGGTCCACACGATTTGGATTCCTGCAGCCGTCCGTTTCTCACGGAGATTTGATTTGTCGGGATCTTCAAACATGGCCGACTTAGCCGCGGCGACCGGAGGCTTGTCCTTCTGGAATATCGACCGCAGTGTCGTCCAGGACTTGACTGCCCGGCTCAACACGATCCAGGAAGCCTTCAACCAGCAGTACATTCTTCGATTTACTCCTGACCTTCCCTTCAAACAGCCTCACAACATTCGAGTCAAGCTGAAGGATGTCCAGGAAGCGAAGGAGATTAAAGTGAATTTTCCCAGCCGATAAAGTTTCCTCACACGGGAACAGGGGGAGCGGAGCGTTTGACCCGGAGCTCAAGTCAAGAATGTCGGGCCAGTCCCTCCTCCTGTCGCCTCCTCTCTTGACGCCTGTAGTTTTCTCACCTTGTTGTTGTCTTGACCATAAAGCGCATCTGTTTCCATTTTTTCGCCTTTCTGTCGCAAACTTTAGAGCTCGCGGCGAGCAGATCTACTGTGGGGAGGAGCGAACCGCAAAGTCCGCCAAGTAGGCGCAAAGACCTCAGACAGAAGTTGTGACGTCGTAGAAAGCGGCTTTCTTGCGGACCTTGCTCCTTCCATGCGCTAATGGCGCTTAAACCCGAATTTCGAAAGATGTTCTGAATATTTCATATCCTCCCCATTCGCATGAATGGGGTTGAGACTTGAAGGTCATAAAAGCCGCCCCCGGGTGTCTCCTTATCAAATAAGATCGAATTTTTCTGATCAAGTGCGAACATTTTCCCTTATCTGAGCGAATATAGGGTAGGAGGCTAATTGATGGAGTCCGATCCCAATGACCTGAAGATCTCGGAGGGATTGCGGAAAAGTGATGTGGAGGTGTTCCAGAACCTCTATCGGACCCACAAGACACGGCTGTTCGGCTTTCTGCGCCATTACCTAGGGGATGCGAGTGCCGCCGAGGATGTCGCCCAGGAAGTCTTCCTCTACCTGTGGAAAAAACCGAACGGCTTTAATCCGGGGCGCGGGACCTTGAGAGGCTATCTGTTTGGGATCGCTCGCCATCGCGGAGTTGAGTGGTTGCGACAGCACGCTTCGCGGGAGCTCCCGCGTGGTGGCGAACCCGTAGAAGACAGAGTTGAGACCGGCTTGATTCTTGAACAAGCATTGGGAAAGATGGATCCTGATCTGCGTGGTTTGCTCTGGCTCCGTGAAGTCGAGGGATATTCGTACTTAGAACTCTCTCATATCTTGGATATTCCCATGGGCACCGTGAAGTCACGCCTGTTTGTGGCGCGCGAGGATCTGCGGTGTAAGTGGCATGGGCGCCGCCCATGATCACGGGAGGATGTATGGACTGCGAACAAGCTGGACTTTTTGTTTCCATGTTACATGACGGGGAAAGTGTTCCCCCCGAAGCGGCACAACACATTATGGGGTGTCCGGCGTGCACCCATCGGCTGCGGGATTATGCTGAGATCGCCGCGGAGTTGCGTCTGCTCGCCAGCGCGGAAGGCCGCGAAGTAGAAGACCGCATCCCACTGCCATCGCCGCCGCGAATCCGTGGACAGTGGCTTTATGCACTGACGAGGGGCGTTTCAGTTCCGCGCTTTGCGGTTGTGCTGAGCGTTATGGTGATAATCGGGCTGGCTGTGGGCTTGCAACTGGTAAGGGCACAGAGCAGAGGGCCATGGTTCGAGTATGAGGTCGGCGATGAAGATTCCGGGGATGCCCATTGGTCGGTTCATGCGTTGGAAGGACCGGGCTCAGGAAGACTCGGCGGTGCAAGCTTGGCTACCGATCGCACATCAGATCCAGATGGCAAGAACAAGACTGAGAATGGCTGCGTCTTGTACACACATGAGATTCGCAAAGATGCTGTTTTCATGGGGCTCCGGGCATACTCTGTTAATGGGTGGCTTGACGATATAGGTAGGAAGTCAGCCATCCAAAAGGCACCGGAACGTGAGTTTTGGTACAAACCACCAGAAACCCTCCGAATCCCCGTCAATGGCTTTGGCGACCTGAAACTAACTGGCAGAATCTCGGAAGAGAGGCCCATTGTGAGTTTCACGGAGAACCCCCTGTTTTTAAAAGAGAATGAAGTCGCACTTCGGGGATTTGTCCTTGTCAAAGAAGAAGAGCTCATTCCCACGCTGGCGGCTGGATCAGCAATGAGTGCTTCCGGAAACGATCCCGCAGTCGCCTTTTATGCTCCCAAGGAAGGATTGTTTGTTCTTGCACTCCACCCCTTTGAGGGAGCAATCGAAGGACGGAGCTACTGGGGCCAGGTGCAGTTCAATTTAGACGGGGCGGATTATAAGGTGCTCTCAGTAACACCGATCACGGGTGGCTCGCAGCCCCGATCCGTTTGGATCCGCCGGTATTGGATCTCAGGAGGGGAGGACTCTCCTGTGATGTCTGGCGATCTGTCCCATCTGCTTCAAGAGATAAAAATGAAGAAGTGACCGGGGGCTGACCGGGCAGCGTTACGGGTCCCAAACACTATTGATGATGATCAAATATAGTGACACTCTTGGAGGAGTTCGGGCACGCTGTGCGGCTCTGCCGCTCATTATTGCGGTAAGCCTGTGGCTTACCGTGGCGAGCCTTCTTTTTCTTTTTTCCTTGCATCGCTAAAGCCCGCCGCCAATGGCGGCGGGCTTTAGCGGCTCAAGAGGGGTCAATAGCTTTGGGTCAGCTGGAAAGGCCGAGCCTTTCCACAATAATGAGCGGCAGAGCCGCGAGGCCCAGTAATTCCGCGATTCGGAATCTTTCCCGTCACTATATTCTCTCATCCTCAGTAGTAGAAGGTGTCGAATATGTTTCGTTTTTACTCCCGAGGATATAGCCATAATGATCGTGCTCCGACTTTGGCTTGACCCCACTGTCGATAGATCTTCTTTGAAGCGGCGTTCACCTCGCGCCTGCCATACTCGATGGATGAGATTTCTGACTCATCCCTATCCCCCCCACCCCTCCAAATTCGGTTGCCTCCGGTCAAAAATCTGTGCTAGCCTTTGAGGTGCGCAGGAAGTCATTGAATTCCCACCTTAGGAGGACCGTTATGGCTGAGGCCAATGCCACGGATGTCATCAAAGAACGATTGATGCGGGATAGCGAGGATTTTCGCCGACTGGCTCAAAAACACTCTCGCTATTCCGAGGCACTGGAAAAACTGACTCACAAGTCTTACCTCACCGAAGAAGAAAAGCTGGAGGAAGTGAATCTCAAGAAACTGAAGCTCCAGATGAAGGATCAAATGGAATTCCTGATCCAAAAACACCGCCAGCAGCCTGTCGCCAACTGAAGGATCCCGCGGATTCCATCACGAATTGCATTTGCGGACCCATACGATTGTTGGATCAAGTGGTTTTCACAATTCAATTATTTCGGAAACAGAGTGGGGGTGAACAGCCCCCACTTTTTGTTTCTCCCGTCAGGCGACTGTGCCCGACCTCGTATCCAGCCTTAAAAAAGCCCGACTGAAGCTTGTGTCACCGTAAGGAAAGGATGATGGGGGATCCGCATGAGAATCGCTAAGGACGCGTGGATCTTTGTGCTCCCCCTCCTTGTCGCAACCCTTCTTCTTTATTTCCTGCACTGGTTGACCGCCTCCGGGGTGTCTCTCGCGCTCACTTTGTTCATCCTCTATTTTTTCCGGGATCCCGAGCGGGAGATACCCGCCGACCCGCTCGCGGTCGTCTCTCCCGCCGATGGTCGGGTCATGGAAGTTGAACCCGTGAATGTCGGCGGGGCGTCACGGGTCCGGATCGGGATCTTCCTTTCCGTCTTTGACGTCCACATCAACCGCTCGCCCATTGCCGGGCGTGTCACCTCGGTGCGGTATCAGAAGGGAAAGTTTGAAGCGGCCTTCAAGAAATCCGTATCGATGGAAAACGAACAGAATCGATTGACCATCGCCGGCAGGACCGCGGTCGTGGAGGTCGCTCAGATCGCCGGTTTGATTGCACGTCGCATTGTGTGTTACAAAGGAGAGGGAGACACGGTCCTCCGAGGCGAACGTATCGGATTGATCAAGTTCGGATCGAAGACGGATTGTCTCCTGCCGCCCGACGCCGAGGTGAGGGTGAGGGTGGGCGAGCACGTGCGTGGAGGGGCGAGCACGATTGCCCGTTTGAAGGGAGAATAATTAGCCGTTCCTCACGCGGAGCACTCGGGTGCATCGCGCCGGCCGGGCTCGCGACCGGCTCCCCAGAGAGCAAATTCATTCTGCCATGGACATGGACGACCCCAATAACGATCCACTGAGAGAACGCCGGCCCGTCCGGAGCAAGCGTTTCCGGCGGGGTATCTACGTCCTCCCCAGTCTCTTTACAACGGCCAATATCTTCTGCGGCTATTACGCCATCATCAGCTCCATGAAAGGGGATTTCAATGCGGCGGCGGTGGCGATCGGATTCGCGATCCTGTTCGACGGCCTGGATGGACGGATCGCCCGGATGACGAACTCCACCAGTGCGTTTGGCCTGGAATTTGATTCCCTTGCCGACGTCATCACCTTTGGCATCGCCCCCGCGGTACTGGCCTTCATGTGGGGCATCCGTTCCGTCGTGCCGGTCGAAGGTTCTCACGCCGCAAAAAACATAAACCAAATCGGCTGGGTGATTACGTTTGCCTATCTCATTTGTGGAGCGGCGAGGCTGGCCCGATTCAACATCCAGAGCGGAAATCCCGAGCACACCGCCCAGTTGCCCAGGAAGAAGCATTTTGTGGGGATGCCCATTCCTGCCGCAGCGGCTTTTATTGCCGCAGTCGTCCATTTCATTTCGGGAGTTTTCAAGTTCAATAGCCTGACCGAATGGCAGCTCAGCGCCGCGTGGATCGCCATCCTGGCCGTGCTGGCCTTCCTCATGGTTTCCACGATCCGGTATCCGAGCTTCAAGGACCTGGATCTGCGCAGCCGCAAACCCTTCGTGCTGGTTATTGGGATCGCCTTGTTGATTGGGGCCATCTACTATTATTCGGAATACGTCCTGCTCATTCTTGCGTCGATCTACGCATTCTCAGGACCGTTTTCCAAGATCATTGGCATGTTGCATCCCCGGCGAACGATCGCGGACCGCAGTCCGCAGGAGCAGACTCATCGTGTCTCGTAAGGACCGACGAGCCGGGCTCAAGACGGATCGGGATGAGGAACTACCCCACTGTGGGGACTGACTCCTCAGCTCCGTTCGCCGCTGGCAGAAGCGGCGCTGCCTTGTTGAATTCTAAACCTTATGACGACATTTGACGCCGTTCGAGCCGGCTTTCGCATCGCCCGTCGATACCCCGGTATCGGTGCCATCGAAACGATCTGGCGCACAGCATTCACCATCCTTGTCGTGCTTGTCATCCTCACCGGATCCAGCTTTTTTCTCAAGAATGTGATCCTCTCCGATCCCGAGCTGAAAATGCTCCGTTCCAAGGTCCCGGTCTTTGTCTCGGCGGAGGTTCAGCGGCTGCTGATCCGCTATGGACCGGACCTCTGGCACTTGTTCCTGTTTGTCAGTATTTTTTCCGGCGTGATGTGGCTGCTGTTTGCCTCTGTTTTCCGCCCTGGCATCGTCGGGATGCTGGCGGATGCCTTCGAGCGGGAGCGGCAAAATGGAAGTTCGAATTCCACCGGGCGCGGTTTTTCAAAGGACATCCGGTCTTTTTTCGGCCGCATTGGAATGGTGAATTTCACTTATGTGTTTTTCTCAGCGCTCGTCGTGATCCTCAGTGTAGGGGTATTCTGGGGATCAGTCTTTTTGGGAGTTCATCTTCCCGCCGTCATCGCTCCTTGGGTGACGATTGTGTGTGTGACCGTGGGCCTAACCCTGATGTTCTTCATTTGGGCCGTCATTGACCTTGTCACCGACATGGCACAAATCGCCGTGGTGTTTGAAGAGCTTTCTTTCAGCGCGTCGATCCGGCGCACGGCTAAGGTCATCCAGAGGAGATTTGGCGCCGTCATTGGAATCGGCCTTGTCATTTTTGTCTTGAGATGCCTGTCCGCCCTCATCTTTGGTTTACTGAACATGGCAGCTAATTTTGTTCTGGGCGCGGTGTCGATGCCCCTGGCCATAGCGACCGGCGTCGTTTTCTGGTTTATTCAGAGTGTTTTGTTGTATTACCTTTTTGTGGTGAACCTGGCCAGCTTTGCCTGCCTTTTCGAACCTCAAACTATTGTGGCATCCCATCCACTCCCCCTTTCCGAGAAAATTATCTATGAGCACTGATCTGCAATACTACTTTTCAAAAGATGCCCGGGTCATGCGTGAGAATGCAATCCGCGCCATGTCAAAGTTCGCACTGAAACAAGGTATCATCGCGTTTTCCGGGGGCATGCCCAATCCGGAGACCTTTCCGATCACCGAGATTTCGCAGTTTGCCCAGGAGATCCTGCGCGACGAGGGCGCCAACGCGCTGCAATATGGTCTGACCGTGGGTCATACCAAGCTGATCGAGGCGCTGTGTCCATTCATGGAACGGCGGCAGGTCAAGGGGGTGCGCCCCGAAAATATCATCATCACCAACGGTTCCGCGCAGGGGATTGATCTCATGGGCCGCATCTTCCTGGATCCCGGTGACGTCGTTCTGTTCGAATTGCCCAGCTATGTGGGCGCCATCGTCTCGTACACCAACTACCGCGCCAACCTGGTCGGAGTGAAGCATGATGAGGGCGGAATCGTGCTGGAAGATCTGGAAGAAAAAATTCTTCAGGTCCGACAGGCCGGCCAGCGCATCAAGCTCATGTACTCCATCCCGAATTTCCAGAATCCCTCCGGGGTGACCTTGCGGTGGGAGCGCCGCCCTCGACTGCTGGAGATCCTCCAGCGTGAGAACATCCTGTTGGTCGAGGATGACCCGTATGGGGAAATTTACTTCACTGGAGTGGATCCCGCCTCGCTGGTTCCGATCAAGTCGTTCGACACCGAACAGAACGTCATTTATCTTGGGACCTTTTCGAAGTTGCTGGCGGCGGGACTGCGTGGAGCCTGGACGATCGCTCACCCCGAGATTATCCACAAAATGGAGTTCGCCAAACAGGTAGGAGACATCTGCGGAAGTTCCCTCGACCAGCGAATTATTTACCGGTGCCTGCGAGACAACCTGATCGATCGGCATGTTCCGGTCATCCGGTCGTTCTACGAATCGCGATGCCAAGCCATGCTGGCTGCGCTCGAAAAGTATTTCCCCAGGGAGGTCAAGTGGAACCGACCGCACGGCGGGCTGTTTGTCCTAGTCACCTTCCCGGAGGGGTTCGACACCCTGGCCCTGCTCACCACCGCGATGGATGAGTACAATGTGTCCTTCGTTATCGGACAGCCCTTTTTCGTGGACGGGTCGGGTACCAACACCATGCGGCTGGCGTTTTCCAAGGAAACGGAATCCAATATTGAAGAAGGCATTCGCCGCCTCGGAGAGGCCATTCGGAAACATCTCCCGGCGATCGACCCGTCACCCCAAGAGGTCATTGCACGGTAACAAAGAGGAACATCCTACGCCCCACACCGAGCAGGAAAAAATTCTCATCCTGGATTTTGGGTCGCAATACACCCAGTTGATTGCGCGGCGTATCCGCGAACTGCACGTTTACTGCGAAATTGTTCCCTGCACCTTCCCGTTCGACCAAGCCATGGGACAGCAGCCGCAAGGCATTATCCTTTCGGGAGGACCGGATTCCGTGCTGGCAGAAGGCTCGCTGCGGTGCGATCCGCAATACCTCTCCTTGACTCAGGGATCCGGTAAAAAATCGGCTCCTGTCCTCGGGATTTGTTATGGCCTCCAACTGATGACGCATGAACTGGGCGGGCAGGTGGGAAAGTCCGAGCGTCGAGAGTACGGCCGGGCGGAACTTGCGGTCTGCGGGGAGAGCGCGCTGCTTGAAGGCACTAAAAAAACCTCGACCGCCTGGATGAGCCATGGCGATCATATTGCCCGGCCACCGCCGGGGTTTAAAACCGTGGCAACCTCGGGGGACATCATTGCGGCCGCCGAGGACCCGCAACGAAAGCTTTATGGCCTCCAGTTCCATCCCGAGGTGGCCCACACGGAGCAGGGCCGCAAGATCCTGGAAAACTTCGTCTTGAAGATTTGCGGTTGCCACGGCACCTGGACGCCGGCGCGGTTTGTGGAAGAAGCGGTTCGACGGATCCGGGAGCAGGTGGGAGAAGCGCGAGTGGTCTGCGCGCTGAGCGGCGGCGTCGATTCGGCGGTCGCAGCCACCATCGTCCACCGGGCGATCGGGGATCAGCTCACCTGTATCTTCGTCAACAACGGGGTACTCCGGAAAGATGAGTACTCCAAGGTCCTTGAGCGATTGTCGAACCTGGGCTCAATCCGGGAGGACAAACGGAAACTGAATATCGTGGGCATCGACGCGAGCGGCCACTTCCTCCAAAAGCTTCGCGGTATCACCGATCCGGAACAGAAGCGCAAAATCATTGGCGCCGAGTTCATCGCCGTTTTTGAACAGGCCGCGCGGGATCTGGCGCTGCAACATCCCGCCGGAAACCTGCCCCTGTTCCTGGTACAAGGAACTCTCTACCCGGACGTCATTGAGTCGGTCTCAGTGAAGGGGCCGTCGGTGACCATCAAGTCGCACCACAACGTGGGCGGACTTCCCGAGAAGATGAACTTGAAACTGATCGAACCGCTCCGCGAACTGTTCAAGGATGAGGTGCGCGAAGTGGGACGGACCCTCGGGCTGCCGGAAGAAATTCTTCAACGCCAGCCCTTTCCCGGCCCTGGCCTGGCCGTCAGAATTCTCGGAGAGGTCACCGAGGAGCGCCTCCGGATTCTGCGTGACGCGGACGAAATCGTCGTGGATGAAATCAAACGGGCCGGGCTGTACACAAAAATCTGGCAATCCTTTGCCGTGTTGCTTCCCGTCCAGTCGGTGGGGGTGATGGGAGACGCGCGCACCTATGAGAACGTTGTTGCGATCCGCGCCGTCCATTCCCTCGATGGCATGACCGCCGACTGGGTCCGCCTGCCCTATGAAGTCCTCGAGAAAACCTCCTCGCGCATCGTCAACGAAGTCAAGGGTGTCAACCGCGTGGTGTACGACATCTCTTCCAAGCCGCCGTCGACGATCGAGTGGGAATAGCGGGAAGGACACCGCTAAGGCGCGAAGACAGCTGCCCACGCCTTGAATACTTTGCGTCTCGGCGGTGCAAGCACTAATAACTCGTTCACTCCCCCTCCCGGAGATGATGACTGGGGACGCAACCTGGTCTTGACTCTGGCGTTCCGTTATGGGGGACTGAGACTCAAACAGTTGGGCGCTTTCGCGGGCGGGCTGGACTATGTCACCATCTCCGGGGCCATCCGTCGGTTCGAAGAAAAAATGGAGACAGACCAGCACTTAGCCGAGATCTTCCGCCAGGCCCAATCCCAATTGTAGATTGCAAAGATACGACCCCTTTCATTCGACCCCTTTCATTTTCTCCTTGCCTGACGGCGGTGAAATGCTGCGGAGAGGTTGCATTAGTTTCTGGAGTTCGTCCGGGTCGTAGAAGAACGGATTGGAATGACGCTCGGAGAGTTTTTCTGGATTCGCCTGGTCTGCCATCGGTCCACCTCCCATGATCGCTGCTCTTCGCCGGAGTTCGGTCATGTAATCTTTGTCCATGACAATTTCCGCTGGCGTTGGTTCATTCAGCAACAAATCCCTGGGGCCAAGATAGAGATAAGCATCCACCATTTTCGAGAATTTGGCTTCCGCTTCGACCGGTATTTCTGAGAAGGTACCTTTCGGTGGAACTGGGCCTGCCGGAAGCTTGCCGCTATCTGCTACCCCGAAGAAGACGTTCCCCGTAGTGTGAGTCAGGTCCAGTAAGTCTGCCAGCCAGGTGCCTTTCATCTGTACGAGCGATGGAACGGGCCAGGTCGCCATTCGCGCCTCAAACTCCCCGTTGTACTGCGCCAGAGGTGTCCAGTTACCAAATCCCGTGTGATCGGCAATCACCAGGGTCACGCCCGGATAATCTTTCTCATAGAGTCCGACTGCTGTGTTTCCCACATGAAAAAGATGTGCTGTGCCAAAGAGCATGAGCGCCTTGCGGCGTTTCGAGAGCACTTCCTTTTCCATCACAGAGGCAATGCTGACGTCGCGCATCAGGTATTGTCCTCGTCCGTAGTCCCCAGGGCTCTTTATTTTGCTCCAGTCAATGGGAGGGTCGCACGCCAGCACGCGGAGCTTCTTTTCCGATGGCAGCGTTTGATTGATCCTGCGAACCAAAGGGAAAAACGCCTCGTAAAAGCCGGACAAGCCACACATTGGCTGGGTGGTGTTGCGCCAAACCTGCCGTATTTCGGACGATGGCACATCGGCGCCCGCAATATATCGGTCAAGGGCGGGCTGGTATAGCGAATTGCCGCATTCCACGGCGACCACGTTGACCTTGCTCGGAAAGGCGGGATTGCGGATGAGGTGGAGAATAAAATCGTCTAGATCCTTATTGCCGTGCGCGGCGCTCATGCCAACGACTTCGTAGTTGTCGAACGCAGCGAGAAGAGTCCTTTCGGCATCCCCGGGTTTCGGATTGCTTCCCTTGGGATTCGGGGCTGGCATATCGGTTGGCCCCTGAAGGGGCAGCGGAATTTTACCAGGCTCTTGCGCCGAGCCTGCCGCGCTGAAAAGCATCGTTAACAGAAACACAATAAGAGGAGCTCTATTCAACAGCCTTTTCATTAGGAATCTCCTTTTTCGGGTCCGATTCACTTGAAATGTATCGCTGACGCCTCGGTGTTTATGAAACACGCTCTAGGGACTGGTAGCTCTTCGTATTTGAGGGTCAAGTCTATTCCGGCCGATTCTGCTGCAAAAGCCTCTTGACTCGATCTGTGGAAAAACAAATCGCGTTTAGAAGGCCTACAATGCAAATCTATCGTATCAGGATACATTTTTGATCCCCTGAAAAATTCACTATTTCAAAAAACAGGGGGTTTTGCAGCAGAATCGATTGCAAAGATACGACCCCTTTCATTAATTCCTCGCGCATCGTCAACGAAGTCAAGGGTGTCAACCGCGTGGTGTACGACATCTCCTCAAAACCGCCGTCCACAATTGAATGGGAATAGGGGAAAGAACACGGCGGCATGGACAACAACAGGTTCGGCATTTCCTCAGCTTCAATCAACTGGGGACAAGGGCGCACGGATGTGCGCCCCTACAAAGCATTTTCACTTCTCGAACAGCTCGCCGGCCGGAACAATCCGGAGCTTCTCGAGGTTCACGTTGAGCTTGAGGTCAACAAGAACTTTGTCATCTCGCAATACATCCTCCGAAACCGGGCCGGCATATTTGATCGGAGACGACTGGTTCCCGGCAATCGCCGTTTTCAAGGGCTCGGCGTCCCTGGTGAGCATTGGGGTCGGACCAAGCTAACGTGCTTTAACATAAGAGAATAAGTTCCATAACCGGGTGTTTTTGAGGCTTAAACGGGCTTTTTCGCCCTCCAAATTGGTCCCGTAAGCCGCCTCCTCCTCGCGCAACTGGCAACCCGCCTCGGCCGGCATCACGTCCCGTCCTCTGGCTCGCGCTCCCAACTGCCTCCGAACGGCTTCCACATAGGCCGCGCTGCCCACCACCAAGCTCTCGCTCCATTGACTCTGCCGTTCCAACTGTTTCCGCTGAATGGCTTCTTCGATCTGCTCCCGACAGGCTTGCTGCAACTGGTCCAGGCGGCGGACGCCCATCAGTTCCATCAATCGTTCGTAATCGATGATCCCGTACCGCGCCTTGGGATGTTGGATTTCCACGTACCCACACTCGGGCCATTGTTCCGGATGGGCCACCACCCCAGCCCGCACCATATTGAGATCAATATAGGCCAGGCACTCCCGAAAATGCTTCCCGCTTTCGACCGCCGTGGCATGGTAGCGGTCTTCCCAAAAGGCGCCACGCCTTTTCTTCCGCCGATTGTACTCCTGCCCAACCCGTCCGGCCACCAGTTGCATCGAGGCCGGAATGACCTCCCCACCTTCCCGGTCATCCACTAACAAATGGACATGGTTGGAAGTGACCATGTAATCCAGAACGCACAACCCCAAGCGCTTGCGGGCCTCATACAGCCATCCCCTCCAAGCTTGCCGGTCGCGGGGGAACTGGAACAGAAACTGACGCTCGTGACAGCGCTGGGTCAGATGCCAGATCTGTCCCGGCAGATAATGCCGATGGGCTCTCGCCATGGCAGGTTTCTCCGCGGATCCATGTTCCCAAGGGGGTGATTTCGGGGGCAAAAAACAGGCTCTAAGGCCTAAATATTACCCTTTTTTTCGATCATCGACAACCATTTCAATCAGTTGCCTTGGTCCGACCCCAGACATTCAGTGACTGAAAGCGCTGGCCAGCAAGCTGTGCCGGGCCAGTTATTTGGTGATGCGGGAGGGTGTGGAGTTTGATCCGAAGCGGTTGTTCGGATCGAGCGCTCGATCCGGATCCGGGAGCCCTGTGGTTGGGGTTGGAGCTGTCAGCCGTCAGGCCTGATTGGCCCCGGGTCTGGATCGAGAGCAACAAACCATCGAGTCGGGAAGCCGGTCACGGAGTCGCCCCTCCCGGGAGCCGCTGAAGGGTTGGATGGTCTCAGCAGTAACGACCCCAGGAGACGAACCACAGAATCTGATCGGCCACTTCGGGTGGCCACCGAGTGGACCAGGGCGGGTACGGAATCATTTCTGGGGCTCGAAGAAGAGCCAGGGGCCGAGGGGAACAGAGAGCTGGCTGTTCTCTCAGAGAAGCCTTGATCCGGATGTGTGACTGAACGAGTCCGTGGGACTCGAGTCGCTGTGAAGAAAGAACCGGTGCGGCGAATGGATCTGCAAACCAGTCTCGATGGAGAAACAACGGAGTGGCGTTGGAAGACAATCGACTCACTCGCGACCGAGCGGAAACACAGGAAATACTCGGCTGGGCATGGGGTGTAGTGTTGCCTCTTGACACAACTTTGAGATGTGTGACCCTCCGCATTCTTCAATTGCTAGCGGGCGAGCGCCAGCACAGTGGTTAGCTGAAGATCGCGAATGGAAAAAATGCGGAGTTGCCTCTTCAAATGCAGATTGCGGAGACCTGACCCTCCGCATTCTCCCGTTTTTTTCACTTCGTGCTGCGGGTCGTTGATTTACTCATCGTAGGCTCCTATGAAAAAGTTGTCTCTGCTGCCCAGGAGCTTACCAAGAAACGACCCGCTCTTTCCGGTCATCCCGATCCTTCATAGGATCTGACCCCCGTTCTTTCTAATCGCTGAGCTGTTCCCAGCGAAGCTTAGTACCATCCCAATACAAGAGACCATTGGCCGTCTCTTTGATGTCCAGCAGGATGGCATCGTGTTTGGCCTTTGTGGGCCGAGAGACTGCAGTGCTTTCCTTCGGCACTATAGACCATGCGTTGAATCTCCACTTCTGGTTCGATGGCCATACCAGCGACGACCCAGCACCCACTGTTAGGGGAGCCTTCTGGCTCGACAAACAAATCAAGATGCCCTTTGTATCCGAACGGGTGACCTGTACTGCGAAGTCGAGCTTGCCGTCCCCATCGAAGTCGGCGCTGAGGTAAAACGGGTTCATGTCTCCATTGATCGTCAAGCCCAGAGATTCTTTGACGCACGTCTCCACTTCCTTGGGAATGTTGTACTCATCAACAGAGCTTCCACCCCCCTGCGCATGTGTGGGCAACGGGGCGAGCGATGCTGCGACCAATAGAACCGTCAATGAAAAGAGGCTTTGAAGTTGCATTTAGACCTCATTGTTTTGGTGGTTTTGGGTTCGGGATAGAAATGTGCCAATGGTCTTCATGCGGACTCTTGGCAGGTCGGTGGCTATAGTCGCCCCACTCGCTCTCGTCCCCCGCGTAAATTTGAGTCAGACCGGCTTTATGGGACATACGCATCAAGTCCCACATTCGGTCAGCGCTGGCAGAGTTGTACGCCTCCCGACCTTGAATTGGGTTGCCATTATCATCAACATATCTCAGGTCGATTTGCATCCCGCCTCGATGAGTCTGATGCCCCGGAACATCCGAGCCATCGACGGAGCCCGCTTCTGTCACCATAATGAATGGGGTCGTATCTTTGCATTCTGCATTTCAGCGGCATGATATAATTAGCGTCGATTCCCCCCCGATTGATCACCATCCACCTTTCCCCCGTAACGGAGTGGTTATGGCCAGAGCCCTGCGGATTGCCTGGGAAGGAGCATGGTATCACATCACGGCGCGAGGCAATGAACGAGGCATCATCTTCCTCGATGACGAGGACCGCCGACATCTGCTTGGGATGTTGGGTCGAATGAGTGAGCGTTACCGTATCCTGCTGCATGTCTATACCCTGATGGATAACCATTACCATCTGGTGCTGGAGACGCCGGAGGCGAACTTGAGCGCCGGTATGCAATGGCTCAACAGCGGCTATGGTGGATGGTTCAACCGCCGTCATCGGCGCACGGGCCATCTGTTCGAAGGCCGGTTCAAGGGGATTATCGTGGAGCCGGAGCGGTGGGGGCTGGAGCTGAGCCGTTATGTCCACCTCAACCCCATCCGAATCCGACCCTTTGCCTTGGACAAGCTAACCCGCCGACGGAACCGGGCCGGGGTCGGTCAAGAAGAGGGGTTGAATCTGTGGGACGCGCGCATCGCTGGCTTAAGGGACTATCCCTGGAGTTCGTATCGGGCCTATATCGGGCTGGAGAAGGCGCCAGAATGGCTGCACTGCGAGACGGTATTGAGCTGGATGGGAGGCGAAAAGGAAGAGCGCCCTCAGGCTTATCAACGCTATGTGGAAGAAGCGGCCCGGGAAGGACTGCAACAAACCCCGTGGGATCAGTTACAGGCCCGCGTGCTTCTCGGGAGCGAGCAGTTCCGGCTGCACCTCGAACAACATCTCCACGGAAACGAAAAGGAACAACCGTCGCTCGCAGCGCTGCGAAGGCGGCCGGATTTCGCCGCCGTGATCGGCGTCGTGGAGAGAACGAAGGGGGAACGGTGGACAGATTTTTCCCGCCGTTACGGGGACTGGGGCCGCGACCTGGTGTTGACCCTGGCATTCCGGTGTGTCGGGCTGAAGCTCAAGGAGTTGGGCGTTCTCGCGGGCGGGTTGGACTATGTGACCGTCTCTGCCGCCATCCGTCGATTCGAAAAGAAGATGGAGAAAGACAAACAGTTAGCCGACATCTTCCGCCACGCCCAATCCCAATTGTAGATTGCAAAGATACGACCCCTTTCACTCGTGGAAAAAACACGGCGGCATGGACAACAACAGGTTCGGCATTTCCTCAGCTTCAATCAACTGGGGACAAGGGCGCACGGCTGTGCGCCCCTACAAAGCATTCTCACTTCTCGAACAGCTCGCCGGCCGGAACAATCCGGAGCTTCTCGAGGTTCACGTTGAGTTTAAGGTCAACAAGAACTTTATCATCTCGCAGTACCTCCTCGGAGACAGGTCCGGCATATTTGATCGGAGACGACTGGTTCCCCGCAATCGCCGTTTTCAAGGGCTCGGCGTCCCTGGCAATGATGGCAACATCGAAGTTCTTGTCCTGGAGGTGCCTCTTGATGGCGGCATTCACATCTTCCACCTTGAGCGCCTTCAATTCCCGCTCCACCCGATCCGGAAAATAATCGATCCCATAGAATTTTGAATCCAGCAGGGTCCCCAGCCTTCGCGAAAGGGTCTGATTCCACAGCTTGGAATAATTCAGCAGAAACTTCCGCTGCTGTTCAAATTGTTCCTGTGTCAGTCCCTTCTCGACAAGTTGCTGAACCTGGTACAGGGCGGCGCGCAATGCGAAGTGGGCATTCTGCGGCTCGACCGGACGAATCCAAACACTGAAGAACTGCTGGCGGCGGGGAATGTTTGGGACTGGAAAAGTGGAGCCCCCGTCCTGGATAAAGTTCTCGATGTAGGCGTAATCGCCATAATTCAACCCTCTCAAGCCCCGGATATAATTGAAGAGCACCCCGTTTTGCGTCCGGTGTTCTCCGAGATACGAACTCGCCACCATCAAAGCGTAAAAATCCTTGTCGGCCCGAGTGACGTCGACGGGACAGCCGAAGGAGATGGCGGTGGCGCGATTCTCCTTGTTCACCACATCGATCTGAAGATCCTTGATCGGAGCGGGCTTGGGCAGGGCGACCGGAACACTCTTCCCGGCCGGGAGTTTTGCGAAATCGGTCTTCATGCCGCCGACGAAATCCGGCGTGTAGCCGCCCGCGATTCCCAGGGTGATGTTGTCGCGAGTATAAAACTGCTTGTAGTAGGCCTTCACATCATCCAGCGTGATCGATTTTAATCCCTCCACGGTCCCTTCCGGGGCGTGGCCGTACGGATGATCTGCATAGAGCATGGCCTCGAGCGATTGTTTGCCGAGATTCTCGTCATCATTGAACCGCAAGGTGTTCTGCAGATAATTCAACAACTCATCTTTATTGCGTTTGAAGTCGCTTTCGTCGAAGCGGGGCTGGAGAAGTAGATCGGCGAATATCCTGTAAAACTTATGGAGATTGTCGTTATGGATGTTGGCGATGAAGACAGTGACTTCTTTATCCGACTCCGGTGAAATGGATGCCGCCCACGGATAAAGCGTATCAACGATCTGCTTGTAAGTCATGTCCTTCGTGCCACCCTGGCCGATCATGAGCGCGGTGAGCGCATTCAGCCCTTCCTTCCCTTTGGGATCGTTGATCGATCCCGCATGGAGAAGAATGCGAAACGAAATAATCGGGGACCCGGCGCTGTGAAGTTCCACCACCCCGGGGGGAGCTATTGCCACCTTGGTCAGAGGAGGCGTCTTCCCTTTTGCCTTGGGCTGTGCCATCAGGGAAGTGACCACTGACATGCAAAAGATGAACAAGACCATGAGGAGAAGTTTGGGATGTTTCACTTCGCACCTCCATAAGAAAGTGTCACAACCGTCTGGTTTTCAGGCCGGAAGTACTTTTTCGCCACCTCCTCCAACTTCGCGGGCGTCACGCGGTCATACAGAGTGTAATACCGGTTCACGGCCTGCGGGTCGCCGGCAAGTTGGACATACAGGGCCAACTGGCTGGCGATGCGAGACGGGGTGTTCAGCCCCATGACGTAGGAATACTTCAAGAAGGATCGGACGCGCGCCAACTGGCCTTCCGTGAAAGGATGGGATTGCGCCGCTTCGAGGGCGGATTCGATCTCCTTTCGGACACCCGCCACGTTTTCCGGATTCTTAACCCGGGTCGAAATGGTGAAGAGGTAGGGATCACGACGTTTTGCCCAGCCCCCTCCCAGTTGGTCGACCTCCTGCTTCTCAATAACTAGTTTCTGGTACAGGGCGGAGGTTTCTGAGACCATCAATTGTGAAAGCATATCCAGGGCGGGACCATCCAGGTTCGTGTCGCTGAAGGCCGGCACGTGATAGGCCAGTACGACGTACGGCAGCGTCCGGTTCTTCCATTCGATATGGGCGCTGCGTGAAGCTGTCTGCCCCGGCTCATTGGGCGCCTCTAACTTAAAAGTGCCCCGCTTCCAGCTGGCATAATATTTCTGCGCCATCGCGAGGGTTGACTCCGGCTTCACATCGCCCACGATAATCAAGGCGCAATTCTCAGGACGGTACCACCGGTCAAAGAATTTCAGGCTGTACTCGTACTGATTGGGCATGTCTTTGATGTCCGCCAGAAATCCCATAGTCGTGTGCCGGTAAGTATGTTCGGTGAACGCCGTGTCACGAAGCTTTTCGAAAATGGACTGGAAAGGAACGGAGTAGTTCTTGTTGTACTCGCCCATGATCGAACCCGCCTCCGTTCGAAAGGCCGCCTCCTTGTATTTCAGATTCTGGAACCGGTCGGATTCCAGATCCATGATCGTCTCCAGCGCTGAGGAACTGGCGTTGATGTAATAGGTGGTCACGTCGTCGGAGGTCGAAGCGTTGGTATCGGCGCCAATCGACTTGAGGATGTCGTTGTATTTCTGCTCGGAGTACTTCTCAGTCCCGCGAAACATCATATGTTCAAAGAAGTGCGCAAATCCCGAATGGCCGGGCTCCACTTCGTTCCGGGATCCGGTCCGTACGACGGTGTAATAAGCCACGACGCCGGGACTGTCGTACGGCACAATAATGACCGTAAGCCCATTGTCGAGGACGGTTTTGTGAATCGCATAGGGGAAGATATCTGCCGCCGACAAAGAGAGCGGCATCGCCAGAATGAACAGCAAGGAGAGGGCTGCCATGAACCGCTTGATCGGCCCTCCACGCCGAAAGAATGCCCCTGGAAATGTCATTGACTGCCTCCATGATAGAGATAAGGAAAGGATGGAACGGTTGCCGCGCATCAAATCGAGAATCGCCACAGTCTAACATATTCCCCGTCGGCGGCAGAAGAACCGCGCACCAGCGGGTGCCGTCCAAGGAATCGTCATATCAGGCTCGACTGCAAGTTTTTGAGCGCTTCATGCGGTTAATATCGAAAGGCATCCCGCGTTTTTGATTCACTCACTACAGAGTGAATGGTACAATCAATTTGGCTGATTGACGCAGCCCAACGCCCATCAGCATCAACCGCCGAATCGAATTGTTCCACTGAAGCTCAATTGGCGAAAAAACCGAATCCCGCCTGACCGGGGACACATAAGTCGGAAGTGAAAGAGCCGGGTGAGGGGCGTTGATTCGTAAGGATCCGGATTCAGGCATCGGTGGCGGGCCCGGCCGCCATCTATTTTGTGGGAATGCACCATGACGCTGTCCCGATTTGTTTACAAAAACACGTCTCGCAATAAGCGCCGGAGTTTACTCACCATCCTGAGTATCGCCTTCTCGCTTCTCTTGCTGACGTTGATGATTTCGGTCTACCGGGGCTTTTATATTGACAAGGGCAGTGCGGATTCCGCGTTGCGGCTGGTTACGCGGCATCGTGTCTCGCTGACCTTCTTCCTGCCGGCGTCATACCAACAGAAGATTCGCACCATTCCAGGTGTCGTGGAAGTGGTGCCCATAGAGTGGTTTGGCGGTCGTTACAAGGATGACCGGCCGGAGAACTTTTTCGCCCAGTTTGGCACGAATCCCGAAGAACTCTTCAAGGTCTACAAGGATTGGCAGATTCCCCCCGATCAACTGCAAGCCTGGGTCCGTGATCGGGCGGGCGCCGTGGTGGAGCGAAAACTGGCGGAGAAACACGGCTGGAAGCTGGGAGATCGATTGACACTCATGGGAACGATCTTTCCGGTCAATCTTGAGCTGACCATCCGCGGCATTTATGATTCCACTTCATCAGACCAGGCGCTCTATTTCAATTGGACCTATGTTGAGGAATCCGTAAGGTGGGCGAAAGGGCAGATGGGATTATTCGCAATTCTCGTCGATTCGCCGGAATCTGTTGCCCGGGTGTCCTCCAGCGTCGACGACATGTTCCGGAACGCTCCCGAACCCACGAAAACGGAGACCGAAAAAGCCTTTGAGTTGGGGTTCGTGTCGATGCTGGGCAATGTGAAGGCCTTCATTCTCAGCATCTCGCTGGCCGTGGTCTTCGCGATCTTGCTGGTGTCCGCTAATACCATGGCCATGTCGATCCGTGAACGCATTCGCGAGGTGGCCCTTCTCAAGACTCTCGGCTTCACAAAGTTGTCTATCCTGGCACTGTTCATTGGAGAAGCAGTCACACTTTCACTGATTGGAGGCCTGCTCGGCGTACTGTCCGCCAATAGCCTGGTCAAAGTAGTGGCCAACTCACCCGCTGGTCAGATGCTGTCCGGGCTGACCGTCACGTTCCCGACGCTGGTTGTCGCTGTGATCGTGGCAGTCCTCGTGGGAGTGCTCAGTGCGATCGTTCCCGCGTATCGCGCCTCCCGTCTAAATATCGTGGATGGACTACGGCACATTGGGTGATTGCGGAACCTTAGATTGTGGGTTGCAGGTCTTTGGAATTTCTCTGAAGTCATGGCTATACCGCTCGTCTACAACGTCCGTAACCTGCGCTTGCGCCTCGGCGCCACGGTCATGACTGTGCTCGGCATCGCACTGACCGTTAGCATTGCCATCTTCATCATGGGGTTGCTCAGAGGCTTGCAGCAGGCCTTTGTCACAAGCGGCGATCCCCAGAACGTGCTGGTGCTGCGTAAAGGAGCCGATGCTGAACTCTCCAGCGTTATCAGCCGGGATTCCCTGCAGATCATGAAATTTCTGCCTGGTGTCGCCCATGATGAGCAGGGTGAACCCCTTGCCTCGGGGGAGATGGTCGTGGCCATTGTTCTTCCCCGTGCGGATGGAACGGGAGAGGTCAATGTCAGCGTGCGGGGGATGACGCCGACGGGATTCAAGCTACGTCCCAGAGTGAAGCTGGCCCGAGGCCGCTGGTTTACGCCCGGGCTGCGAGAGGTTGCTGTCAGCCAGTCGATTCAGAGTCGCTTCAGCCGTGCTGACCTGGGTACCACAATGCAGTTTGGAAAAGGATCGTGGACAGTGGTAGGTGTCTTTGATGCTGGCGGGACGGCCCACGATTCCGAGATTTGGGCCGATGTAAACCAGATGGCCTCGGATTTCGACCGGCCAATTTACTCGTCTGTCCTGCTGCATGCCACAGACAAGGCATCGGCTGAGGCCTTGACCCACCGCGTGAGCGACGACCAGCGGCTCAAACTTGAAGGGATGTTGGAGACCGATTATTATGCCCGCCAAACCCGCTCCGGGGATCCGATCAAATTTGTCGGAATACTTGTCGCCATCATCATGGCGATTGGATCATGTTTTGCGGCGATGAACACCATGTATGCGGCGGTCACGTACCGTGCGCGTGAAATAGCCACGCTGCGCGTGCTGGGCTTTTCACGTCCAAGCATCCTGGCTTCATTCGTCCTGGAATCGCTGCTGATCGCCCTGCTGGGCGGATTGGTCGCCATTGTGTTGATGTCACCCCTTAACAACCTGACCACCGGCACTTCGAATCTGGTGACATTTACCGAGGTTGTGTTCCGGATTCGCATGTCGGTCGGCGTGTTGACGGTGGCACTGGCCTTCGCTGCCATCATGGGAGTCTTTGGGGGGCTGGCTCCGGCATGGCACGCCGCTAAACAGGATATCCTGTCGGCACTCCGAGAATAGTATGACGTGTGATAGTGTTTAAGCGAACGCTGGAGCGATGACATTTCGCCCGTATGGGCGATGAACCTGAGGGTTGAAGCGGCCACATCGCCGCTGATGAAGCAAGCATTTATCCGAGGTCTTTCAGAAAATCCATGCCGGCTGACACCAAGTACGACGAGTTGAAAAGCCTGAAGATCGAACGCCCGGACCGAGGGGACAGGCCCCCGAAATGGTCGAAACGGTTCATTCTGATCGGCATTTCGTTGCTCGCAGTAGTCGCTGTCATCACGATGGTGTATCGCGTGCTAAGCCCTGCAGCGATGGAAGTCGCGGCCGTTCGAGCCATCCCCGAAAACACCTCCTCAATCCCGGTCGTCCTGAACGCCAGTGGCTACATCGTTGCGCATCACAAGATCAATGTGAATTCTAAGGTCACCGGCCGCATCGCCTGGATAGGAGTCGAGAAGGGCGACAAGGTAAAGCAGGGTCAGGTCCTGGTACGGCTGGAGGACCAGGAATTCAAAGCCCAAGTGGAGCAGGCTCGGGGAGCCGTCGTGGCTGCCGGCGCACGGTTGAAGGCCCTCGAGACCGGATCGCGTCCCCAGGAAATCGCCGAGGCACTCCACAATCTGGAACAGGCCCGGGCAAATCTTATCAACGCTAAGGCAACCCTGGATCGAACTCGCGACCTGGTCGCTCAAGGGGTATTCACGCGCCAGCAACTCGACGATGCCGTCGGCCGCTACGACTCCACTCAAGAGCAGGTCAACTCACTGCAAAAAGTTTACGAACTTGTTCGTATCGGGCCGCGCCAGGAGGACATCGATCAAGCCAGGGGGCAACTCGTCCAGGCCCGCGGGGAACTGGATTACGCACAAACCTTGCGTGATGCCACTCTCATCCGGGCTCCCGTCAATGGAACTATTCTTGAGCGCACAGCCGAGAAGGGAGAGTTGGTCACAGCCCAATTTGCGAGCGGTGCCGAAGGCGGGCCACGCGGCTCCGTCGTGACGCTCGCGGATTTGAATGACTTGCAGGTTGAACTCGATATCAGTCAGGACGACTTTGCAAGAATCGGTCCCAAACAGCGGGGCGTTGTCACAACGGATGCCTATCCCGACCGCAAGTATGAGGGTGTGATTGACGAAATCTCTCCGGAGGCCAATCGTCAGAAAGCGACTGTACAGGTCAAGGTCAAAATTCTAAAACCGGATGATTACCTGCGTCCGGAGATGAATGCCAAGGTGGCGTTTCTTCCGGACACCATGTCCACCCCGTCAAATCAGGCCTTGACGGGAGTCGTCGTTCCCTCAGCTGCTGTCCGGGATCGCGACGGGAAGAAAATTGTCTGGATTGCCTTTGAAGGGAAGGCGCTGGCCCGCGAGGTGCGGGTGACCGGACGGCGGAGCAATGGGGTAGTCGTGGAGGGATTGACCGGCGGTGAAAATGTCATTGTGAACGCCCCCGCCAGCTTGAAGGAAGGCGACCGGGTCAGGTTAAAAGAGACGCAGTGAAAAGGTGAATCAAATGCCGACCATCACCCAGGATCCCAAGGAAACCGCCTTCGCGCCGAAAAGCATCGTTCAGGCGCGCGCTGTGACCCGCGTGTTCCGTCGAGACAGCTTCGAGGTCAAGGCGCTGGATGAGGCCTCACTGGAAATCACCGAGGGGGACTTCCTTGCTTTGATGGGCCCCTCGGGTTCAGGTAAGACCACCCTGCTGAATCTGATTGCGGCCATCGATCACCCCACCTCCGGCGAACTATTAGTCATGGGTGAGAACATCTTCCGGCTCAACGACAAGGAGATTTCACGCTGGCGCAACGAGCATATCGGCTATGTTTTTCAGACCTTCAACCTGATCCCGGTCCTCACGGCGGCGGAAAACGTGGAACTGCCCTTACTGCTCACAGGTCTTTCCAAGTCCCAGAGGAAGGAGCACGTCACGACCTCACTGAAGCTGGTGGGGCTGGAGGATCGCGTGAACCATCTGCCCAAACAGCTTTCTGGCGGCCAGGAACAACGCGTCGCGATTGCCCGGGCCATTGTGACGGATCCGACTCTCATCCTGGCTGATGAACCGACTGGCGACCTCGACAGCCATTCCGCCACCGAGGTTCTGGAGATCCTGAAACGCCTCAACGAGGACTTTCACAAGACCATCGTCATGGTGACCCATGACCCGCACGCCGCCGCCTATGCCCACACCACCCGGCATCTGGAAAAGGGCCAACTCCTGCCGGCGTGAAAAAAGGTATTAGGTGTTAGGTGATAGGGCGGGCAACTGAGATTTTGGCTCGAATAGAAGATTAGGACGTCGTGCTCCAGTTTTCTCTCAAACAAACGGCGCTTCCAAGAGCAAATATATGAGGATGGGAGTTGGTTTCGGATCACCGAGACCAGACCTCTGACCTCTCGGCCCTAACGTCAATCCCCTATCACCTACCACCTATTACCTATCACCTAACTCCTCCCGTCACATCATTCCCTTTTCCGCAAAACTGAAATAGTCATTCCCCCCGATGACGATGTGGTCGAGCAGAACGATATCGACCAGCTTGCACGCATCGCGCAGCTCCTGCGTTAATCGCTGGTCTTCGCGACTGGGCTCGGGATTGCCGGACGGGTGATTATGCGCGGCCACCAGCGCCGAGGAGGAGACCGCCAGCGCCCGCTTCACAATTTCGCGCGGGTACACGGAGGCGGAATCAATCGTTCCGCGAAACATCTCCTCGATTTTCAACACACGGTGTTTGGTATTGAGGAAGACAATGGAAAAAACCTCCTGGTCGAGGTCACGAAATTTGTGCGCCAGGAGGTCAACGACATCACGCGAACACTCAATGAACGATTCGTGCTCAACCTTCTCACGGAGCTGCCGTTGGCTGAGCTCGCCGATGGCCCGCAACGTGGCGATTTTGGCTGGGCCAAGACCCTTGACCTTTCCAAGCGCCTCATCACTCGCCTTGAAGAGTCCGCGCAGTCCGCCGAAACCGACGAGGAGTTGACGAGAGAGATCCACCACGCTCATCCCGCGCACACCGACGCGGAGAAAGATGGCCAGCAGTTCCGCGTCGCTCAAGGCTGCCGTCCCGTGCCGCAGGAGGCGTTCGCGGGGTTGTTCGCTTTCAGGCCAGTACCGTACCCACTTCTCAGAGATTTTCTTGGGTCTCATGGCTAAGGTTCTCAGGGGGAAGGTTTGAACTAAGGCTATTCTAAATCGGAAGGAATTTCAAGTGATGGTCGGGGCCCGATTATCCGGGTCCCGGAGGATAGTGAACGACTAAAGTCGGTATTACGATGGTTGGAAAAACTGGTGAACGACTGAAGTCGTTACTACCTGAGCGTCAGTCCACGTACACCCGGTACACTCTTCTGGTGCTGATCCCGCATAATACCTCATAGGAAATGGTCCCAACGTACGCGCCCCAATCCGCGGCGTTGATGGCGTGCGATCCGGACTGACCCAGGAGAATAACTTCGTCGCCCGGGCGGACGCCCCTGACATCAGTGACATCCACCAGGATCAGATCCATCGACACTCGCCCCACCATCGGTGCGAGCTGGCCGCGGACAATAGTGTTCATGGGCTGCGTCTGGGCGTTGGCACTGCGATGGGGCAGCCTGTTGGCAAACGAAAGCCTTCGATTCACCCCGTGGGCATAGCCGACGGGCAGGGTTGCAATGACAGAGGGCCGCCGTGTGACAAACGTCCCCCCATAGCCGAGGAGGCTTCCGGCGGGGACGGACTTCAAATGGAGGATCCTCGTCTTCAGAGAGAGTACGGGCGCCGTGCCCATCGGTGGCATCTTCGGACTTCGCGGTTCGTAGCCAAACAACGCGATGCCGGTCCTGACCAGGTCCAGACGCATGGCGGGATAAAAGATCGCCCCCGCGCTGTTGGCGAGATGCCGAATTGGAACCTTAATCCCATGGGTCTCGAAGACTGTGAGAAGTCTTCTAAAATTCTGTGACTGTGTCCGATTCTGCGGACAATCCGGATCTTCAGCGGACGCCAGGTGAGAGGACATGCCCTGCAGAGATAGGTGTCGCCAGTCTCCCTTAGCCCAGCGCTTCGCCAAAATCTCGGAATCCGCCAAGGAGAATCCCATCCGGCCCATCCCGGTATCAAACTTCAGGTGGACCAACGCCGGCGTCTTTTTCGATGCCGCTCGATTCAGGGCATCGAGGTGTTGGGTGGAGCTGGCCGTCACTTGAATGTGATGTTTGATGGCAGTGGAGGCCTGAGACGGGAAAAAAGTACCAAGGATCAGGACGTTCTTCCGGATTCCCCCCCGGCGCAATTCCAGCGCCTCTTCGAGCGTCGCCACTCCAAACCAACGAACTCCGTGGGCTGCGAGATGGCGTGATACGACGGAGGCGCCATGACCGTATGCGTTGGCCTTGACCACCGCCATCAGCTCGCAGGTTCTTCCTGTGCGCCGCTGGACCGCCCGGAGGTTTTTCAGAATCCGGGAGAGTGAAATCTCGGCCCATGCGGGACTCGCTTCAGCCGGCAGTCGCCGGAGGGATTGATTTCGTGATTGCACGGGGCAGATGGTAGCACGATCTGGAGGAACCACAAATCCGCAGACCTCGGACGCCACTGCGTCGTTAACCCAACCTCATTAAGAGAGCCCGCGAGGAACACCCCTTGATTCGTGAAATATGTGCTCCCGAGGCTCTTCCCCCTCGCTCTTGCTTGAATTGACATCACTTTATCGCTATGTGATAATCGCAAGTTGCAAAATGGGTGAGTGGCGACGCAATCACAACAATTTGCATCAAACAGGAGGCAATCTTGTTTGGTAGCACACCCCGCAAGAAGTGAGGTCATCGAGATTTTTATGAAGTTTAATCAGGTTTTCCCCCGGCGGTCGGATGTTTTTTTCGCATTATTGGTCCTTCTTCTGTCCTTGGGTTCTCTCCGGGCCGATGATAAAGACAAGGCGAAGGATCCGAAAGCCCTGGGTGCGGCCGCGGAATCAGCATATCCTTCGGATCGCGCCCAGAGTTATTACCATTACATCCAGGGACACCTCCTGGAAGAGCAGGGTCGTTTTCGGGAGGCCATCGAGGAGTACAAACTGGCCATCAAATACGATCCCTCCTCGTCGTTCTTGAATGCAGAATTGGCCTCGGCTTATGCTCGCAACAGCGCCATCAAGGACGCGGTGAGCGAAGCGGAATCAGCGATCAAAAAGGATCCGAACAATCTGGAAGCCCACCGCCTCCTTGGCAACATCTATCGTTCCCTCATCGGGGATGCGGATTCTCCTGCAAAGACCTCTGATTCCATGGTGGAAAAGGCGATCGCCCAGTACGAAGACATTACCCGGATCGATCCCAATGCCACCGACGATTTGCTGACGCTCGGCCAGTTGTACCGCCGCGCCGGTAAGAGCGATCAGGCGATGGGTATTTTCAAGCACTGCCTGGAAATCGAACCGGACTCCGAAAGCTGTCTCACCAACCTGGCCTTCCTGTATACGGATCTCTCCGAGAGCGAGCAGGCCATCGCCCTGCTGGAGAAGAACCTGCCCAAGAAAGTGGATTCGGCCCAGCTTTATGTCGCGATGGGATACGCCTATGAGCGTAGTAAGAACTTCAAGAAGGCGATCGATTTTTATCGAAGAGCCATCGTGCTGGACCATAGTAATCTCAACGTCAATCGCAGCCTGGCGGAGTGCCTGCTGCAGGACGGCCAACTGAAAGCCGCCCTCGACGAATACAAAGCGATCGTGGAAACGGATAAGAGTGATGCCGATTCCTATCTCCGGATCGGGCAGATTTACCGGCGACTGAACAATTTTGACGCCGCCCTCCAGAGCCTGCTCAATGCCCAGCTCCTGCGCCCCGATTCCATCGATGTCACTTACAACCTCGCGATTCTGTACGAAGAGCAGGAGAAATATGAGGAGGCCGTCGCCAAGCTCAACGACCTGGTGAAGACCACCGAGAAGAAAAACGGCACTTACTCAGCTGCCGAACTGAATAACCGGGGCATTTTTCTGGAACGACTCGGCATGGTTTACCGCAAGATGGAAAAATATTCCGAGGCGATCAAGACGTTTGATCAGTTGAAAGCGCTGGACAAGGAAAATGCGGCCAAGGTGGACGGCCTGATTATCGACACCTTCCGGACGAAGAAAGATTACGACAAAGCCATCGAGCTCTCCAACGAGGCCATCCAAAGATATCCCAAGGAGCGCGGCTTCAAGCTGCAGCGGGCCGAGGTGGTGGATGAAAAAGGGGATTACCCGGGCTCCATCGCCCAGCTTGAGAAACTGCTGACCGGAACCAAGGACGATCGTGAAGTCTATCTCACGATGGCACAGATCCAGGAAAGGGAGAAGCGGTACCCCGAGGCTGAGAAGAACGTCCTGGCCGCCGAGGTTTTGGCCGGTGAAGATCAGAAGGAAGGTGTCCTCTTCTTCCTGGGCGCAATCTACGAGCGAGAAAAAAAATACGATCTCGCCGAGGCGACCTTTCACCGCACGCTCAAGCTGAATGCCCAGAATGCCGCGGCCTTGAACTATCTTGGGTACATGCTGGCAGACCGGGGAGTGCGGCTGGAGGAGGCCTTGAAGTACATCCAGCAGGCGGTGGATCTTGAGCCTGCCAATGGCGCCTACCTCGACAGCCTGGGGTGGGCTTATTTCAAACTCAAGAGATACGATCTTGCAGAGGCCCACCTTTTGAAGGCGATCGAGAAGCTCCCGAAGGACCCCACCATCCACGATCACCTGGGCGACCTCTATTTTGCCACCGATCAGTTCAAGCTTGCCACCAGCGAGTATGAGAAGTCACTCAGGTCTTATCGCCAGAACCCTCAGCAGGGCGGCAACGTGGATGCTGAGGAAATGGCCAATGTTCAGAGGAAGCTGGACGACCTGAAGGCCCGACTGGCCCAGAATGTCAACAAGTAGACGCCCCCGTTCCGGATCGCGTACCCGGCGTTCCACTATCAAAAACCCCGTTAATTATTTGGGGCGATCCCGGAGGGCGGGATCCCCTGCCGCGTTTCTCACCGTACATTCATTTGCAAAAGTCAATTTGGGATTGAAATTCGTCGGACAGCGGGCCGACGGGTATCATGAGCTCAGGACCGTTTTTCATTCCGTTGATCTGAGCGACCGGTTGACTTTCACGCCACGGCGAGATTCCAGTATTGTGCTGAAATGCTCCGATGTTCGGCTCCCGCTTATGGCGGACAACCTTGTAGTCGCCGCGGCTGAACTTCTCTATGCGGCAGCCGGGGCGCGGCGCGGAGTGGACATTATGCTGGAGAAACGGATACCCGTGGGTGCGGGTCTGGGCGGCGGGAGTTCCAATGCCGCCATCACGCTGCTGGCGCTCTGTCGTCTTTTCCGCCTGGAGCTCCACCCCGCCCGGCTCCTGGAGATCGCCTCTTCTCTGGGTTCCGATGTCCCTTTCTTCCTCCTCGGGGGACGAGTACTGGGAATTGGGAGGGGAAACGAGTTGTTTCCGCTGCCGGACGTGAAGGCAGCGGCGATCCTGCTGGCCGTACCGAAGGATCTTCGCATCGGGACGCAAGATGCTTATCAGCGGGCAAGTTTGTGGTTGACAAATAGTCGGCAGGCCAATAACATGGCTCGTTTCGGTTCAGCGGTCTTTGAAAAGGTTAGCGCCCTCGAGTTGTTTGCAAATGATTTCGAAAGTGTCCTTTTTCCCGAATATCCTGAACTCCAGCATCTCAAGGCGGCGCTGTTGGCGGTTGGGGCTCGAAGCGCACAGATGACAGGGAGCGGATCGGCTGTTTTCGGTCTGTTTCCTTCAATTTCGGACGCTCGACGGGCGGAAAAAGAGCTCCGGTCGCGCCTTTCCGCATCTTCGCTGTTGACCTTCGTGGTTCGCAGCATTCCGCGGTCCCAATACTTGAAAAGGATTTTTGCCGCCTCCGAATGATCGGGCGAGTCTGATCCGAAGCGTTTTTCTCATTTGTTCCGAAGGCTCGTTTTACTCCGATCACTTCCCGGGGCCAATCCCATCTTCGGGGGTCGTCTAACTGGTAGGACACCAGCCTTTGGAGCTGTGAATCGGGGTTCGATTCCCTGCCCCCGAGCCAGGATCAGAACGGAGTTTCGACGGCGCATGTACGACGAAATAAAGATCTTCACGGGCAATGCGAATCCACATCTGGCGGAGGAGATCGCCAAGTACCTGAAGCTGCCTCTGGGCCAGTGCTCCATGAAGCGATTTGCGGATGGCGAGATTAATTTTCAGATCTTCGAGAACGTGCGCGGGGCCGATGTTTTCATTATTCAGCCGACCTGTCGGCCGGTCGATTCCAATCTCATGGAATTGCTGGTGATGCTTGATGCCTTCAAGCGATCCTCGGCGCGACGTATCACCGCGGTTCTGCCCTATTACGGATACGCCCGGCAGGATCGTAAAGACAAGCCGCGCGTCCCCATTTCCGCCAAGCTGGTGGCCGACCTGCTGACGACCTCGGGCGCGGATCGCGTTCTCACGATGGACCTGCATGCGGCTCAGATCCAGGGATTCTTCAACATCCCCGTGGACCACTTGTATGCCGGACCGGTCATCATCAAGCATTTTAAGAAACGGAAGATCCCCAACCTCATGGTGGTTTCTCCGGACACCGGAGGAGTTGAGCGGGCCCGGTCTTATGCGAAGCGGTTGGAATGTGATTTGGCCATCGTCGACAAGCGGCGCGAAAAAGGGCAGGAGGCTGAGGTCATGAATGTCATCGGCGAGGTCAGCGGCCGGAACACCCTGATCGTCGATGACCTCATCGACACTGCCGGCACCCTGGTCCGTGTCGCTCACGCTCTCAAGAAGAATGGCGCCAAACGGATGCTGGCCTGCTGTACCCATCCGGTGTTTTCCGGGGATGCCCTGGCGCGTATCGAAAACTCCGAGATCGAAGAGGTGGTGGTCACCAATTCGATATCGACTGAGCCGATCTGCAGGTCGAAAAAGATTACCTGCCTGACCATCGGCCCTCTCCTGGGAGAGGGAATCAGGTCGATCCACCAGGAGACCTCTATCAGCCGGTTGTTCGACAAAAAGGTGTGACTTGCGAGATCTGACTCGCGGCCCATGGCGGCCCCAGCGCTCCATGGCTATTTGAAAACCGAATGTTCTCATTCAACCATGATAATCCCGCGTGGCGGGATGAAAGTAGGTGAACCATGAAATCAATCAACGTTCAGGCAAAAGTACGGACGGAAAAAGGCAGTCGCGCGTCACGGCGTGTCCGTCGCAAGGGCCTGATCCCGGCGGTGGTTTACGGGGCTAAGAAACAGACCCTTCCCCTCCTCGTCAATCCCAAAGAGATTCTTTCCATTCTGAATTCCGCGACCGGGCACAACAGCATCTTCACGCTCGAAATTGAGGGCCATGGAAAACAAGACGTCCTCATCAAGGACTGGCTGTTCGAGCCGGTGAAATCGGCCCTGTTGCACGCCGATTTTTACCGCATCGCCATGGATAAGCCCATCGAGGTGACCGTGCCCATCCGCACGGTGGGCGAAGCTCAGGGGGTGAAGTTGCAGGGAGGCATCTTGGAGATCGTTCTCCGGGAAGTGGAGATCGAGTGTCTTCCATCGGATATTCCCGATCACATTGATGTGGATGTCACGGAATTGGTGTTCGGGACCAACATCCGGGTGGGTGATCTGAAGGTCGACTCCAGAATCAAAATCGTTTCCGATCCCAACCTGACCGTGGCGCACCTCACCTCGGTGAAGGAAGAGAAGGTGGCGGCTGAGGTCGTGGAAGGAGCGGCACCGGAGGCGGCTGCGGAGCCCGAGGTCATCAAGAAGGGTAAGGTCGCGGCGGAAGGCGAGGAGCCTCCTGTAGAGGCGGAGAAGGGCGAGAAGAAATAGTCTTTTGCCCTGGAGGTAATCTGCCGAAGTGGTTCGACTGACTCAAGGGAATAGACCATGCGATTGATTGTCGGCCTGGGAAATCCCGGGGAACGCTATGAAATGACGCCACACAACCTGGGTTTTCTCGTCATCGATGAATTGGCCCGTATGTTGGGAATTTCAGTGAGACGGAATGAGGCGGAATCGCTGCTTGGCGTCGGCCATTCCGGGGAGAAGGAACTGGTCCTGGTCAAACCACAAACCTATATGAATCTCAGCGGCCGGGCGGTCAGGCATCTTCTGGAACGATGGGAATCAACTCCCCGCGATTTGACCGTGGTAGTGGATGATCTCGATCTTCCCTGGGGTCAACTTCGAATTCGGGACCGGGGAAGCGCGGGAACACACAATGGGATGCGCTCCATTGTGGAGATGATTGAAAGCACCGACTTCTCGAGGGTGCGGATGGGGATTCGGCCGGATTACGCTGTGGAAGACGCCGCCCGGTTTGTGCTCTCTCCCTTGGGGAAGCAGCAGCGCGGGGGGCTGAATGAGTTTGTGACTCGTGGAGCGCAGGCCGTCCTCGTGCTCTTCCACCAGGGAGCGCCCGCTGCCATGAACCAGTTCAATGCGCCGACCCTGGAGCCCGCCGTCGCCGCGAAGGGATCTGAGGAATCTCGCAGTTAGCAGTATTCAACAGGAACACCAGAGACAAGGAGATTTTTGTGGACCGACTTTACGAAATCATGTTCATTGTCAATCCGAATCTAGCGGATGAAGAAGTGGACAAGCTGATTGCCCAGTTCGAAACCACGGTCACCTCGACCCACGGAGAGGCGCAAAAGGTTGAAAAACTGGGAAAGCGGCGCCTCGCTTATCGAGTGGGAAGATTCTGGGAAGGCAACTATGTGTTGTTCACAGTCAAAGGGGGGGGCGATACCGTCAAGGAACTTGAGCGCCGACTGAAGGTCACCGACGCGGTCCTTAAATACCTTACCGTCCGAGTTGATGAGGATCTGAAACGCCTCGAAAAGATGAAGACCAAGCGCGCGGCGCGCGCCGCCCGAAAGCCGGCCCGTCATGCACCGCCACCCGCCTCGCCACCCGCGCCGGCAGCGGCGCCGGAGCCCGCGCCAGAGGTCAGCCCGCCGGAACCGGGAACGCCCGCGTCCAGCTAAGATGGTCGGGCAGGGTGCGGCGTCGGCCCACCCTCCCTGCCTTGTAGCATGAGGCACGGTGGATCCTCTTAGTCTCCCATACGGAGAGCGGACTGGAGACGCCGCACAATGGGAGCTGGATCCGGGACAAAACACGGAAAATTTTTTAAGGAGTCCACAATGGATAATCGAAGCAGTCACTACCCTGCAAGTCGGTCTGGTCAACAAGGCCCCTCCTCGCGCGGAGGCCAGGAGCGCACGGGCGGCCGCCGTGACTTCGTGCGACGGAGGCGCGTATGCAAGTTCTGCGTCGAGAAGATTGACTACATCGACTGGAAAGACTACCGCACGCTCCTGCAGTTCGTTCCGGAACGCGGAAAGATCATGCCGCGCCGGCTCTCAGGGGTTTGTGCTCCTCATCAGCGCCGCCTGATGGAGGCGATCAAGAAGGCACGCAACATCGCGCTCCTTCCCTTCGCTGCGGAATAGAGGCATTGTAGGGGTGAACGTCTCCAAAGAAGTCTGAACCGCAGGGGCGTCCGCTGCGGCGGAACGTGCGCCCTGGAAAATCACCGCCGATTGAACATTCTCAGTAATTTTTGGAGGAGTCATGGAAGTCATCCTGAAGGAATCGATCGAGAAGCTGGGCTCCCAGGGGGAAGTAGTGAAGGTGGCCAACGGCTACGCCCGGAATTACCTGCTCCCGAAAAACCTGGCCCTGGCTGCCACGCCGGGAAATCTGAAGAAGGTAGAACATATTAAGGTCGCCGCATTGAAGAAGGAGGCGACCGAGAAGAAACAGTCCGAAGAGCTTGCCACCCTGGTCAATCAGCTTACGGTCACCATCGCGCGGAAGGTGGGCGAAAAAGAGGTGTTATACGGATCCGTGACAACGATGGATATTGCGGACGACCTGAAGCGGCAGGGCTATGAGATTGACAGGCGGAAGATCCACCTGGAAGAACCCCTCAAAACCCTGGGGGAATATTCCGTGCCGATCAGACTTCATCGCGAGGTTACCGCGACGATTAAAGTGATTGTGATCCCCGAAGCTGCGACCTAGAATTGTCCCGGACGTTTCCTCGACGTGGAATTGAAGCGACTCGTATAACCCGTGGGGTTGTGCGAGTCGCTTTTTTGTTGGCCGGCACCCCGCCAGGGTGGGAGCGCGCCCTCTCCGGCGGAGCCCGGTCCCGCCACTGTGAATATCCTGTGCACCGGATGTGGAAGACTAATGCTTCACTCCCCTTTTCTGTCAAGCCGAATCTGGTTCGTGAAGAAAATTATTTCGTGCGAATCTTCTTGAACAGTTCTTGTCTCCGTTCTAGATTGAATGGCCTTTCTCCAGAATTGATTTTCATTTCACTCGGGTCGTAGAAAAACCTTTACTGAATTTCCAAGCATGTCCACTGACCAACTCATCGAAAAGAGCCTGCCCCATAATGTCGAGGCCGAGCGTTCAGTGCTCGGCGTCATTCTTCTCGACAATGCTGCCTGCGACGCGGTCGTACAGATCTTGAAGCGTGAGGATTTTTATCTCGACAGCCATCGTCGCATCTTCGACCGGATCCTTCAGCTCTCCGAGTGGAGCCGGGCCATTGACCTCGTCACCCTCTCCGAGGAACTCGCTCGCGGGGGGGAGCTCGAAAGCATCGGTGGCGCCGCTTACCTGTCCTCCCTGACGGACGGGATGCCGCGCTCCGCCAACGTGGAGTACTACGCCAGGATCGTCAAGGAGAAGGCGCTACTTCGAAAAATGATCAATGTCTCCAACGGAATCATCCAGCAGTGTTTTGAGGCGGGTGAAGACGCGGAGACGCTCCTGGATCGGGCCGAGAATGAAATTTTTCAACTGGCGGAGGACCGTATCCAACGCGGTTTTTATGGGATCAAGGAGATCGTCCGGGACAGCTTCGAAACGATCGAGAAACTCTATGACCGGCGGACGCACGTGACCGGAGTTCGCACCGGCTATGAAGATCTCGACCGGATGACCTCGGGCTTGCAACCGTCGGAGCTCATCATCCTGGCGGCGCGCCCCTCCATGGGCAAGACCGCCCTGGCGTTGAACATTGCGGAGAACGTCGCCATTGAGGATCACAAGACTGTCGGCATCTTCAGCCTCGAAATGTCGAAGGAGTCCTTGCTGATGCGCCTGTTATGCTCCCAGGCGCGGGTCGACGCCCACAAGCTTCGGAGCGGTTTCCTGCCGAAAACAGATTATGGCAAACTGTCGGTCGCGCTAGGCGCCCTCGCTGAGGCACCCATATTCATCGATGACACGCCGTCACTGACGGTCATGGAAATGAGGGCGAAATGCCGCCGCTTGAAGAAGGAGCACAACCTCGCCCTCGCTATCGTGGACTACCTCCAGCTGATGGGTGGCAAAGGAAGATTTGAGAACCGGGTGCAGGAGGTCTCTTCGATTTCCCGCGGGCTCAAGGCCCTGGCCAAGGAACTGCGGATCCCCATCGTCGCCCTCTCCCAACTCTCCCGCGCTCCCGAAAAGGAACGCGGCGACCATCGCCCCCAACTCTCCGACCTCCGGGAATCCGGATCGATCGAACAGGATGCCGACGTCGTGATGTTTATCCTTCGAGAAGAACTCTACAAACCCACCGAAGAAAACAGCGGCCTCGCCGAATTGATCATCGGCAAACAGCGCAATGGGCCCGTCGGTAAAATGAAACTGGTTTTCTTAAAGGATTATACCCGCTTCGAAAGACTTCAAATGGAGGACTAGGGGCCGGGGTGAGGATTGAATGGAACAAGGGCCGCGCGATTCCCGGTGACCCTGCCGGAATTCGAGCCGTTTGGACATCGGGTTCTGGAATTTACTTCTTCAACCCGGCCGCAATTTCCTTCAATGCGTCGACTGAATGGACGATGATGTGTCGGCCTTCCACGTCGATGAGTGCTTCGCTCTGGAACCGGGCCAGCGTGCGCGAAACCAACTCGCGCACCGTCCCCATTTGAGTGGCTAATTCCTGCTGGGAGAAGGGCAACTCGATCTCCAGGCCGGCTGGCGTTCTCTTGCCTCGAGCTTCAGCGAGGGCGACGAGCCGGCGTGCAATGCGCTGACTGACTTCCTTCAATGATAGTTCCTCAACGAGGGTCACCATCTTGCGCAGGCGCTGTCCCAGGGATCGAATAACCGCCATGGCCAGCTCGGGATGCTGCCGCACCAGCGATTCGAAATCGCGCCGGGAAATAAACAGAAGTTCCGAATCCTCCACGCACTGGGCCGAGGCAGGATAATGCCCGCCGTCAAACAGCGGCAACTCCGCCACGGGTGTCCCTGGCAATTGAATATCCAGAGACTGCTCCCGTCCGCTCGTGGAGCATTTGAGGATCTTCACGGCTCCCCGTCCGACGACAAACAGCCCTTTGCATTCATCCCCCTCTGAGAAGAGCAGCTCCCCTTTGGCATAACTTTTCTCGGTGGCGCGCTCCGCCAGAGAGACAATTTCTTGCTCACCCAGTTCACGAAAGAATGGAACCTTCTTCAATAATACGGTCTTTTCCACTTGACACTCCTCTTGAGCGGTATCAATTTGGTCTTGGCTTATCGGACCGGAAGTTTAGCCCATCCCATTTGCTTTTCAAAGAAAGGCGTGACTTAGGTCATCTATGGGGCCGAGGCAGCAATTTATGATGAGTACCGGACGGAGGCTAGAGGAACAGGTGTCAGGTTTCAGGTGTCAAGAAAGCAGTTCTTAGTTGCTAGCCCGGATTATTCGTGAAAGTATGAAACAAAAAACCTCCCAATGCGTCTAAAGCGAGTGCTGACAGGCTCAAAACGCATTTCAGGAGGTTTTTGTGACGACTCAAGATAGCATACAGACTGTTCTTTTTCCCGAGCT
>JAIQFY010000004.1 GCA_020072965.1 Terriglobia bacterium | reverse complement strand
TCGTCGGGTCAGCGTTTTGCCTGCGGCTTCCTTCAGATTCCCCCTCGCGGTGGACACCCTTGCCGTCCGGCTAACGATTCCTCCTGTCAGGCTCGTAAAGGACTTGCACCTTCAAGTGAGTGCGCCCTGCCGGGCGCACGAAAGAAAGGGCGCATCCGCCATGGATGCGCCCCCCTTGTGCTTATTTCCTAATGCGCCTGCTGATTCTCACCCATTCCTGTGCCTGGACTGTTCCACTTGAAGTTGATTGCTCACACTAAAGACCCCCGGGACTCCGTTGGCCCGCATGTAGGCGATTTGACTGTCCGTGTCATTCGCAACGACCCCCTTCAGCGTGACATGGCCGTTCCTCACAATGATGTGGATCGGCGGTACAGAGCCCTCCGAATACCGGAACAAGGGCGAGTTGAAATTGAAGATGGAGCGATACACCCTCAGACGGATCCGGTCGTCGAAGGGAGACAGCGGCAACACTTCGATTTGATTGTTGACTTGCGTGACCCCTTCGATGTGCTTCACGCTTGACAACGCATCGGATTTCGTGACGGGCTTAACCACCTCTCCTCGCAGAGTGACCTCACCCTCAGGCGTGACATAGCCCTCCAGCCAGTCAAACACGTTATACCACGGTAGCATCGCCAGTTTATGGCGCACTTGTTCGGCTAACAACGCTTGAGTATGGCTGTCCCGGTCATACGAAGATCCCCTTCGATGGAGTTGGGTACTGTCTTGTCTGGCACCCGTCTCCGCATTAGCGGGAACGTTCATGAGGCACAAGGAAAGCCCAAGTGCGAACGTCCCAAACATCACTTTGATAAATGTCCAGTTGCTTTTGTTCATAGCCGTCACCTCCAGCTACCCACGTTAGTGAGAAGCGGAAAAGGTGGCCGGGGGTTGTCTGGGCCTTTCCAGATCCTTCAATTGGCAGGATCCATGACAGCTCATTTGTTGACGCATCCCGAAATTGAATGCCTAAAAAGTAACCGCAAAGTCCGCTAAGGAGGCGCCAAGAACGCCAAGCTATTATGCAATGAATTCTTGCCCGCACTGGCGAGGCATCCCGGAGCCCATCGCGGGAGGAGGGTATGCACTACCTTGCGTGACGCCCGCAATTTCCCGAGGCGCCAAACCTAAATATTTCTCTCATTGAACATCTACTCAGAGTTTTCCTTCGCCTCGGTCATGCGGGATGAATCTCATACCCATGGATGACGATCAAAAACAATGCCGCTTCCCGGAAGTCTTGCGACAGTATGCGGCTTGGCCGCAAATTGGCGTAACCCCCAGTGCAAAATTATATCCAGTCTCTATATTCTTTCAACCTCAGTAAGACTTACGAAAGGCACCTGTTTACATTCGAAACCGGGGAATGAAATAACCCCGCGTCAGACTTGCCATACAACTCGCGGCGTGTCGACGTCATCCCTCCATCAGGCAGCGAAGGGCTAGGAAGCCACTTCATGGTCTTCCAAGGCTGCCGGGGAGGTGGATATGACGATTAGAACACGATTCGCAAGCATTGCACTGGGTATGGCGTTGTTGCTGTGTGGTACCGGCATCGCGAAGGCAGAGCACTGGAGCGACGGCAAATGCCGCTCCAAAATTCGAAATGAGCAGCGCGACCTTGACCGTGCTGTGCGGCGTTTTGGACCGTGGAGCCGTCAGGCGAATCAAGAGCGCTTCGAGCTCAACCGGATCTTTAACCGGTGCAGCTACGATCGCAACGATCGGTATTACAACCACTATCGCGACCGGGACCGCAATGACTGGTGGCGTCATTGAGAAACGGGACGACGCCAGGATCATCGCCAGTGAATCCAAGGCCCCCGGATTGGAAATCTAAGTGATCCGGAGGGCCCGCCTGGGCGGGCCCTCCGGGCCTAATTGAACTCCTTTTTACTACTTCTCCCTCCCCTCGCTCTTCCGCAAAAAAGGGTGGGGGGAACCCCCCGCCGCGCCGGTTCTTCGACAGATGGGGCTAAGCGCCGCGGCGCACGGGCCCTCCGGGCTAGAATAATTGCCAAATCCAGTGGTATTAGTTGAAGAGATGAAACGGGAAGAATATTAAACCCCCGATAAATCGGGGTGCTGGTAAAATATTCCTGAAGGTCTGACTCGTGAAGATGCCACTCGGGCAATTCATTGGATTTGTGAAAAAGGGAAAGGAAGGAATCCATGAACCTAATCCACAGCAAGATCGGTCTTGTTCTGGTCCTGCTTGCAGCTCTTGTCGTTCCGGCACCCCTCCGGGCGCAATCGGGCCCGAAGGCTTGCTCCCTTCTGACCAATTCCGAAGTCGAGGAAGTGATGGGGGCGAAGGTCGCTAATTCCTCGGAGGGTGATATTCCTTACAAGAAGGGCCCCACTAGCGATCATGATGGAACCCTGATGACTTGTAATTGGAAGATGGGCGAACGCTCGGTTTCCCTGGTGTATTCGACCGGGTCGGTGACGACCGAGGGAAAGAAACAACGCGAACACAAAATCAAGGCTTCTGAAGAAACCTTGATAAGCGAGGGTTACAAAGTTGACAAGAAAGACTTCGGGAACATGAAGTGCTCCACCATGGTTCCCCCAGCCCAACAGACCGTGAAGCAGTTTTCAACAACATGTCGTACTAGGAAGGGGCCGATGTTCGTAACTGTCTCGTCCTCCGCCTCCGGCCAGGACGACCTCGTTCCCATGGAAAAAATTAGCACACTCGCTGAAAAAGCAGTCTCGCGCCTGCCATAAATCCGGATTTAAGCGTTTGATAGAAGTGCGACGGGATTCAAGACTTCCGAAGTCTTAGACTTTGGAAGTCCCATTATTTCTTCCCCAGTAAAAACACCCCGCCATTGTCCCCGAAAAGAGTCAGAACCGTATCGGAAGGAACGCCACTCGTGTTCAACAGAATGAACTGGGTCTTGTAGTCTCCCCCATCCACAATTTGCGGAAACACCACAGGAGCGGGCGCCGGCTGGTTGAAGTCGGCTACAGGAAATGTGGTAATCAGGAAATCGCCGCGGGCATTCTCGAGGGACCGCAACGTCAGCGCCACGAAGGGAGACGGGGCCGAGATATCGAGGACTCCCGTAAAACCGTCCGGCAACGAACGAATCAACTCATTGGCAAAGCTGGCGCCGTGTCCATTTCCGGTCAGGTCAAGAAATCCACTCCCCGCGGGCGTCACCCCATCAACCCGGAAGGCATTCAAGGTCAAGTGCAGCGGACGTCCGTCGGGCGCCGCAATCGCAATCCCCGTGTTGTGGTCACCGGAAAGGTCGACATAGATTCGCGCATGCGTGGTCGCAGTGGCAGAGGGAATCCCTGATTCCGTCACCCGGATTCCACCCGTGGCATAGCTGAACACCCCTGCGCCGACCGGCGCCAGGCTAAAGGTATCCGGCATCACCTGTACGGAACCTGTGTTGACTCCGGAAGGCGAACCATCCGTCTGTAAAGTGTAAAAGCCGCCCGGAGGAATGCCGTAGCGGAACTGAGACGACACCCCGCCCGGATCACCCGTGAGATGAACCGCCAGGGGCACTCCACTGTTGTCGAGAATCTGAATGCTTCCGCTTTCCCAGGCGCTGGAACTATTCAGAAGGATGAGCGAGGTCTGATAGCCACCGCCATCGGCCAGCTGCGGAAAGTATAGGGTGCCGGACAAGGGGACTCTTTGAAGATCCGCCACCGGAGTGGTGGTCAATAGAGTTTCTCCCCGCTGGTTCGCGACCAGGCGCAAGGCCACGATGGACAAAGGCTGATCGCTCGTAATCTCGAGCGATCCGAATCCCGTGGAGGTGGTGAAGTTGGGGGGGAGGTTGAAGTCCGGCGCCATTTGATGGAGTTCATCGATGAATCTTGCCACGTGTGAATTGGGTGGAAGCGCCGCATGACCGACAGCCATATTGTTGGCCGCAGAATCGCGCAATTGAAAAGTAATCGTCGCGGTGGCACTCCCCTGATTCACCATGGCAAAACCCGTGTTAATGCTGATCGTCCCGGAGGCCTCGCGATCGGACTTCCCCGCGATGCTGGATCGGGATTCTATAAAAATACGGGCCCTTGTCGTCGGCGGAGAGGCGGGCACGCCTGCTTCGCTGACCACGATGCCGTTTTTGCTTACGCTGAACACCGCGGTCCCATAGGGCATGCTTCCTGAATTCAAGTCGACCGTGGCATAGCCCGCCTGGACAGTGCTTCCGTTTCCGGTGGTCGAAGAAGTCTTGACGCTTCCACTCGAAAGAAGAAGGTGGGTGTTTGTACCGGTCGGTTTGGTGACAAAGACGATATCATTCCCATGGGCTGTTCCCGCATTGTTGGTCGCAACCGTCCGGTAATGATACGTCGTGTTTGGCGCGAGGGAGGTCAGTGTAGCAGTTAAGATGACATCTGACGTCCCGCTACCCAAGGATGGCGTCGCGGTTGAGTATCCATACGAGGTGGTCGGTCCCCATTGAAAGAAACCCACGGTGGGCGACCCATTGGGGTTGACCACACCGCTCACAACAGCAGTGACAGCGGTGATGCTTCCCGCCGAATTACTGATCGCGCGTGGAGGCAAGCTGATCCCGGCGGTCGTAAACACCATGTCGCTGCCATTGAAGGTCCCCGCGCTGTTGCTCGCGACGGCCCTGTAATGATAGGTCGTGTTGGCCGCCAACCCGGTCAATCCGGCGGTAAAGGAGATATCGCTGCTCCCGCTCCCCACGGACTGGCTCGAGGTCGCACTTCCATAGGCCGCCGTCGTCCCCCACTGAAAATTGGCAGACGTCGAAAGTCCGCTCGGGTTCACACTTGCATTCAAGCTTGCCGAAAACGAAGTCACACCGGAGGCGGCCTGCGTCGTCACCGATGTCGTGGTCGACGAGGTCATACAGCTTGCGGTCGAGACAAAACTGCCGATGTCGTCCTTGGATCGCTGGGAAAATTCATCGGGGCCGTGACTTTGAATTGACGAGCACATGATCGGTCCGCTGCCGTTGCACACTGCGCCTGGAGGATTCACCTGATCGTCGTGACTGGCATTGAAGTTGTGCCCGATCTCGTGGGCACTGAGCTTGCCCATGAAGGAGCTGCCGGAAGACAACCCGTATCCGTACGATGAACTGCAGACTGAACCCACCCATGCGATTCCGACAACGTTGCCGTCTAGGTTCTTACCAGAGTAAAGATGTGCCACATCGCGCTGGACGCTATTTCGATGCGCGCCCCACTCCGCCCTCAACTGGTCCAAGAGCGTGCTGGGGGCGGTGGAGGTGTAGGGTTGGGCCGACGAGGTAAACACATTCTGAAAACCCACGGTTAAAGTCAGGTTGAGTTGAGACTGGTAGATGCCGTCCACTTCGTTCAGGACCCCTTCGATGACGCTGTTGCTGGACGATCCGTTGGCCTGATAAAACTCATAGTCGGCATCCGTGGCGATACGGAAATGCTTAAGGGTGATCTCCTTGACATCCGACTTCGCCGCCTCTCGGCGGAGCCCGAACAAATGGTCTGCCATGTCCTGAAGCATGGTTGTTCCACAGACGCCCAAATATTCCGGCCGGATGTCGGCTTCATGGTAGGTCACCAACTGCTTTACGCTTGAGCCCTGGACGTAGAGAGAGAGAGGGTCCACGAATACCCAATCATTCCCCCTCCGAATGAAACCGATGAGCAGGTCCCCATTGGCCAGCAGGCGCACCTGGCTGTCGGGTTCTCCGGCGACTTCCCCCTCATACGTGCTGACGGGCGGCAGACTTTCTTGAACGACGCCGGTTGCCGTGGTTTGTGTCCACTGGACGTCAGGCGCCCGAAGATTCTTAAGACGAAGGATGAGTTCGGTCCGTACGTTATCAAGGTCGATTGATATGCGGCCCGTCGACCTGGCTTCGATCGAAATCTGATTCAAGTCCGGCTCGAGGATCTGGTAGCTCCAGAGCATCCGGTTGAGTTTGTCGAAGGATTGCGGGAGGGAGGAGGCATTCAGAAGATCGGAGTGGAAATTAAGGGATACGGCCAGCGCGAGGAATATGCCCAAGGCCATCAACAGTGATTTCTGAACGGCAGTTTTAAATACGGTGTACTGGCTTTGGACGGGGGAGATTCTTCTCATCGGACAACTCCTTCATATTCCTTCCGGGTCATTTCGGATCCCCTGCATCAAGAACTTTCAGACACATGGCGGGCACGTTTCCAAAGATCACAACTTCGCTTCATACAACATCTTAATTCCGTAATCTCACAACATTTTGACGAGCCAAGCCTCTTCGAACTGCGCCATGATGTCCCGTCCTGGAGGGGGTTAGTGTGCGCGGGATCACAAGGCGACCTGCGATCTAGTAATGTTGGATCCGAATTTCGAAGTTGAATGCCGTGAACAGTTTCGAGGGAAGGTTCGATTCCTGTGGAAGGATACCTTTGGAGGAGGGATTGTGTTGCTTTAGGCTCGAACAATCAAGAGAATGCAGGATCGATTTCCGTTGATGGATGTTTTTCGAGCGGGGCTTCTGTCGCTCTAGGCCCGGAGGGCTGCCCGAGTGTAGCCCCACCTGACGCTCCGTCCGCCGTAGGCGGAGAGCGAGGGTGGGGTACCGGTCCCCCCATGACATCGGAGCCCCGCTGGCGGGGCGAAAGAATCTGTCGAATGGAGCTTCGGACCACCTAAAAATAATTCCCTGTCGTGTTCTTCTCCGTCCCCCCGTTCCTCTTTATCTTTCCTGAATCAATGGAGCTCAATTTCACCTGTTGGATTCACGAAGACCGTTCGGAAGTATAGCGTTTCCCCTGGCGGGTCTGCCTCCTCGGAAGCTCTCATTCGCTCGATTTACCTGGACCTGAGACCAGAGTTTCGCCCCGCAAGCCGGGCTCTCCCTGTTCTCTCATCGCTACCCCACCCTCGCTCCGTCCCGCAAAGAGCGCGGGAAGGAGCTCAGGTGGGGCTACGCTCAGGCAGCCCTCCGGGCCGAACCATTCTCTCTTTCACTTCCTAAGCCTGCCCTCGCTCCCCGGCCAGATGCGAGGGATGAAGCATCCCGCAACGGCGGATCTTCGACAGGTGGAGCTATGCGCCGCGGCGCACGGGCCCTCCGGGCCTAACCACTCCTTACCTCGCCCCCAGCCCGTCGCTCTTGTGGTAGTCGGGATACTCCGGCTTCTTATATTGGGGCGGAGGATTTTTCTTGAGCAGATCCATCACAACCTCGACCGCCTTTTCAAGCTGAGGGTCGTGCCCGGCGCGGACGGCGGCGGGATCGAGATCGACGTCATAGTCGGGTGCAATCCCATGGTTCTCGACTTCCCAGTCCCCGTTGAGGCCGTATAGGGCAAAGCGCGGCGCAGTAACGAAGCCACCATCGATCAGTTCTGGATAACCCCCGATTCCGATCAGGCCGCCCCAGGTCTTCTTTCCGATCAGCGGTCCGATCCCTGCCTTGCGGAAATACCACGGCATCGCGTCGCCTCCAGAACCGGCCATTTCGTTGATGATCATCACTTTGGGCCCATAAATGGCTTCGGACGGGCTCGACCAATCCGCCCCTTCGCGCGTGGCCACCTTGCTCATCAGCGGACGCCGCAGGTAGTCGATGATATAGTCGGCAAGCTGGCCGCCTTCATTGAAGCGCTCATCAATGATGGCAGCGTCCTTCCCTACCTGTGCAAAATAGTAGCGGTTGAAATTATTGTAGCCGGCGCCGGCCGTGTTGGGCAGGTGGACGTACGCCACCCGGCCGCCGGTCATCTGATCCACCTTGCGGCGGTTCCCTTCGACCCACGCGTAGCGGCGGAGGTTCTCCTCGCTTTCGACGGGTACAATCGTGACATTGCGAGAATCTTTGCCGTCGGGGTTCGGCCCGACTTTCAGGACGACCTGCTTCCCCGCGGTCTCTTCAAAGAAGCTATACAGGTTGTCGGAGGCGTACAGTTCCCGACCATCCACTGCCAGGATGTATTCGCCTGTTTTCACGTTCACGCCGGGCTGAGTAAGCGGCGCCTGCAATCCCGGATTCCAGTTCTCGCCGTCAAAAACCCTGGCCACACGGTAGCGACCGTTCTCGATCGTGTAGTCGGCGCCCAGAAGCCCGCCTTTCAGCCTCTTGGGCTCGGGATGTTCCCCGCCTCCAACGAACATATGACCTACGGTCATTTCACCAAGCGCTTCTTCAAACAGGTACGTCAGCTCGTCGCGAGACGGCACATTGTCGAGGTACGGCTCGTACTTCTTCTTTACCTTCTCCAGGTCGAGACCGTGCAAGTGTGGATCGTAGAAGAAATCGCGCTCGATGCGCCACACCTCGTTGTAAATCTGCCTCCACATGGCTTTCGGTTCGACGTACACCTCCATGGCGTCGAGTTTGAGCGGCCCGATGCCAGGCTTTGGCGGACCCGCAGGGGCTGGAGGTTCATCCGTTCCCACCGTCGCCCACTGCTCGCCCTTGCGATAGAGCAGCTTCTCACCGTTGAACGAGACCGTGAAGTCATTGACTTCGTCGACGAACTTGTCCACTTTTCGTTTGCTGAGATCGAACTTCTGAATGGTTTGCTGCAGGTCGGGCGGGCCTTCCCGGATAATGACCATGGGGCCTTCCGAGAGGAACAGGATTCCACTTTTCCCCGGTATCATGTTCACGTAATTGCGGGCCGGGATCGGCAAAGCAAGAATGCGCTGGCTGATGCCTTCGAAATCGATCTTGACAACGACAGGCTCTTCCTTCTCTTTGTCTTTGTCCTTCTCTTTCTCCTTGTCGGCGCCCGAGGCCTTGCCCTGATCCCTGGCCTTACTCTTGTCTTTGGACTGATCTTTTTCTTTGTCCTTTTCCCCTTTCTTCTCATCCTTGATCTTCTCTTCGTCGCTTTCAGGGGCCAGCGGCGAAGCCAGATCCTTGCGCAGCACGACCACGTAAGCGCTACGTGTGATGGGATGCTCGTTACTGGACATATCAAAGCCCACTGTGGAGAGTCCCAGGTCGGTGCTCGCGGTAAAGTACAGGCTCTTCCCGTTCACGTCGAAGCAGGGAAAGAGGGCGTCGCTCATGCCGTCGGTGATCGGGTAGGCTTTGCGCTGCTCGAGGGAATAGACGTACACGCCGTGGTAGTGGCTGGGCAGTTGCTTCGTGTAAGTGATCCAATTCGAATCCGGAGCCCAGTTCAGGTTGAATTGCGCGCCTTCATAAAGGTCGGTGTCCACCTTAACCGGAGTACCCTTTTCAACCTCCACGTACCACAGGTTCAACCGCTTGTCGTAATAAGCAATCTTCTTGCTGTCAGGGGACCACACCGGAGAATAAAAAAATGAGGGTGGACTGCCCAGGGTGATTTTCCGGACTTCGCCCAGCCCGCTTTGATCGCGGATTTCCAGCCCGTACTCGCCGGAGGCGTCGGAGAAGTAGGCGATCCATTTCCCATCCGGCGACCAGGCAGGATCGCGCTCCGCAACAGCGGGGGTGCGCGTCAAATTCCGAATGTCGCCCTTGTCGGTGGGAACGGTGAAGATTTCGCCCCAGGCTTCCATGACCGCGCGGGCTCCGGTGGGTGACAGGTTGAAGTTGCGGATGCGCTTGGGTTCAACCTTTACAAAATGCGGAGGGACTTCGGCCAGGTCTGCGGCCACGGACACCCTCACGGCCTTCGGCTGGTGCGCACTCAAATCATAGAGGTGCAGCGAGCCGAATTGTTCGTAGACGATGGCATCGGGACCCGCTGATGCGGATTTGATGTCCAGTCCATCGTTCTTGATCACTTCGGTGACCTGCCGGGTGTTTGTGTCGTAAGCGAACAAACTCACTGGACCATTGCGGTCGGAGAGGAAATAGACGGTATTGCCAATCCACATGGGACCGGAGTCATTAGAGTTGTCGCGCGGGATCCGCTCGATGCTGGAATCCGCCAGATTGGCAATCCAGATGGGTGTCGTCTGTCCGCCGCGATATCGCTTCCACGCCTGCTGCCATTGCGGATGGGGCACGTAAGCCAGGTGTGTGCCGTCGGGCGAAAACGAGGCCTGCTCTCCCATGGGCAGAGGGAGTTCGGCTGGAAGTCCGCCCTCCGGCGGGACCGTGAAGAGCTTGTCGGCAAAGTGGTAATAGCTGGAACGCGTGGAGCGGAAGAGGATCTTTTTGCCATCGGGTGTCCATCCCAGCACGACATCCGGCCCGGGATGATACGTCAATCGACGCGGCACCCCGCCCGCCGCCGGCACCACATAGACATCCAGGTTGCCGGCATACTCGCCGGTAAAGGCAATCTGGGTCCCATCCGGTGAAAACGCCGGGTCGGTTTCGACGCCGACCCCGGTGGTCAACCGTCGCGCGTCGCCACCTTCCCGTCCGACAATCCATAAGTCACCGGCGTAGTTGAAAGCGATCTGGGTCTTGCTTGCGGTGGGTTTGCGCAACAACAGCGGCTTGTTGTCCTGGGCCAAACTGACCCCGACAAAAGCGAGCAGGCATATAAACAAAATTGAAACTCTACGCATTCCAAGGCTCCTTTCGAGAAAGAACTGCGGACTATAACTTCACGAACGGGACAAACCGACACGTCATCCCGGCACTGCGCCGGGAACATGCCACGTTTCAGTTGAAGACGTCGATTGCAAGCGAGTTTGTATCCACTGAGTCGACCAAATTGTCAGCGGACTGCTGCTCAAATCCACACGATCCATGGTCGCTTCGATAAAAAGCGTGGAACACGAAAGGTCCATGGCGCCGGGACCATCAGCTCCGTTAGGAGCGGCCTATCTATAGACTCGCAAATCCATCCCCCCGATCCAGCTCCAATAGGAGCGACATCTTTGATCGCCAAGACCCTTTTCCTGATCTACCGCGGGACCGATGTCGCTCCGCTGGAGCTCGGAGAATGCCATTCACGACACCTGGGCCTATAAATATGCTGCTCCTAACGGAGCTGGAGGCACGCAACTTCGGGCGCCTTCCCAGCCTGAGGATTTCGCCAACAGCCCGTTTGCGGCTATCACCCGGAAGTTCTTTCGTGGTCACTCTCCTGTTCTTCTCGATGCTTGGGCGATCTTCAAGCGCCAGGGAATGGATTCATGTTGCCGCTGTCAAGTGGACGCGTGCGACTGGTGCGGATGCCAGCAATTCCATGAGGTGTTGTTCCACTACCTCCGGTTCGACGACGCCCGCAGGGAGATAAGCGACCAGCCATGCCCGGCGAGTATCGGGGGTAACTTTCACTCGCTGTCCCCCGGTAATAGGGGCGTCGCAGGGGCCCTGGGCATCCGCGAGCAAGGGTTTACCTTCAAGGTTGAAGGGGCCGCGCAGCGATTCGTAACTCTCTCCCGGCGTTCCTGCCCGAAAAATAAACGGAGGCGAAAGCATCTCCTCTGCCATAACGCAACATGGCACTGCGAGACTGGCCGACAGACAGTTGTTCAGATCTACCAAGGGATGAATGGTCGGCATTTCCTCTCCTTTAAGGAGCCGGCGCAGCAGGGCCTCGGAAGAGGGACGATACCGGGTGGGATCACATCCGGCTGCGCGGAATAGCCTGCGCAAGCCGGCCACTGTGGGGTGCTCGGAGAGCGTCTCGATCCGCATCTCTCGTCTCACGCGATTTGCGACCTCACGGGTCAGAGGCAACAGGGAATCTGTGTGGCCGGATTCGAGTTCCAGCAGCGCCCAGAAGAGCTTCCAGCCATCCAACTCAAAGCGGACTTCAAAAGGGAATGAGCGCATGCGGACGGAACCTGGAGTAATAGTTTGAATAAAGGAGTTTTGGTAGCCGTGATCCGCTCGCTTTTCCGCGGATCACGGGCTTTTGCGCCCGGCAGGGAAAAACCCGGGATCCCAAAGAACGGGATCCCGGCTACCAGAGCTTTCTGCTGAAGCTGCATCACGGCATCCGAAAGAGAACCTGCCCCTTCTTATCGTAAAGCACAAACGAAGCCGCGGTGTACCGGTTCACCTCACCCGGCCCGGGGGCTTGGGAATTTCCCAGTGTGGCCATGAGGTTACTCTGATCGATCAAATCGATGCTGGCGTCCCCTTGCTTGGCCGAGAGCACGATCCCTTCCGTCAGGTCAGGTCGGCGCAGAACGAGGGCCGATCCCGAAGCATCCTCCCCCAGGGAGGTGCTTGTCTTTTCTCCCGGACCGAAGAAGCTCACACCCACCCCCTTCTTATCATCAATCAACAAGGCTCTCTTGTGTCCGTTCGGACCGTTAATGGCCAGGAAAGTCCCATGGGCATTGTCGGTGCCCAGCATGGTACGGACTTTCTCGTTAGCATCTAACAAGCTCAGAAGGGTGTCCGATTGGGTCATCCCCAGATTGACCCGCTGTTTGCCATTCACATCGATCAACACCAGGTTTGTCCCCCCTTGTTCGTTCGAATCCAGGAGCGCGCGCGTCTTTCCTTCGGCGTCGGTCAGAACGAACTTCCGCGCTTCAACCACATGGTTGGGCTCAGCCTGACCCATGAGCAAGACGGCGCCGACAACGAGAACAAGGGCAAAAAGGAAGCGCTTTAGATTTCGATTCTGGGCTTCGACTCGTGTGAGCCGTGCAATGACCATTTCAAGGGTTGGCGTCTCTGTGGTCATGGTTATCTCCTCCTTGGATGGGTCAGGATTGACAAGCTGGTGAGTTTGCTGGCTGCCGAAAGAGGTTCCCTCCCGAATGCTTTTGGTGTGATGTCAGGAGTCTCTGTTTATCATTAGATTTGTCGTTGATCTCCCGTAAAGCATAGCATCAAGTTGAAAATCTTCAATGGCTTTGATTGAAAGTGATGGAACCGGCGAACAGCGGAGGGAAAGAAGATCATTCCGCCTATCCAGCTCCGACCCATTTCATTGAACTGTGCAGATGGCGTGGCACTCACTAAGGTGACCGCTTCCTGATTATGCCTTGCCCACCCTTAGGAATTACGGGAATGCCTTGAAAACTCATCTTGCGGGTTCTACAATTGAGTTCAATTGATCAGTTCGTAGAGAGTTACCCTTACCAGGCTGGGTGGCGCGGGTACCGCGGAGATGTTTGCGGCACCCAAACGGTGTGCACAGGGTTGGAGAACACGAATTCACTCATGAGGAGAAAGCCATGAAAAGAGTTCTGTCCGTTTTGGTACTGATATCCTTGATTTGCCTGCCGGCATTCGCTCAGAAGAAGGAGAACGAGCGAATTGAAAATGCCGGCAAAGTTATGACCGAGATTCTTAACGTGCCTGACAACATCCCACCCCAACTTATGCCGAAGGCCGCTTGCGTCATTGTCCTCCCTTCGGTGGTTAAAGTCGCCTTAGGTATCGGCGGCAGCTATGGCCGCGGCGTCATGACTTGCCGGGGCGGCAAAGAATTCAAAGAAGCCTGGGGTGCACCCTCGATGATTGCCCTGGAAGGGGGAAGCATCGGCTTGCAGTTGGGCGGCCAAGCGACGGATTTTGTCCTTCTGGTCATGAATGACCGGGGCGCTCAGGGAATTCTGAGCAGTAAAGTGAAACTGGGTGCTGACGCAGCAGCGGCTGCGGGCCCGAAGGGGCGCGACCTCTCTGCCGCCACCGATGTCACCCTGCGTGCCGAGGTGTTGACGTATTCAAGATCGCGGGGTGTTTTCGCCGGAATCTCGCTGGAAGGCTCCACTCTGCGCCCGGATAATGACGCCAACAAGAGCGTCTATGGAAAGGAAGTCAGCGCCAAGGACATCGTCCTCAACGCCGCCGTGCCTGCACCCGCCTCCGCCAAGGAACTGCTGGGGACACTGAACCAGAAGGCACCCAAACGGTCTACCAAGTAATACCCCCGGCTGAATCGGGTGCCGCAGGCATGTCCGCAAATGAATCGGGTGCCGCAGGCTTGTGCTCTTACCATACGTCTCATTGAATCGGGTGCCGCAGGCATGCGCTCTCTGTATGCCTGCGAGTGGAGCGATGTCACGTCAAGCCTCTTGTAAGAGGGACTCGCAACCGGTGGAGGTTTTGAACCAGGCAGGCTTTCCCCAAAGTGGGTAGAGACGCCAAACACGCATCTCTAAGCCCCGCAGACGCCGACGAGCTGGAATCTGTACCACCCAATCTCGAGGAGATCGAAGGGGGTTGGTTCGCAGGCATGCAGAGAACGCATGCCTGCGGCACCCGAGAGATTCTCTCCAAGACAATCCCATCAAATCCTTCCGTTTCCGTCCGATTTGTGAAGTCCCTCACATGCGTCATTGACGACGTTTTGTCTCTCTGCTAGTATCTTATCCTCGCCCGTCGTGATTTGACGTTCCTTCCGCCGGGGTAGCAAAACCTATTATTATGCGTAAGCGCCCATTCTCCGAATCTTTGCAAATCATCGCCCGCGGCTCAGTCAACTGGTTTGCTGAGCGTCCGATCGTAGTCTCATTTGAGGTCACCGACTCCTGCACCTGTTTCTGTAAGCACTGCGACCACGGAGGCGACCGGGACACCTCCAGGAACATGAAACCGGCCGACTACCGCCGTTATATGAATGTGTTGCGGCCGAGTGTGGTTCAGATTTCGGGCGGTGAACCGCTGATGCGCGATGACATCGTCGACGTCGCCCGCAACATCAAAGGCGGATCGGGGTTGCCCTACCTCATCCTGGTTTCAAACTGGTCGCTGATGACGAAAGAGCGTTACCTGGCGTTGCGTGAAGCGGGTGTCAACCAGTTCTCTGTCAGCCTCGATTTTCCCGACGAACGTCACGATGACTTCCGCGTCTGCCCCGGCTTGTTCCAACACATGAGCCGGATTATCCCCGAACTAGCCGCGCTGGGCCATGATGACATCGTCCTGAACAACTGCATTACTAGCGAAAACGTCTCGGAAATCAATAAAGCCGCCGACAAGGCCCGCGAATGGGGCGTCAACATTAGCTACAGCGCCTATACTTCGCGACGCACCGGATGCCGGGACTACTTCCTCAACTCGCCGGAGCAGCTGGCTATCCTGAAGGAACAGTTCAACGGGATCAAGGCGCGCATGGATGATTCCCACTGGGTTGCCAACTCCCCATCGACGCTGGAATCGACGCGCCTCTACTTCGAAAACGGCAGAGCCCCCGGGTGCAAGGCCGGGCTCCGCTTTCTCGTCGTCACCAGCGATGGTGCCTTGCAACCCTGCTCCATGCAGTTCAAACGTTACGCCCTCCACGAGCGGCCTCGGATGGTGGAAGAGTTTTCGCGGCACAACAGCTGCGACGAGTGCTACGTTTCCATCCGCTCTTACCTCGACAAGAGCTTCCCGCAGATATTGCGTGAAAATGTGGGCGGGTTCTTTTCTTTTAAACCTCAACAGTCATCCTGTTAGCCTCAACAAGAAACCAATCACCGCAGAGACGCGGAGGATTTCACCTCCGGCATTTCCTGTGCCATAATCACTCAGGGAAGGGACAGACACCGACCTTAAAGAGCTTTTGAGGGTAATGAGAGTAAGGTGTCTGTCCCTAATTTCAATGACACCAACCAAACTGAGGCGTGTTCAAATCGTCGATTCGCACACCGGGGGGGAGCCTACACGCGTCGTTGTCAGCGGCGGGCCGAACCTGGGTCATGGTCCGGTTGCCGAACGGCTGAACCGCTTCCGACAGGAGTACGACCACTTCCGCTCCGCAATTGTAAACGAGCCTCGTGGATCTGATGCGGTGGTCGGGGCGCTGCTGTGCGAGCCCGTCGATTCTTCCTGTACAGCCGGGGTCATCTTTTTCAACAATGTCGGGTTCCTCAGCATGTGCGGGCACGGAACGATCGGCCTGGTTGTAACTCTCGCCTACCTCAACAGAATCAGGCCGGGGACGCACCGGATTGAGACTCCTGCAGGGACCGTCGAGGCACGACTTGATGAGAACGGCGAAGTGAGCGTGGCCAATGTGCCCAGCTACCGGTTCGCGACTCGTGTGAAGGTGGATGTTCCTGGGCACGCCCAGATTGCCGGTGATGTGGCCTGGGGCGGCAACTGGTTTTTCCTGGTCACCGATCCCGCTGTGCCGCCCTATCGACTGACCCTGGACAACCTTGAAGGTCTGACGGACTTTACCTGGAGGATTCGTCAAGCGCTTGGTCAACAGGGTATCACTGGAGCCACCGGGCAGGAGATCGATCACATTGAGCTGTTTGCCCCCTCGCGGGTCGAAGGAGTGGACAGCAAGAACTTCGTGCTGTGCCCGGGGAAGGCGTATGACCGTTCTCCCTGTGGAACCGGCACCAGCGCGAAAATGGCATGTCTTTACGCCGATGGAAAGCTCAAAGAAGGCCAGGCGTGGCGGCAGGAAAGTATCGTGGGAAGTGTTTTTGAAGGCAGTATCCAAGTCGTAAATAATAAAATCATTCCTACGATCAAGGGTTCGGCATTTGTGAATGCCGAAGCCACGCTGATCCTTGATGAAGCGGATCCATTCTGCTGGGGGATCCGGAGATGACCCCGGCGGCGTTTGATGTCGCAATCGTGGGCGCAGGCATCGTGGGCGCGGCGTGTGCGGCCGAGTGCGCGCAGGCGGGAATGCGTGTTGTGGTCATTGAACGCGACCTCGTCGGCGGTGGCGCCACCAGCGCCGGGATGGGTCACATCGTTGTCATGGATGATTCCGAGGCGCAATTCGCGCTGACCCGGTATTCGCAGAACCTATGGAACGAGCTCTCGTCTCAGTTTCCCGCCGATGTCGAATTTGAACGCTGTGGCACGATTTGGGTGGCCGCGGACGATGAAGAGATGGCGGAGGTGAGGCGCAAACAAGGTTTCTGCGAAGCCCGCGGCGTACCGGCCGAGATCCTCGATGCGAAGGCCCTTGAGGAGGCCGAGCCCAACCTGCGGACAGGGTTGATGGGAGGACTGCTGGTTCCTGAGGATGGCGTCGTCTACCCGCCCTGTGCCGCACGCTATCTCCTCGAACGAGCCAAGGACCGTGGCGCTGTGGTGCGCCTGGGACAACCTGCTATCGAAGCGAACCGTGAGGGCCCCAGGCTTCGCGACGGCACCCTCGTTCCTGCCCGGGTGACCGTCAATGCGGGGGGCGCCTCGTCCCCGTCGCTAACGCCGGGGGTGGAAGTTCAAAAGCGGAAGGGCCACCTTGTCATTACCGATCGTTATCCGCGTTTCGTACACCATCAACTGGTCGAACTGGGCTACTTGAAGAGCGCGCACTCCCTCACTTCCGACTCGGTTGCGTTCAATATTCAGCCTCGGCGGACGGGACAGGTGCTCATCGGATCGTCGCGCCAGTATGGAGTGGATGATTTGAAGGTTGAGCCCTTCATGCTCCAGAAAATGCTCCAGCGGGCCAGGGAATACATGCCGGGCCTCTCACGACTCTCTGCCATTCGCGCCTGGACTGGATTTCGTCCCGCTACGCCCGACAAACTGCCGCTGATCGGACCTTGCCCCGGACAAGAATGGCTCTATCTCGCCACGGGGCATGAAGGGCTCGGCATCACTACGTCGCTCGGGACAGCAAAACTGCTGGCGGATCAATTGCTGAATCGCCCCGCTCAGATTCCAGTAGAACCCTACTTACCGGCTCGAACAAAGCAGGGATCAACCCATGCCTGAAACTGTCAGCCTGACGATCGATGGCCTCCAGGTCAGAGTGCCGGCAGGAACCCCGGTTGCCACGGCAATTCTCTCATCCGGCCGGACATCGTTTCGTAGATCGGTGAGGGGTGAGCCGCGCGGCCCCCTTTGTGGCATGGGGATCTGCTACGAATGCCGGGTGACGGTGAACGGACAGGCGCACTTGCGAAGTTGTCAGATCCCCTGTCAAGACGGGATGGATGTGCAGACCGATGGATAAGATACGTCACGAATGCGATGTACTCGTCGTGGGCGGAGGCCCAGCCGGTCTCACTGCAGCATGCAGCGCGGCTCAAGCCCGAGTTCGCGTGACGATCATCGATGACAACCCGCACGTGGGAGGACAAATCTGGCGCAGAGAACAGCGAAAACAAAGTGCTCCGGAGGCGGTGGAGTGGGTTAAAAAGGTTCAAGACGCCGAAGTCGAGTTGATCAACGGCGCGACGGTCTTCGATTACCCCGAACCGGGTGTGCTGCGGGCTGAAGCTTCGGAGGGCGTTTATGAATTGAGCTACCACCAACTGATTATCGCAACAGGAGCCAGAGAGCGATTTTTGCCTTTTCCGGGATGGACGCTGCCGAACGTAATGGGCGCCGGCGGATTACAGGCGCTGGTCAAATCGGGACTTTCCATCAGCGGGAAAAAGGTCGTGGTAGCCGGCAGTGGCCCGCTGCTGCTGGCGGTTGCCGCTTATCTCAGGGAACAAGGCGCCGATCTCCGTTTGATTGCGGAACAGGCGCCACGGCGCAGGCTGGTTCCCTTCGGCCTGGCCCTCTATAGACATCCGCGAAAGGTGCTCCAGCTGATCACGCTTGAAAAGCAGCTCCTGGGCGTGCGGTATCTCACAAGTTGTTGGCCCATTGCGGCGGAGGGAGACGAGAAGCTCCGCAGCGTCACGCTTCGCCAGGGCAGCAAAACCCGGAAGCTTGCCTGTGATTATCTGGCCTGCGGCTTTCATCTTGTCGCCAACACTGAACTCGCCGCCTTGTTGGACTGCGAACTCCGCGAGGGCACGGTGCATGTGGGAGATTTTCAGGAGACTTCGGTCGCCAACGTGTATTGTGCCGGAGAGGCTACAGGTATAGGAGGATTGGAACTGTCCGTCGTCGAAGGGCAGATCGCGGGATATGCCGCGACCCGTCAGAACGAGAAAGCCCAAGCGCTTTTTGGATCGCGAAGCAAGCTTCGTCGGTTCGCCCTTATGATGGACTGCGCTTTTCAATTGCGCGATGAACTGAAGGACCTGCCGCAGCCGGAAACCATCGTGTGCCGCTGCGAGGACGTGACCTTGGAAAAACTGCAAACACAGACCGGCTGGAATAGTGCCAGGATGCTCACCCGCTGTGGAATGGGCCCCTGTCAGGGGCGGATCTGTGGGTCTGCTGTTGAGTTCCTGTTTCACTGGACGCCGAAGTCGGTTCGACCTCCGATTTTCCCAGTCCGGTTGGAGAGTCTGGCCTCAATGTCCGGCGCATCCGAAGGTCACAGAGAGTTCTTTGTCGAGGGTGACCTATGACTTTGCAATGGAAAGGCGTGATGCCTGCAATCACGACTTGCTTCAAGGACGATCTGAGTGTGGACCATGGGTTCGTGGCCCGCCATTGCCAGTGGTTGGTCGAACACGGCTGCACCGGCATTGTAACGCCCGGCTCGCTGGGCGAGGGGGCGACGCTGACCGGCAACGAGAAAGGCGAGCTCTGGCGGACTTGCGTGCGGGCCGTGGGAGACCGAGTGCCGGTTGTTGCGGCAATTTCGGCGTTGAGTACCTCTGAGGGTACGACGATGGCGCGGCTCGCGGCAAGTCAGGGGTGCCGCGGGTTGATGGTGTTGCCCCCCTATGTCTATCGGGGCGACTGGCGCGAAATGAAGGCTTATGTCTCCTCCATTCTCTCCGCTACTCAACTCTCCTCGATGCTCTACAACAATCCGGTCGCGTATGGCACCGACTTTTTGCCTGAACACATTCGCGAGCTCGCTTCGGAATACGAGAACCTTGACGCTGTCAAAGAATCAAGCACGGATATCCGGCGCGTGACCGCAATCCGGGCGCTGACCGGAGATCGTCTGGCCATCTTTGTGGGTGTTGATGATGCCATTGTCGAAGGCATTGCCATGGGCGCAGCGGGCTGGATCGCAGGACTTGCGAATGCATTGCCCAGGGAGTCGGTGGATCTGTTCAACTACGCCCTGAAGGGCGATCGCGCGAAGGCTGCCCGCTTGTACCACTGGTTTCTGCCTCTGCTCCGGATGGACACTGTGCCGAAGTTTGTTCAATTGATCAAACTGGTGCAGCAGGAGGTCGGCATGGGCAATGCACGCGTGCGCCCGCCCCGGTTGGAGCTGGAAGGCGAAGAGCGGGAAGTGGTCCAAGCGGTCGTTCAAAAGGCGCTCAACAATCGGCCCGTAATCTAGAGAGGGTGAACCTCGTGGAACTCACAGGCAAATCATTCATTGGCTTTCGCCGCGGGTCATACCAGGGGAAGATACTGTATGGCTTTAATCCGGCGACCGGTGAACAGCTTCCCCCGGCTTATTATTCCGCCAGTCTAGAGGAAGTCGGCGAGGCCGTGGAGCTGGCGGCTCGAGCATTCGCGATTTACCGCCACGCTTCAGGCCGGGAAAAGTCGGACTTTCTGCGCACGGTTGCAGATCGCGTTGAAGGCCTTCAGGAACTTCTTCTCGTGCGCACTCCCCAGGAGACCGGATTGCCGGCGGCCCGGATCCAATCCGAGATTGGCCGCACCTGCCATCAATTAAGACTCTTTGCAGATCTGGTTGAAGAAGGCTCCTGGGTTGATGCCCGGATTGATCGAGGCGATCCCCACCGTCAGCCTAATCCCCGGCCGGATGTCCGGTCCCTGTTGAGGCCACTGGGACCTGTGGCCATTTTTGGGTCAAGCAATTTCCCGCTGGCGTTTTCCGTGGCAGGCGGCGACACCGCTTCGGCGCTGGCGGCGGGGAATCCCGTCATCGTGAAGGCACATCCGGCGCATCCCGGGACGGCGGAACTCGTGGGACGGGCGGTCCTGGACGCCGCGCGCGACTGCCATCTCCCTGAAGGCGTCTTCTCAATTCTGTACGATGCCGGATTTGAAATCGGGACAGCGCTCGTCACACATCCCTTGGTGAGGGCTGTCGCCTTCACGGGCTCTCGCTCCGGAGGCCTGGCCTTGATGGCTGCGGCTGCATCCAGGCCCGATCCCATTCCGTTCTACGCCGAAATGAGCAGCATCAACCCTGTCTTCATTCTGCCCGGCGCAATGCGCGAAAACCGGGATCACATCGCGGCAGGATTGAGCGGTTCGGTGACCCTGGGCGCGGGCCAGTTCTGCACGAATCCGGGACTGGTGGTGATGGCGGAGGATTCGGAGGGGACTGCCTTTGCCGAAAAATTGCGGACATTGATGGGGAATTCCGCGGAGTTCACGATGCTCTCACCGCGCATCTCGTCGGCGTATCGTTCCGCAGTAACAACCCGCTCGCAACACCGTCATGTCAAGACTGTCGTCGAGCACACGGTCTCGACTGCTCCTGGGGGCTGCAAGGCCGGCCCGGTTCTCTTTCTGACCGATGCGGCCTCCTACCTGTCACATCCCGAATTGACCGCAGAAATCTTCGGTCCCTCGACCCTGCTGGTGACGCATTCGAACCGGGAGCAATTGCTGGACATTGCGCGCACACTGGAGGGACAACTGACGGCCACGCTCCATGGAACCGGGAAAGATCTCGGAGAGTTCAGGGACCTCCTCGAGATTTTGGAAACCAAGGTTGGACGCCTGATCTTCAATGGGTTCCCGACGGGAGTCGAAGTCTGCAGTGCCATGGTACACGGCGGACCCTTTCCCGCGACTTCGGACGGACGTACAACCTCGGTGGGCACTCGCGCCATCTATCGCTTCGTGAGGCCCGTGTGCCATCAAAATTTTCCTGATGTGGCCCTCCCTGATGAACTCAAAGACAACAACCCGCGGGGGATTTGGCGGATGGTGGACAGGGCCTTTTCAAAGGATGCGGTAACTTGAATTCTTGAATGCGATCCTGTTGAATGAGCGGTTTTCTTCACAGTTGTTCGATGCGGTGTCCCTCCAGGAACAATTTGATTATGGCCATTCATTCAGGTGTATCCTGTGAGATTTTACTGGCCTTTTGATACACACGTTAGAATTAGAGTTACATGGGGTAGTTGTGGAATCTTCGCTGTAGGGGCGTCCGCCTCGGCGGACTATGCGCCCCTACGTTGAATCGCGCACGATTTTGTACATTTTCAACGACGTTCGTATTAGTCGAGGACCGGGATACAAAGGAGGAACCATGAAGCGTGTTTGTCATTCCATTTCAGTTGACTCAAAATCTAATAACACGGCGCCATTCCTTATCACTATGGCTGCTTGTCTGATCCTGATTTTGGCCGCCAGCCCGTTGTTTGGTGGCTCTTGTCCAGTCCCTTTGCCTTCTTTGAGTACAATCTCCACCGCAGCGATGTGTACTTTCAGCAATCCTTCCTATTCGGGCACGTGCAAAGAGTCCGCGCCGTTGAAGGAAGGCGAGTCGGCGGACGATGCGTGCAACCCCATCCTGCAATGCCTGAATGATGTCCGCTGCACGAAGGTCTATTGCGGCGGCACCACCACCCGGGGGGGCTGGAAGCTGGACTCAGCCAAGGAATCGCCCGAGAAAAACTCGTCCGCTCAAAAAAAATGAGGTGTTCCTATCGGTTGCTGGAACCCTCGCATTACCGCACCGTGTGGCTGCCCTGAACCGGACCGTGCAAAGATTTGCTCTTTCAAACTTCCTCGCAAGCGGACTCATCTAATTGGACGCGGAGGGCATCAGGTATAGTCTCCTCTGCGCCCCTGCGGTGAATATTGTTCTAATCCAACATCATTAGGTAGGTGTACATGCAAGAATCCTTAACCCTGAATGGCAAGGTCTGGTCTCGAACGCTGAGCTTCTTCTTCGGGCTGGGAATGATGGTTGCTTCCGTGCTTACGATCCGGCACTTCTTTCTGGCAAACTACCCGACCTCCATTTATGCCGGTTCCTTTTGTGACATCAATTCCTTCTTTAACTGCGATAGTTCGGCCTTCTCCGTAATCTCTCAAGTCCGGGGCGTCCCGCTGGGATACTTTGGTCTCCTCGTCGGAGCCTTGGTCTCCCTGGGAGCTGTATTTCCTTCGGTCGGCCTGGAACGAACCAACAAGACGCTTTCGACCGTGAATTTTGCGGGTGTGGTCGGGCTATTTCTCTTTTCAGTCCTTTACCTCAAGAGCCTGTGTCTTCTTTGCACCGGATATTACATTTTCTCCATCGCGAGCTTCATCCTGTTCTGGAGATACGGCGTCGACCGCGACAACCCCGGCTGGTTCTCGAGGTATTTCAGTCCTTCCGTAAAGCATCTGGCGACGTTTGTCGTCGTCACGCTGCTCGGCGCTTACGGGATGGTTCTCTTTCATCATGCCCGGCGGGACGCCCAATCCGGTGGTGTGGCCGCGAGGGTAGTGACTCAATACTACAACCTGGCCGTGGTGAAGTCCCCCAGCCTGATTTCGCCGTACAGGACTTTCCGGTCGACGGAAAAGTTTGAAGACGCGCCCATCCAGATCATCGAGTATGCCGATTTCCTCTGCCCGGACTGTCTTTTCTTGACGCAGCAAATGGGAAAGCTCAAGGAGGAATTTAAGGGGAAGATCAACGTCGCCTACCAGTTCTTCCCGCTAGAGGCCCGGTGTAATCAGGTGGTCGAGAAGGACAAGCACCCGGGGGCCTGCGATCTCTCCTATCTGGCAGCTTACGATCCGGCCAAGTTCCCACAGATTCACGACGAGATCTTTGCGAATTTCGAGAAAGCCAAGGATCCGGCCTGGCGAAACGCGCTGGCAAAAAAATACCAGATCGAAGGCGCGTTCAATGACCCCAAGACGAAGGATCTGGTGCAACGCATTATCAATACCGGCAATGAATACGAAAAGACTTCAGAAAAGTACGCGCACGGCATCCGCTCCACTCCCACTCTGATCATCAACAACCGGATGATCATCGGAACCCTGCCCTACGCCCAACTGCGCGCCATCTTTCAAGCCCTCGTTGAAGAGCGGGAAAAGGCCGGAGGAAAAGGGTTCCTGGAGAATTGGGTGCCCACCAAGTGAAATGGCCGCTACGGGAGAAAGCGGAACGCTCACTTTATCCGGTGGAAGTGGCAATTTGACCACGAGGGGGATGAAGCCGTTGCGATTATCCTCATAGAATTGCTTCGATCCGTATCTACCTCCTCCCGTCATGCCCCCCACGCGGCCGATTTTATTCTTCTCCTGGTCCTCATTATAGACTCCGGGCTCGCCGAGACTGCCCTTCCGAGGCAAGTGTCGAATGTAATGGACGATGGTCCACATCTCATCGTCGTTGAGAATCCCTTTTGATGCCGGCATGCCGGATGGAAAAATGCCGTTATCGATGATCCATTTCAACTGCCCGTCGGTGTATCCCTGAACATCTCTTGATGAGAGCACGGGGACCGGGGGAGCCATCTTCTCGGCAAAGGGGACCCCCGTGTTCTGCCCATCCAGGCCGTGACAGACCATGCAGTAATGGGAGAAGTTTTTGCGTCCTTCCTCGACAATCTCGTGGGTGAGAGGAAGGGGATTTTGATCCTTCCTCCCACCGACGGTGATCTTCTGCTTGATCCGTCTGGCAACCGACTGTTCCAAGGCGCCCGGCGGTCTTGCTTTGCAGCCGGAAAGCACGACCAGCAGGAAGACCGCGAGCGCCACTGTTCCTCTTTGAAAACAACGCCTCCTTAATTCCTTGGGGGGAAACATCTTCTTACTCCTCGACGACGATGGTCATCATCATGTTGCCGTGACCGACTCCACAAAAGTGGTCACAGATGGTTGTGAATTTGCCCGTTGCCTGGGGCGTGATCGTGACCTCCGTGGTTTTTCCAGGAACAATCTCCGTGTCGATCTTCAGGGGCCTGACAAAGAACCCGTGGGTTACATCCTCACTGGTCAACTTCAAGGTCACGGTTTCGCCCTTTTTCAACGTAATTTGCTTGGGTGAGAACTCGAACCGCTTCGCTGTGATGACCACCTCCCGCGGGGCCTCGGTGGCCCAAGTGCGGACTGTACCTGACAGGATCATTCCTGCTGCGACCAATAAAGACAAGGGTGACTTCAGATAGCTTTTCATAGACTTACTCCTTTTTTTGAGAATTGTTGAATACCCGCCGTGCCGGCGAACTCACGCACGCTCAACTCGACGTCATTGATGGAAAGTGAAACCGATGATGGAACCTGGTCCTGTTTTCCCGTGATCTGCCGGATACCCAGGTTCTTGAACGGTTGATCCTTGTCGTAGGGGATCGGCTTTTTCTCCGAACCGCTCTCAGGATCAGGAAATGCAAAAATGAGCGACCGGGCGGCATAATGTGCGGCATTGCCCAGCCTTTGAGTGTTCTGACGGTGAATGTGCCCATACAGCACCGTGACGTTCTCAAACGGCGCCAGCACATTCATGACTTCATCCCCATCGCTCGTGAACCATTCCCACTCCGGTTTCAAATCGAACAGCGGGCGGTGCGTGAATACCACGATGGGGGAGGTTTTCGAGAAGCGGGCCACATCCTTCTTGAGCCAGATTCGTTGCTCTTCTCCGACTTCAGGCTTGGCGCGAGAAACATTGTCGAGCGCGATGAAGTGGATGCCGCGATGATCGAAGGAATAAGAGGTGTCGCCGAAGAACTCCCGATAGAGTTTGCCGCCATCGAGTCCGGCGTCATGTTCGCCCGGAACATGCTTGATCTTGGCTACGTTGAGCCGGCTGGAGATCTTTTGAAAAAGCCTCATCCGGTTCGCATGCTCCTCAGGATTTTCACTGTCGTGAGTCAGATCACCGGTGAAAAGAACCAGCTCCGGCTTTTCGGGCAACTGGTTGACTTTCTCAACGGCGAGTTCGAAGGCCTTCGTGCCCAGCGGATCCGGGGGACCGTTAAACCCGACATGGGTATCACTAAGTTGAACAAAAGAAAAGGGAGAGACCGATTCGCCATTGGCCTTCCCCAGCAATCGGCCCATCTCTTGTCCCTCTTTGCCCGCTCCCCACGTCGGAACGATCCGGTACAACGCCCCCACCCCAATGGAAGCACCCGCTACTTTCATAAAGGATCGTCGATTGAATGATGGTTTCATGAATTTCTCCTTTTTAAGTTCAAATCCCTTTCTTGCTCTCTTCAACGACCTAAACCCATGGAAGTCCACGAATATTCCCGTAAATCGTGTTATTCTGAAGGTGGGAATAAAATCACACCCAAGCCAGTCTTAGCCTACGAAGGTGTAGGAGACGGAAAGCGAATCGCTGACGATGGACGAGGCGAGTGCGCGCTTTGAGCAGATGTTCTTGCCGCACCTGGACGCCGCTCACAACCTGGCCCGGTGGTTAACCCGCAACGGCCATGATGCGGAAGACCTCGTGCAAGAATCGTACCTGCGGGCATTCCGGTTTTTTGGGGGATTCAAGGGCGGGGACAGCCGCTCCTGGCTGCTTACAATTGTGCGCAATACCTGCTATTCGTGGCTGCAACGGAACCGGAGGCAGGAATTGGAGACCCCCTTTGACGAAGAGATGCACACCAGTGACCCTCAGGCATTCAGTCCGGAAAAGCCGCTCCTGGCGAATGCCGATGGTCAGATGCTCCAGCAGGCGCTCGAAGAATTGCCGGTGACCTTTCGCGAGATCCTGGTTTTGCGTGAATTGGAAGGGCTGTCGTATAAAGAGATTGCCGACATTGCGGGCATGCCCATCGGGACCGTCATGTCGGGCCTGGCGCGGGCCCGCAAACGGCTCCGTGAAAACCTCCTCAACGCGATGAAAAAGGAGTCGTGATTTGAGCTGCAAGGAAGAACAACCCCTCCTCGAGGGCTATTTTGACGGCGAGCTTGACCTGGTCAGAAATGTCGAGGTCGAGGCCCACCTTCAAGAGTGTGGCGCATGTTCCGCCGAATACCAGGGGCTTCAAGAATTGCGCTCCGTGCTCGGCTCTGGCTCCCTCTACCTCAAGGCACCCGCCGGATTGCAGCGTCGCGTTCAGGATGCGATCCGGGGCGAAGCGCCCACGGTGCGTCCCTCTTGGCTATCGGGATGGTGGACCCCGCTGCGGTGGGCCAGCGTGGCCGCTTCCCTGGTGTTGGTTGCATTGGTTACATGGAATGTGGCGCCACGCTTTTCACCGCGGTCCCCGGATGAGACGCTGGCCCGGGAGATCGTTGACAGCCATGTTCGATCGTTAATGCCCAATCATTTGATCGACGTGCCCTCCTCCGACCAGCATACGGTGAAGCCCTGGTTCAACGGAAAGGTCGATTTTTCACCCCCCGTCGTGGACCTGCAAGACCAGGGATTTCACCTCGTCGGAGGCCGCCTTGACTATCTCGGCGGAAAGCCGGTGGCTGCCCTCATCTATCAGCGACGCCAACACCTCATCAATCTGTTCGTCTGGCCGTCGCCTGAAGATGCAAACTCAACCCAAGCATCCAATTCACAACAGGGTTACCATGTGATCCATTGGGTGAAGTCAAAGATGACTTATTGGGCTGTCTCCGATCTCAACACTAAAGAGTTGGGTGATTTCATAACCGCATTGCAAAAACAACTCCCCTAAGCCGCCAAGCATAGTCAAAAGAGTTGAGGCATCTACTGGCGGAAAATCCAAATTCCAAAGTCCAAAGTCCAAATAAATTCCAAGGACCAAATTCCAAGTGCCCAGGAAGGAAGAATGGGTGCTACCCCCCTTCTGCTGGAGCCCTTAAGAGCACCAAAATCCATTTGCCGAAAGTCGAAGATCTGAAGAATCCGACGGCGGAAAATCCAAATTCCAAATACCAAAATCCAAATAAGTTCCAAAGACCAAATTCCAAGTGCCAAACGCCTTTAGATGGCTTTTCCTTGGAGTTTTCTTATTGGAATTTGGTTTTTATTTGGACTTTGTCCGCCGCGGCGGATTGGATTTTGGAATTTGTTTTATGAGACTTCTTCCGAAAATGAAAAGTTGTGATATGATATTCGGCAATTGAGGGCGCGCACTGCACACGCAGATCGCGCATTAACGAGGAGGCTTCACTTCATATCCGCAACCCCTGAAGGACCCTCCCTCCGCTATTCCAAGGAGTCAATGGAGCATGCAACAAATAACTCATGATGTCTTAATCCTGGGAACCGGGCTCGCCGGACTGCGCGCCGCCGTGGAAATTTGCATTCAAACAAAAGGCAAGGCCGACATCGGAATCGTGTCGAAGGTCCAGATCATGCGCTCGCATTCCGTATGTGCGGAAGGGGGCACGGCAGCGATGATGCGCCCCGAGGAAGGCGACAGCCTCGAATTGCACGCCTGGGATACTGTCAAAGGCGCCGATTTTCTGGCGGACCAGGACACGGTGGATCGATTTGTCAAGACCTCCCCCGATGAAATCCGGCTGTTGGAGCATTGGGGAGTCCCCTGGTCACGCCGCGATGACGGACGGATCATGCAGCGGCCGTTTGGCGGGCACTCTTTCCCGCGCGCGTGCATGGCCGCCGACAAGACCGGCTTCATGGAAATGCAGGCCCTCTATGACACCCTGGTCAAATACAATAATTTCAAGCGCTATGACGAATGCTTTGTCACGGCGATGCTCCTCGAAGGCGGCCGCTTTGCCGGGCTCACGCTCTTTGATGCCCCGACCGGCGAATTCTACGTTTTGCGGGGAAAGGCGCTCCTGTTCGCTTCCGGAGGCCTGGGAAATCTTTATGGGTTCACGACCTACTCCCAGACCGTCACGGGCGATGGACAAGCCATCGCCTATCGCGCCGGCCTCCCCCTGGAAGATCCGGAGTTCCTGCAATTTCACCCGACAGGATTGGTGCCCTCGGGCATCCTGATGACGGAAGGATGTCGCGGGGAAGGTGGCTACCTGCGCAACAACAAGGGTGACCGCTTCATGGAAAAGTATGCGCCCAAGATGATGGAACTGGCGCCTCGCGATATCGTGTCGCGTTCAGAGATGACGGAAATTCTCGAGGGACGCGGTTTTCCCGGACCCGAAGGGCTCGATTATATTAATCTCGATATGACCCACCTCGGCGCCGACCGCATCAACCACCGCCTTCCACTGATCCGCGAGGTGTGCATGAAATTCCTGGGAATCGACCCCATCACCCAGCCCATCCCCATCCGGCCCGTGGCCCATTACTCCATGGGCGGAATCGAGGCCGACATCAACGGGCGGACCAAGGTGGAAAATATTTGGGCAGCCGGCGAAGTGGCGTGCCACTCCATGCACGGCGCCAACCGGCTGGGTTGCAATTCCACGGCTGAATGCCTTGTGTGGGGCGGCATCACCGGAGGTGAGATATCAAAGTTCCTGAGCAAAGGCGCCGTCCTAAGCGCCATGCCGGAAGCGAAAGCCCGGGATGAAGAAAGCCGTGTTTTTGATGGCCTGCTCAAACAGAGTGGGACGGAGAAGCCGGCCCTGATCCGCCGGGAACTTCGGACGCTGATGGACAAACATGCCGGGGTCTACCGTTCCGGCGAATCCATGAAGGAAGGCCTCGACAAGATTGCCGGGCTGAGGCAACGCTTCGGAAAGATCTCTATTGAGGACAAGAGCCGCACTTACAATACCAACCTCATTCAGGCACTCGAAACTGAAAACATGCTCGAGCTGGCGGAGGTGCTGCTCTTTGCGGGTTTGGCGCGCCAGGAATCCCGCGGGGGTCATTCCCGGACGGATTTTGCAAAGCGTGACGACGAGAAGTACCTAGCGCATTCCATGGTTTATTCCACCGGAGGCAAGCCGAGGCTGGAATACAAGCCCGTGACGATTACCAACTGGAAGCCGGTGGAGAGGAAGTATTAGGTGATAGGCAATAGGTAGTAGGGAATAGGTAATATGCAATAGGAGATAGGTAGTAGGGGCTGGCCTGGGGGGATCGATGCAAGAGATGTGCCGTCGACTGATCGTTCGGGCTGGGTTATTGGGCCCAAGGATTAATCGCTCGTCTTGTTTTCCTGGTACCTATAACCTATTCCCTACTACCTATAAACTATCCCCTATCACCTAAAACCTATCACCTATTATCTGATTTTCAGCTCAAGGAGGCTGGCATGGCCGAAATCAAAAGATACGACAACCGGCTCGGGGTGTGGGGATGGCTCGGAGGCGGGCGCTGGGGCATTGAGCGCTACGCCTATATCCTGCATCGCCTCACCGGACTGGCCATTCTTTTATACTTTCTGATGCACGTTGTGGTGACAAGCCTGCGCGCCACCGGCCAGTACCTCTGGGTCGAAGGAGGGTTTTTCCACCAGCCCATATTCAAATTCGGCGAGTTCCTGGTTTTCGCCGCTTTTGCATACCACGCCCTCAATGGCATCCGCCTGGTATTGGTGGAACTCGGATTTGCTGTAGGCAAGCCCATCGAACCCATCTATCCCTACAAGACGTCATTGAACGTCCAGCGGCCCCTGCTCATTATCATGATGATCCTGGCAGCGATTCTTCTCGCGGCCGGAGGCTCTGAATTTCTAGGATTGGGAAAGTAGGAGGAGAAATGCGCGAAACGAAATATTGGACCTGGCACATGTCGGCGGGAGTAGTGATCCTGTTCCTGCTCGGCCTCCACATGCTCATCATGCATGTGGGCGGGATCACTCATCTCTTTGCCCCTCACACGGGCGAGGCGATCTCCAAAGAGAATAGCCTCTTCCGGGACAGCCGGATGTTTTTCACAGTCACTTATGTCCTGCTTCTGGGGGTGGCGCTCTACCACGGCCTTTACGGGCTTCGCACCATCCTGTTTGAGCTGACGCTGAAGCCCGCCGTCGAGAAGGCCATTACCTTCATTTTACTGGTAGCGGGACTGGGACTGTTCGGCCTGGGCACTTGGGCAGCCATCGCCACACATGCCATCGCCATCGCGGGAGGAAGGGGATGACCATGTCGAAAACCAACACAACCACAAGAGAGATTAATTTCCACGTCACCCGATACAATCCTGAAACCGATCGGACGCCCTACGTGAAGACGTACCGAATACCGGTTCGCGAAGGGATGACGGTGCTGGATGGATTGCACTACATCAAAGATAATGTGGATCCCACCCTGGCCTGGCGCTATTCGTGCCGCATGGGGGTCTGCGGCTCCTGCGGCATGTTGCTGAACGGCCGGCCGACGCTGGCTTGCAACACCCAGGTCCTGCACATCGCCGACACGGATCTGACCGTGGGCCCTTTGCCCAATTTCGAAATCATCCGCGACCTGGTGCCGGACCTGATGACGATGTTTGAAAAACACAGTTCCATACAGCCTCACATCTTACGCACCGATGAAGCCGGGCTCAACAGCCCGGACGGGGAGTTCTACCAGTCCCCCGCGGAGCTCGAGGCCTATCTACAGTTCGCTTATTGCATCAAGTGTGGTTGCTGCATGGCTGCCTGCCCCACCCTCGCCACCGATGCGCGGTATTTGGGGCCCATGCCCCTGGCCGCAGCCGAGCGATATGACAAGGATACCCGCGACGACGGGCGGCGCGCCCGCAACGAGTTCACAGGCACTTCACACGGCGCTTTCCGCTGCCACTATGCCGGCGAGTGCTCGCGCGCGTGCCCCAAGGGCGTCGATCCTGCCAAGGCCATCCAATATCTCAAGCGTCAGCTCGTGCTTGATTATCTTCACCTGGCACGCCGGAAAAAACCGTGCCAGAAAATGCACGGACCGGGTCAGGGCAAGCCGCTGCCGAACATCCCGGCCGCGCCGGCAAAAACCGTTTGAAAAGCAAACTGCCTCCGTATCTGCAGGGATGATACGTTGATTCGGAAAATCCAAATACCAAATTCCAAAGTCCAAACAAGACCCAAAGGCCAAATTCCAAAAACCCAAAAAGTAACAATTCCCCACGATCAATCACCGGGCAAGCAATCAAGATCCAAATACCAAACCTCCGACTGAACAAGACGTGGGAGGCGGCATTTTCCTGTTAATGTTCTCACTGTATTGTCTGTTATCTGCCCCTTGGAATTTCCTTTTTTGGGTTTTGTTTGGACTTTGGATTTTGGAATTTAAGAGTTCTTGAGTATGATTACTAATCGTTACAAGCTCAATCCTTGAGAAAAGAACATGCTTATTCCCGTGAAGAGACTTCTGGCCGCTGGATTCATCCTCGCGGTGTCTTCCATACCAACGCTGCCCATCGTCGTCAACCCTTCGGCCAAAATGGAGATGGACATTCGACTTGCCTCGAAGGTCGCCAGCAACAGTTCCAAGGCCGGGGACAGTATTGAGGCAGTTGTTCTCGCTCCAACCCGTGTGGAAAGCAAAATCGTCATCCCGCCGGGCGCCAAGCTGTACGGAAAGGTCAAAGAGGTCAAGTCGACTGAAGGGAAAGCCGATCAACGTGCATACCTGCTTCTGGAGTTCAACCAGTTAGAGGGTTCAGGGGGCAAAAAGATCAAGCTGACGACCAAGGTCATCAGCGTGGACAACGCGCGGGAGACTGTGGATGACAAGGGCGGGATTGTCGGCATTCTCGCCTCCGAGACTTGGGCCTCCAAAATGGATCAGGGCCTGGGAAAGATGAGTGACAAGTTGGCGGCATTGGCCGAAATTTTGGGCTTGGCCAAAAAAGCCGTCATCAAGGATCCCGATCCCGAGATCACTTATTCGCCAGGCGTGGAAATGACGTTGCAGATTACGAACAAGCCGGACTTGAGCAGCTTGGAATCGGCTTCCGGGGGTTACAAAGGCGAGCCCGCTTCTCCGGATCCTGAACTTGCCAAACTTGTCAACGCCGAGCCCTTTCAAACGATGGCGGAAAAGCCGCCCAAACCCTCTGACATGACGAACCTGATGTTCGTGGGATCACAAGAACAAGTCGAAGCCGCCTTCACTGCGGCGGGTTGGGCCACCGCCGCCGCGTTGGATTCCCAGTCGGGCTTGGAAACAGTCCGTGCGGTCGTCGAAAACCGGGGTTACAAAGAAGCGCCGATGTCCGTCCTTTTGCTTGATGGAAACAAGCCCGACCTGACGTTCCAAAAGCAGAATAACACCTTCGCAAAACGCCACCACCTCCGCATCTATCACCGCCCCTCGACCTTTGATGGAAAAGGCGTCTGGGTTTGTTCCGCGACTCATGACATCGCCATCGAATTCTCACCCGAGAACAGAACCTTCATTCACAAGGTCGATTCACAAATTGATCGCGAGCGCTCCAAGGTGCTGTACGATCTGCTTCTCACGGGCAAGGTGAAAAGTTCCTTCCTCGTCGACCGACCCGCCGTTCCCAAAGAGAGCAGTAACGCCACGGGCGACAAACTCATTACCGATGGCCAGATGGCGGTGCTGGTCCTGGACTAACTAATCCACGTCTTCCCCCCTGCAGTTCAGCGGCAAACCGCGTCAGCTCCTCCTCGTCCTCTAATCATCCTCCCGACTCGTGAAAAAAAATTCTTGGGCATTTCCAACTTTGGTTCAAGAAGAGGTGTAGAATAAGGACATCGATAAATCGTGAATATCTGAGGTAGAGGGCAAATCTTGCTTGCCCAATAGCGGCCGATGGACTCCATCGAGGAATAGCTTCTCCATCACAGCCCCGCTGATCAACTTCTCCCGTGGGCTTAGATGCGGCCTTTCAACGTCGCTCTTGTACCGCCTCCGTCGGTGGATCCTATGTCGGAACGGGGTTTGACGGACCCAGCGCTCATTGCCTCTGAAAAAACTGAGCGCACCTGTCAAATGAAGACCTCTGACGGGCAGCACGGAAAAATCGCCGATGAATCATGAAGCGCGGATTCTCCTGGTTCGGACCAGCCCGACGGATGCGGAGTTGATCGAGCGGCAACTGCGTCGTGCCCGGATTGATTTCACAGCGAAGCGGGTCGGGAGTGAACGTGCGTTCGCCAAGAAGCTCAAAGACTTCGCCCCGAATATTATTCTGGCCATGGAGAAGAGGCCCGCGTTCGGGGCACGCCGCGCCGCCCAAATAGTCCGACCGGAGAAAACCGACATTCCCTGGATCCTCATTACCGACCCCCGCCGGAAACAATCGCGCGGGGTGATGAAAAGCGCGGGTGTGCCCGACGCGACTCTCATTTCCAGTGTGAACAGAATCTCTTCCGCTGTACGTGCGGTCCTGCGCAAGGAAAGTCGGGAAAGCGCAGGAAGATCCCGCAGAAAAGCGGAGCCGCGGGATCTTCAAACCCAGCGTACGCCCCGATCTGATTCTGACCAGACCCCCAGGAGCAAATCGCTTCAGACAAGCGAAGAGCGTTTTCGTTTGCTCGTTGAGAGCGTCAGGGATTATGCCATCTTCATGCTGGATCGAAATGGGAATGTCACCAGCTGGAACCCGGGCGCAGAGCACATCAAGGGATACGGGTCGGAGGAGATCATCGGGCGCAACTTCTCCTGCTTTTACAACGCGGCGGACGCACAAGCGGACAAACCTCGGAAACAGCTTCGAACTGCCGCCCGGGAAGGTTGGCTGGAAGACGAAGGATGGCGGATCAGGAAGGACGGGTCTCAGTTCTGGGCCAATGTGGTCATCACCGCGTTGCGCGACCGACAGGGTAGGTTGCGAGGGTTCTCCAAAGTGACCCGGGATATGACGGAGGGGAAGCGAGCCGAGGAGTCAATCCGGACGCTCAACCAGGAGTTGGAACGACGGATGGCGGAACTAGACGCTCTCAACAGCCAGTTTGAAGCCTCGCGCACTACCGCCTCCCGCGACCTGCAGAATAGTGAGCAAAGGTATCGGCTGCTCGTCGAACGTTTGAGCGAAGTGATTTTCCAGGTCGACCCCAATCGCCGATGGATCTTTTTGAATCCGGCATGGGGGGAGATTACCGGTTTCACGGTGGAGGCAAGCCTGGGGAAGCCGCTCCTGGACTATGTCCATCCCGGAGACCGGAATTACATTACAGAAAAATTTGAGACCCTCTTTGAACATCCCGAGGAGGATTGCCATTGTGAAGTTCGCTACTTGACTCGTGGCGGCGAAATCAAGTGGATCGAGACTCATGCCCGGCCCATGGTTGACCCCGCAAATAAGATCATCGGTGTCTCCGGGACGCTCGCAGACATCACCGAGCGCAAGCACGCGGAGGAAGCGCTGCGCGAAAGCGAAGAACTCTACCTGACCACCTTCGATGAGGCCCCGGTCGGCATCACCCATACAGGGATGGACGGCAGATTTCTGGTGGTGAACAGACGCCTCTGCGACATCCTCGGGTATACCCAGGATGAGCTACTCTCCATGAGGTTCCAGGATATCTCTTACCCCGAAGAGGTTGAGGCCGACCTTGTGGCCCGCCGGCAGCTCCTGATGAGGGAGATTCCGTCCTACAGTGCTGGAAAGCGTTATCGCCGCGAGGATGGATCCACCATCTGGGTGCATCTGACGGTCTCCTTGCGGCGCGATTCCTCAGGCGAGCCCAGGCATTTTATCAGCGTGGTCGAAGACATCAGCCGGAGACGGCAGGCCGAAGAGGCGCTTACCGAGAGCGCCCTTCGTTACCGTGAGCTTTTTGAGAATGCCAACGATATCATTTTCACCACCGATTTGACCGGCCTTTTCACTTCCTTGAACAAGGCCGGGGAAGATATCTTCGGATACACCCGGCAGGAGGCCCTGCGGGCCTTGAACTTCGCCCAACTGGTCGTCCCGGAAGATGCAGAACTCGCCCATCAGATCCTCAACCAGGAGGCCGCGGAGGGCTCTGCTCACACGCATGAACTGGACGTAGTCGCGAAGAGTGGGCGCCGGATCAAATTGGAAATCAGCAGCCGTCCCATCCGTCAGGGAAAAGAGACCGTTGGGGTTCAGGTCATTGCCCGCGACGTGACCGAGCGTCGCGCTCTCGAAGAGGAACTTCAACACTCGCAGAAGATGGACGCGGTGGGCAGACTGGCCGGGGGCATGGCCCACGACTTTAACAATATCCTCACGACAATTACAGGCTACTCCAACCTTCTTGCGATGCAGTTCAACAAGGAAGATCCGCACCGTCGAAGCTTGGATGAGATCAAGAAAGCCGCTGATCGCGCTACAGCCCTGACGCGGCAACTGCTCACTTTCAGCCGCAAGCAGGTTCTCAAACCGACCGTCCTGGACTTGAATTTGATTGCAGACGCAATGAACGGGATGCTGCATCGGCTGGTCGGGGAGGACATTGAATTGGTTACCCACCTCGACCCCTCCCTGGGCCGCGTGAAGGCAGATGCCGGCCAGATGGAACAGGTGATCATGAATCTGGTGGTGAATGCGCGCGACGCCATGCCCCAGGGCGGGAGGTTAATCATCGAAACCCGGAATGTTGAGCTTGAAGAAAGCTTTGCTCACCGGCGTCTGGCGTACAATCCGGGCCCCTATGTGATGCTGGCGGTGAGTGATACCGGGGTTGGAATGAACAAGGAAACACAGGACCGTATCTTTGAGCCATTCTTTACCACCAAAGAGCGCGGGAAAGGAACTGGCCTCGGGCTCTCCACGGTGTTTGGGATCGTCAAACAGAGCGCTGGCAATGTAAGTGTATACAGTGAGCCGGGGCGCGGCACGACCATCAAGATTTACCTGCCGCGGGTTGAAGAGCCGCTTTCAGAGACCCAGAAGCAGAAATCCCCTGTCTTCCCGCGACGGGGCTCAGAAACCATCCTTCTGGTCGAGGACGAGGGTGGAGTTCGAGCGCTGGTGCGTGAGACGCTGGAGATGAATGGTTATACCGTCCTGGAAGCTCGCAACTCAAAGGAAGCGGTTAAACTGTGTGAACAAAGCCCGGCTCCGATTCAAATGATCCTCAGCGATGTGGTTATGCCCGAGATGAATGGCCCTGAATTGGTCAAACTGCTCCAGTCACGCCGGCCGGCCCTGAAGGTGTTGTTCATGTCAGGCTACACGGATGATGTCATCAGCCACCATGCCATTCTGAATTCCTCCACGTCCTTCCTTGAAAAGCCGTTCACGCCGGATATTCTGGTCCGCAAAGTTCGTGAAATTCTGGATACCGGCTTACCCAGCCCGCCGGGGCCGCCTCCACCTGCCCGACATCGGAAAAGAAACGTTTGAGATCTAATGCTCCTTTGCGGCCTTCTGGAAGAATCCACCCGGCTGCCCACTTCATCTGCTAAAATCTTAAGGGACTGCCATTCAATTTAGTGGACCGCCGTGGCGCGCCGATGAAATCGCGATAGTGGCTTTTTCTATGACCATTTCAACGCCGGGAAGGCAGGTGAAATCACTGAACCAGGAGATTCTTCGGGCGCTCTCTTACCACGAGAACACCAAGCACAGTTACGAATCCGTCCGAGCCCGTGCACATCACCTCGACTGGGCCAACCAGCCCAACCCCTTTCGATCGTATCAAGGTGCACAATCCGTCAAGTTGCCGCGTGACCCAAAGCTGCCTGCAATCGACACGTTGGAGATCTTGGTAAGCCATTCGCGATTGAAGAGCATCAATTCCCCACGCGAGATGAATGCGTCCGGCGGCGATAGCCCGCTCCAGGCGAGTGTCCTGCTGGGCAACCTGTTGTGGCATTCCATGGCCATCAGTGCGTGGAAGCAGATCCGTGGGACGGACATCCGCTATTCTTTGCGCGTGAACCCTTCGTCCGGAAATCTGCACCCCACCGAAACCCATCTCATCACGAACGGCTGCCCGGGAATGCCGGATGGTATTTATCACTATTTCGTGCCCGACCATGAGCTGGAATGCCGCCGGAAGGGTGATCTGTCGGCCCGTCTTGCAGGCTTGGTCGAGAAGCCCTGGATCGCCGAATGCCCGATCATTGTTGTGCTGACGTCCGTTTTCTGGCGTGAAGCCTGGAAATACCGCAGCCGCGCTTACCGGTACTGCAATCATGATTTGGGCCACGCAGCCGCATCCTTTCTCGTCGCTGCCCGCGCACTCGGATTCAACGGATGTCTGGTGGGCAATTTTCCTGACGAGACCCTGGCAGAGCTCATAGGGATCGATCGAACAGACGAATGGCCGATGTTGATCCTGCCGCTTTGGCCACAACGCGAGAGTCTGGAAAACCTTTCGATAAGAAATTCAGCAGATCGGGGAGAGAGCCGGTCAGAGAATTTACACCTGCAGGCAGACGAGGACGTCTGCCTCACGCCGATCATGGGAACGCCCAACGCACTGTCGGAGGAGATCGTGCCTTATCCCCTGATTGATGCAGTGCATCAATCGACTTTACTCCTGGACGTCGACGAGTTCCCTTCCCGCGCACTGACGGGAGAGCCCGAGGGAGTTCGTGAAGAGTTCGAACACCCACGGATCAATCTCCCAACCGTCGCCCCATCCAGCGAGGTCATCGGGATTGTGGTGAGGCGACGCCGCTCCGCTCTGAATTACGATCCGAAAAAGGGGGACATTACTTTCGAACAATTCTCCGCGTTGATGTTGGCCGCCCAGGCGGGATTCTGTGCGGACTGGAGAATGAATTTGCCGCTGATGGATGATCCGACCCTGGAGGATGCGGCGCGGGGTCGTGACTGGATCCGGCTATACCTCTATGTGCACCGGGTCCGGGACCTCGAAGCCGGTCTATACCTCTACCATCCACAGCAGCACGCGCTGGAGCAATACGCCAGGGCCAACATACAACATGCCGCAGCCTACCTGAGCCTGGAGCAGTCGCTGGCCGGAAATTCGTGTGTCACGTTTTCGATGGTGGCCGGTCTCGACGCCGCCCTGAAGACCTTCGGCAATCGCGGATACCGGTACTGTCACAATGAGGCCGGATTCATCGGACAACAGCTCTACCTGGCCGCTGAAGCGCTCGGATTCAATGCAACCGGGATCGGCGCCTTTTATGATGACGCGGTCCATGAATTCCTTCAACTCACCCCGGACCGCGGACAGGTGGTCTATCACTTTTCAGTCGGACATGCCGTCGAGGATGATCGATTGGTGGGGGAGGATGTGGTGCAAATCGCCTAAGATTAAGAACCGTCCAAAGTCCCAAGTCCAAGGTCCAGAGTTCTGAAACCCCGGTTCAAAGTCCAAAGTCCAAGGTCCAAGGTCCAAGGTCAGAAAACAGTTCAACGTTCGAGGTTCAAAGTTCAAGGTCCACAATCCCATCCTTTATCGTTTCGGCCTTCTGGCCTCCGGCTACTTGCATCCAGCTTCCGACCTCTGACTTCTGGCTTCCGGTTTCCGGCATCCGACTTCTGCTTCCTTCCACTGACAACCGAGAACTGAGAACTGACAACTGCTCTTCACTGCTTCTTATCCTTCGGGTCCAACTGGATTTCCAGCTTGTCGTCTCGTTTTCGAATCTCTTCGGCTCGCTCTGCCAACCCCGGCTGATTGATCTGATAATTGGAGTATACGATCTCGGTTGTGGTTCGCCCGAATATGAACACCTGGGTTGTCGAATAGTTTCGTACTGGCATCCAGTAGGATCCGACCTTTTCGTATTCATGAGTGAAATCGACCTTGCGGGTCCAAAAGGAAGGATTCTTTGCGGGGCGACCCTCGATCCGGGTCACCGCGAAATCTTCGGCGTCAACCCAGATCTTGGCATCGAAGAGCACCAGATCTTTTCGCCGGGGCTTGGCATACAGCACATATTTTCGGCGCCCCTGAAGCACTTCAGTGCCCACCCATTCAAAGAGGTAGTTATCAGGGCTGATGGCAGACTTGGGTTGCTGGTCAGGGAGCGCATTCTTCTGTTCCGTCTCGATGATGCGGTTAATCACACCCTTGCGCATGAACCCGGTGCCGGAAGCAGAATGGATTTCAAAGAGTTTTTCTCCGGGGGCCACAAAGATCATCGTGGCGGTTACTTCCGCCGATTTGTTTATTCGTTTATTCTCGACCTTGTAAATCCGGTCCACAGAATACGTGTGAAGACTCTCTCCCCGGGCCTGATTGTGCTTTGCCATCCCTGCCAGGATGGATTGAAGGTCGGGGACAGGGTTTTCAGAAGCAGGGACGGTTTGGGCGGACAGGCTCGGCATTGCGCCCAGCAGCAGAGCACAGAGCAGCCAGAGAGCACAGGTGACAGGGTCCACCGTACTTTTGTGACGAAGCGGGTGGGGCATCGGATACTCTTTTCGCGAACAGTCTTGTCTCAAAACGAACAGCTCATTCATCAAGGCTCCAAATCATCGTCCTACCAGGCTCATTATCCTCTGTGCCAACGACCGGTTCGAGTCTTCCGGATCCAAAAATCATCTCCTCTTCCCTGCTCCGTCATCCCCTCCGGATCGATGGGACGCGGGCCAACTCGCCCGTGTCTGATCGTTCACTTACAGTCCGCGCGAGATCTCCTCGGCCGATAACGGCGACGCGCTGAAATCTCTTTTCGAAAAAGTATCGCCTATCATGACGCCGTTCGTAAACAAATTTCAAAAGCAACCCGTTGCAAGGCCAATGACAACGCGGACCCGATCATCCTCCCGCGGGGACATCGAAGCCGAGGATCATCCATGGCCCGTGCCGCTTACTTCTTTTCCGAAAGCAATTTACATCAATTTGCATGGGCTGTAAGAATAATCACAGTCATATTCCCCTGACGAAGATAAGCTTTCTGGCCTACGAGCACAGATCGGAGGCGGCGTCAGACCTGCCGCCATGGAGCTTTCGGATGAGATCCGGGCAAGCAACGAAACGACTCGCACGTTGCATCCTGTCCTACAGGCTCTAGAAAGGAAGACCGCCGGGCCTGGAGCAATCTCCCGACCGTTATTTGTATCGGAACGTTTCTGACCCGAGCGGCTGGAATCAGTTTTCGCGTTTTTGATGGAATCGACCCAAAAAGGAGAAGAAGATGAACAGAAGAACTCTGACTTTACTTGTAGTGGTGGCGGCCTTCACCCTGTCTCTGACCACCGCCCTATTCGCCAAAGATGTGACCTTTACCGGAAAGATTGGGGACAGCATGTGCGGGCTCAAGCACATGATGTCGGACTTAAGCGATAAACAGTGTACGGAAGCTTGTGTCAGCAAGGGCGCCAAATACATTCTGGCTGATGAGGCCCACAAGAAGGTTTACGGGCTTTCAGACCAGGATAAGCCCAAGGCCTTCGCCGGCGAAGCGGTTGTGGTGAAGGGGTCGCTCGAAAAGGATGGGAAGACCATTCACGTCGTTTCCATCGAAGCCGCGAAATGATATCGCGCTCTTCGTATTAGCTCCCTCGCGGGGCAGGGACGGCGGTCGAGTCCCTGCCTCGCCTCTTTGTTTGCGATAACCTCCAAGCTTCCTCCACGTGTCGACTCCGCCCTCTGGTATGATTGCCCGTCTGAATAACGGAGGAACCCCCATGGCTGTTTTTCGGTTTGAGGAGCACGTCCCCGTCATCGGCGGGGGAACTTACATTCACCCCAGTGCGGACGTTTTTGGAAACGTTCAGGTCGGGAAACAATGTTGGATCGGGCCGGGTGCACGTCTGCGTGGCGACTATGGGCGCATCGTCATTGGCGATTGCACCAGCGTCGAGGACAACTGTGTGATCCATGCCCGCCCGGGGGAACAAACCACCATCGGCAACTGGGTGACGCTGGGTCACGCGTCCATTATTCATAACGTCGCCCTCATCGATGACTATGTCGTGGTGGGGATGGGTGCGATCGTGAGCGACTGGGCCCGGGTGGGTCGATGGGCGGTCGTGGCTGAAGGGGCGGTCGTGCGGCAGCGCATGGAGATTCCGACCGAGCGCATCGCCGTCGGAGTTCCCGCAAAGCTGCTCGATAAAACCATCGATGAGAATTACAAGTCAGAGTGGACGCGTTTCAAGGAAATCTATGTGGACCTGGCGCGACGCTATCCGGAAGGTTATCGGCCCTGAGGTTGGATCGTTCCTGGAGGTCCCCGAAGGGTGCGCGGTCCGTCGCGGCGGTCACTCCCACGGACTCATCTCCCGACGGCGAGACGCTGGATAAGATATTCGGGCAGTCCCTTTCTCTCCATTTTCTGCTGTACCGCTTCGATGTCGTACTCGACTCGCTTCAATTCCACAGTTCTTTTGTCCAGGTCAAAAAGTGCATAACCCGCCCGTGGATCCCGGTCGCGGGGCTGCCCGACGGACCCGGGGTTTATCAAGTAACGAGTGCCTTCCTCCAGTCGAATTGTGGTCCTGCTTTGAGGGGTGGTCTCATCAATAAATTCAGAAATGAGGTCCCCGTGGATGTTCAGGGCAAAGAAGCAGGGCAGATGCGTATGCCCAAAGAACGTGATAGGCACCGTGGCGGCTTTCAAGGCGTCGTAGGCATCTCCATCGTCATAAAGGTACTGATCCTCATCGATGATGGAGCCGTGAACGAGTTGGAACTCATGGTTCGATGAAACCCAGGGCCCCGCCGGCAGATTCCGAAGAAAGGTCTGGTAGGACGCGGTGAGCTCGTTACGCGTCCAGAGGATCGCCCTTTCTGCCGATTCGTTAAACCATGCGGTATCATCGATGCCACAGGCGACCTTGTCGTGATTTCCACGGATGACGGTCGCCTCGCAGGCAATCATTCGCTCGATCACCTCGTTTGGGCTAGGCCCATAGCCCACCACGTCGCCACAACACAGGACTCTTTCGTAGTTCTCTGCCTCGGCCTGGAACACCGCGTCCAGCGCGTCCAAGTTGGAATGCAGGTCGGTTATGATCAGGTAGCGCATAAGATGGGGACAGCTAATGAATGAATCTAACGCAAACTCGGATCAGATGCAATTGTAAAGCTCAGGAATCTCAACAGGTGAAAATTCGCGCCAATTCCGTTATCATCATGAAGGAACCCTGTTGATGGGCCGCCAACGGGGCGACGAGCCTTCGAGCCGAGCGCAACCTGTTTTTCCGAGAATACTTTGTTCAGAACCGCTTCTCATACTTAGGCGGGATTCCCAATGAAACTCCTCTAGCCCGTAACGTTGCCGTTCCGGCGAATTACTGACTCCCTGAGGATCTATGATCAAGTCCATTATTGAACCCTTCAAGATCAAAGTAGTCGAACAGATCAAGATGACTTCCAGGGATGACCGTGAGCACTTCCTGGCGGAGGCCGGATACAACCCTTTTCTTATCGACGCGGAAAATGTGATCATCGACCTGCTGACAGACAGCGGGACCGCCGCAATGAGCGCCGATCAGTGGGCGGCCCTGGCCCAAGGCGATGAGGCGTATGCCGGCAGCCGGAGCTGGAACCGCTTCAAAGCGTCCGTTCAGGACATCTTCGGCTTCAAGCATGTTATTCCCACCCATCAGGGACGCGCCGCGGAGCGCATCCTGTTTACCTGCATGGTGAAAAAAGGGAACGTCGTGCCGAACAACACTCACTTTGACACGACGCGCGCCAATATTGAATATGTGGGCGGAGAGGCCGTAGACCTGGTGATTCCCGAAGGCAGGCAGCCCGCCACGCTGCACCCGTTCAAGGGAAACATGGATGTGGATGCCTTGCACCAGTGCATCGAGCGCGCCGGACGCAACCGCGTTCCGCTGGTCATGCTGACCCTGACCAATAATTCCGGCGGCGGTCAACCGGTTTCCATGGCGAATATCCGCGCGGTCCGCCGGGTATGTGATGAATTCAAAATTCCGCTTTATCTGGACGCCTGCCGCTTCGCGGAAAATGCTTATTTCATTAAACTCCGCGAGGAGGGTTATGCCGACCGAACCCCCCGCGAAATTGCGCAGGAAATGTTTTCATATGCCGATGGGTGCACGATGAGCGCGAAGAAGGATGGCCTTGCGAATATTGGCGGGTTCCTGGCGACCCAAAATGATGCCCTGGCCCAGCAGGAGAAAAACCTGTTGATCCTGACGGAGGGTTTCCCCACTTACGGCGGGCTTGCGGGCCGCGACCTGGAAGCGATTGCCGTGGGATTGAACGAGGTGCTCCATGAGGACTACCTGAATTATCGGATCGTCTCGACCCACTACCTGGGCGACCACATTGCCCGCGAAGGCGTGCCGATTGTTCAGCCCCCGGGAGGACATGCAATCTACATCGATGCGGCAGCCTTCCTCCCCCATGTTCCCCGGTCGCAATACCCGGGTCAGTCCCTGGTTGCAGAACTGTACCTGGAGGCGGGCATCCGCGCGGTTGAAATTGGGTCGGTGATGTTCGGCAAGACGGATCCCAAAACCGGCGAGGAAATCCCCTCCTCCATGGAACTGGTGCGGCTGGCAATCCCCCGGCGGGTGTACACGCAGTCGCACATCGATTACGTCGTGGAAGCGATCTTGGAGGTATGGCAACGACGCCAGGACATCCGGGGCCTGAAGATGACCTACCAGGCGCCCTTCTTGCGCCATTTCACCGCGCGCTTCGAGCCCATGCATGAGAGCTTGACGGGCGCTTTTCCCGTGCGAGGAGCCTGCACACCATGATTCACACAGTCACCTTGATTCCGGGCGATGGGATCGGGCCCGAGGTGATTAGCGCCGCTCGATGCGTGATCGAGGCGACCGGCGTTACCATCAACTGGGAAGAAATCAACGCCGGGGGCGAAGCGCTCAAGCATTATGGAACACTTTTGCCTGACGCACTCATTGAATCCATCAAGCGCAATCGGGTGGCGCTCAAAGGCCCCATCACCACCCAGGTGGCCGAAGGGTTCCCGAGTCTGAATGTCCGCCTTCGCAAGATGTTTGACCTCTATGCGAATTTCCGGCCCATCAAGAACATGCCGAACGTCCCGTGCCGGTTCGGGAACGTTGACTTGATGGTTGTCCGGGAGAATACGGAAGACCTTTACGCCGGCCTGGAACACGAAGTGGTTCCGGGCGTGGTGGAAAGCCTGAAGATTATCACCGAACGCGCGTCGACCCGCATTGCCCGGTTCGCCTTCGATTATGCGAGAAAGCTAGCACGCCGCGAAGTGTGCGCGGTACACAAGGCGAACATCATGAAAATGAGCGATGGACTTTTTCTCAATTGCGTCCGCATCGTCGCCAGCCAGTACCCGGAAATCAAATACCGGGAGCTCATCGTCGACAACACCTGCATGCAACTCGTTCTCAATCCACAGCAATTCGATATACTGCTGCTGGAGAATCTCTACGGCGATATTATTTCCGACCTGGGCGCAGGATTGATCGGCGGACTCGGCCTGGTCCCCGGGGCCAACATCGGCGTCGATGGGGCCATCTTTGAAGCGGTGCATGGTTCGGCGCCGGATATCGCCGGCAAAGGCGTGGCCAACCCCACGGCGGTGATGTTGTCGTCCGCCCTCCTGTTGGAACACCTCAATGAACTGGAAGCTGGCCGCCGCCTCCGGTCTGCCATCGAGGGCGTCTACGCCGAAGGCAAGCACATTACCCGCGATCTGGGAGGGACGGCCACGACCCAGGAATTCACGGAAGCGGTGCTCAGGCAGATCGATTCGATTTGAATTTTGCGAAGGGGAATGCAACGGCGGGGTTGTTGAGACTCCGCAACCGAGGTCAGAAGTCGGATGTCAGAGGCCGGATCTAAACCTTGGGACGCATTTGCCGCGACGCAAGCTTTGGATTAGGAGAGAGAGGCGCGAAGGCTGAATTTGTCGAATGCAGTAACGCAGGGAGAGCAAAGGCAAAGACCTCTTGGGCAGTATTTCGAGCGTCTCGCGGATCATGCCTTCTCTCTCCCATGCCATTACGGTGTTAGTCCCACAGCCATCTTCTCCTACTTGCCTTTTGATGAAGACCCTGACCCGGCGGCTTTCTCGACCTCGATCAGGTTGCTCACGCTTTTGACGCCATGGACGGTCTTGGCCATCCTGGTCGCGCCTCCCTTTTGATAACCATGCTGCACTTTCCCCCTTAACGTGACCACGCCGTCCTTGACGTCCACCTCGATCGCCGCATCTTTCGTCAAGTTGGACTTGGCAAACTTCTCTTTGATGGTCACCACAATGCCGGCGTCATCCAATGCAGGCTCGGAAGAGGCCTTAGCCTGTTTTGCCGTGGTTTTCGTGACTTCATCTTGCCCTTGAATGCTCCCCCCGAAGGCCGGACAGGTTGAAGTCGAGAGAAATGCACTGAGAAGGAAGATAACGAAAAGAGAACCCATTTTTTTCATAATACGCTCCTTGGGCGACAGCAATGACTCTGGTGTCGCGGGATGAACAGGTTGAGGGGGGTAATGGATTGGGGGGATTAAAACTTCCTCGCTTGCGAAACTCACTCTACCAGATTAAGATTGTGAAAACAAGAACCATTTCCATCTAGAGAAGGACACCTATGGACAGCCGCATCGCCGTATTCATCGACTTCGACAACATGGCGCTCAGCATGCGGGAGGACGAGACGTTTCGACTCTCCCTGATCCTCGATCGCCTCAAAGAGAAGGGAAAGATTCTCCTGAAACGCGCCTATTCAGACTGGACGCGATTTCAGAAATACCAGCGGGAACTTCAGGAGAACGGCGTCGAGATGATCGAAATGCCGACGCGGGGAATCCAGCAGAAGAACGCCGCCGACATCAAAATCGTGATCGACGCGCTGGAGACCGCGTTTGCGCGGGATTATGTGGATATCTTCGCCATCGTATCCGGCGACAGCGATTTCACGCCCCTGGTTTCCAAGCTGCGGGAATACAACAAGACGGTGATCGGTTTTGGTCATCAGAAGACCACCAACCGGCTCTTAATCGACCAGTGCGACGAGTTCATCTTCTACGATGCCCTGGTGCGGGCCCAGTCCTCGCGCAAGCCCGCTCCCCGGAGTGGAGCGGCCGCCCCCATCGAACCGGATTTCGAATTGCTCCGGGACGCCCTCCAGGCGCTTGGCCGCGAGGGAATCAGCGAACCACACTTTTCTCATGTCAAACAGGTTCTGCTCCGCAAGAATCCTGCCTTCGATGAAAGCGCCCTCGGCTACAAATCATTCGGAAAGTTCCTCGAGGCGGCCCAGCGCAAAGGAGTCGTGAAGCTGGTCCGGGATAAGAAGCAGAACGTTTCAAAGGTGGTGATTCCAGAATAAGGGTGTCATCGGGAACTACAAGGATACACAAGATTCACAAGATATAATTCTTAATTTCAAATCCTGGTGCGCTGGCGCCAAGGCCATGAACAGTGCTGCGAGCCCAAGAGATTCCCATTGAAAAGGTCTCGATCGTAGACTTATCATAAAGCGCTTTTGCCCCATTTGAAACGGGCATCTCTCCAAGAGCTTGACTACTTTGAAGTGCCGATTGGGCGCTGAGCCTGGACATCATCACATCTCTCGAGTAAGCCGAGGAGGCTTTTTATGAATGAGCTGCTGACCGCAGAAAACCTTGACTACCGGGACCGTGCCCGCGAGGTGGCGGAGAAATTTGTCCGCCCGCTGGCCGCGGAACTGGATCGTGAGGCCCGTTATCCCTGGGAGATTATTGAAAAACTGAAGGAATACCGGCTCATGGGCGAATGGATTCCGAAGGAATACGGCGGGGGTCAGGGCGGGGTCTTAAACCTGTGCCTGATTGTGGAAGAGCTCTCACGCGCCTGTGGGGGCGTAGGGGTCGCTTATGCCGTCAACGCGCTGGGATCCTTTCCCATCATTTTCGGGGGCACCGAGGAACAGAAGAGCCGCTGGTTGCCGGATATTGCCACCGGGAAAAGGTTAATCAGTTTTGGGTTGTCGGAGCCCACCGCCGGCAGTGATGCGGCCAGCTTGAAGACCCGCGCTGAAAAGCGCGGGGATTGCTATGTCCTCAACGGAGACAAAAAATGGAACACGAATGGCGGGGCCGCGGAGATTTATACCATCTTCTGCGTCACCGATCCGGAACGAGGCACGCGTGGCATTAGCGCCATCATTGCGGAGAAGGGATCCCCGGGTTTTGAAATCGGTCGAAAAGAAGACCTGATGGGGATCCGCTGCGTCAGCGTCCACAACCTGCACTTTCGGGATTGTTCCATTCCGGCTGCCAACCTGCTGGGAGGCAAGGAGGGCATTGGTTTCGCCCTGGCGATGCAGACGCTCGACAATGCCCGGCCTGGTGTCGCGGCCCAAGCCGTGGGATTGGCGCAGGGCGCCCTCGATCTGGCCTTGGAATATGCGCGGGGCCGCGAGCAATTCGGGCAACCCATCGTTTCGTTCCAGGGCCTCCAATTCATGCTGGCCGACATGGCCACCCAGGTGGAAGCGGCCCGTCAGCTGGTTTATTACTCGGCACGCCTGCTCGACGCCGGGGCCAAGAATGTCACCAAAGTCGCCGCCATGGCCAAGGTCTTCGCCACGGACACCGCGATGAAGGTGACCACCGATGCGGTGCAATTATTTGGGGGATACGGATACTGCAGGGATTATCCCATCGAGAAGTACATGCGGGACGCCAAGATCACCCAGATTTACGAGGGAACAAATCAAATTCAGCGTTTGGTCATCGCCCGGAATCTGATCAAGGAATCCGCTTCGATGGAACCGAAACTGGTAGAAAAGCGGGAACCCACGACGGTGGGATAGAAAAACTCCTGGCCCTTGTGCATTTGTAGGGGTGTCCACCGCGGCGGACACCCCTACGGCAGTAGCGAATTTCCACGCCTATTTCTTGATTCCCCATCCCAGCTCAAACATCCCCGGTAAACTGATCGGCAGTTTTCCCCGGAACGGGATCTCGCCTGTCAACGCTTCGACGGCCGCCACCTCCGCGTCGGGATAAATCTCAAAAGTCAGAACAAACGCCGGCAGCTCCGGAACCGACATCGGGATGTAAGGGTTGCCAAACACCGTCGTGATGACAGGTTTATTCATCTTCGCCAGCTGCTTCAAGAAAAAGGTTTCGTTTTCTGTCAGGTTAATTGAGCCGCGGTAAGCGGCGACCCGGGCAAAGGTGTTGACCAGAACGATGTCAAAATCCGGGAGCACCTTGCGAACCAGTTCGAATTCCGGCAGCGTCGTCAGATCCGAAAGCTCAATCACCATACTGCCGGGATGTCGCGTTTGGAACTCTCTTACAAAAACGCCTCCCGGCTTGCCCTCGCGCCAGCCCGTGGCGCTGTCGTAAACGTTGAGTACCAGGACCCGGTCCGTGGGTTTCAGTTGGAGCGGCAGGAAATTTTTTTCATCTTTAATGAGCGTTGTGGCATTTTCAGCGATGTCGCGTGCCACCTTGAGGTGCGGCTTCGTGGAAATGGCCATGTCCAGGTGGGTGATGTCGGTGTAGTGGCTTTTATTGAGACCCATCGCCGCCTTGGCGCGCAAGATTCGTCGGACAGATTGGTCGATTCGGGCTTTGTCAAGGACCCCGGTCTCGACCGCCTTCTTCAGCGCATTGAAGGAGGTTGCGACGTCGGGCGTAAAGAGGACAAAATCAACGCCCGCTTGCACCGCGCGAACGGTGGCTTCCTCCCTGGAAAATGAGGCCGTCACGCCATGCATATCCATGGCATCAGTGAAAACCAGATTCGAGAATTTCAGCTCATCGCGCAGCAGTCCGGTGAGGATGTTCTTTGAGAGCGTTGCGGGCACGCCCTTCTCCGGTTCGAGCGCCGGAAAATAGATGTGCGCACTCATCACGGCATCGACCCCGGCGTGTATGGCAGCTTCGAAGGGGGGAAGTTCCACCTTTTGGAGACGATCCTTATCGATTGTCAAGGTAGGCAACATCAAGTGGGTATCCTCGCTGGTGTCTCCATGGCCGGGAAAATGCTTGGCGGTCGCCATCATGCCGCCGTCATGGGTCCCCCGGATGTAGGCCACCGCCATCTTCTCCACCGCGTCGACCGACTCCCCGAAGGAGCGGATATTGATGATGGGGTTGCGGGGATTGTTGTTTACATCCACGACCGGATAGAAATTGACGAGCACACCCAAAGCCCGCCCTTCCTCGGCAGCCACCCTGCCGGCCTGGTAGGCGAAGTTGGGATCCCCCGTGGCCCCGATGGCCATGGCTCGCGGCAACCGCGTCGCATCCCGGAACTGATATCCCACCCCTCCTTCGAAATCCGCGGTAATCAGCAAAGGGACCTGAGCGAGGTCCTGCATGCGGTTGATCAGCAACGCCCCGCTGACCAGTTCATTCCCAAAGACATGATATCCTCCGACATGGTATTTTTGGATGTTTTCTTTGACCTTCGCGAATGCATCACTGTCGAGTGCGGTGAATTGGCCGGTCGCGACCGGAATGAGGAGTTGGCCAATCTTCTCGTCCTGCGAGAGGGTTTTCAGCGTGGCCTCTACCCATTTCTCAGCATCCTTGTCGAGTGACCAGGTGCCAGGACTCTGTCCCTTGCTGGGGATGATTCCGATGAAAAAAAGAGCCATAAAAAGGATGGCGGCGTGTGGCAGTCTCATTGCGTGGACCTCCTCGGGTGAATGAATCTCCTGCACCAAATCGCTTCGCTATGATACGACAATTTGAGAGATTTCACAGAACAGAGAATTCCTGTCCGGGAGGAATGAATGGAGGGGTAACACGACGGACAACCACTAAAAAGACGGGCAGCCGGTGTCGAGGCAGGACCGGCTCAGGAGCGGGGGTTGTCCCGTCCTTCCCGATGAATTGTTTTCGAGGCCTAAATAGCCGACTGAAGTCGGCACTACATCGGCACTACATCAGCACTCAGAGTGAGCGCAGGAATAGCACTTCTGGCAGCCTTCCTGGTACACGAACGTTGCGTTCCCACACACAGGACAAAGATCTCCAATCCGTGCAGAAACGGGGCCAGCGGTTGACTGCGGATCCGGCTCCACCAGGCCGAGATGCTGTGCCAGCACCTGGGCCACGGCATCCGGCAACGACCGAACGCTTTTCTGGCCATACCCAACAAAGTGTTTGCCGCCAATGCCGGAAAGCTGTTTGACGATTTCCTTCATCCGGTCGGTGGGCGAGAGACTTGAAGGGAGTCGGAGCACCAGCGACACCAGCCGCCCGATGGCTTCTGCCACCGCCGCGGTATCGCTGCCTGCTTTGCCGACGTTCGTAAAGACCTCGAACGGCTCCACATCCCCGTTTGAATTCACCGTGACGAATGCCGTTCCCAAGGGGGTTTGCTGGCGATAAGTTTTCCCGTTCACGACATCCGGACGCGGTTTCAGCGAAGGGCTGGCGTCCATCGAGTCCGGACGGACGAACGCCCCAGGCGTGATCGTCTGAGTCGCCGGTTCGATGGCCGCAACGGGCGCCTCGGCCACTACCTTGGTGACCGTCCCTTCCTTCATCCTGCCCACATTGAGGACCTGATTATCGCGGCTTCCGTCGCGGTAGATCGTGACGCCTTTGCAGCCCAGCTCGTAAGCCAGCATATAGACCCGCTCCACGTCCTCGGGTGTAGCGCTGGTGGGAAAGTTCACGGTCTTGGACACCGCGTTATCGGTGTATTTCTGAAACGCCGCCTGCATCCGGATGTGCCATTCCGGCGTGATGTCATGGGAGGTGACAAAGAGGCGGCGGAGCGCCTCGGGGATCTCTTCAATGTCCTGCACCGAACCGTGCTCCGCAATCTTTTCCATCAACTCTTCCGAGTACAGGCCCTCCCGTTCCAGCACCTGCTTGAAGTATCCATGAACCTCCGGCAGCTTGGTGTTGTCCATGACATTGCGGAAAAACACCAGGGCAAATTGCGGTTCGATCCCGCCGGAGCAGCCGGCAATGATGGAAATGGTTCCGGTGGGGGCAATCGTCGTGACGGTGGAGTTGCGCATCTTTATCCCGCGCTTCTCGTAGGTGGAACCTTTCCAGTAGGGGAAGACCCCCCGCTCCTCTGCCAGCATCTGGGAGTTGCGATGTCCCTCATCCTCAATGAATGCCATCACCGTCTCCGCCAGTTGAATGGCCTTCTCGCTGTTGTAAGGGATTTCCAGCCGGTAGAGCATATCCGCCCAGCCCATCACTCCCAGCCCGATCTTCCGGGAGCCCATCGTCACCTCGCGGATGGCATCGACCGGATACTTGTTCATGTCCACCACATTGTCGAGGAAGCGAACCGAAAGCTGGATGACCCGGCGGAGGTGCTCGTAGTCAATCCGGCTGTCGTTTTCATTCAGCATGTTTCCGAGGTTGATGGAGCCCAGGTTGCAACTTTCGTTGGGCATCAGCGGCTGTTCACCGCAGGGATTCGTGGACTCAATCGGCATCACGTGCGGGGTGGTGTGGGCACGGTTGATGCGGTCGAGGAAGATGATCCCCGGATCTCCGTTCTTCCACGCATTCCGGACTAACAGGTTGAAGACATCCCGCGCGTTGAGTTTTCCTTCGAACTCCTTTGTCTTGGGATTGACGAGTTCGTAATCTTCATTCTTTTCCACCGCCTCCATGAACCTCTCGGTGATGGCCACGGAGATGTTGAAGTTGGTCAGGGTCTTCATGTCCGCCTTCATCGCGATGAAGTCCAGAATATCGGGATGATCCACTCGCAGGATTCCCATGTTGGCCCCACGACGTGTGGAGCCCTGCTTGATGGTCTCGGTGGCCGCATCAAAGACCTTCATGAAACTCACGGGCCCGCTGGCGACCCCGCGCGTGGTCATGACGATGTCGTTGGCCGGCCGGATCCGCGAAAAGGCGAAGCCGGTCCCTCCTCCGGTCTTGTGAATGAGGGCGGCCTGCTTGACCGCTTCAAAGATCCCGTCGATGGAATCCGGTACCGGCAAAACAAAGCACGCGGAGAGCTGTTGCAGTTCCCGTCCTGCATTCATGAGCGTGGGGGAATTGGGGATGAAGTCCAAGGTAGCCATGAAGTTGTAAAATTGGGTTTCGATGTCCTGGCGCTGTTCCTCGGTGGCGCCATAGATCAACTCCGCCTGGGACAGGTTGATGGCCACCCGTCGAAACATTTCAGCCGGCGTCTCCACAACCCTCCCGTCCGAGCCTTTGATAAGGTACCGGCGTTCTAAGACCTTGATCGCGTTGTCTGAAAGTTTGGGCTCAAACGGGACGGATGAAACCGGAAATGTCTCCGAGGTATGAATCTTGTGCTCGATCTCGGTACTGGCCATGAACCCTCCTGAATTCCTTCATACTTATTTTTTTATTTGTTCGATTCAAATCATCAATCCTCTAAAGAAGACGAAAAAAGTCGGCCAAAGAGATGGATGCCTCAACACGAATTCCACATCTTCAACCAACGAGTCTGAGCGGCAAGGGGTCCCGGGAGAAAGTCAAATTACGGCGAAAATGAACATTAAGATATTGTTTCAGGAATGTGAATATGTTGTATGTTTGCCACTCTGGAACACTAGATGCTGGGTTGTTTTATACCCCGAGCCTAGGCTTGTCAAGGGAAAAAATGGACGGCAACCTTGTGAAACATCTTCCAAATCGGCCTCCAAAGCGGCGTGAAGGGCCCCCCAGTAACCTCTTATCAACAACCCTTGTGCCGTTCATGGCAAAGACAAATCTTGGATTAGGAGACCAGGAACACCGAAAGTTAAAAACCCTCATTCCGAAGGGAGCCTGATGCTCCCGCCGCGGCGGGGTTTCCCTCGACAACGCATCCTCTGGTTTCCTGGCTTCCTAATAAAATCTGGTCTTGGCTCCGGCGCGGCCGATTTGCGGCTGATCTGACATGAATCGCTTCGTCTCAAAGGATCAGCATGGCGTCGCCATAGCTGAAGAATCGGTACCGTTCCCGGATGGCGCACCGATACGACTTCAAGACCAGGTCTTTGCCCGCAAAGGCCGCGACAAGCATCAACAAGGTGGAGCGCGGCAGGTGGAAATTGGTGATCAGGGTGCTGACCACTTTGAAAGGAAATCCCGGGTAGATGAAGAGATCGGTCTCCCCCCGGCTCGCTGGAATGTCTCCACAGGATTCGCGGGCGACATGTTCCAGGGTTCGGACGGCCGTGGTTCCCACGGCGACGATGCGTCCGCCGTCCCGCCGGGTCTCGCTGATTTTCCTGGCCGCGACTGCAGGGATTTCATACCACTCGCTATGCATGAGGTGCTGTTCCACCTCTTCCACATGGATCGGCCGGAAAGTTCCCAGGCCCACGTGAAGAGTAATCTCACATCTTCCCACGCCCTTCGACTGGAGGCGATTCAATAGAGCTTCCGTAAAATGCAATCCCGCGGTAGGTGCGGCAACGGCCCCGATTTGACGCGCATAGACGGTTTGATAATCGGCCGCATCGGCCGGAACATCCTCTCGCCGAATGTACGGAGGGAGGGGGACGTGTCCCAGAGACTGAATGGTCTGCATCAAGTCTCCAGCGCACTCGAAACGTATCGATCTCAACCCGAACTCCTCGCGGGAAACGACCTCTCCGCGAAGTTCTCCCTCTCCAAACACTACGATTTCGCCCACCCGCATTTTTCTTCCCGGCCTGACCAGGACTTTCCAGAGGGATGGTTGAATCTCTTTGACCAGCAGTATTTCAATTGGCGAACTGATGCTGGATTTCCGGGTGCGGGGGTCGGCCGTGGTCCCGAGGCGGTGGCCAAACAACCGCGCCCGCAATACCTTCGTGTTGTTCAATACCAGGAGGTCTCCCGGCGAAACAAACGCACTCAACTCATGGAAATAGCGGTGGGAAATTTGGCCGCTAGTGCGGTCCACCACCATCATCCGCGCCTGGTCGCGTTCGGGCAGCGGGTATTGGGCGATCAGATCCTGGGGCAATTCGAAATCAAAATCGGCGACTCTCATCTGGAAAAGAATATTCACAACAGTTCGAGAAGGTGACTCAATTCCTGCTTCGCTTGCTGGAGGGTTCCCGCATAATCTTCCCAGAGGAATTCGGCCAAGTCTATCTCCTTCTCGCGGTGCTTCTGCTGGGCCTGACGCACCCACTCTCCAATGGCATTCAAATGGTAGATCGCCCAAAACACGTTTCCGATCACCTTGCCGCTCAGCCCGCGGGCCAGATGCCTCATATCCAGCAGATCCTCTACTGACCACAGGGTCACCCCTATCATGTCAGCCGCCCGGTCCCTGGACGTGGGCAATTTGTTCAGTGTGATCAGAATGATCTTTGTCAGCTCGTGCAAACCTTGTCTGTTGGCATCGAGCTTCTCCTTTTGTTCCCGGATTGTGTGCTGCACATGTTCGGCCGTCGAGGCGACAAGATGGCGAGTTAAACGAACATATTTGCTCGTCCAGTAGATCAGGGCGACCGTCGCCGCGGCTGACGTGGCGGTGGCCATGGCGATGATCGCCCCGCTCACTTTGTTCAACGAATCGAACACCGCGCTTGTGAGACCCATCTCACATCTCCTCGCTTTCATCAGGAGTGGAAACCAGGAACCAGACAGGACAACTTATGATTCCGAGATTGGGAGGCCTCCCCCCGTGCCCACCCTATTTAGCACGAACACGCATAGAGTCCAATTAGGAAGTTAAGGTGTCAAAAATATCTTTCATGTGCTTCATGATCAGCGAAAAGTGACCCTCCTGCTCGAAAAAGATTGCTCGACAATTGGGGATTGCGTTTTGCTGGAACCGGCCCATGGAGGGGGGAACAATCCAGTCGTGTTCCCCGTGCCATAGATTTACAGGCATTCTAATATCCTGAAGTTGAAAATCCCACGGACGCGCATAAAGCACCAAGTCCCTCCCGGGTCCACGGAGGTCGAGGCGCACAGCCTCTCGAAATGACCGGCAGAGGGCCTCCTGAAATTCCTCCCGACTGAGGACTTCTTTGTCGACCGGGGACACCAGCCGCATCAAACGGGAGACTACGCGTTCAGGCCGGCGCCGTATGGACATCGCAATTCCCGCGCAAGCCATTTCCACCAGAGCTGGGGTGTGGCAGGCGAGGAAGAGGGCCGCGCGATTCATCCATCTCATCGCGCCCGTTTGCTGCAGGGCTTCGGGTGGGCCCATGCCGCTGACTAATCCGACAGAAATCAAGCGGTCGGGGATCTTCAGAGCACAGGCCGCGGCGTATGGGCCGCCTCCCGAGATTCCCAGGACAGTGAATCGGTCCAGCCGGAGCAAGTCAGCAATCTCAAGAATGTCCGCCGGCCACTCCCCGATCGATCGATCGGGCTTGAACTCCGAAAGGCCATAGCCCGGGCGATCCACCGCGATGATTCGCGCTTCGTGCCGGGATGCGAGCCCGGCAGCCACCTGCGCTTCAAGTCGTGAACCGGGAAACCCGTGGAAATAGAAAACCGGCTTGCCGTGCGGGTCGCCGAACTCCGCAAATCCCAGGGCCCTCCCATCCCTCAGCCTGATTTGCTGGTTCCAGGAAGGGGTCCCCTCAGCGGCATGCCCGGGGTGAAATGAAGCCTCCGTCTTCATAGAAAACCAAGATGCTCTCTGGCAGTGGAGTGGGACATTCCGAATGGGTCCTTCGATTGAGCGAAGAGTCCATTCTATCTATCTTTCTCTGAAGAGACAAATCAAGGGGGGCTTTTCGGGGCAGGTTTCATTCAGGTGGTTGCCCAAATGAAATCGCCGGGGTGGCCCCGATCAATCGGGTCGGCCTCCACCGCAGAATTATGTGGTTATGTTTTAGGCACGGTGCCCCCTCCCGCCGCTCTCGGGTTTGACCAACAGCCGGTCATCATTCTATCCAATTCATCTGAGTTCGCCCAATGTCAAGGGGAGGAGGGAAAACGGATGGCTTGAGGAAGACGGGACGTTCGCCGGGGAAACGCAAGCTAATGGGCAGGGACACACCCTCACCGCTGAGGGTGTGCCGTGTAGATCAGTTCACTCACAATTCTCTCAATCCCCGGATACCTGCGGGGCTGATCTTTGCCCCCAGGGTAGTCCGACCTGTGAGGCAAATTCACCGCACAAAATTGATCAGTGACTGTGATTATTTCCCCGGACTGCCCAGGTCACCCACTGGTGGACTGCTTCAAAGGGAAGCGGTGATTCGGCGATCCCGAGGGGGATGGTCGGATCATTCTTTTGCGCCGGTGGCCGGGCGGGTTCAAGCTCACTATCTTCTTTCAGCAAGTCCCGGACAAGCGCTACAGTTGAGGAGTCCAAGCGGGCCCGATTGTCCCTCGCCACATATCTTCCTGTCGAGGTCTTATACCAGAAGAGCTGCGTCATCCCTTTGTTCATTTTAGGTCCCCCTCTCGAACAAAATTAAAACAGACAGCGCAAGCAGAAGATAATCCATCCGGAAACGCGGGCATAAAACCAGAACCGTACGTGGAAACTTGGCTGCAACGTATCCCGGGGAAGTTTGAAGTTGCACGGCACATGTTGGCAAGATTGCCTGATCCATCCCCGTGCTCTTCCCAGCCCTCCCAAGCCACAAACTCTGCCAGACTTGGCGTTCTTTGCTTAACCGTTGATTGATACTAGCATATTGTTTGATGCTGCCGAACGATTATTCGGTTCTCTTCAAATAAACTTTTTTTTCAATGGTTCAAGGATCAATAATCTATTGTCAATAATCTATAAACCCGCGGAAGCTCTCTTTTATTCCCTCATTGCATGGCCCCTGAGAACTTCCGGGGTTGCTCCCATGAGGGCAGTTGCGATGGCTGTCTCCCCAGGATGGAAGAATTACACTATCAATTGTGGTTGTGGTCTCGCTTGCTATTTCTAATTTCCCTGTCCGTTTTGTGTTTTCGAGAGCGGCCGGGGCAGAATCTTCCCGGCCGCTAACTCGTTGAGACCTCTAATGCGGAAGGATCACCGAATCAATGACGTGAATGACTCCATTCGAGGCCATGACGTCCGCCCTGATGACGTTCGCGTCGTTAATCAGGGCCTTGCCTCCCTGAACGGAAATCTTCACACTGGACCCTTCGACCGTTTTCGCCGACTTCAGTTTCATTACGTTCTCTGCCATTACCTTTCCTGAGACAACGTGATAAAGCAGAATGCTCTTCAACTTCGCGGGATCATTCAGCAGGCCTTCCAGAGTGCCCGCCGGCAGCTTGGTAAATGCTTCATCTGTGGGAGCAAACACGGTAAACGGACCCGCCGACTTCAGAGTCTCGATCAATCCGGCCGCTTCCAGCGCCTTCGCCAGAGTCGTGAAATTCCCGGCCGCGACGGCTGTCTCAACAATGTCTTTCTGACCCGGCTTCCCATGGTCTCCGCCAGCCAGGGCGGGCAGGGCCATCGACGCCAGTAAGAATCCTGCAATCATAATCAATCCCGCAATCTTCGTTTTTGCATTCATGTTCATTTTTTGAATTCTCCTTAGTTAGTGGTTTAAGTGTGCCTTTCAGATTTTCAGATCCACATCCTCCACGTGGGGTCGGAGTCGGCGCCTCGATTTAACCTAGGCCCGGACCGGCCCTCCTCGCCCGGCGTCTTTGGTGTACGAGCGATACAATAAATCACTATCTGCCATTTGTCAAGCATTTTTCCATGACAATTTATGGACACATGCTTGACATGTTCCGGATATCCCGCTATGGTGCCTCCTCGAGAGAATGCTGGGAAGGAAGGTGAGTTGTATGAAGAGGCCTCATTATCCCATCCGTGCGGTGTCGAAGCTGACCGGCCTGAGCATTGATACTCTGCGGGCGTGGGAACGCCGTCATCATGCCGTGGAGCCTCAGCGCGATGATCGGGGAAGGCTGTATACCGAGGGCGATGTGGAGCGCCTGCAACTCCTCCAGGCAGGGGTCGAACGGGGTCATGCCATTGGCCGGATTGCGGCCCTGACGGACTTGCAACTCAAAGCCCTGCTGGCACGTTCGGTCCCGGTTCCCCTCAGTGAGGCAGGCCGGGCGCTCCCGGGCACGTCCTCTAAGGCCATCAATTTGCAGCCAATCCTAAGCTCCATCCACCGATTCGATGCCGTGGCGGTGGAACGGGAACTGGGACGATTCGCGTCCATGCTCTCCCCGCGCGAGGTGATCCACCAGATGGTCACCCCGCTGATGTCGCAAGTGGGAGACGAGTGGCACCAAGGCCACCTGAACATCGCGCAGGAACATCTCCTCTCGGCGCTGCTGCGCAATCAGCTCGGTGCCCTGGTGCGGTTGTACACCCGGACCGACACACCCAGCCGGTTGCTCTTTGCCACGCCCGCGGGCGAACAGCACGAATTCGGGATCTTGTCGGCCGCCCTGCTCGCGGCGGGGGGAGGGCTGGGAGTGGTCTACCTGGGAGCCAATCTTCCCGCGGAGGAGATCGTGGAAGCGGCGAAGAAGACGGATGTGCACGCCGTGGTGCTTGGTATCCAGGGTGCCGATGGAGCCAGAGCCATGGGAAGAAGCTTGCAGGATATCGCTCAAAAGCTCTCCCCGCACGTCGAACTTTGGGTGGGCGGCGGGCATTCGCAGGAAATCCTGCACAGCGTGAAGCGAACACGTGCCCTTTGGCTAGATAATCTTGAATTGTTCGAACAACACCTGAAACGTTTGGGCGCGAGGTTCTGATCCCGAGCGAGGAGGGACCATGAAGACACAGTGTTTCATCCAGCAGTCCGAGATCGCCGCCTCCGCAGAGGCCGTGTTTGCATTCCACATGCGGCCTGAGGCTCTCGAGGAACTGACGCCGCCCTGGGAGCGAGTGAACGTCATAGAGCAACCCGGGGGCTTGAAAGTCGGCAGTCGCGCCATCTTGAGGGTGCGCTTTGGCCCCTTTTCAAGACTCTGGATTGCCGAACAGACGGAGTTTATTGCCAACCGTCTTTTCGCCGATATCCAGAAGAGGGGACCTTTCGCCTTTTGGTACCACCGGCACCGTTTTGAGCCCACTCAGAAAAACACCACTTTGATGACCGACGAAGTGGAGTATAGGCTGCCATGGGGTTGGCTGGGTCATCTCGTGGCTGACCGGGTCGTGCGCAGAAAACTGGAACGCCTCTTCAACTACCGTCATGGCATTGTCGCCGAAAAAATGCGCCCGCGGGAGCTCGAGAATGACAATCTCCGTGCTTCTGTTTCCTTGAGCCCAACAGAGTAACCAGGTGCGTCCGTGTTTCAGTGCACTTCGTGCTGAAAAACAAATCCGCGAGCGGCTTCCAGCGATGTGCCAACGCTCCCCTTGAAAATCCCCCATAGCCTCGTAATCGAACCTCTTGCGATCTTAAACATCCTCCGCGCCGACCGCGCTATTCTTTCAGGTGTCCGCCGTGACATGAGGGAAGCGGCTTGAATTATGTTATCCTTTGATGCTCCGTGAAGACGGCCAGAGCCGAAGAAAGTCGGGGGCGGATTACCCACCGGGTCGACGGGATCAACGTCTGCTGAATTGAGGAGTACATGTCCACGGCGGTCTCATCAGGCAGTGTCAGAGTCAACAAAAAAGCAACAATACGCGTCGAGGCCGGCCACCTCTGGATTTACAAGAGCGATCTGGAGCGTCCGGAGGGTGTGGAGCCGGGGGCGACGGTCGAAGTCTGGGATTTCCGTGGCCGGTACCTGGGGCGGGCGTTTTACAGTTCAACTTCGCAAATCGCCTTGCGCCTGTTGACGACGCACGAGAGTGAACCGGCGGATGAGGCGTTCTTCCGGAAAAAAATTCGGGCCGCAGCCGAGCGCCGGGAACCCCCTCCCCCGGGGACAGAGGCCTACCGTTTGGTGAATGCGGAAGGCGATGGGTTACCCTCAATCATTGTGGACCGGTTTGTCGATATCCTGGTCTTCCAAACGCTCAGCCAAGGCGCCGACAAGGTCAAGCCATGGATCGAGCAAATTTTGAAGGAGGAGTTTCATCCCCGGGCGATCGTGGAGCGAAACGACGCCGGCATTCGCGAACTGGAAGGCCTGGACCTGAAATGCGGTCTCGTCTATGGAGAAATACCCGAAGAAATCATTTACAAGGAAAATGATGTGCAATTCATCGCGCGCCTTCTTGAAGGGCAGAAAACCGGTACCTTTCTCGATCAGCGTGAAAACCATCTGATGGCACGGCGATATGCTCGCGGCATCGCGCTGGACTGCTTTACTTACGCGGGAGGATTTGCCTTGAACATCGCCGGGCGCTCGGAACATGTCCTGGCCATTGATAGCTCGGCCTCCGCCGTGGAGTTGGGTGAACGCAATGCCCGACTCAACGGGGTGATGAATGTCCAGTTCAAAGAATCGAACGTTTTTGATGAATTGAAGGCGCTCGATACCATGAAGGCGAGATTTGACACCATTGTGCTCGATCCCCCCGCCTTTGCGAAGAAACGGACCAATTTCGATAATGCGATGCGCGGCTACAAGGAAATCAACCTTCGTGCCATGAAGATGCTGGCCCCGGGAGGGGTACTCATCTCGTGTTCCTGCTCCCAGCACGTGTCTGAGATTGATTTTCTCAATTTGTTGGCGGGGGCCGCCGCAGACGCCCGCCGCCACTTCGCGGTCATTGAAAAAACAACTCAATCGAGCGATCATCCGTTTCTCTTGTCCATGCCCGAAACGCTGTATCTCAAGTGTGTGGTCCTGCGGGCGGTGGAATAGTTGTGAGGAATAGCTATCAGCTATCAGCCGTCAGCGATCAGCCCACAGCTTTCAGCGGGCGGTTTACTCGGGATCCAGTGGCATCTCGAATGAGCAAGCTGCTTCTGATTCGAGATGAATTCCCTGGTCAAGAAATCGATCTCCTGCTTCAATAGCTGACAGCTGATCGCTGATGGCTGATGGCTGTTTCTCCTTCCCTTGACAGCACAAAACCCGAATCTTAGTATCGGATTGCACCACTGGTATTGAGCAACTAGGGGGGTCATCATGGCGAAAGTGCGTTGTGAGCCGTTTCGCGATTTGATTACTTTGCAGGACCGTATGAATCGCCTGTTTGATGAGCGGTTTGGCCGGCTGCGGGCCGGTGACGGACCCATGGACACAGGGGTCTGGTCCCCGGCTGTGGACATTTACGAGACCGACCACGACATCGTGGTGAAGGCCGAACTGCCCGAAATGAAAGAGAAGGACATCGACATTCGGCTGGAAAATGACACCCTGACCCTGAAGGGGGAGCGCAAGCTCGAAAAGGAAACCCGTGAGGAAAACTACCATCGTGTGGAGCGTGCCTACGGGGCCTTTTCCCGGTCCTTCACTCTCCCCACTTCGGTCGACCAGGATAGGATCACTGCCGAATACAGAGATGGAGTCTTGAAAATCACTCTGCCGAAGAAGGCGGAAACCAAGTCAAAACAAATCAAGGTGAATATCACCTGATTCACCGGACGGCCCGGATTTGGCCATCGGGCTTGAGACCCCCGCCTCGGAAGAGTTGAGTTGATCTTGCACGAAAAGGAGAGGGGCGAGCCGTAGCTTTCCCCTCAGATTATTCAGTAAGGCTTATTACTTATGCGATTCGATAAATTCACACTCAAAGGTCAGGAAGCCGTTCAGGCGGCGCAGGACGCGGCCTCCAAACAGGGCCATCAGCAGGTGGAGCCGATCCATCTGCTGATGTCGCTTCTGCTGCAGCCCGAAGGCGTGGTGGTGCCGGCGCTGCAAAAGCTGGGGGTTTCGACCAACACGGTGCTGGGCGAGGTGGAGAGCGAACTGTCGCGTCTGCCCAAGGTCACCAGCGGCTTCGAGCAATTCATCGCCCCCTCTCTCAACCAAGTGTTTGAAAGGGCGTTCAAGGAAGCCGATCAGTTCAAGGACGAGTACGTTTCCACGGAACACCTGTTGCTAGCCATTGCCGACCAGAAAAACGACACCGCCCAGAAGATTCTCCAGCGGCACGGCGTCACCCGGGATGCGATCCTCAAGGTGCTTCAAACCATCCGCGGATCGCAACGCGTCACTGATCAGAATCCGGAGGACAAATACCAAGCCCTGGAGCGTTACGCGCGCGATCTCACCGAACTGGCACGCAAGGGAAAGTTGGACCCCGTCATCGGTCGCGATGATGAGATCCGGCGCGTGGTCCAGGTGCTGTCGCGCCGGACGAAGAACAATCCTGTTTTGATCGGCGAGCCGGGGGTTGGAAAAACTGCCATCGTGGAGGGACTCGCCCGCCGCATCGTCGCGGGAGATGTCCCGGAGACGATCAAGAACAAGCGCATCGTGGCCCTCGACATGGGAGCCCTCGTGGCAGGCGCCAAGTACCGCGGCGAGTTTGAGGACCGTCTCAAGGCGGTGTTGAAGGAGATCAACGAAGCCGAAGGCCAGGTGATTCTCTTCATCGACGAACTCCATACCGTGGTCGGCGCGGGCGCCGCCGAGGGAGCCATCGATGCGTCGAACATGCTGAAGCCGGCCCTGGCACGCGGCGAATTACACTGCATTGGCGCCACCACTCTCAACGAATACAAAAAATACATTGAGAAGGATGCCGCCCTCGAACGGCGTTTTCAGCAGGTCTATATCGGGGAGCCCTCGGTCGAGGATACGATCTCGATTCTGCGGGGACTGAAAGAGCGCTACGAGGTTCATCACGGCGTTAGAATCAAGGACAGCGCCATCATCGCGGCGGCTACCCTGTCCAACCGGTACATCAGCGACCGTTTTCTGCCGGACAAGGCCATCGATCTTGTCGACGAAGCCGCATCATCCCTGCGGATTCAAATCGATTCGATGCCGACCGAGATCGATCAGCTCGAACGCGACATCATGCAGCTCGAAATCGAGAAGCAGGCGTTGAAGCGTGAGGACGATCCGGCCTCGAAGGACCGGATGGAGAAGATTGAACATTCTCTCAGCGAGCTTCGGGAGAAGTCGAGCCAGATGAAGCTGCGCTGGCAGTCCGAGAAGGAGCACATCGCCCGGATTCGGCAGTTGAAGGAACAGATCGAGCACCTCAAGCTGGAGGAGCAGAAGGCAGAACGCGAGGGGAATTACCAGCGCGTGGCAGAGATCCGCTATGGGGCACTAGTGGCCGCTCAAAGTGAGGTGGAAAAACAAAACGCCGAGCTCCTGGCCCGGTCTGCCAACGGCCGCTTCCTCAAGGAAGAAGTGGATGAGGAGGATATTGCGGCCGTCGTCTCTCGCTGGACCGGCATTCCGGTCTCCAAGATGCTCGAAGGGGAGGTCGCCAAGCTGATTAAAATGGAGGATCGCCTCCGCGCCCGGGTCATCGGACAGGAAGAAGCCCTGGTGGCTGTTTCCAATGCCATCCGGCGGAGCCGTGCGGGGCTGCAGGATCGCAAGCGTCCCATCGGGTCGTTCATTTTCCTGGGGCCGACCGGCGTGGGGAAAACGGAGTTGGCTCGCGCCCTGGCGGAATTTTTGTTCGATGACGAGCACGCCATGGTGCGCCTGGACATGAGCGAATATATGGAGAAACACTCCGTGTCCCGTATGATCGGAGCCCCGCCCGGCTACGTGGGATACGAGGAAGGCGGGCAGCTGACGGAGGCTATCAAGCGCCGCCCTTACTCCGTCGTGTTGTTTGATGAGATTGAGAAGGCGCACAGCGACGTGTTCAACATCCTGCTGCAGATCCTCGATGATGGTCGCCTGACCGACGGCAAGGGGCGCACGATTGATTTCAGGAACGCCGTCCTGATCATGACCTCGAACCTGGCCTCTTCGATGATTCAGGAGTTTCAGTCGCGGTTCAGCAACTCGCACAAGGAGGACCGGAAGCATGGGGTCTCGGCCGGCGACATTGAGTCGCGCCTGAGGGAACAGGTGATGCAGATCATGCAGGAGAACTTCAAGCCCGAGTTCCTGAATCGCGTCGACGACATCATCATCTTCCATTCGCTGGGTCGCAACGAAATCCAGAAGATCATCGACCTCCAGGTCTTCCATCTCGAGCGGATGCTGACGGAACGGAACATCGAGATCTCCCTCAATGACCGCGCCCGCGAGCTGTTGCTCCGCGAGGGATTTGATCCGCAGTACGGCGCCCGTCCCATGAAACGGGCGATCCAGCGCCTGATCATCAATCCGTTGTCAATGCAATTGCTGGAAGGTCATATCCATACGGGAGATATGCTGCGGGTCGATGCCGATCTCGAAAAGGGTGTGATGCTATTTGAACCGCAATCCGAGACGGAAGTCTCGTCGAAGAAAGCGCGGGCCGTGTGATGGAAACAGGTAATAGGGAATAGGTGATAGGGTTAGGTGAAAAGCGCCATGACGTCGCCCATAGATTCTAATGCGATGCTGCGCACAGAACGGTTAAGACGTGTGAGCCCTGCAACCTAAGATCTACTCCTTATCGCCTTTTCCCTATCCTCTATCCCCTAATACCTATTACCTACCATCTATTCCCTTCCCCCTGATCCCAATGGTATGCTAACGAGTTGCTGTCACACTAACATCCCTGGAAACAGGGAAGGGGCTGTGGTTGCATGACGAAGTCGTTGGAGATTCCCAGGAAACACTTCATCGAACAGCTTATTGCTGACCATCCCACGATCCCGCCGGAGGCCATCGTTAAAGAGGACCTCCTGCGCGGGGGCGTGGCGTTCAGCGACGACGCCCTGCGCGTGGCAGTAGGGATGCAGCCAAAGTCGTATTTTATTTTCTCGTTTGACATGATCCCCATCAAAGAGATGGGCCAGCGGCGTGAGGATTTGAGCGCCCCCGAAGAGATCTGTCTGACAGGAGGCCCCGGGCATTTTCGGAGGACGATTGTCTCGGTGCGGATCAATCCCCATTCCCCCTATCGCGTCGAGATTGATGCGGAAGGCAGGCTTGTCCTTGCCATTCAAGCGGGAGGGAACGGGGACGGGACGACAGATCCGCGCCGGGACCCTCTTTGTGAGGTGCAATACCGGCCCCGGCCCTCTTATTACGACCGCACACTTTCGAGCGGACGGCCGCTCGACGAAGTCGCACCCAATATCGAGTGGGGTTATCTGCTCTACTTGACGGTCTATCGGAAGTGTCAATATTTCGGATTTGAAGAAGAGTGCCAGTTTTGCGACATCAACGAAAACTATCGTCAACAGATATCCGCCGGCCGCCCGTATCAGATTGTCAAAACCCCCGAGGAAATTCTTGAAGCCCTAGCGATCATCGCCGAGACGGACCAGGAAGCCCGGGCTTACACGGTGACAGGGGGATCAATCACCTCGAAGCTCCGCGGCCAAACGGAGGCGGACTTTTACGAGCGCTATCCCCTCGCCATTGAGAAAAGATTTCCGCGCCGCTGGATCTCCAAACTGGTCGTGCAGGCGCTGCCCCTGGACGACGTCAAACGGTTCAAAGATGCCGGAGTGCAGATTTATCATCCGAATTACGAAATCTGGGATGACCGGTTGTTCGGAATCATCTGTGCAGGAAAGAACCGCTACGTGGGCCGCGAAGAGTGGCACCGCCGGATTGTGGACGCCGCCGGGGTGTTTGGGCCCGACCAAGTGATCCCGAACTTCGTTGCAGGAATCGAAATGGCGAAGCCCTATGGCTTCCATGAAGTCGAAGACGCCATCGCGTCGACGGCAGAGGGACTGGAGTTTTTCATGTCTCAGGGGATCAAGCCACGGTTCACCACGTGGTGTCCTGAGCCCCTGAGCGTTTTGGGAAAAACAAATCCGCAGGGCGCACCACTCCTGTACCACGTGCGCTTGCTGGAAACCTACCATCGCATTTTGCGTAAGTACAAGCTGACGCCTCCTCCCGGCTATGGTGAACCCGGAATTGGAAAAGCCGTGTTTTCAGTCAGCGCGTTTATGGATTGTTTTTAGAGGACAGCTTTCAGCTCTCAGCCGTCAGCTATCAGCAGACAAGGGCAGAGCAACCACTACTTAGTGCGATGGGATTTCTTGGAGTTAGGAGCCTATTCATCTTTCGATGCGCTCATTTATTGAGCCTGAAGCTGAAGGCTGATTGCTCATGGCTGAAGGCTAATTGCTGACGGCTGATAGCTGACCGCTGACGGCTTTTTCTGACACCTGGCACCTCTGCTTCATTGACATTTCACTCTTGAATCTTACTATTAGATTCCTGGAGACAACCTCCGGCAACCTGCACAAATCCAAACCATTGCAGGGATGAAAGGCATACGCGATTATGAATGGACTGAAGACGGTTTTGCTGCTGGGACTGCTGACGGGCTTGCTGTTGTTTGTCGGTGAGGCCGTTGGCGGTCAAAACGGCTTGATGCTGGGCCTCGGACTCGCCGTCGTCATGAATTTTGCAAGTTATTTCTGGTCCGATAAGATCGCCCTTGCGATGAACGGCGCCGTCCCCATTTCACGCGAAGAAGCGCCCATGGTCTATCGCATCTGCGAACGGCTGGCGACCAACAATCAACTGCCGATGCCGAAGATTTATATGATTCCGACGGATTCACCCAACGCATTTGCCACGGGACGGAATCCCGAACATGCGTCGGTCGCGGTCACACAGGGTGTTTTGAAGATCCTCGACGAGCGGGAACTTGAGGGGGTGCTGGCTCACGAGCTCAGCCATGTGAAGAACCGTGACATTCTGATCAGCGCGGTGGCAGCGACCATTGCCGGCGCGTTAACGATGATTGCCCGCATGGCCTACTGGGCCGAATTGTTCGGAGGTTTTGGCGGACGCAGCAGTGACAACGAACGGGGTGGAGGCATATTTTCGGGGCTGTTAATGATTATCCTGGCGCCGATTGCCGCCCTCCTGATCCAGTTGGCGATTTCGCGGTCTCGAGAATACCAGGCCGACGCCAGTGGCGCCGAGATGACGCATAACCCTGACGGGCTGGCGAGCGCGCTTCAGAAGCTGGATGCCTACTCGAAGCGGATCCCGATGATGGCCTCCCCGTCGACGGCCCACCTGTTTATCATTCAGCCCTTCACCGGCGGGGGCCTGATGGGTGCTATCGGGAATCTGTTTTCCACCCATCCGCCCATCGCCAAGCGAATTGAACGCTTGACGGGCAGGCGGGTGGAATAGTTGTCAGTTCTCAGTTGTCAGTTGTCAGTAATAGCTATCAGCACTCGGCTGACAACAACCGGCTTTCGGTTGATTGAATGCCCGGGTGGCGAGACATGTCTGCGAACGGCTACGAATCAAGCCTCCACTTCCGCCAGGCGGGGCGAGGATTCTCCCTCCCAGTGTTCTTCGCGATATGATCAGTAGAGCAGTGGATGATCCACAATCTGCGAATTAAATGGCTTCAAACAAACCGCAGATTATAGCGGAGGCTAAAAAAGGCGCTTCGCCCCAACCGAACCTTTTTTCCACCGTAAACGAGTCAAGCAGAAGTTAATCCGTGTCCGCATCCAGCTTCCTTCTTTGCAAAAACTCCTATAAGTATCGATCCCATGTGAAACGGTAACCTGCCTTCGAGAGCGTCCACCTTCTCTGCCAGGCGCCAGCTCAGAGGTGCGAGCCAGGGGGCGATGAAGCACATGGAGGCACTGTCCACAATTTCAAGCCCGCACTCCAGGCCTGTGTCCTGAAGCTTCCGGGCATTCAAGAACTCCACATGCTGATGCTCCGACATCTGAGGCGCGAGCCGCGCCGTATCCATGCTCCATTCGATCAAAGGCCAAAGAGACCGGTAATTCGGCGTGGTGACAAAAACTTTTCCCCCCGGCTTGACCAGTGTCCGAAATTGCTGGAACAACTCCCGGGTCTGGTTCCGATAGATGTGCTCAATGAGCTCCAAGCAATATATCTTGTCGAACGACAAGTGATCCAGACCGACCAGGTCGTCGACCAGTCGCCGCTCGAACCTCACATTCGGAGCGGAGAATTCTTGAGAGGCAAATGCGATGGCGTCTTCGCTGGCGTCAATTCCCAGAACCGAGGCGCCTGATTCCCCCAGAAAAGAAGTGATCACGCCGGAGCCGCATCCAACATCTAAAATCTGTTCGCCGGAAACAGGTGGAAGATACCTTTGTATCGCCAGCTGTTTGCTGTAATGCCAGAACCGCTGGACGGGATTCCCCCGAGTCAATGCGCGGTACTGATAGTCCCCGGGAATTTTTGTGGTGTCGCCACTTCGTTTCTTCATGAGAGGTGAATGTGTCCCGAGGGTAGAGAGGTCTCAGGTGTCGGCTCAAGCGGTCAGCTATCAGCCATCAGCTGTCAGCAAACTAAGGCAGGACAGCCCTTACCTAATGAGTTAGGACTTCTTGGAATCAGAGGTGCATCCCTCTTTCAATACACGCATTAACTAAACTGCACCGGTTGCTCACGGCTGATCGCTGATAGCTGACGGCTGATAGCTGACCGCATAAATCATTCCACTCGATAAATGAAAATCGATCCCCCCAGCCGGGCCGCAGGCTCGCGATCCCGAAAAAATTGAAAATAGTCATGACGATCTCCAAAGACAGCACCCTGGAGAAGCGTCACGCTGATGGCGTAAGTCCCCGGTGAGGGCGACAATTTTGGAGGGACATCGTGCGGTTCCCAGGCGTAAGGAACCTCCAACATCGTGGCGTGAATTCCATAAAACTCCGGATTGCCTCCGCCCAGATAGGCGAGCTTGATGTTCTCGATCTGATTCTCCTTGACATATGAGGCCAGACGAGGGAGTTCTTCCCCCCAGTCCAAATTGGAATCGCTCAGGTATTTCCATCCATTCCGGGGTCCTCCAATGACCTCGTTGAAATAGGCCAGATAATCCGGATACGTCCTCACAACCAAAACTGGCAGCGCAATCAATAAAACTGTGGCCACCACTTTGACTTGTTTCCGCCCCTGCTCCAGCATCCGTGCGACCATCGCTCCCGCCAGGATAAACATCGGCGGGAAGATCGGGAGGATATGGCGCAAGCCGGCGTTTACTTTGCTGCCCAGGCTGGGGACGAGATAGAGGACCACGGCAAGAAGAAGGAGAAACCAGCGCCAATCTCTGTCCCGGACCACGATGTAGAGACTGTAGACGAGTGCGGCAGTGAAAAAAATGAGGATCGGGATCGGAAGCTTGATGGCAAGCGCAAGCGGATAGTAATAATTCCATCCGGTACTTGAATAGTGCCCCGCCAGAAAGGCCGGCCACCCCGCTCCAGTGACTTGAAAAACGCTCTCGATCCCTGCCAGCAGAGTCGTGGGAAGAAGATACGAGAGAACTCGAGATACACCAGAATGAAGCGGAACATGCGAAAGGTGTGGGCGGAACAACTCCAACCCATATCCGAGATTCACGGCCACAACAACCACGACCGCCCCTGCCAGAGCGTGCAGCAGCAGATTTCTGAGCATGGTGGGGTGAGCGCCGGCGGCTTCCGGGGATCTCCCCTCCCGGTGAAGAAAGAATGCCGTGAGGACGACGCCCCCTGCAAGGCCGAATAGCACCAGCAAAGAAAATTTCGTTAACATCCCGATCGCCAGCACCGTGGCTACATGCAATGCCCCCCTCAGGCTCGGATAAAGCAAGTAGAGCCAGGCCGCATAAAAGAAACACAAATAGACGAGAGCGGCGGCGAGGTCGTTTTTGACCAGCATGGCGTTGGCGAGGATGTTGGGCTCGAACGTGAACAGGAACAGCGCAACCAGCGCTGCGCGGCTCCCGAAAAACTGACGAGCAACAAAATAAATCCAACCTCCCAGGGCGCAGGCGATGAGGACCATGGGAACCCGTGACCAGAAAATCATCCGGAAGTAAAGCGGGGGTGGGTTGGAATCGAAGAACACATTTCCAAACTTCCAGTGGATCCGGTCCTGCCAGCTCGAATCCTCCAGCGGCAGCCGGGGATCGAGGACCAGCAGCGGCAGGGCGCTGATCACACGCACCAGCGGCGGAGTGTCTTCACCCAGGTTGACATCGCCGGTCTTCAGGAATGCATACCCTACGGCAATGTTGGCGGGCTCATCGACGGTCAGCGATTTTCGGGGAATGAGGGTTAAAACGTGGAGGAAGAAGATGAGAAGCAAGAGGACAGCAAGAGGGGTCGCATATCGATCGAGGTAGCTCGCAGCGTCCGGTTTTCGGTCCATGTCATCGTCGGAGGTTTGGAAAATCCTCAGTGCGGGCGCTCCAGCCTGACTTGAACTCCGGAGTTATACTGCGAACACTGAGAGGAAACAGTTGGTGGGAATGAGTCCAATCCTGGAAATCACGCGTAGAGCGCATAATTCCAGCGCCCACCGCCCATCTGCCACCCGCGCAAATCTCCGAGGCGATCCGTAGACAAACTCCGGCCGGAGGAAAAGATACGGCGTGAAGAGCCTCAAACCACGCAATCGCCTTACCAGCACGCGGAATGGCCGCAATCTTTTTGTATCCAACCCTGGGGCCTATTGCGTCTTTTTCTTGAACAGGGTATTCCCGAGCAGACCGCCGAGCGCGCCGAAGAGTGAGTAAAAAATCAGCGAAAAAATGAAACCGATAATAATGAGCCCGATGGCGAATCCCGGGGAAAAGAGTCTGAGCATGAATTCGCGCATTTGCGGTGGGAAGTCAGGATTCTGCTCCATCATCCTTTCCATCATTTCTCGCTGAAACGACCCGACAAAACGAGTCATAAAGAGCCGGACGGGAATGGACAGAACGGTTGCCACCACGGCAGAGACCATCCCGCTTTGCATGCCTAAAAGGGCCGCTTCGCCACTTCTCATCAGCGGCACTACCCTTGTATGGATATATACCGCAATCACGCCTCCGAGAACGACCCAAAGGCAGAAGCAGCAGTTTCCCGCCTGAATGATCGGTAGACCAGACAAGATCCCTCCCACTAACCCTCCCAGCAGTGCTGCTTTCATCTTGTTGGGCGGCATGCCCGCAGGCGTCATGCCGGCCCCTGGCGGTAGGGGCGATGAAGGAGGGGTCCATTGTCCCTGGGGCGGAGGGGGTGGCTGGGGAGTCCACTGTGGTTCCGGGGGTGGAGCTGGTGGTGGGGGCGGGGGTGCCGCTGTCGCAGGCTGCGGCGAAGCGGTTCCACACTTCTGACAAAACTTTGCTCCTTCATCAATCGTGCTTCCACAATTCGGACAAAAAACTGCCATGTTGCTCTCCCTTGACTAGACTAAGTGTCTATCCGTTTTCAGTTGGAAAGCCTTTGCAACTCTGGATTACTTGATTCCACTTTCCGCCGTACAGATTACTGCGGCGAACTTCCGGAAAGGCTGGCAACCGCAATCTTGGTCACGCCTGACCCTTCATCCTCGATCGTGATCGTCTTCCAGCTGTTCTGTGCGCTCACATTCAAGACGACCGTGTGCTTTCCTCCGGATGTGGAATCAAAGGCATTCACCTTGTTGCCCAGGCGGCCCTTGTAAAATTCAACCACCTTGTCGACGCTGTCGGTTGTAGTGAAGCTGGCGCCTCCAAAGGTGCCGCTCTTCTCGCCTTCCCCTGTGATGCTGAAAGAACCCGCCCCTTCTTCGGCCTTGGCGCCCGGATAAATGGGGACACCCAGCTTTTCCTCAGAGATCTCCTGCTTCGTGTTGAGCTTGATCTGCCCCTTGGGGGTGTTGATGGAGACTTCCGCCTTCCCTCCGGGCCCTTCTTTCACCGAAACATTATCGAGCACTGTTTTCTTGATAAACAGGCCGGCACCCACGACAGCCACCACAATAAGGATGACGATGACCCCAAGTACGATCAAGATCACCTTGAGGGCTCCTCCGGATTTCTTCGATGGGGGCCCGGGCTGTCCGGCAGCGTAAGGGGGTGGAGCCCATTGTTGTTGTTGCTGAGGGGGTGTAACGGGCGGCGGCGCGGCCCATTGTTGATGCGGTTGTGGCGGCGGTGGCATGGGTGGGGGCGGCGCAGCCTGCATGGGTTGAGGCGCCGGCGTCCCGCACGACTGACAGAATTTTGATCCGGTGACGATGGCGGTCCCGCATTTTGAGCAAAACAGAGCCATAAAGATCCTCCTTGGTCTTGACTCCTTAGTGAATCCTGAGTGGCAGCTCGAAGCCAACTCCATTCAGCGTTCTCATTTTGGTTCGAGTGTCCAACAGCAGCTTTCAGCTTTCGATGTCGAGGGTGCGGTCACAATATCCCGATTCCGGAAGCATCTGTGGCGACGGTGGGTTTGGACTCTCTGGAAACTCTGATAAAGATTTCGAAAATGGCTGGCAGCAAATAGAACGGTGCCACTATACCACAAAACGCACCGGTCAAAAATCGAGACATCGGGGTGCTGTTGCGTATTCCAATGAGTTCACCGCCCACGTCTGCGGCCATCAGCGCCAGGGCCAGCAACAACAGGGCCCGGTTCTGAATTCGAACTCGAAGAAGTCCCCCGGTTTCCCCTTTCAGCGCGAAGCTCAACAACGGAATCAACAGGAGACCCGCCAGCGCGCCCAGGTAAATCCCAGTGCAGCGATTGCAGACAGCCAGATGGTGACCGAAGGCAAAAAAGGACCGGTCCGCCCGTTGATGACACACCGGAGAAAACATGAAATACAATCCGGAAGCCACAACCGGGTGCCCTTGCGCCCAGCTCCATGGAGCCGCGACGATCGCCATGTTCCAGAGAACGACGACGGTGAGAACGATGACGTAGACCGTTCGGGTTTTGTGTTGCTCGGTCATTGTGGTTCAGTCCTGAAGTAAGGTGTCAGGTGTCGGGTGTCAGGTTCCAGAGAAAGCTGGGAGCTTTCAGCCGTCAGCTATCAGCTTGATCAAGTTGTCAGTTCTCAGTTGCCAGTTGCCAGTAAGAGCTTTCAGCCATCAGCTTTCAGCTATCAGCCTTCAGCCGGTAGCAATTGTTAGTGATTGCTCAATGCTGACAGGTGAGAGGTTTTACTGGCAACTGGCATCTGGCAACTGAGAACTGACAACCGAGAACTGACAACTTATTTCAAAAGAACCGCACTTTAATGTCCGGCCGTTTCTCCAGGTGGACGGTATCGATGAACTGCACCTTGTGATCCTCCAGGGTCATGACCAGGGAGGAAGTCCGTGTGCCCTCGCCGAAGTATCGAACCCCTTTCAAGAGGTTTCCGTCCGTGACCCCGCATGCCGCAAAGATGATTTTCTTTCCCGGCGCCAGATCTTCAGTTGAGTAAATCCTGGTCAAATCCTTGATCCCCATCGCCTCCATCCGCTCGCGCTGTCCTTCCTTGGCCACAACTAGGCGCCCCAGGATCTCTCCATTCAAGCAGCGCAAGGCCGCGGCGGTCAGCACCCCCTCGGGGGCGCCGCCTATCCCCATGACGGCGTGAACGCCCGTCCCGACCACGGCGGCCGAGATTCCCGCCGAGAGATCTCCATCCCCGATCAGGCGAATGCGGGCGCCCGCCTCGCGGATGTCGTCGATAAGTTTCTGATGGCGGGGACGGTCCAGCACGATGACCACAAGGTCTTCCACATCGCGGTCAAGCCGCCGCGCCACGGCTCTGAGATTGTCCTTGGGCGGGGCATCGAGGTCCACCGCCCCCTTGCATGAGGGGCCCACGATGATTTTATCCATATAAGTATCGGGGGCATTGAGCAATCCCCCTCTTTCGGAGGCCGCCAGCACCGCGATGGCGTTGGGAGCGCCCATGGCGCACAGGTTCGTCCCTTCCAGGGGGTCGACAGCAATGTCAATTTGAGGCATGGTGCGATCGCCGTTTTTCGCTCCCAGGCCCACCCGCTCGCCTACATACAACATGGGGGCTTCATCCCGTTCGCCCTCCCCGATCACAATCGTTCCGTTGATCTCGAGGGTGTCCATGACCTTTCGCATCTCTTCCACGGCAACCTGGTCGGACAGATGGCGGTCCCCTTGTCCCATGGTGTGAGCCGTGGCAATGGCCGCCTGCTCCACAACTCTTAAGAACTCGTGTGACAGTGTACGCTCCATCAGTCCTCCCTTGTCGGGCCCGAGGGTCGGGATGAGATTCAGGGGTTGGTCTTCGAAAGTAACGGCTTCAAAATGGCGGTGGAAACTTTTTACTTTTGAGTCTTGGTTTCCGGTGAATTCGAGACAAAAAATACTAGCAGAATCCCGGCAAAATGGTGAGGGAATTTTGGTGGCGGTAGACTTGCATGCGGTCAGGGCGGGCCTTCAGGCGTACCCCTCGTTGAGGTCTCGTGTCCCTTCACAACGTTACGCGAACAACTCATTGATGGGCGCGTAGAGGCCGTCTTTGGCAAACGGGACATACTCGAAACCGCGCTTGAGCGGATCGTTGAACAGCTCTGTGGTGTAGTCGATGCCAAGCGCCGAGTAAATTGTCGCCGCAATATCCTCAGGTTTGATGTCTCGCCCCTGCGACCAGCCCGGGTCAAGCGTGGCGGCGCCTTGAGGGTCCGTGGAGCCCAAGGCAACCCCACCCCTGACTCCTCCTCCTGCAAAGAGAACGGACTGCTGGAGGAAATGGTCGCGGCCACTCTGATTATTGAGCGCACCCACAGTGCGCCCGAATTCGCCTCCAGCCACGACGAGCGTTTCATCGAGCAGTGATTTGCCGTTGCTGAAGCCCGGCAACGCAGCCAGGTCGGAGAGGAGAGCCGCCAACCCCGGGTCAAATTGCGCGGCCCGCCCATAGATTCCATTCGGCTTGGCGTAAATATTCTGGTGATGATCCCAGCCGCCGAAATTGAGGGTGACGAAGTGGCTTCCCTGATTCGATTTGACGACGTTCCGCGCGGTGATGCAGGCATCCCCAAATGAGCTGCTGCCATACTGGGTGTGCTCGGCCGCCGTAAAAGAGAAGATGCTGTTGATCACGGAATTGTACATCAGGCCCTTCGCCGAGGTGTAGAACTGATCCATGTCTTCAGGGGGACGCCCCAGCGGAGAATTCTCACGGAGGGGGTTGTCGAGAGTGTGAAGCAGGCTCCAGCGTGTGTTGAATCGGGACTGTCCATCCGGATGAGTGACGTTGGCAAGCCCGTTGGCCGACGGAGTCACGTCGAAGTTTGCATACTGAGCGGGAAAATAACCGGGACCCACCAGGTTGGCGGAGTTGAGAGAAATGAATGCCGGCAGCAACTGCCCCGCCGTCCGGTGTTTGTCAAACTCATACGCCACCACCGAACCGATGTTGGGGGCGATCTTGCCCAGCGCTGCTGCGGGATTGCGCGCAATCTGCTTCCACACCTGGCCCAGAGAATGGATCAAGGCCCAGGCCCGGACTGACCGGACCAGAGTGATGCGGTGAAGCTGGGTGGCCAGATTCGGCATCAACCCCTGCGGAAAACGGATGCTGCCAAACGATGTGGGGGCAAAATCAGAAGGGGTCCAGGAACCTTCCTTCAGGTCAAAGGTGTCGACATGACTGGGGGCGCCGTCGAGGTGGATGTAGATACAGTTTCGGGCCGTGTTTTGCAGGCTTACACTGGGGGTCTGGGCACGGATTTCAAGGGGCCGCCCGATAGGAAGAAAGTAGTAGCCGGTTACCGCCGTCCCGGCAATCTTGAAGAACTGCCGGCGGCTCAGCCCGGGTCCATCCCAGAAAGAATTCCTCCCGTGGTACTTCTTGCATTCGCATTTCTTTTGGTCATGGTGTGACATGATACCGGCTCCTTGAACCTGAACTTCGAAATCCGCGCGGAGGGCAGAATAATTTTTGAAATTTGGAATTCCGGCTTAATAGTTGTACATGAAATCAACCTTGTTGATCAGCGCCCACTGGATGTCTTCCACGGTGGAGGCCCTGTTTGAGGAGCCGGCGAGCGTGCCCAGGAGGACCGATTTTTCGTCGCTCGTAGGAAGACGCCCTAGCGTGGACAGAAACAACTCATCCAGCAGGGCTTCGTTGCTCAAGCTTGAATTCAACAGCTGGGCCACTCGTGTGGAGGTTCCTCCCGTGCTGGCATTGTGGATCCGCGAAAGCACGAAATTGTTATTCATCAGGCCGAGGGCCTGGATGATGGAGGCGCCATTGGAGCGCAGCTTCTGGTCGCGGTCCCCACGGAGGAACATGTTGAGGAAGTTCCTCACCGCTCCGTTGCTGCCCGGCTCGGTGGTGTCGGGCAGTTGCATCGCCCATTGAACCGTCATCGTCGCATAGGCCGTCCCATTAAACGTGGTCTGGATGCTGTAATTTCCAGCGATGCCCGTCGCCTTGGCAATGGCGTCATGAATTTCCTCGGCATCGAGGCGGCGGACAAAGTGCCGCGCGAAGTACGGCACATAGGCCTCGCTCCATGCATCCGGATCGTAATCCGACGACAACTGATAGGCGCTGGACTGAGTGATCAGCTTCATGATGTCTTGCAGGTTGTATCCACTCCGGACGAACTCCTGCGCCAGGGCGGTGAGCAGTTCCGGATGAGTTGGCTGCAGAGTCCAGGGAGCGGGAGGCGGGTTGTTTGGATCGAGCCGCGCCAAATCAAACGTGTTGGGAGGATCCACCAGTCCAATTCCAAAGAAATGGCCCCACAGGTAGTTCACCGCCGCTCGCGCAAATTGAAGGTCCCCGGTCAGATTCCTGGCCAACTCCGCGCGAAAGTTGCTGCCCGACGATGGCGCACTTCCATTGAAGATATACAGAGGATCCACGGTCGTGCTGCCGTTGGGATCGACCCGCGCCACACGGTTTCCGGAGGTGGTGCCCAGCTGATAATTCCCGCTCGCTCGATCGGTTGCCAGCCACTTGCGAATGTTGGGCTGTTGGCTCACCACCTGGGTTTGCAGCCCCGTGCGCGAGTAAAATGCGGACATGTGCCAGGCATCCATCCGTACGCGGCTGGCTCCCCAGACATTCACCAGGTTGAGATGGCCTGCCCCGCTGTGGCAGAGCAGACAATCGAAGACATTGATTCCCAGGAACACGTTGGCCGTCTGTACCCATTGCCCGTCGTAAGTGTCCTGGACGGGGCCCATGGGAACCACCCCACCCACCACAAAATTGGCCGGACCGTTCTGAAAGCTGTCCCCACCGGCCGTGATCAGGTCGATGGCGATTTGATTGTAGGGCTTGTTCTGGGAAAGGGAGTCCTTGATGTAATTGTAGAAAGCGGTCCGGCCGTCGATGAAACGATTCACGTTGGAAGCAGCGGCCGTGTTTTTGAATAGGTCGCCGAAAAACATGGTCCAGCGATCCACGAACTCCGGAGTCCCGATCAGGGAGTTCACCAGGTCGTCGCGCTTGGTGGGGCTGGTGGAGGCCACAAACGTCCGGACATCAGACGAGGTCGGGATTCGACCGGTCAAATCCAGCATCACGCGGCGAATGAATTCAGCATCCGTGCTCAGGTGGGCGGGCGGGACCCCATCCCGCCCCATCTTGTCGAAGATGTAATTGTCGATGAAGTTCTTGCGGGTCACGTCCCCTGTCGCGATGGGATGACCTCGCTTGTCGCTCAGCCATTGGGTCGTCGAAGAGAGTTGTGCCCGGTGCTGTGATTCCGGATTTACAAACCTTTCAGGGCCCTCCTTGAAGAAGGTGCAGTCACTCGTGGTGAAGACGCGAGGGGATCCGGACCCTTCCTGCCGACTCGGGTTCCGGTCGACCGCCATCCCGAGGATGCCGAACATCGAAGCCAACAGGCCAAAAAGGACAAGCTTGGCGATCAGACGAAATCTCATCGATCGTCCTCCCTGCAAGTATTCCCATTCAATGACTTACAAGAAAGTAGACTTTTCTAGTCCGAATTAGCGGTAAAATTATCACCCAATCCATTTTGAGATGATTCCACCCCTTAGACAGGCCCACCGCCTCAAGGTTTAAGAGGTCCTCGTTCGATATTCGAGGTTCGAACGGCCACCCGGATTCTGAATCCAGACAGCCGTCAAAGAGAGACCGGGGGTAGCAAAAGACTTATGAATGATTCCTGAAGTCGATTAGGAACCTAATATAATTGAACTCTTTCGGTTCGATGGACTGGATTATAAACAAACGCTGCCCCCTGTAAAGAGAAATCGAGGGGGGAGGTGGATGGAAGGAAACTTGTGCAATACAATCCACGGTTCTTAGATTCAAACCACGAGGCGGTGTATCCCTCGCGCCTGGCCTGTCCGGCGATGTGCGCGATTGGGGAACTCCGCTGATCGCTTTCCTCGGCATGGCCACCTGCATTAGAATGAACCCCACACGGAGAACATATGGGCACGAAGACGATAAAGGGCAGGAATCGGGATAGGAACGCCCGTCAAGCCACTTCATTCCTTGATTTATTGAATACGCATCATGAAATTTTCGAAGTGTTTCTCGAACACCAGGAAGCCTTGCTCCGCGAGGATTTCCCTTTGGCCCTGCGGCGGCTGAAAAGCTACGAGCGGAAGATCAAGCGTCACATTCGGGAGGAGGAAGAGTTCCTCATGCCCATTTATTCGAGGGCCGGCAAGGTACCGGGGGGCGATCCCCAGCTCTTTTTTGGGGAGCACCAACGCATCGCGGAATTCATCGACCGCCTCAAGAAGATAGTCTCCGGGAGAAAGGGGCAAGGGAGAAATGCGACTCGTCAGGCGATCGAGATTCTTTACCAGGAGGCGATGTTTCGCTGGCTAATCGAACATCACGACGAGCGCGAGAAGCACATTCTTTATCCCACCCTGGACCGGTTGACAACAGCTGCGGAGAGGAAGAGGATTCTTAGAAAAGTTATCAGTTCTCAGTTGTCAGTTGCCAGTTAAGAGCCGTCAGCAATCAGCTCTCAGCCATCAGCTGAGACAAGTAACTCACGGATTTTTACCCAATACTTGACTTTGAATCTGAGGCCACCGACTTCGATGTATGTTGCTATTAGCTGATAGCTGACGGCTGATGGCTGAAAGCTATCCACTGGCAACTGACAACTGGCAACTGACAACTTTCCTCACCGCAGTCCCACCATCCCCCGCACCGACTCAATCAACTTTCCCGAGTCATAGCCCACGCCATCTTTGAAAACAAGAGTAACTTTCTTGATGTCGGAGATGTTTTTTGAGGGATCTCCCTGAATCACGACCAGATCTGCCTGCTTGCCTGCCGCGAGTGTGCCGATATGATTCAGTTCACCCAGAAACTGCGCTCCGTTGGAGGTCGCGATCTTGATCGCCTCAAGGGGTGTGAATCCAGCCTCAACGAGCAGTTCGATTTCGCGTTGGTCCCCAAAGCCAGGGACCACACCGCCATATCCCGTAGGATCGAGCCCGGCAATCAACAAACCGCCCGCCATTACAAACGCATGCTCGAACTGCATTGCTTTCTTGAAGGCTACCTCTCGACCCGGGAAGGGGGACTGGCCAATCCGCGCGCGTATGGAAAGGTAGTCAATTCGTGATTCGGGCAACATGGCATCGAGGACGCGCTGGTCCAACGGCGGGCGATTCGGCAGAGAAATCTCGAACACCGGCAGGGTTGAGGTGATCGCCACGTGATGTTCAACCAGATCGCGAATCATCTCCTTGACGGGTGCGCTCTCCAGATCAAGCTTTGCAATGCTCTCTCTTGCTTCTTGCTGCGGGGGGCAAACGTCGGGTTTCTTGCCGGTGACAAACTCGGTATCCACCAACAGCCCGTGCTCCAGGTCGTCAATGCCCAATGCGGCCGCGTCGCGAAATCCGATCGAACAAAGATGTCCGGTGACTTTGAATCCGCGTTTATGCGCCGCATCGATCGCGGTCGAAAGTTCGGCCCGCGTGATGTTCATGTATGCTTTGAACGAGGTCACGCCCTGATCGGCCCAGAACTCGACCATTCGCCTCGCATCCTCAGGACCGGTCAATTCGTGCATCTGCAGGGTGAATGCCCCTGGACCTTCGAGATACGGGCCTGTCACGTGCATTTTGGGGCCCGGAACTCTGCCGGTATCGATCGATTTCTTCAGATTCAGATCCGTGTAAGGCTCGAGGCTGCCGGTGGTACGGATGGTTGTCACCCCGCCCGCGAGATACAGCCGCGGCGCGCTGAATGCCAGGTCGTTGTAATGTGCACTCCCCCCGCCCGAAGGATAGAAAATGTGATCATGCATCCCAACGATGCCGGGAATCACGGTACTCCCTTTAAGGTCGAGGACCCTGGCGGTTTCGGGGACCTTGATCTCCGTCGACCTCCCGATGGCCTTGATTCTTCCGCTCTCAACAACAAGGGTCTGATCCTCCACGGCGGCCGCGCCGGTCCCGTCGATCACCCGGACATGTGTCAACGCGAAAACGGGCGCATCGACGCTTACGAATGCCTGCACGGCCGGAGAGAGCGCTGATGCCGGCTGAGCATCGATCAGGCTCGCTGACAACAGGATTGAAATCACACCACAAACAAGTTTCCGCATCGGTCCACTCCATTCAAAGCGAATTACGTTTCCTTTGACACGGGGCTGCACTTGATCTGCAAAAATCCTTTCGCGCCTTGTGCCTTTCCGTGGCATTGCAGGATAAGATCAGCCTGGAGATTATTTTTGTTCAGGTGCTTCAACAAAGATTTTCTCTGCCTGCAGGATGCGGGTTGGAGGTAATTGACCGCTGACCTCCACGACGTCGCCCTTCTTCAAATCGGCAAAGAGGACACCGGGCCCGCCTTTCTTTTCCTTACGGTGCTTGATCTTGGTCTTGTCGTCGATTTGGACGAGCACGGCGAATCCCTCTGTGGTGTCCAGTAGAAATCGTCGTTCTTCCAGCTTGACGGTGTTAATCGTGCCTTTGAATCTCTGAAAAGGAAACTGCGGTTTCTCGTCTTCCTTCTTCTTGTCCTTGTCCTTCTCCCTCTCGCCTCCGTACCTTCCCTGGGCCGGTGATAGACTTGCGGCCAGGGCAGCGATCATGACGAATGAGAGTGCCAGTGAAAAAAGCCGCCAAACTTTCTTCTTTTGTGAATGACCATTCATAGTGATTCTCTCTGTGTTAATTTTTAGTTTGTGCGGGAGCTCGAGGTCTAGTTGAACGACCCCTCCCACGGCATTCTACTTCACATCCCTGTGGTTTTCACCGAAGAAGACAAGGAGGAGCTAAATCCGGGCACAAGCTTGACCGATTTCCGCATTCCGGACCATGCCAGGGCCGGAGGCGACTGACGATCGACCAAACTCTCCGTTTCAGGGTGATTAACATGGGTCGTCGCTGCAGCGCGTCATCCAACCAGGTCACTCAGATGGGAGCAGGCCCAATCGAGACTGAACTTAATGTTATGCAGACGGCCCCGTTTACGCCTAACCCAAACGTTGGAAATAGAGTTACAAGGTGTAGTTGCGAAATTTTCGGAGTAGGGGCGCATAGCTATGCGCCCCTACGTTGAATCATGCACAATTTTGTAACATGTTCAAAGACGTTTGTATTAATATCCAAAATCTGTGCAAAGACTCCCCGTTACAATAAATCTTGAAACGTCTTCCGCTTGAGCGGGGGGTTGCGTTGCAATCGATTGCCGTCGACAAAGCAAGCACACCAAGGAGAATCACGATGCAACATGATGATGAACGGACCATTGATCGGCATCACATGACCCGAAGGGCGTTTGTCGGTTCCGGCTTGCTGGGAGGAACCCTCGCCATTGCAGAACCGTTCTTGCCGAGCTTGGAATTTGCTGAAATAACTACAGAGAAATCAGCATTCGCTTCCTTTGAGCTGGAAGAAGCGACCCTGCGGGGTCTTCAGGAGGGAATGCAGTCCGGCAAGTACACAGCTCGCAAGATTGTCGAAGCATACCTTTCGAGGATCGAAGCTTTAAACCAGAAGGGGCCCAGACTCAGTCAAGTCCTTGAAATCAACCCGGAGGCCCTGGCGACGGCCGATGCCCTGGATGCAGAGCGTAAGGCCAAGGGGGCTCGTGGTCCGCTTCACGGCATTCCTATCCTGCTCAAAGACAATATTGGCACCACGGATAGGATGACCACCACTGCCGGTTCCCTTGCGTTGGCAGGGTCCGTTCCTCCCCGCGATGCTTTCGTGGCGGCGCGGCTCCGGCATGCGGGGGCGATCCTGCTGGGGAAGACCAACATGAGCGAATGGGCCAATTTCAGATCAACGCATTCCTCCAGCGGATGGAGCGGGCGGGGTGGCCAATGCCGCAATCCTTACGCGCTGGATCGCACACCTTCAGGGTCCAGCTCAGGGTCGGCCGGCGCTGTCGCCGCGAACCTCTGCGCCGCAGCGGTCGGCACAGAGACGGACGGCTCGGTCGTTTCACCCTCCTCGGCCTGTTCCATCGTCGGCATCAAGCCCACGGTTGGGCTCATCAGCCGCTCCGGCATCATTCCGATTGCCCACAGCCAGGACACCGCAGGACCCATGGCCCGCACCGTCACCGATGCCGCCATATTGCTCGGCGCCATGACCGGGGTCGACATGCTGGATGAAGCAACGGATGAAAGCTCGGGCAAGGCCCTGAATGACTATACGAGATTTCTGGTCCCGGATGGATTGCGCGGGGCACGACTTGGCATCGCCCGGGCAAAATTCTTCGACTACAACGGGCCGACCGTGCGCTTGATCGAGTCGGCCATCGATTTGATGAAACACCAGGGAGCCGTGATTGTGGACCCTGCCGACATTGCGACGGCCGGACAGTTTGATGATTCCGAATTCGAGGTTCTGTTGTATGAGTTCAAAGCAGACCTCAACAAATACCTTGCGGGCCTTGGGCCCAATGCGCCCGTCCGCACGCTCAAAAACATCATTGAATTCAATGAGCGCACCAGCGCCAAAGAAATGCCCTTCTTTGGTCAGGAAATTCTTTTGATGGCGGAGAAGAAAGGGACGCTCGAGAGCGAGGACTACCGGAAGGCGCTGACCAAGGATTTGGAGTTTGCTCGAGAAAAAGGAATCGATGCCACCCTGGATAAGCATAAGCTGGATGCCATCGTGGCGCCTACGGCCGGACCGCCCCCCTTCATCGACCTCGTCAATGGGGACGCCTCCTTCGGCAGCAGTTCGACCCCCGCAGCGGTGGCCGGATATCCCCACATCACTGTCCCAGCGGGGTACGTGTTTGGCCTGCCCGTCGGCATTTCTTTTTTTGGAAGACCTTACAGCGAGCCCGTACTCATCAAACTGGCCTATTCCTTTGAACAGGCCACGAAGCACCGGCGACCGCCGCAATTTCGTCCCAGTGCGGACCTGCCTAAGTAAGCGTGGAGCAGACGTCCCCGTCTGCTCCCTCACCGGCAAAGACTTCTCAGGGATGGTTTGGATCAATCCCTGCATGGCGAAATGGCAAATGAGCAAACACAGAAAAATGGAGACACTCAAAAAACAACAGGGGACCGGCCCCTGTACTCCGGGTGTATTATCTCCGCTCACGCCGAATCGTCAGCTGCGTGCTAACCTGTCCTGAATGAACTTTTGGACCGATCCAGTATGAAGGGCCCTTTGAGAGAGCTCATCGAGAGACTCAAAACCGAGATACCCATTTCCAGTGTCATCGGGCTCACTATCGAGCGGTACGAAAACGGGTGCCTCACCTTAAGCGTGCCCCTGGGCAAGAATATCAATCAGCAGGGGACGGCCTTTGCTGGAAGTCTCAACGCCACTCTCACCCTGGCAGGCTGGAGCCTTGTGTGGCTGATCTTGAAGGAGGCCGGCATTGAGGGGAGCATTGTCATCCAGGACAGTGCAATTCATTACCGGCAACCGGTGACGATAGACTTCAGCGCGTGCTGCTGTAAGCCCGATCCCGCTACCTTGGAGAAGATGATCGGTGCCCTGCGAAAGAAGGGGAAGGCCCGCATTGCTCTAGCCGCCGAGATACGCCAGGAGGGAGAAGTCGCCGTGGCTTTTAACGGCCGCTATGTCGTCCAGGTGGTCCCAAAGGGCACTTGATGCCCGGCCCGCGGTTGGAGTCTGGGCCGATTTTCCGAATACATTGCGGGATGAGGAATAATAATTTGGAGGATCGCGATGGAAAAAGCGAATTTTGCCGCCGGATGTTTCTGGGGAGTCGAAGTGGCTTTCCGCCAGGTCAAGGGTGTGGTCTCGACCGCGGTGGGGTATGAAGGTGGAACCTATCCCGACCCCACATACGAAGATGTATGTTCTGGAACGACCGGCCACGCGGAGACGGTTGAGATCGAATATGACCCGTTGCAGGTTTCCTATGAAGAATTGCTGAAAGTGTTCTGGGAGAATCACGACCCCACGACCCGCAATCGACAAGGGCCGGACGTAGGCGAGCAGTATCGCTCGGCGATTTTCTATCACACTCCCGAGCAGATGGCTGCAGCCTTTGCCTCCAAACAGAGCCTGGAAGAAAGCGGACGATTCCGTCGACCCATCGTGACGCAGATCGTCTCGTCTTCAAAATTCTACCGGGCCGAGGAATACCACCAACAATATCTGGAAAAGCGTGGGCTGGCGCAATGTAAGATACCGTGAGGCTGTCGTCAGCTATCAGCCATCAGATCTCAGCCATCAGATCTCAGCCATCTGCCCCCCGAAGAAAAAAGGGGTCAGATCCTGAATGGCGCTTAGTTAAGAAATTGAGATGGCGATTGATCCGCTTCCCCGAAAGGGAAGTCTTCAATAGCCCAGGGTTGGCCGCCTTGCGGCCTACCCTGGGTGGGGATCGCCCCAATAGAGAAGAAATCCTGGAGGGGGTTCCTTCCCCAGGAGGATCTGGGTTCGATCCCGCCGAAAGAGGACCAAAGACACCTCCTTCAGTGCCGCCCTGCGCGCTGAGTGGGACGGTCATAAGCGTCTTTTCCGGGGTAAGGTTAGATCCGTTTCCCCATGCTCTTAACTTAGCGCCATTCGGGTCAGGCCTGGACATATTGAGGAACGTGCTTGCCTCGACTGACCCTTCTGTCCTATGTCCAGGTGTGACCCCTTTCTTTATTTGTAGGGTCTCTCGCGGATCCGAGCCCCATTGCGAGCGAGTCGATGCTGGTCATGATGCAGATTTTTGGCAAACCCCCGTTCACAGAACGTCTCATGATCGATCCAGGCATCTTTGACCGTTGGCACGGCAGTTCGCTCTCCGTCATTGGTTTCAGTCAGGATTCCTTCTATACGCCGGAAGGACAACTGGCCACTTACAAGCACCTGACTGGGGATCCCTCAGGGCGGGGCTACTTCTTTATAGATGCCTCTGACGCCGTCCACGGGATGTATTACTCCAACCCCGCGGCTTTGATTAATCTGGGGAATGTATTTCACTGAGAGCGCAGTACGGCGGATGATCTGTGGGGCAGACGTCCCGTCTGCCCCTTTGAGTTGCACAAAAAAAGAGAAAACCTACAGCTATTCTTCTGTTGATTACCTCAGGATTGATCTGTCCGAAAAAATTGGGCAGACGAGACGTCTGCCCCACATCATTCAAATCGAGCCATACCTCGACCCAGGACATACGAGCCTCGTTTCAATCCCGCTCGAACTGGATTCTGCTGAATGTAATCCTCAAAAGTCCTTAAAGAATCCTTGTCACGTACAATATGGTCGAATGATTCATCCAGCCAAATCGTGCCCGCTTTTCCGAGCGCACGGTTGATTTCTTTAGAGGCGTACCCCTTCCATCCCTGCAAGATCCTGGACAGTTCGTGTCCCTCAAGCGGTTTCACCAAGACGTGCACGTGGTTCGGCATGATTACGTACCATCAAGCGGTTTCACCAAGACGTGCACGTGGTTCGGCATGATTACGTACCATCCCAAGGCATAGCGAACTTCATCAAAATGATGTAGGGAATCGCGCACAATCGCTGAGATTTCCGGGTCGGCCAGGATGCAAGAACCATATCCGGCATCAAGGTAGGATTGAAACTTCTCATCGAATATTTCCTTGTATTCCTCTTGGAGTTTTGTCGAAAGAGGATCCGGATGCCGGCGCAGCCAAAGGTCTTTTTCAGCCTGCCACTCCCTCATTTTTTCCTGTGGCATCGAGTCGGCCAAGCGAAAAGTAGCAAAGTAGGTGGTGCCCTCTTGTTGCCAGTGAGGCAGACGTCGCCGAGTTTTCAATACCGCGGCATTCTTATTGAAAGGTTGGAAGGCGTGAAAATGAAAAGATGATTGGGCAGACGGGACGTCTGCCCCACTCATCAGATTGTCCATGATGTTAGTCCTTGAACTGTGGGGGAGGGTGATACTTCTTTCAGGGGGGTTCTGAAGTCCTTCTAGTGTCAGATGAACAATAGACTCAGACGGGCAGACGGGACGTCTGCCCCACTTGTCAGGTTGCCCAAAATAGTAGCCCTTAGAACTGTGGGGAAGAGTGGTACTTCTTTCAAGGGGGGAGCCTTCGAAATCCTCCTAATATTAACCGAACGCCAACCTCAGACGAACGGATCAGCTTGATCTTCATCCTTTGACCAAGGAGGTCTCCTTCATGTTCCTCTTCCCGGTGGAAATCTCCGCTGCAGATATTCCAGCGCCGACTCTCGATCTTTGATCTGGTTCTCCAACTGGGCGTCTTCCAGCGCGGTAAGGATTTTCTTGAATTCAGGGCCCGGGGCATAACCCAGATCGATCAGGTCGCTGCCGGTAAGGAAGGGCTTCGGGCGGGCCTCTTCCGGTGTGAGCGTCTGTGCGTACGCGCGCGTGAAATAATAGGCCTCCAGATTGCCGTGGCAAGCCAGGCAGTCCAGCCGATGCAGTTCCAGGTGTTCGGCAAACTGCTCACGGCGCACAAAACGCTTCAGGGTGGATGGACGCATCTTCTGAACATCCTTGAACCTCAGATGGTCGAGCACCAGCTCGGCAATGGCTTCGGTCTCCTCATTGGACATTCGGAAGCGCCGGCCGATTTGCCGCGCCATCCTGGCTCCCGTTTCCACGTGACCGTCGAAGCGGATCCGATCCGGGGCCCGGCGGAAGGTCGCCGGCTTGCCGATGTCATGAAGCAACGCTGCCCAGGCGAGGAGCGGGGTCGGATAAGAGACTGGTGACAGATTCCAGGGGAGAGGGAAGTTGCCAGTTGCCAGTTCCCAGTTGCCAGAAAAAGCTGACGCCCTTCCTTTTGCGGTTTCTGACTTCCGACCTCCGACTTCTGAATTCTCACCCTTAGCGTCCGGCTTCTGACCTCTGACCTCCAACTTCTGACTCCCGGGCTCTCCTCCCTCCATGCTTTTCCCCGACGCCTGACCCCCGACACCTGACACCTCTTTTTTCGTTTCATCCATGCAATGAAGCAGCAGCATCGTATGCTCCCACACGTCGCCTTCAGGATGAAATTCAGGGGGTTGTTCCACCCCTTTCAAGTCCCTGACTTCGGGGAGTAAATAAGCCAGCACGCCCAAATCATCCAACAATCGGAATCCACGCTGAGAGTGCCCTTCGGTGAGGATTCGAGTCAGTTCATCGCGCTGCCGTTCCGCGCTGACCTGTTTGATTTCCGCGGCAGCATCGACGATGGCTTGCCGCGTCCCTGCTTCAATCATGAAACCAAATCGCGCGGCAAAGCGCACGGCTCGCAGCATACGCAGCTTGTCTTCCCGAAAGCGCTCCCCCGGGCTTCCGATGGCGCGTACAATTTTGCGCTCGATGTCGTCCCTCCCCCCGTGGAAGTCCAGCAACCGCGCCTCCAGCGGATCATAGAAGAGGGCGTTGATGGTGAAATCACGCCGTCGGGAGTCCTCCGCCGCCGAGGCGGAGTAACTGACGGAATCCGGACGCCGACCATCGCTGTAAGCGTTGTCGGAGCGGAATGTCGCGACTTCAAAGTGAATCCCCTCCCGGAGGACGATCACGACACCGAACGACTCGCCCACGGCCACAGTGCTGGGAAAGATTTCCTGCACAACGTCCGGTGTGGCACTGGTCGCGATATCCACGTCTTTCGGCACGCGCCCCATGACCAGGTCACGCACACACCCACCCACAAAATAGGCCTCGAAATTGTGGTCGCGAAGCACCTTGACAATAGCGGCGGCTGATCTCAGCAGGGGTGTATCCAGTGGAAACTGAATGGCGGTCATGATCGAGAGATTATCGCATGAATCCGGGATTGCAGGGACGTTTGCCGGGACGGACAGTTCCTATCTCCAGCCCTCACTGCTTCTTCCGCTCCTGTCTTCTCATGGCCAAAACGAGTTGAATATCTTCATAGGAGACATAAGGGGGAAGTACGGCTTTGAGACCTCTCAGTGAAAAATCGTGAGTGGACTTCATCGCTTTTCGAATCGTGTCGGCCACTGCCGGGCGCACGAGCTTCGAGAGGTCGATGTCTTCCCCCGCATCGAGCAGGGTCAGGACGTGACGGGAAACGGTGGAGGGCCGGAGCCGGCGGCGGCGCGCAATTTCTTCGATCGTCAGGCCCTCCCGAAGCATGGCGAGTGTCTCTAAGTCACTTTCACCCTTTGCCGGTTTCTTCCTGAGCGGGAATGACTCTGTCCTCCTCCCTGTGCGGCGCACGGCCGGGCCTCCCGTATCGGAAAGCCGGTCTTCGGGCGAGACGGAAACCTCTTTTGGAAAAGACAGCTTGAGTGTCGCCCGTTCATGCATGATTTCACGCCCGAACGGGGTGAGGTCGACGGTCGGGTACTCCTCACCACGAACCACGACGGCCTCCGCCTGGATCAGGCGCTCCATCCAATCCATAACCGTTTCCTGGGTAAACTCAGAAAGAAGGCCATAGGTGGAAAGCTGGTCAAGGCCCAGCGCATGAACCTGTTTCACCTTCGACCCCGTCAGAACCTGGGCGATGCGCATCCTTCCAAAGCGCCCCTTCATGCGCGCGACACAGCTTAAAATTTTTCGCACGACCAGTGTTTCTTCCGTCGTGAGGGCTCGCTCCTCCTCCACCACGAATCGCGAGCAATTGCCGCAAAATCCACAATGTGGATGCCGCGGTTTTTCTCCGAAGTAATTCAGAATAAACGCCCGCGAGCAACCCGAATGGCAGGCGTAGTCGACCATGCGTCTCAGCTTGCGGTGTTCTAACTCGGCCCGGCGGAAAAGTTCATCCCATGGGATGGAAACCTGCTTAAACGGGAGGCGTTGGAGCATTCTGAGGCCCCGACCGCGGAAGGGCGGCTCATAATGGATGAGTCCGGCTGAAGCGAGGGCGCGCAAACCTCGCCGCACGGCATCCAAATCTGCCGCGAGGGATTCCGCCAGTTCCTCGATGTCGACATGGCGCGGCTCACCCAGGTGCGTCCCCAGGTCGAGCATCAAAGCATCGATGAGACGAGTCTTCAATCGAACCGTTTCCTCGAGAGTACCCCGGGTTGAACGCAGCGCCGGGGTGTCCGCCCTGGCCTCAGCCGCCAGCTTCGGGAGCGCTGTAACCCGGGCTACGGCGCCGTGATCCAATCCTCTTTCCAGCACGCCGACCTTTTCCAAAATCTTGAGCGAGGAAGACACGGCCATTTCACTCTCTGCCAAGGGGACTCGCTGCAGGATCTCCTTGTGCGTCAACAGGATCTCGTCCAGATTGAGGCGGAGCAACGTGGCGTACACTTCGGCAATCACGTCACGGGGGGGATAGCTGGAATCAATGAAAAACTCCTGCGTGTGGACGTCTGCATAATTCCAGAGCAGCGCACATCGCGAATACAGTCCATCACGACCCGCGCGGCCGATTTCCTGGTAGTAGGCTTCGAGGGAACCGGGCACATCGAAGTGGATCACGAACCTGAGGTTGGCCTTGTCGATGCCCATCCCAAAGGCGTTGGTCGCCGCCACGATGGGCGTGCGCGACGACATGAACGAATTCTGCACCCGATGGCGGTCGGCATCGTCCATGCCCGCATGATAGGGTGCCACATTCAGGCCTGCCGTGGATAACACCTCGGCAATCGTCTCCACGTTTTTCCGCGTGGCGGCATAAATGATGCCGCAGGGATCCGGAACTTTGCCCTGGGTGGAAGCGTCGGGAACCAGCCTCGCCTTGAGGTCTGAAAAAAAAAAAAAGGTTCTTCCGATCGAATCCGGTGACAAAGAGCCTGGGCTGGCGAAGGCCGAGCTGGAGGGTGATGTCGCTGCGAACTTCGGGCGTGGCCGTGGCGGTGAGTGCAATCACGCCGGGGCGACCCAGGTTCTCGATCGCGGGCTTGAGCCGCAAGTAATCGGGACGAAAGTCATGCCCCCACTCGGAAACGCAGTGCGCCTCGTCCACTGCGAACAAGTCCACCTGAAGGCCCGAGAGCCCTTCGGTAAACATCCGGCTCCGAAAGCGCTCCGGCGCTATGTAGAGGAGTTTGTAGGCACCGCGGCGGAGCGCCGCGATGCGGACTCGTTGTTCTTCCAGAGTCAGCGTGGAGTTGATGAAGGAGGCGGGAATAGAGCGCCGGGTCAGGGCGTCGACCTGGTCCTTCATCAAAGCGATCAGGGGCGAGACGACCAGGGTGATCCCTCCGAAGGCCAGGGCAGGAAGCTGGTAGCAAAGTGATTTTCCACTGCCGGTAGGCATAATGGTCAAGACATCTTCGCCTGCCAGCACCGCCTCGATAACCTCCTCCTGGCCTTCACGGAAGTCCGAAAAGCCGAATCGGGAACGAAGCAATTCCAGTACAGAAGACGGGGAGAGAATCGTCGACTCAGTCATAGAAGTAGGGACCGGGGGGTGGGTGAAACTTCAGTCACGATTGACATCACTCCAAACGCCTTGGGGTCAGCTTTGAAGTGGAAAGGATCGTTCACCGCCTTGACCCTTGTATTCCAGGCGGAATGAGTCCTGGTGAAAGGCCTTGCGTGTAGAAAGGAACCGCACGACGAGGTCAAGAATTTCGCTGGGTGAGGCACGTGTCGTGTTGAGCACCACTTCTCCCCGTCGCGATGCCAATTCAGGAAAGACCGCCTGTACATAAGCGACCTTGTCTCGAAACTGATCGGGGGGAACCCAATCGCCGTGAGCCTGGTCTTCAGGGCTCTTGGCCATGATACGCCGGATCAGTTCAGGTTGCTCGCACTCCAGCTTAAAGGTGAGGACATTCCGGGGGCCGCAGCGCTCCAGCACGTCGTTCCAGCGCCCATCGAGTCCCGAAGTTTCAAGAATGAAATGATTCCACCCGCAAGTGGCCATATCTTCGAGCATAACCCGCCACGCAGCCGCATCGCCCTCAACCGTTGATGGAAACCTCTTGTGGTAGGTTCCAATCCGAAAGCTGTGCTGCCATCCCAGGCGGGCTGCTATTCCACGAGCCAGGGTGCTCTTGCCCGAGCCAGGAAGCCCCATGAGTTGAATGACCGGCATGGGGAGAATTTAGCACAGAATGAGGATGCAGGTGTGAGGTTTCAGGGAACAGTCGGCAGTGAGCAGTGGGCAGTGGGCAGTGGGCGGTAATCAGAGAGAGTTTAACTATTGTCATTTGCCAGTTGTTAGATCGAGTAACTGTGAGTCGAGCGGATGTATCTGGCCTCCTGCTTCCAATCTCTGACTTCTGCTCCAATCGACTCCCACGCACAGCGGACTGGTCACTGCTCACTGCCCACTGCCCACCGCCCACTGCTCACTACTTCTTCATCGCCGCCTCCACCTCCCTGCGGTGAGACTCACAGAAGTTCGACGACTTGCGATCAGTATCCGCAAGGGAATTTGAAAAAAACATCACACACCGGAAGTTGGAACAATGCGTCAAGCCATAGCTATGACCCAGTTCATGCACCGCTTCCTTCAACGCGCGCAGATGAAAGAGCGCCGGATCGGATTTCCGCCGGAAAAACTCCTCGTGCAACCGGGCCAGGGAGATGACGGCAATGTGGTGTTGGGAATCGGCTTCACCAAAGACGAAATTCAATGTCGGGACAAAGAGATCGGACTCCGTGACGCCGAGCCACCGCTGTCTCGGATCGCGGCGCGCATCGAACAGATGCTCCAGTATTTTCGAGGAATTGTATTGTTTTCGCCGGGCATCGAAGGTATCGCCGGGGACCGGCATGGCTTCGCCAACTTGGACGGCCGCATGAAATTGAACGGGAAGTGCAGATTTCAAATACTCCAGGGTTCCGGTATCCACTGAACCGAGGGGAACGAGAACGATGGTCTGCGGTGCGCTGATCATTGATTTTTCGTCTTCCCTGGCAGTCAAGGAATTGGGCTGCATCAATGAGATCAGTGTAAAAACATAAACCCACAACAAGGATGTTGACCGTGCATGCATAAGGTTCAAAGTTCAAAGTCCAAAGTTCAAAGTCCAAGGTCCAAAAGGGCCGTTCCAAGTTCATCGTTCCAAGTTCAAAGTTAACCCCCCCCAAATTTATAGTTAGAATAATCTTCAGTTCTTGTCCCACCTCTGACTTCAGAATTCCGGCTTTGGGCAATTGGCTTCTGACATCGGGTCTCTGGCCTCGATTTCTGACCTTCAACCTCTGCCCTGTGACATCCTCACGAGGGCGCACGGTCCGCCGCGGCGGACGCCCCTACCACTGAATTCCGGCTTCCGTCGTCTGACTTCCGACTTCAGATGTCTGACCTCCCATTTCTGCTTCTCGCCACTGACACCCGAAACCTGATACCTGACATCTGCTATTCCGGTCTTCTCTTCCCCCCGCGAGGCGATTTCAACATGTCAAATCCATATTTCTCCCGGATCGCGTCGGCGGCCTGGTACAGTTTCTCGAGCCGTTCGGATTGATCTCCATCGATCAGCTTGGCCGCGGGACCTTGCCGGGTGAGGCCACAGACTCCAATTCCGATCAAGCGGACGGGGCTCTTTCCATCCCAGTGATGATGAAGCAGCGCCAGGCCGTTCTTCAGGATCACAGCATCAATGTCTGTCGGCTCAGAGAGTGTGACAGCTCGAGTGATCGTCCGGAACTTTGAATCGCGTAATTTCATCTGGAGGGTCGAGGCGTAGAGCCGGTGATCGCGGAGGCGCTTGCCGACCCGCTGGATCAGATACACCAGGGTGGATTCGATTTGTTCCCGGTCGCTGGTGTCCTCGGCAAATGTATTCTCATGGCTGATGGACTTGGGATCCTCATTGCCCAGATAGCGCCAGTCACTGCCGCCCTGCGCCTTGATCGCCAGGGAGTCGCCCCAACTCCCGAAGCGCTCCTTGAGAAGTCCCGCCTCACACTTCTGCAGATCACCCACGGTGTGGACCCCAAGGTCATTCAACTCCTTTTCTGTTTTGGGACCGATCCCGGGGATCCGTCGGATGTTCAAGGGGGCCAAAAGGGCGGCCTCGCGGCCGGGCGCCACCAGAAAAATTCCACGGGGCTTTGCGAGGTCGGACGCCACTTTGGCGACCAGGCGGGACGTGCCAATCCCGATGGACGCGCTCAGGCCGGTGCGCTGGACAATCTCATCGCGCAGACGCGTGGCGACAGACATCATAAAAAAATCCGAGTCCAAATGTCCACGGATCGACCGGAAGGTGGAGGCAGGTTCTCGGGATGTGGCGGTCTGACTCTCCGGCGAACGCCGCCCCGCGGCCCCACCCGAGGTGGCAAGCTCATGGATGTCCAGTTCCCTCTTGGAGGTGCCTCCATATTCGGCATCAAAGGATGATTTCATTCCCATCTTCCGACCATCGGCGCCGCTGGAGGCGATTGAAACGCCAAGCAGGTTTCTTGGATCAAGCGCCATCGGGGTCGGACGCCTGCGCTCGGGAGGTTCCATCGCATCTTCTGCTCTGCCCCAGGCTCGATCCTCCCCCGTCTGCTCCTCCTCGGGAGGAGTGTCATCCATGGCACGCTGATGCAAGACTTTGGAGGAGCGGGCTGAAAAAAACATCCGCTCAGTCCCGGTCATATCGAGATAGCCTTCGTCAATGGAAACCATTTCCACGATCGGCGAATACCGGCAAAGGATCTTATGGACCTCGTTGGAATATTTCGAGTACAGGTTGGAGTGCCCCGGCAGGAAGATGGCCTGCGGGCATCTTCGTACCGCCTCTGATACCGGCATCGCTGAATGGATGCCAAATTTCCTGGCCTCGTAGGATGCCGCGGCGACCACTCCTCGATGACCGGGCTGCGCGCCCACCACGACGGGCTTGCCTTTCAATGAGGGATCCAGCAGTTCTTCCACTGCAACGAAGAAGGCGTCCATGTCGACGTGAAAGATGCGGGAGATTTCCATGGGGCTTCCGGCAGGTCGGTTAGATTCTAAAGTATCGGATCTGTGCGTAAATAGTTCGACACTTAGTGACGATGTGCTTGAGCCGATCCACCGCGGCTGAAGAAGTCAGAAGTCGGAGGTCAGAAGTCAGAAGAAAGGTGCATCCTCTGTCGTGGAATATTCGAACCAAGGAGTTAAAGACTTGATTACTCTAATCCGACTTCCGACTTCTGACTTCAGCATCCAGAATGAGAATTCTTCGACTGAGCCACAGAACACACTATTTCAAATATCTTTAGTTAGGATTTTATCTTAGAATCTTCTCAACACCCCGATAACACGTCCCTGGACCTTGACCCGCTGGGCATCATAGACCATGGGAGGGATCTCAGGATTGGAGGGCTGAAGTCGGATCTTGCCGTTCTTCTCGCGATAGAAACGCTTCAACGTGGAATCATTGTCATCCACTAACGCGACGACTGTTTCGCCATTCAAGGCATCGGCGACGCTCTCCACAACAACGAAATCGCCATCGCAGATGTGATCATCAATCATCGAGTCTCCACGCACTTTTAACACATAAACGTTCTTGCTCCCCACAAAATCACCGAGCGAAAGGGTTTCATCGGTGGGAACAGCCTCAATCGGCTTGCCTGCCGCAATGCGCCCCAACATGGGAAGTTCAAAGCGCATCTCGCGCTGCGCCGCACTCGGACGGGCCCCTGATGCCCTGAAGCCCCTGGCCCCCTCGACGGGCGGCGAATGCCGACCGGATTCACCCCGCGGTTGCATGGAGAGGATTTCGATGGAGCGGCTGCGGTTGTAATCGCGCGCGAGGCATCCCTTTCGTTCCAGGGTGTTGATGTGTTTGTGGACGGTGGCGAGCGAGCTCAGCGTCAGCCCTTTGCGAATTTCATCGAAACTCGGTGAATACCCTTTCTGTTCGGAAAAGGTCTTAATGAAACTTAAGACCTCAAACTGTCGCCTGGTCAGCGGCATATCGCACTCCTTGTCTCCGGCAGGTCTTACTTCTCTGAGGCAGAGCCTTTCGGAGCGACTTCATGCCAGGACGGGCCCTATGCCGGGCCCCGTCTTCGTCTATCATAGGCGAAGAAATAGCGAATAAGCAAACAAAACTTTTAAGGGCCTTTCCGCCCTCCGTCCAATTTTCATGGGGGTTTCGAATTACTGTAAGATCCTGTAAGAGTTTTCCTCCGATGTAAAAAAGGTGGGAAACCTTACAATGGCGGGCAGGACGCAGGTGCTATTTCTTCGTGCGGAGGCGGAATCTGAATTTGCTGAAAAGGTCGAGAATCACCCACAGGAAGACACAGACCCAGAAATCCAGCAGGAGTCCCCAGTCGAGCGTGAAGATCTTGTGGTGAAAGATATCCGGCAGGCTATCTTCGAAGATGTAATAGATGGCATTGCCCCCGATGACGGCCACAAAGATTTTGGTGAATTTGCCGATGAAAACTCTCATGAACCCATGGAGGTAATACTAGAATCTCAGCCGTCGAATTGCCGGGGAAGGCTCTAAAACCAGGACTAATGGAGCAATCTTCAGGGTGCTCTTCGAAGCGCAGGCGCGTGCAAGGACCTCGGACGAAAACTGCCAATTCAGGGTACGTATGCTATCATACCCTTTGAAGAATTGGCTAGGGAAGGAGATCAACTCGAATGGAGGATGGAAGCGTTGGATTGGCAACGGCTTTCGTTGCCGGACTCATCTCCTTTCTTTCCCCTTGTGTACTTCCCCTCGTGCCCGCTTATCTTTCGTACATCACGGGCGTCTCGGTGGAGGACATGCGCAAGCAAAAAGAGACGCAGCCGGCCCGCGTCCTGGGCAAAATCTTGCTGCATTCCCTCGTCTTTATCCTCGGTTTTTCCGTGGTGTTTGTTGCGCTGGGCGCCTCCGCCACGACAGTGGGTCACGCCATACAGCGCCATCACCGGCTTTTTCTCCAAATTGCGGGGGTAGTCATCATCATCTTTGGACTTCATCTCACCGGCATCTTTAAAATCGGGATGTTGTATCGGGAAGCGCGTTTCAACAAGGCGGGCAAGGCGGGCCTTCTGGGCTCGTTTGTCATTGGGCTGGCCTTTGCGTTCGGCTGGACTCCTTGTATAGGACCCATCCTTGCCGGGATTTTGACGATAGCGGCCACGCGCGAATCGGTCTCTCAGGGAATCCTTTTGCTCGCAGTCTACTCCCTGGGCTTGGGAGTTCCGTTTCTTCTTGTCGGCCTCAGCATCAATCGCTTCCTCGGATTCTACAAATCTTTTCGGAAGCACTTGCAGGTCGTCGAAGTGGTGAGCGGGATTTTGCTTATTGCTATCGGCGCGTTGATCTTGACTAACAACTTGAACTGGCTTGCTCAAAGGTTTTCGTTCCTGAACCGGTTTGCCCTGTGACGACCCATTGACGTCTCAGAATTAAATTGACAAAAGAGGCAGGCATCTCTCATGAAATCTGACTCGAGTAAGCGGGATGACAGAAATGAGATCGTCGGAGTATTCTTGGGCCTTGCCCTGCTAGGGGCCCTTTTCGTGACCGAGAGTTGCTCCTGGCTGGAAATGAGCAGCGGGAAAAAGGGCCCCGAGACAACATCTACGGGCGGCGAAAAGGCCATGGAATTCACGGCCAAGAACCTGGATGCCCGGGACGTCAAGCTGAGTGACTTCAAAGGCAAGGTGGTTCTGGTGAACTTCTGGGCCGTGTGGTGTGGACCCTGCCAGGAGGAAATACCCGAACTGGTGGAGCTCTATAACGCTTATCGCGACAAGGGATTCGTAATCGTCGGCGTCTCCGACCCGAGTGATCTGAACGAGATCAAGAGCTTCGTCAACGAGCACAAAATGAACTATCCCGTGGTGATTGATAACGGAAATATTTCCGATGAGTATAACGTCACTGGATTCCCCACCAGTTTTCTCATTGACCGGGACGGAAGGATTGTCAAGAAATATCCCGGCTACTCCCGTGGACTTCGAAAAAACCTGGAAGTGCTCATACAGAAACTGATCTGACTCCTCCCCGATTCCGAATCAGCCGGACCCCTCTTGCATCCGGACCTCTCGGACGATGGGAGCGGAATCGGACCACACGCTCCTGCAGTCTCGTTTCACGATTTCTCGTCGAAAGGCAAATCATCGATCCGGCAGACCCCACCTCCAGTTTGTTTGCCGATGTCGCAGGCCTGGATTCAGACGTTCTCCTGCATTAAACTTTGAATTCTTCCCGGGGTCTAAGAGATTGGTTGTCCAGAGGACACTTCGCCCGAAGGAGAAGATTGAAATGCCTCCTTTTAACACAAAGAGGTCAAGTCGGCGCCGATCTGCGCTGCGATGCTTGATGATCGACGGTGTGGTCGCCGGTATTGAAGGACTCACCCTCCTTTCATTAATCGTCGTTCCGTGCCAGCCTGTCTTGCTCAGCGCATCGCCCGAGGGGGCAGTAGCCTCCGATCGAGCCGATTCGCTTACCGGGATCAAGCAGGTAGTACATGTTTTGAATCGGCTCACGTATGGTCCCCGGCCGGCTGATATCGAGCAGGCCGAGAAGATGGGAATAAAGAAATTTATTGAACAGCAACTTTATCCCGAGGGAATCCCGGATCCCGCGCTGGAACAAAAGCTGGCCGATCTTCAGACTTTGCGGATGACCTCTTCCGAACTGGCTTTGGCCTATCCGCCGCCACGAGTCGCCAGGCAGTTGCAGGAACGTCAGCGGGCGGCGACGAGCCGAGTCGAAGACGAGCCAGCCGGCGAAATGATGACGAAGGATGGCCCCCAGGAAACTTCCGCTCCTCCCTTGCGCCGCGGCAGCTCCAATCGCCTCGAGGCGGCAGCCGCAGAGATGTCTCGCAATCCGAACATGAAGATTGAAGGGCCGCGGGAAATTGTGAAGGAATTGCAGCAGGCCAAGGTGCTGCGTGCTGTCTACAGCGAGCGGCAACTCTACGAAGTGATGGTGGACTTCTGGGAAAATCACTTCAACATTTTTGCAGGCAAGGGCGCTGACCGGTGGTTGCTGACGGAATACGATCGCGAGGTCATCCGTCCCAACGCCCTCGGAAAATTCAAGGATCTGGTGGAGGCGACCGCGCATTCCTCCGCCATGCTCTTCTATCTGGACAACTGGTTGAGTGCTGATCCGAACGGGCCTCACGCCATAGCCAACCGGGGCAGGAACCGACCGTTTGGTAATCGCCGGTATGAACCCCGGGGCCGGCCTGTTCCCCTCTCGCAGCCTCCCGCTGCGCGCCCGGCCGCGGCACAACCCAACCCCAATCCAAGGCGAGGCCTGAATGAAAACTACGCCCGCGAACTCATGGAATTGCATACCCTGGGCGTAGATGGCGGATACACACAGAAAGATGTTACTGAAGTGGCGCGATGCTTTACGGGTTGGACCATTCGGCAGCCCCGCCAAGGCGGCGAGTTCTTCTTCAATGAACGGATTCATGACAACACTTCCAAGATGGTACTCGGGCATAAGATTCATGCGGGCGGCGAGAAAGACGGGGAGGGGGTTATCAATATCCTCGTGCACCACCCGTCAACTGCCCGATTCATCGCGAAGAAGATGGTCACTCGATTTGTTTCAGACGATCCTCCCGAATCCCTGGTAGGTCGCGTTGCCGCCATTTACATGAAAACGGATGGGGACATCCGGGAAATGCTTCGCACGATTTTTTATTCGCCGGAATTCAATTCCAGGGAAGCCTACCGGGCCAAGGTCAAATCATCCTTCGAGCTCGTCGTCAGTGCAGTTCGAACTTCAGGAGGAGACACCGATGCCTCGGTTCCGCTGCTGCAGTTTATCGCACGAATGGGACAACCGCTGTTCATGTACCAGGCGCCCTCGGGTTATCCCGACCGTGCCAGTGAGTGGCTGAACACAGGCACGCTGCTCACTCGCATGAACTTTGCAGTGGCTTTTGCAGCCAACAGGATCCCCGGGACGAACGTCGAACTCGCCCGGCTTCTGGGTGAATTCCCGCCCACACAGGCGGAGGAGATTCGCACCCGCCTGTTGCAGCGATATTTGTGGGGGGATGCCAGTGATCAAACCCGGGCCGCCTTGAACGCAGGGATTCGCGGAATCGGAAATGACAATGGGACATTACCGGACGCCAGCGTGACGCAGGAGGGCGGCAGCAACGCCCGTCCCGTGGAGATCGCAGCCCTGATTCTGGGTTCGCCAGAATTCCAGCGGCGTTAATTGAGACCTTAAGGAGATCCCTCCAGGGAGGGATCTCGCTATCATCTGAGGGAAAAGTGCAATGACCGTCACACGTCGGGTTTTCTTGAAATCCACCGGGCTTGCCGTCGCAAGCCTGGGGACTCTCACAGCGATGCCGAAGTTCCTGCTTCGTGCCTCGACCCTGAATGAATCAGCGGATGCCGGGGCCACCGCACAGCGTAAGATTCTCATCGCCATTTTCCAGCGGGGCGCGGCCGACGGGCTGAATATCGTTGTCCCTTTCGGGGAGAGAAACTATTACCAAATGCGGCCGACTATTGCCATTCCCGAGCCTCGCAGCGGCGACTCCACGACCGCAATTGATCTCGACGGCTTCTTTGGACTGCACCCTTCACTGGCATCGTTCAAGCCCCTTTACGACGCCGGCCACCTGGCTGTCATTCACGGTGCGGGCTCGCCGGACAATACCCGGTCTCACTTTGACGCACAGGATTTCATGGAGTCAGCCACGCCCGGCGTGAAGTCCACGCCGGATGGCTGGCTCAATCGAATCCTGCAGACTCAACCGGCTCCGCAGTCCACACCCTTCCGCGGCATCGCTTTGAGCCCCCAGATGCCCCGCAGTTTGTATGGCCCCTCCCCGGCCATCGCCATTACGAACCTGAATGATTTTGGAATCCGGGCCGGCCGGTTTTCCGGCCAAATGACTGAGGCCTTCGAAATGCTCTATGGAAACACATCCACCGACAAAGTGCGCTCCACGGGCGCGGAGAGTTTCGAAGCCGTCGAATTCCTGAAGAAGATGAATCCCCAGCAATTCCAGCCAGAGAACGGGGCGACCTATCCCAACGGCCCTTTCGGAAATGCTTTGAAACAGGTGGCGCAACTCATTAAGGCGAATGTCGGCCTGGAAGTCGCCTTCACGGACATTGGAGGATGGGACCACCATGCGGGCGAGGGCAACACGCAAGGACAGCTTGCCAATCGTCTGAAAGATTTCAGTGACGGACTGGTGGCTCTTTATGCGGATCTGGGTAACCGCATGGAGGATGTCGTAGTACTGACTATGTCGGAGTTCGGCCGCACCGCTCGCGAAAACGGAAATCGCGGCACCGACCACGGGCATGCCAACTGCCTGTTTGCCCTCGGCGGACCGGTGAGAGGCGGAAAGGTTTACGGCCACTGGCCGAGCTTAAGGAATGAGAATCTCTACGAAGGCCGTGACCTGGCTCTCACGACAGACTTTCGCGATGTCTTCGGCGAAGTCGTCGATAAGCATCTCGGATGCAAGAACCTGGCCAGGGTGTTTCCAGGATTCAAAAGTTCACCCTCGAACTTCCGGAACTTCATCAGAAGCTGAAATTCTTCCCCCCTAAAAAAATAATTGTCCTACTGTTCCTTTTTGAGATAATGAGCCCCTCTCGAAACGGGAATAATTTCACAAAGATTGTCCTCTCATTCAAAGGAAGGGAGGTCGGCATGAACATCCTGGTCGCCGGGAGCACGGGACTCATTGGCTCACACATCGTCGAAGAATTGTTGGCTGAGGGAGGTCACCGCGTATGCTGCATGTCTCGGCGAGGCGACACCGGAAATCGCTGGGGCGAGCGTGTAGAAATGCGAGCGGGCGATATCACTGACTCCAGCTCAGTGGAACGTGCGACCCAGGGTATCAATGCAGTTGTACACTGCGTACAATTCCCCAATCATCCGATCGAGAACCCCCGTCGTGGCTGGACCTATCTCGAAGTGGACGGTCGAGGCACGGAGCGTATGGTAGCTGCCGCCCGGAAGAACGGGGTTAGACGATTCGTCTATCTCAGTGGAGCGGGAGCATCTCCGGAGAAGACCGAGCCCTGGTTCCGCGCCAAGGCGATGGCTGAAAAGGCAATTTACTCAAGCGGGATGGAATATGTGATTCTGCGTCCTTCGTGGATTTACGGGCCGGAGGACCGAAGCCTCAACAAGTTTCTGTTTTTTGCCAAATGGCTTCCCTTCGTGCCGGTCATCGGTAACGGAAAGAACAAGGTCCAACCGATCTCCGTTTTTGACGTGGCTCGCGTTGCTGCGAAGGCAGCGATTGACCCGAAAGCGACCAATCGAACATTCGAGCTGGGAGGTCCACAGGAACTTACCATGGACGCCATCATCCGCACAGCGCTCAAAGTGGCTGGCAGGCGGCGGTTCCTGCTTCACCAGCCGGCTGCACTCATGAAGCTGCTGGCGTCGTTCGTTCAGTACCTTCCCGGTCGGCCGCTGACACCGGCGGCCATCGATTTTATTCTGATGGAAGAAAGGGTCGATTCCAACGACGCGGAAAAAGTGTTTGAGATGAAGTTTGTATCGCTGGAGGAAGGATTGAGAAGGTACCTGCAGTCCTAGGAACCCTTCACAAGCAAATGTGCTTGTCCATGATCTCAAGGTGATTGAATCGGACCATCCAAATAAAAGCCAACCGCAAAGAGCGCAAAGAAGGCGCAATGACCGCAAAGGTTAGGGGATATTAAAACAAAGACTGTATCTCGCGGGTTGGAAAGAAGAAAAGGACAGACACCGACGTTCCAAGACTTTCAAAGTTTATAAGAGGAAGACGTCTGTCCCTGGTTTTCCCCCTGGTCCTGCTTTGCGGCCTTTGCGCCTTCTTTGCGTACTTTGCGGTGGGCTTTCTGCTTTTCCTATCTCGCCAACACCAACTTGGAATATCCCATTCCATCCGGCTCCTTGCTGGTTTTGATGCGATCCACAATCGTCCATTCTTTTAGATCAATCACTGCCACCGTGTCGGCGTTGCTGTTCGCGACGTACGCTCGCTGACCGTCCGGAGGGATCAGGATTCCGATCGGGGCGGGACTAGTACCGAACTGATTACCGAGCACCCGCTGGTTGGCATCGCCCACCGGACTCAGATCCATTTTGATGCGACGGAGCTCCTTCTTGCTCCTGGCGTCGTAGACGGCCACATCGCCTGTGCGCGCATGGGATACAAGGACGTATTTGCCATCCGGGGTGAATTTCACGCGAATAGGAAACGCCTTCGATTCAAGGGTCGCCACGACCTTGAGATTTCCGGTGTTGACCACGGAAACCGTGTCAGCCTGCCGGCTCGCCACCCACACTTCCCTTCCGTCGGGCGAAACATCCAGGCCTTCCGAGCCTGCCCCTGTTGCCAGGTTTGTTCCGGGCTTTTGTTCTTTCAGATCAAAGGCCGTGATTGAACCGGAGCCGATATTGGCCACGAAGGCACGGCTGCTGTCGGAGGTCAACGCCACCATGTGTGAGACGTCTGAGTGGGTTTCCAGCGTGCGGACAACGGTTCCCGATTCCACGTCCACTATGAGCAAGGCCTTGCTCGCCTCTGAAGTCACCACGACATGCTTCCCGTCTTTTAACCACGCTATGCCATGAGGGCGTTTATACTCGCCCAGGTCAAGGTCTTCGCGCTTCCTCCGGGCCGGGATGTCAATCACGGTGAGACTGTTGCCCGGCTCTTTGGCGCCGTAGTTCGACACGACTGCCAGCGTGCCGTCGGGCGACACGGCAACCTCGTGCGGAGCCACCCCCGTCGGGATTGTTACGATCACGGTCCTCGTGGCAAGGTCGATTAATGACGCGTTGTTGTCCGATTTGTTGAGAACAATCAGGGTGCCCGTTTGGGCAAAGGCCAAAACAGCGGGAAGAAGAAGGAAGAACAAGACGAACCATTTTTTCATTTTCGCTCCTATTCAAAATGGAGATCTGGTTCCATCAGATCCCGTAGAGAACAAAACACAATGGATATCACAGTTTGGACATGCCCAGTAAAAAAACTGGCGGAACGTGAGAAGAGAACGCTACGAAGTGGAGGTCCAGCCCGGGCAGGATGGCCAGGGGCCTCAGGCCATGGATGTCTCTAGTACGAACGGAGCTGCATGAATTCACTAGGATAAAGGAAGGCGGATTAATCGTGACGCCTGCGGTATAAGGCTTATTTCGTCTGATGTTTAATGGCGACTCTTCTCGCTTGAGAAGAACAATGTCGCTCCCTTCGGGAGCTCAATAACGAGAGGGGACCTCTCCTGGGGCTGACGCCCCAGGCTACTTAATTTCGCCGCCTTGCGGCTCGCTAGAACTATTATTCTGCGAGATAAGCCATCTAGCCTCTGGCGTCGATTTCTGACTTCCGACCTCCGCCTTGAGACATCCTCAAGAGGGCGCACGGCGGTGCGCCCCTACAATATGAATTCCCGCTTCTTCCCTCTGACCTCTGATTTCTGACTTCCGACCTCTTTCACGGTCTTGCCACACTCCGTCTTCGCTCGCTGCTCTATGCCAGAGGCGCCAGCGTCAGTCCTGCGGTCAGCGCCGCCATGAGGCTCGAACCGAGGCCATCCATCGGACTTGCCCTACTGAGTGAGGCCCCGCTATTTCACATTCAGATTCAGCACCAGCAGTTTCGGTTCTGTCATCTCTTCAATGGCATAGCGGAGGCCTTCCCGGCCGAATCCGGAATCTTTGACGCCGCCGTAAGGCATATGATCGATCCGCCAGGAGGGAATGTCACCCGCGATGACTCCCCCCACCTCAAGCTCCTCGTAAGCGTGAAAAACGGAGAGCAGATCGCGCGTAAAGAGACCGGCCTGGAGTCCGTAACGCGACTGATTGATCGCCCACAGAGCATCGTCGAACGCGTCATAGGAGGTCACCGTAACGACTGGCGCGAAGATTTCCTGGCAATTCACTTTCATCTCGGGTTTCGAGTTCAGGAGGATCGTCGGCTCGAGCACGGTCCCGCTCCGCCCTCCTCCGCATAGCAAGGTCGCACCCCCGTCGATCGCTTCACACAACCAGCGCTCCACCCGGGCGGCTTCGCTTTCATGGATCATCGGCCCGACGTCGGTCGACTCCTCAAGCGGATTCCCCACTCTCAATCGCTTTGTCTTTGCGAGCAGACGGTCGAGGAAGTCGTCGTGCACCTGCTTTTGAACAAAGATTCGCTGCACGGAAATGCAGCTCTGACCGGCATAAAGAAAGCCCCCCGCGACAATTCGTGTGGACGCAAAATCGAGATCGGCGTCCTTGTGCACCACCACGCCCGCGTTCCCGCCCAGCTCCAAGGTCACCTTCTTCTTTCCCGCTTTTGCTTTCAGCCCCCAGCCGACCGCGGGGCTGCCCGTGAAAGTAAAGAGTTTAGTCCGTTCGTCAGTTACCAGGGCTTCTGCCAGGGCGGCTGTACTGGGCAGGATGCTCAACGCCGCCGGCGGCATTTCCGTTTCTGCCAGCACTGAAGCGAGGTTGAGCGCACTCAATGGAGTTTGAGAGGCGGGTTTGAGGGAGATGGAATTACCCGAAGCCAGGGCCGGGGCAATCTTGTGTGACACCAGATGCATCGGAAAATTAAATGGAGTGATCGCCGCTACAGGCCCGACAGGAAATCGCCGCAAAATGCCCGTGCGTTGGACCCCGATCTCCATCCAGTCAAGCGGGAGAACCTCCCCGCCGATCCGCTTGGCCTCCTCCCCCGCCACCTCCCAGATGAAGATGGCACGTTCCAATTCCACCCGCGCCTGCTTGATGGGCTTGCCCGCTTCCATCGCCAGGGTCCTTGCAAATTCTTCCTTGCGGGACCTTAAAGCGGCAGCCACACGGGAGCAAATCGCTGCCCGCTTATAGGAGGGCAGCGATTTCATGACCTTGAATCCCCGTTCCGATTCCGCGATCGCCGCGTCGATCTCGACGGCGGAGGCCCGCCCGCAGGTGCCCACCAGTTCCCCATCGAAGGGGGCACGCACCTCCAGGGTGTCCTTTGTCTCCTGCCACCTTCCGGCCAGAAAAATCTTTGAAGAAAACATGGCTCGATTCTCCGTGGATGAAGAGATTCGCTTTTTTAAATATTCTACTACGTCTGTCGCCGCGCGCCTCGCCTTTTCCTAGGATGTGCGTGTCCCGTGTGACGTTCGGATCTGTTGCCAGACTTTTTATTCTTCGGTTTCCTGATTTATTCCGAATTCCGAAGTTGAAGGCCGTGATCAGTGTCGGAGGAAGTTTCGATTTGCTTCAGTGGATGCTTATCGAGCAAGGCTTCTGTGCCTTCAGGCCCGGAGGGCCCCCCGCCCAGGCGGGGGGGCCCTACGGGCCTAACGCGGCAGGTGTGCCGCAGAGGATGCGCACAATACGAATCAATACATGATCGTTCGAGTCAAATGGTGCGGCCAGTGCGTGGTGTGATAATGGGTCCAGAGGCGTGCGTCAATCTGGGGAATGATGACCTGCTTTTCCGCCGGGCGAAGTTTGTTGACTTCTTCGCACAACAACGCCGTCGCATAAAGGCTGTGCGCCCGAATTTCCATTTCCTGGGGGCTGTCACGCGGAATGATCTCAAAACTCTTGATCGCTTTCTCCAGAGCCGGACGATACTGCAAGATTCCCATCACCCGCAAAGCCACAGGCACGATGTAGTCGGCGAATGCCGTCATCTTCTGGGGATCCTCCAAATGCATTCCGCCGGCTCGATGCAGCGCCCGGTAAATAACCCAAATGCCCAACTGGGCCAGCTTGTAGAATTTGATTTCATGCCCGTTGAAACGGCTGAGATCACTGAACCGGGGAAACTCCTTCACGAGCTTGTCGATCAACCCGTTGCCCTGATCGTAGAGTCGAGGTGAGGCTGATCGAATGAAATTGTAGAAGTGCCCGTCATAGTGCTTGACCAGGGTTTCCCCGACCGAACGAAGGATCTCCACCCGCTCCCGGAGCATCGGCATTTCGATATTACCCCGGAAGACCTGCCGCAAATCCGGGAGGGTGATCTCACTCAGATACTTTCCCTCCAGGAAAGGGATCCCTTCATCAAGGGCGCGTTTAATGCACGCGAACATGGCATCCGAATCGGACCAATGACCGCCGGCAAATTCCACCTGGAATATTTCGTGTGTGGAAAAATCGGTAAACGCAAAATTGATGCAGGTCGAGACCATTCCGAAGTCGATGGCTTCGTCCACATCACGCCCGATTCCGAAGGGCAGGTGAAAATCAGGAATAGGGAGCTCCTCGTATGCCATCCAGCCGGCGTGCTCCACAATCCTGGTCAGATCAGTTTGGACGTGGTGTGAGTTCTCGATCACCGGCTTCAAACTGTCGAGCACCGGGCTGCCGATAGGTTGCGGCCACCGCAACCGAGTCTGCTTTGAGAGTTTGTTCAACATGGGGATCCTAGGAATTCGGAAGTCTTCTGCTAGGGGTGACGGATACCTATCATCTCAAACGAGAACTTCACTTCGCTCTTCACTTTCACCGTGCCGCCGCCCGCGGAAACCGGTTTTATCGCATAGTCCGTCTGTTTGAGTGAAAACTCGCCCTGCGCGTTTAATTCGTTCTCGTGTATTTTGAGATGGGCGGGTATGGTCTCATGCCGGGTCACCCCGTGTAACTGCAGATCTCCCTCGATCTTCGCTTCGTACTCATTCTCCGAAATCTTACGGGCAGTGACGCGGGTGCTTGTAAAAATGATCTCTGGATACCGATCGACTTCGAGGACCTGATTGCGCATCGTGCCCTCGATCTCCTTCCGATCTTTATCATTGACCCCAGGATCACTGAGGGCGAGTGAGTTTGCTTTGACTTTCAACTTCAAAGAGCTCTGATCCAGGGCCGGCGGTGAAATCTCAGCCGCGCCGCTGAAATCCTTGACCGTGATGGTGTGGTCATGCCCGAATGCCCGAAGTAGCCCGCCGGAAAAAACCCGCACCTCAAATCGGCTCCGGGAAGGATCTAGTTGATAAGACGACCTCTCCTGGGATGCTCCAGGCTGTGCGGTCAGCGTTCTCACGCCCTCCGGTATCATCAGCCCCAACGCAGTGACCATTAAGGCAACGCTCGTGATCGTCTTGAATCTATTCATGTCTCTCTCATAATCAGTTCTCATCGGGCCGTGCGTCCTGACACATTCTCGGTCATCTTTGATTACGGCGCAATGGCTCTCGTGTTGGTTTCTCTAAAGGTCTTTTTATATCATCATGATTAGATGCCGCTGCCCGGTCAAAGGAACACATCAGAATGCGCATGGAATCTGAAAAACCTCGGGAGATCGTTCTCATTCCTTACGCACGCAAAGATCGGATGCCGTGGCATCCGAACCGAGATTCGACCCCGCCGTGAAATCTGGAAGTTAGGGGCAGACACCTTCTCTCAGAAAACTTCGCAGGAATGACACCAAAGCTGGTGTCTGTCCCTTGTGTTTTCGGCTTGTCCGCGATAGGGACAGACACCCTGATTCGAAAAGCTTTCAAAAAGGTCGAGCGAATAGGTGTCGGTCCCTGTCGCTCCCTTTGTCAGTCTGTTCCCAGACGGAGTTCCTCCATCTTGTTTTTCCGCAGAACTTCGTTCACTGCCGGCAGGTCCTTTTCCCGGATTTCTTTCCACAAAGCGAGTTGGGCGTCTAGCTTCAGACGGAGTTCACTGTAGGCCCGCTGGGCCTGGTCGGTCGGCCGGCGGTCCGCAGTGTCTACCACTTCCATCAACGTGGCAAGAGAGGCATTGATCCGGGAAAGATCGCTGCCTGTACCGGGCGGAGGAGGCTCCCTGGGTGCAAGGGCTGAGACCTTCCTGTCGAGTTGTATGAGAGCGGAGAACCTTGTCTTGGGATCCTCGACCAGGCGCCTGAGGATTGCATAGATATGCCCTGACAGATCACGGGCCTCCAGGAGCGCCGCGAAATCCTGCGCCATGGCATCGGAGATTTTCTTCTCCAGATTGAATTGTCGGATGAGATCAGCGGCAGAGGTGGTTACGCGCGGATCCATTTTGACAGTCAGCGGCTGGGTATAGGAACGACCGGCCACGGTCAGCCTGACCTTGTATTCTCCTGGTAGGATCTGGGGGCCGAGTGGCAACGCCGGGGTATCTTCCCCATGAACCGCTGCAATGGTGTAGCTGTGCCGAAGCACAGGTGGCTTGGGGTATCGGAGGTCCCAAATGAAACGATGCATACCAGGCTCTTTGGATAACGGCCTTGGTGGACGCAGCCAGTCGGGGGTGAAAGCAGGTGGCGGCTCAGAGCCCCTGGCCAAGGGTGCAGACGAGGACGTCTGCACCACTGGTTTTCCATCGCGGTCGAGAATCTCCAGCACCACATCGCCAGCCGGAACCGATTTCAGGTAATAGTCGATGCTCGCCCCCGTAGGTGGATTCTGTCCGGCTGGAAATTCCGGGGGCAAAGGTGTTTCATCGCTCACATTGGGCCGCACGCGCAAGGCGACCGCCGGTTTAAAAAGGTGGGCTTCAGAATTGGAGATGTCAGCATTGAGTTGTCGCAACGGGGTGATGTCGTCGAGCACCCAGAAGGAACGCCCGTGTGTCGCCACCACCAGGTCGTTTCCATGGACGACTAGATCATGTATTGGGGAGACGGGGAGGTTGAGCTGTAGCACCTGCCAGTGGTCACCATCATCGAAAGATACATAGACCCCTGTTTCCGTTCCTGCGAACAGCAGTCCCTTTCGCACCGGATCTTCACGCACCGCGCGCACAAAAGCTGTCGACTGGATGCCGTCCGTGATCTTACTCCAAGTCTTGCCGTAGTCGTGGGTCCGGTAGACCAAGGGAGAATAATCATCTCCTCGATGCCGATCAATGGCGGCATATGACGTTCCGGCATCATGCGGGGAGGCCTCGATCAAGCTGACCTTGCTCCAAGCCGCAAGCGCCGGGGGAGTTACATTCTCCCAGGTCTTTCCCTCGTCGCGAGTCAAATGAACCAAACCGTCATCCGTTCCCGCCCAAATCTCTCCCGCCTTAAGAGGCGAGACCGCGATGGTGTAGACGACCCCGCGGTTCTTGGTCTCTTCCCGGCGCGACAAATCAGGACTTATTTCCTTCCAGCTTCGGCCTTCGTCCGCTGTCTGGAGCACAAACTGGGACCCGAAGTAAAGGGTGCGGGGATCCTGAGGTGAAAAAATCAGGGGCGACGTCCAGGTAAATCTGTATTTCTCCTTTGCCGGATCGGCATCCCAATCCCTGATCGGCGCGGGAGAAATATCCTGGGATTGTCCCGTCTGCCTATTCCAGCGATACAGGCGACCGCCGGTGTTGCCGCCATAAACAATGTTCGGGTCGACAGGGTCGGGGACGATGTAGCCGCTTTCGCCGCCCGCGACCGAGGTCCATTCCCGATAGGTGATCTTCCCATAATTGCTGCGACTCGTGATCCCTACCGTGCCGCTGTCCTGTTGCGCACCGTAAATCTGATAAGGGAATTGGTTGTCGGTGGCGACGTGATAAAACTGTGCGGTGGGCTGGTTGTACCACGAACTCCACGTCTTGCCCCCGTCGACACTGATCACGGCGCCTTGATCGCTCCCCACGATCATCCGGCTTGAATCGTCAGGATCAATCCACAGGTCGTGATAGTCGTCGCCTCCGGGAGCCCCTTTAATCACCTCAAAGGTATGGCCGCCATCCGTCGATCGATAGAGTGACACATTCGGCACATAGACAATGTCGGGATTGTGCGGATCGACTGTTATCCCGCTGAAGTACCAGGCGCGGCCCCGGATACGCGGGTCGGTTCCCACTCGCGACCAAGTCTGGCCCGCATCGTCGGACCGATAGAGCCCACCTTCCCCGGCATCAATCAGCGCATAGACTCGCCTGCTGTCACCCTTGGCGATGACGACCCCCACTCGCCCCCATGGCTCAGCGGGAAGCCCGTGGCCCGCAAGCTGGGTCCACGATATGCCGCCGTCGGTGGATTTATACAGGCCACTGCCCGGGCCACTAGAGGGGGCATAAACGCTCCAGGGCGGGCGACGCGTCTGCCACAGAGTTGCGTACACAATGGAGGAATTGTTGGGATCAAAACACAGGTCTACCGCTCCGGTATCGTAGTTCTTGTAGAGTACCTTCTGCCACGTCTCGCCACCGTTCGTGGACCGGAACACACCCCGTTCGTCGTTGGGACCATAGGCGTGGCCCAGGGCTGCGACCAGAACGATGTCCGGATTTTTCGGGTCGACCAGAATGCGGCCGATATGACGGCTGTCTTTCAGACCAGCATGCTTCCAAGTTCGGCCACCATCCATTGATTTGTAAACGCCGTCGCCGAAAGAAATATCGGAGCGCATATCGGCTTCGCCAGTGCCTACAAAGATGATGTCGGGGTTGGAGGGTGCAATAGCAAGAGCACCGATGGAAGCAATCGGTTCCCGGTCAAATAGAGGAATCCACACTTCGCCTTTGTCCGCAGTCTTCCAGACACCACCTCCTACCGCCCCAAAGTAATATGTGTTGGGCTGGCCTCGAACTCCGGCCACGGTCAAAACACGACCGCCCCGATGCGGTCCAACAAGGCGCCATCGCATTCCCGAAAAGAGATCCTGCGATAATGGGGTCCTCGCCTCTAACCTAGTACTCAGTAAGCAAACAATTGCCACGGCAACAGCGAACGCCTGGAGAGCGATGTGGCGGAAATGTATCTTCATTGATGTTACGAATCCTCCTGCAAATTATGGGTCAGGCTCTGGACTGAGATCACGACAGTTCATGATCCAGGACAATATTTATCGCTTCCGCCTCCTCAAGTCGATCTCTTGTGGCGGAATTTATTTTCAGGGACCGGCACATCACCGCCAAGGAAGAGTAAGGTATTCTCGTGTTACCGAAGCGATTGAACGAACAGTCTACATTACTGTCCGCATGTTTCGCAAAACCGAAAGAAACACGCCATCGAGGTGTAGGACGACGAGCCGCGTCGTCCTACTTGTCATCTCAATACTGACCACTTATACTGGGTTCGCTGGAATACCCCCGAGTGGCACCCCCCAAACATTGTGGAAAAACACCCCCTGGGAGTATGGCAGGGCAGTCCGGGTGTTCAACACCTCCATTCGCCGAACCTCGGGAATGTCGCTCCGCTCTGTAGGACGACCAGGGTGGTCGTCCCACCGTGACCAATGAACAAGTCTCCGCTTCTTTATCGCCGAAAGCTGCCGCATCTACAACCTCGGGAAGGCACCTTCTTCGTCACCTTTCGATTGGCAGGATCTCTACCCAAGGAGGTGGTCGTCCGATTGCGAGACGAACAGGCCCAGACGGAACGGGTTTTAGCGAGAATCAAGGACGAGAAACAGAGGAAACACCTAATCAGCAATCAACGCAAGAAGTATTTTGGAAGATTTGATGCCTTTCTAGATGCAGCACAAGGCGGCCCTTTGTGGCTGGCAGATGATCGGATAGCCGGGCTTGAGGCCGATGCGATTCATTATCGCGATTCCAAGGATTATGATCTTCATTCGTATACAATCATGCCGAAACATGTTCACCTTGTCGTCGGTCTTGATAGAATGCCAGGACGATGAGGCTCGTCGTCCTACGCTCTCACGGATAGGATTGAGAATTTGAAGCAGAAAATGCATTCTGTTCCAGAACTCCTCGTTCCGAGATTTTGTGATGACATGATGGGTCATGCCCACGTTCAATTCTCTTAGGCTGGACAGGACCGCAGTGGAGGTTGTGCCACTGGATGACGGGTCAAACGATAAAGTATTTTGGCAAGCCCGGTCTCCCCAGGAACGCTTGCTCGCGGTCGAGAGCTTGCGACGACTCAATTATGGCGACCGTCAGTCTTCCGCCCGACTTCAGAGAGTTCTTGAAATTATTCAACTCTCATCGCGTTGAGTACCTGCTCATTGGCGGCTACGCCGTGGCCTATCATGGCTATCCGCGAGCCACGGCCGATATGGATGTCTGGATCGCCACGAATCCGCCCAATGAGGAACGAGTGGTCGCTGCTCTCAAGGATTTTGGTTTCGATCTTCCCACCCTTTCCACCGATGTCTTCCTCAAAGACCACCCGATTGTCCGAATGGGTCTCCCTCTCGTTGGCTCAAGATCCAGTCAAGATGGCGGCCGGCTCCTACAAGGTCATCACGGAAAATGAACAGGTCCGACTATTGGACATAAATGTCGCACCCGGTTCGAGCGCGCCGAAGCATTCCCACCCTGATAACCTGGTCGTGATGCTTGAACCCGGGACCATTAAATGGACGAATGCTGATGGCACATCGACGCAGTCCCCGGCCGGGACTCACGCCTCGCAAAATATTGGCAAGACAACTGTCCGGGCGATCCTGATTGAATTTAAGAAGCCGGCGCCAGCCGCGGGAAAAGGCCTGAATCCTGCCATGCCCTCCCCCTTCAAGCAGGTGTTGGATAATCCCTATGTCCGTGTGTTTGAGGGAAACTCCACGGCGGGGGCAATGATGGCCCAACATACCCATGGGGACCACGTCACCGTTGCGCTGACCGATGGCAGCGCAGAAGTGACCGACAAGGACGGCAAGAAGGACACCGCCACGTTCTCGGGGCCCTCAACGCATTCGGCCGTGAACACTGGAAAAACTACGCTCCACCTGATTGATGTGGAACTCAAGTAACCACGCTCTTCAGACGCTCGGTGCCCCGCTGTCCTGGCAGCGGGGCCATTTCCAAAATCCTGCCCCCCCACGGTGTGTATTTCGCGATGAATTATCCCTGCCCACACGCCATAAAACGTGGTTTTCTGTATTCTGCGCTCAAATGCCCCCCCCGCTTGAACCGCGGGGAGGCTACCAGACCAACAAACCTTCCCCCGCCACAAAACATGTGACGGGGCTACCAGAACTTCGCACGTTTCCCCTCGCGGTCTCCCGATCACAATTTCCTTGACAATATTGCCCGGACTTGTATACTTACCGGTCGGTATGATTACTGAGCGCAAACATCCCCGAAACGGAACCACCCGAGAGGCGATTCATGCGGCCGCCACGATGCTCTTCGCCCAACAGGGCTATGCCGCCACCTCGACGCGAGAAATCTGCGCGGCGGCGGGAATCACCAAACCTGTCCTGTATTACCATTTCGGCAGCAAGGAACAGCTCTACCAGGAGTTGATTCTCGATGCCTCGAACGAGTATCGCAAGGCGCTCCTGCGGGCGTCCCGGCGAGGTAAAAGCGCCGAGCAGAAGATCGTCAACGTGCTGGATGCCATGTTCACCTTCACGCGCAGGAGCCCGCATCTGGTGCGCCTTGGATTCCGGATGATATTTGCGGCAGAGAAGGGGACCCCGCCGATCGACATTGTCGAGTTGGGGCAATTCGACCAGCGACTGATGCAGCAGATCGTCCGCGAGGGCATCAAGAAGGGCGAATTGCATGGGCGTCCCATAGAAATTGCCGAGGCCTTGGGCGGGGTCGCCGCACTCCACATCATGGACTTTCTTATTACGGGCAAACCCACCCTCGATCGCTCCCATGCCCAGAGCCAGGTGGATTTACTTCTCCACGGATGTACCGGCAGACCTACCGGGCGGTAGACTCGATGCGAAGAACACAATCCAAAATCCCTCAGGGAATACTTTTCACCCTCATTGTCCTCTTGGGGTGCGATGGGGTCTTCGCAGCCGTCCCGGAAGAGAAACACGCGCTCACCCTGCAGGAAGCGGTAGCCCTGGCCCTGGAGCGCAACCAGCAGGCTTTGATTGCGCGCGCCCAGGTGGACGCCATGAAGGGCCGCGTCAGGGAGGTCCGTTCCCAGGCCCTGCCACAAATTACGATCTATTCCAATGCGCTTAGACTGCGCGACCCGTCCTTTCTAAATGCCTCGAGTTTTGATGCCATCCCCCCCGACATCCGGGAAGGCCTGGTGCCGCGAGGCGCCAACCTGTTTGATTACGGCATCACAGTTTCTCAGCCCCTTTACACCTCGGGGAAAGTGCGGACGGCGCTGCAACTGGCTGCTCTGGAGAACAATGGCGTCGCCACGGACCAAATACGCACTGAACAAGACGTCCGGCTGCGCACGGTCCACGCCTTCTATGACCTCCTCCTGGCAGAGGACCGGCTCGGAGTAAGCCGCGAGACAATTCAGCATCGCGAACGCCAGCTCGAGCTGGCACGCAGCCGCTACCAGGCGGGTGTGGCCACGGAAGTGGATGTGCTGCGGTCCCAGGTGAGCCTCGCCAACGCCCAACCCGAATTCATCCGCGCGGAGAACGGCATTCGTCAGGCGCGGTCCGTCCTCAATAACCTGCTGGTACGGCCGGTGGACTTCCCCACCCAGGCAAACGGCCAGTTGATTTTCATTCCCTGGACCCGCTCCGACATTCAAGCCATCGTCCAGGAAGCCATGGCAAAGAGACCGGAGTTGAAGCGGCTGAAGATCAACGAGCAGGAAGCTGAGATGGAGCTCCGCCTGGCGCGGGCGGAAAGCGGAATGCGTCTCGATTTCAACGGTTCCTACGGGGTGCAGGCGCGCGATCCTGCAAATCTGACCAGCCGGGACTTCACCCGCTGGATTTTCTCATTCAATTTCACGCTCCCGGTTTTTGACGGCGGCAAGCGGTCCGGTCTCGTGGAGCAGGCCCTGGCCCAGCAGCGGATTGCCCGACTCACCCGATCGGCGCAGGAAGACGTGGTCCGATTGGAAGCACAAACCGCCCTGGACGACCTGGAAAGAGCATCGAAGACCATCGAGGCCGCGCGCCTGAACGTCCAGCAGGCGGAACGGGTCCTCGAGATGATGCAAAATAACTATAAATACGGTGCGGCCACCACGCTCGAAGTCTTTGATTCCCAGCTCGCGCTGGTCCTGGCGCGCCTAACGCTTCTACAGGGGCTTTACGATCACATCCTCGCCCGGGCGCAGCTCCGTTTTATCATGGGTGAGGATCCCGTGGAACCACCAGAGGCCACTGATGCAAAATCGAGCCAGTAAAATGTTCCGTCATAAATCCAAGGGGGCGGCGCGCCCAGGGCCCAGGACGCCATTGATGTCGCCTCCTTATGCGGGAATATTTTGCGGAAGCCTATTAGCCTTGTTGTTGATCTTTGTTCCCGGCTGCTCCAAGCAAGATCCCAAACGGGCGGAAGTTGCGGCGTTGAATGTTAAGACGATCCAGGTGGAACCGCGCGCACTGGAGGAATTCGTGGATGTTACCGGATCCCTGGTTTCTTCTGTCGCCGTGGACGTCAAAACCGAATTTGCAGGACGTATCATCGCACTGCGGAAGCAGGAGGGGGATGCAGCCAGCCAGGGTGAATTGCTGGCCCAACTCGACGACACCAATGCCCGGCTTTCGGTGGGACAGGCACGCGCCAACCTTGAAGTCGCCCAAGCTGCATTGGATCGCATGCACGTGGCGGAAGAGCATGCGAAAACAGAGCAGGATCGCGCCCAGAACCTGTTGCGTTCCGGCGGCATCACCGACAAGGATCTGCTGGCTGCGCAAATGGCAAGCCGGGATGCACGCGCCCAGGTCAAGCTGGGAGAGGCACAAGTCGAGCAGGCAAAGCAGGTGCTGGCGATGGCGCAAAAGCACTTCAATGATTGCCGCATTATTTCTCCGATCGCCGGAACTGTGGAACGCAAGCCTTTGAACCCGGGCAGCTATGTCGACGCGATGGCGATCGTCTACCGGCTGGTCGACAACCAGCGGCTGGAGCTTGATTCGCTGGTCGCCTCCTCTGACATTGGGCGCATTGCGAAAGGGCAGGCGATTCGATTTGGCGTCGCGGCGTTCCCCGGCGAGGAGTTCACGGCCACCCTCGTGACCATCAGCTCCGGGGTTCAAACTCAAAATCGCTCTCTTCCTGTTCGAGCCGGGGTCCCCAACCCGTCCGGTAAGCTCAAGGCGGGGATGTTTGCAAAGGGGCGGATCGTGGTGGGCAAGAAACTCAATGCACTGGTTGTGCCCGCCGATGCGATCTGGCGCCGTACCGGTGAGCCACCATTCGTCTACATTGTCGAGCAAAACCAGGCGCGGAGGCGTGAGGTCCGCCTCGGCCTCGAACAATCGAGCAGCATCGAGGTGGTGCAGGGTCTCAAGCCGGGAGAATGGGTCGTTGCGGAACAGAGCCTGGAACTGGCGGAAGGAGTGCGGATCGCGGCAGCGAAGAAGTAGGGGGAAGGTGATAGGTAATAGGGAATAGGGGTTAGGGCTTCAAGCCCAAAAGCAGATACAAGGACCTGGAGGATCCATTAGTATTTCTAAACTGAATATTCTCGGTATTTGATCTGCAGTGTCTGTCACCTACCACCTATCACCTATTCCCTATCACCTCTTCCCCGAACTCTGAACTCGGGCGTCTCGCTTACGCATCGCCGGGATTCAACCCAGTAGGAAAAGGCAAACATGTTTCTCTCGAATCTCTCCATCAAACAGCCCGTCTTCGCCACGATGATGGTCGTTGCACTCGTGGTCATCGGGATCTTCTCGTACACCGAGCTGAAGATCGATCTGTTTCCAAACGTCGATATCCCGGTAGTCAGCATTAACACGATTTACCCTGGTGTCGCGCCGGAGACGGTGGAGACCGAAGTCACCAAGCGCATCGAAGAGGCCATCAACCCGATCAGCGGAATTCGCCACATCAATTCCACCACCACAGAGGGATTCTCCAGCGTCGTCGTCGAGTTCCAGCTGGGAACCAACATCGTGACTGCCCTTCAGGAGATCCAGAACAAGATTAACGGCATTCGCAGTCTGTTTCCTCGCGAGGTCAAGGAGCCGGTGATCCAGCAGTTTCGTATGGAGGAGCTCCCCATCTTGTCCGTGGTAGTGCTTTCGCCGAACCTGGACGCGAAGGCCTTGACGACCCTCTCAGAGAAAGTGTTGAAGCGGAGGCTGGAAAACGTCTCCGGGGTGGGGCAGATTCGCCTGGTGGGGGCGGCCCGGCGGGAGATACAGATTCTCGTGGACCGCGACAAGATGAAATCTTTTGGCCTGGCCTACCCCGAGCTGCTTGAAGCCTTGCGGCGGGAAAACCTGGATGTCCCCGCGGGCAAACTGGACCAGGGGATCCGCGAATCGCTGGTTCGGGTGGCCGGACGGGCCAAAGAACCGCGGGATTTCAAACCCCTCATTATTTCCGAGCGCAACGGCTATGCCATCCCGCTTTCCGACATCGCGAAAGTTGAGGACGGAATCGAAGAGCAGCGCAGCTTTTCACTTCTTGACGGGGAACCCGCGCTGGCGCTCGAAATTCAGAAGCAAACCGGTGCCAACACCGTCGACGTCGCCGAAAACGTCAAAGCGGGGCTTCGCCAACTGCAGACCGAGATGCCGAAAGGCATTGAACTGCGCGTGGTCCGCGACAACTCAATTTTCATTCGGGATGCAGTGGAGGATGTACGCACGACGCTGATCCTCGGTGCGATTCTCACTGTGCTGGTTGTTTTCATTTTCCTGAACAGCTGGCGGAGCACGGTGATCACCGGGCTGACCCTGCCCGTCTCGGTGATCAGCGCATTCATTATCATGCGGGTGCTGGGGTTTACCCTGAATGTCCTCACGCTGATGGGCCTGTCCTTAGCCATCGGAATGCTCATTGACGACGCCATCGTCGTCCGCGAGAACATTGTGCGCCACATGGAAGGCGGCACAGATCATATGACCGCCGCGGCTGAAGCAACCACGGAAATCGGCCTGGCGGTGATGGCCACAACGTTTACCATTATCGCCGTATTTGTGCCCGTCGCCTTCATGGGTGGCATTGTCGGGCGCTTTTTCTACCAATTCGGGATGACGGTGGGCTTTGCCGTTTTGGTTTCTCTCTTTATTTCCTTCACCCTCGATCCCATGTTGTCCTCCCGCTGGTACGATCCAGCCATCGAGACCGGCCGCCGGAGAGGCTGGCTCAGCCGCCAGCTCGAAAAATTTAACCGGAAGCTCGAATCTCTTCAGCAGGTGCTGGGAGGAGGTCTCACCTGGGCGCTTAAGCATCGTCTGGCGGTGGTGGGGATGGGCGCGCTTTCGGTGGTCGCGAGTGTCTTCTTCTTTGGGCGTGTGGGCAGCGCTTTCTTCCCGGACTACGACCGTGGGGAATTCCAAATCTCTTTCAAAATGCCTCCCGGCACGACCCTCCGCGAAACTACGGAGGTGGGGCGTCGCATGACTGAGATGCTCCGTCGTCAGGCCGGCATTGATTACTCTTTCGTCACGATTGGCGCCGGCGGGACGACCCCCGTGAATGAAGGGAATGTCTACGTCAAACTGACGCCCAAAAGGAAGCGCAAGTTGAGCGACCTGCAATTGCGGCAAGTATTGCGTGAAGAACTCGCACGCTGGCCAATCCTCCGGTCCAGCGTGGAGGAGGCCGAGCAGATGGGCGAGGCCCGACCCATCCAGATCAGCGTGCGGGGAATGGACCTCGATCAATTAAACCAGGTCGCTCGACAAATCATGGAGCACGCCCGAAGCGTCCGTGGAACGACGGATGTGGATTCCAGCCGCGAGGATCCAAGACCGGAAATCAGGGTTCAGGTTGACCGCAAGGCCGCCTCCGACCTCGGACTTGATCTCGGGACAGTCGCCTCCATCGTGCGCGGGCTGGTGGCCGGTGAAGTGGTCTCACAGTATCAGGACGCAGATGGGGATGCCTATGACGTCCGAGTCCGACTGGAGGAGGATCAGCGCCGCCTGCGTGAGGATTTAGCTGACATTTCCGTTCCAGTGATGACTGCCCTTCCGGCGTCGGGATCCATGGTTCCCCTCTCCCTGGTGGCGCAGCTCGAAGACTCCGAAGCTCCGTCACTGATCCGGCGCCGCGACTTGATGCGTGAGGTCCGGGTGATGGCCTCCACGCAGAACCGGCCTCTGGGCGATGTGGTGGATGATCTGCGCGCCCTCAGTGGCGGGATCCAACTCCCGCCCGGTGTCCAGATCAATTACACCGGCCAGGCCGAAGATATGCGCGAGACCTTTTATTACATCGGGCGCGCCCTCATTCTCGCCGTAATCTTCATTTACGCTATCCTTGCCTCCCAGTTCCGGAGTTTCTTCCACCCCTTGGCCATCATGCTTTCGCTGCCGCTGTCCCTGCTTGGAGTGGCGGTATTTCTGTGGTTCAGCCGCGACACGCTTAACATCATGTCCATGATCGGGGTGATCATGCTGATGGGCCTGGTGACCAAGAACGCCATTTTGCTGGTCGATTATGCAAATCGCCTGCGGCGTGAGGGTATGCAGCGGGGAGAGGCACTGGTTGCTGCAGCGAAGATCAGGCTACGCCCGATCCTCATGACCACGCTGGCGATGATTTTCGGCATGCTGCCCCTGGCATTTGAAATCGGGGCCGGGTCAGAAATGCGCGCTCCCATGGCCCGCGCTGTCATCGGAGGGCTCATTACATCCACGCTTCTCACCCTGATCGTGGTCCCGGTCGTTTACACCTTCCTGGATGATTGGGGAAGAAGGCTGCTGTCGCGGTGGCAGGCGGGAACGCCCATTGCGGCAGAGGCCACAGAAGAGGAAAAAGTACGATAGTCGGGGGAAATCCCAGATACGGATGTCGGGACTTTACCTCAGCACCCCGATTCGTCGGAGTGATTGAAGGTTTTCCGTTCGGTCAAGCCGGAATCGATTCATCGGTCTCCCCGTCATCACCCAAACCGATCCAACATTCATTCCCCATCTCCCTATCCCTTATTCTTCAAATGCAGACATGCGGTCAGGTGGCGTCGGACCTGACTGGTAATCAGGAAATGCTCACGCACGTGTTCATGTCCTTGCTCGCCCAGTCTCTGCGCCAATGCAGGGTTCGATAACAGGAATCGAACCTGGTACGCCGTGCCTTCGACCGAATGCGCCAGCAATCCGGTGTGTCGATGAATCACCTGAGTTGGGATACCGCCCACAGCCGAGGCCACCATGGGTTTCTTCTTCCATAAGCCCTCCGATACGGTCAACCCAAATCCTTCGCGAAGGCTTTTCTGGATGATGATGGTTGATCCGCGTTGCAGGGCATTGATCTCAATCGCACTCCAGGGCGGAAGGTTAAGAAGATGAATGTCTTGATCATTCCCGGCGACCTGATGCACCTCCTGGAGAACGGCCTCTCCTTCAGGGTCATCCGTCGCGCCCCCTCCCGCCAGGACGAGTTGGCAATCGAAATAACGTTTAACAATCTGGTAGGCGCGGACCACCCCAACGGGATCCTTCAGCCGGTCAAAGCGCGAGATCTGCGTCAGAATGGTGCGTTGCGGATCGATGTTGAATCGTTCCAGAACCCCGCGAACGAATTCAGGTTCAAGATCGCGGTTCTTCTCTGAGAGGGGATCAATGCTGGGATAAGAAAGATACTGAGGGATGGGGAGTTGACGCGCAAAGGCCGGTGACGAGAACACGGCGCCGTCATACCGGCTGACATAGGGCTCCAGAAACTTCCACACCTCGGGGTTGGGTTGTGAAAGATCAATGTGGCAGCGCCAAAGCCAATGTCCCGAGTGGTCATGGCGCGCTTTGATGAGCGCCACCGGTTGAGGATCATGGACCAGAATAAACTCGGCCTCGAATTGCATGCGCGCCCGGTTCTGCTCATTGTAAGCCAGGAAAATTTCAAAACTCTCCGGCGGCATGTCATAAGGTCCGCCGTGGAGGGCGTTATGAAAGGCCTTGGTGATTTCCCAGAAATCGTTCCCGCCGGTGATGACATCCCACTTTACAGAGAGCCCCAGTTCCTCAAGGATCGGGACCACTCGATTCAGGATTTCGGCAACCCCGCCCCCCATCGCGGTGGAATTCACCATCTGCATCGTCCGCCCTTGAAGGCGGCTGGCGAGGGCGCGCAGTTGTGAAATTTCCGGAGCCCCCAGCAAGGGCGCGTAATCGTCCAACCGGATGACGTGAGTGGAAGGACTTGCGGTGCTCATCGGGCCAATTCCCTTTCTGCCAGGGAAAGCAGCTTCTCCCGACCGCTATCCAGCGTGTTGGTATAAATGTCTATCTGGTTGGCGCGCTTGGCCAGGGTGGGGAGCGCCAGTTCCGTTTCAATCCAATGGGAGAAGTCGTTGGTACGCAAGTGCAAGCGAAGTCGCGAAGCAATGAAGTGGTATTGGAAGGCGGCGTTGCTCATATTCCGGAGAGCCTCACAAAACTCCTCGAGGGTTCGTGCCTCCCGGTCCAATGGAACCGTGACCTCAATGCCCTCACAGAAGTAGAAGGGCTCAAAGGCGCTTTGTTCCGCGAATTGAGGATGGGCCCGACAGTAATCATCGACCAGTTGGCGAAGATCGGAGCGCAATTCGGCCAGGGCGAGGTAATCCCGGATATCCAGTGAAGCCAGCTTCTCAGCGAGTACGGCGCGATTGCAGGATGCCAGGACCCACTGCGCAAAATCGTTCGAAAAGCCTTCGGTCAGAAAATGATATCGGCCGAGGCTCTGGAAGGTGTGATAGAAGATGGAGGCATCGCTGCACGCCTCGAGGTCGCGAGAAAGTTCTGCCAGGGTTCTCGCCTTCTGGTTACAGATGCGGGTCAGGTAAGCCGCCGTCACAAAACGGAAGGGATGTTCTGCGGTCTTCATGGGATCTCGGTCTCCAGTCTTTCCAGGAATTCTTTGACCTCTGCGGGATTGCGGAGATAGTACCGGGCCCGAGTGCGGCGATGCTCTCCCACGCGGACCGTCACGCCCCGCCGCAGTGCCTGGAAAGCCGCCTCATCGGTCGCGTCATCCCCCAGGCAAATGGGCAGTGTTTCTTCAGGGCAACGCGCCAGGATTGCGCGCACGGCCTCTCCCTTTCCGCCGATCTCGCGGGGAATCACTTCCCACACTTTCTTGCCCGCTACGATACGCAGCTGCCCGTCTGAGGGTTTGATCAATTCCTTGACGATCCTGTGAGCACGGCGCGTCGTGGCCGGATTCGAGCCGCGGAAGTGCACCGAGAGCACATGCTTCTTGTCCTCGATCCAGATGGGAGGAAGGCCGGCCAGGCGGCGGGAGAGTTGCCGGTTGATTTGGCGCAGAAGCTTCGCATTGGCGCCATTCGATGAGACGTTCCCGCTTCCTTCCCAGCCATGCAATCCCAGATACCGGATCCTCCGAACTCCTACACGACGGCGCACATCGTCTCGCCGCCGCCCGCTGATGACGTACAAGGTCGCTCGGTGACCCTGTGCCAGGCGAGCCAGGACACGCCGGACCGAGTTGTCCATGTGGGGAATTTCCGGACGGGCGCGCAACCGCACCAGCGTTCCGTCAAAGTCCATGATTAAGAGAAACCGCTTCGCCGCTCGCAATCGCCGGACTACACCTTTCCATTGAGCAAAAAGATACCGGGGACGATGTTCCTTGGACAAACCTCGACGCGGGGTCATGAGCGATTGATTTTCCGTGGCTTCAGACGCTTGTGGGGGCGAGCCTATCCCATCACAGCGTCTTTTCGCAACAATCCTGTCCCTTCACCAACCCATGCTCTCTTGCCGCCCCGGCGGGCGTCCCTGGCTCGAATTTCCTTGGGCTGATTGCGATGCGACTTCCCTCAAAGGTCACGTGCGGCCGGCTCCCGCAACTGTCCCGGTCGCCGTCGGCTCCAGACGGATTTCGGAAAGTGCCGTGATGAGATTTGCCGCCCAGCGATAAACGTTATGCTCCTTGACGATTCGCCGCATCCTTCGCATCCGCTCCGTCTTCTCCACGGAATCCATCTCTAAAGAAAACCGGATGGCTTCCGCGAGTTGCTCCGTGTCATAGGGATTGATGGCAAGCGCGTCCTGAAGTTCGCGGGATGCTCCGGCAAACTGGCTGAGGATCAGCACGCCTTGCTCATCGTTCCGTGCCGCCACAAATTCCTTGGCCACCAGGTTCATGCCGTCGTGCAGCGAGGTCACCAGACAGACATCGGCCGCACGGTAATAGGGCTCAATCTCCTCATGGCTGTGATGTTTGTTGAGAAAGACGACCGGCTTCCAGCGGCTCGTCTCAAAGCGCCAATTGATCCGCTCCGCCTCGGCTTCGACTTCGGCCTGGAGATCATGATAGCGTTTAATGTGAGTCCGGCTGGGCGCCCCGATCTGTACAAAAGTGAACTTGCCGCGGTAGGCCGGATACTTGTCAAGAAAGCGTTCCACGGCGCGGAGCCGCTCCAGTATCCCTTTGGTGTAATCCACGCGGTCTACGCCCACCCCCAGATAGGTTGCCTCCAGGCCGAGCTCTTTGATCAGGGCAAACCGATCGCCGGAAAAAGCATCCGGCAAGGGTGTGGCCGGTTCGGAATACGCCACGCTGATCGGAAACGGCTTGACGAGAGTCATATGACCGAGGCGGCTCACGCCAAAGTGTTCCCAGTCAATCCGTGATTCCATGGTCTGATCCACGGTCTCCAAAAAATAGTTGCAATGGGACTGGATGTGGAATCCGATCAAATCGGCCCCCAGCAATCCATCCAGGAGTTCCCGCTGCCAGGGGCAGATGCTGAAGGCCTGCGGATTCGGCCAGGGAATATGCCAGAAGATGGCCACCCGAGCGTCCGGTCGCTCTTTCTTCACCAACCGGGGAAGAAGCGCGAAGTGATAGTCCTGGATCAGGAGGAAGGGGTCGTGGGTGTCCTTCATTTCTTCCAGCACCGCGCGCGCGAACTTTTGATTCGCAGCTTGATAATCCTCCCAGTCCGAGCTGCGAAACGTGGGGCGAGTGTGCGCGATATGACAAAGAGGCCAGAGTCCCTCGTTGGCGAAGCCGTAATAATAACCCTCTTCCTCTTCCCGTGTGAGCCACACCCGGCGCAGCGCGTATTGAGGTTCTTCCGGCGGCACGCGAAGCCGGTCGCGGCTGTCGACCACCTCCCGATCGGCATCCCCCGAGCCGTGTGCAATCCAGGTGCCCTCGCAGGCGCGCAGGATTGGTTCCAGCGCCGTGACCAACCCACTCGCAGGAACGATCACCTCAATGGAGTTGCCACGATGAACATGCATGTAGGGCTCGCGATTCGATACCACAATCATCGGCCGGGTTTGAAGCGTATTGCGAACATGAACGCGAAGGCGCTCTGACGTCCACAAGGACTCGGACGCTTCACGCAAGCGCGCTTCCTCCTGAGCCGTAGCCCGGGCGGCAGAAAGACTTTGGACCAGGTGAGTCGCCTCCCGCATCAGCGGTTTGAATAATTCCCCCTCCGGCAGGTCCAGAGGAGAGTGACTTCCCCGCGTGCGCAACTCCCGCATCCATTGAGCAGTTTTCGAAATCGGATTGACAACACTCCAACGTACAATCAGCAGAGTGATCAACGAAATCAGCAGCGTCTGGACCAGCACGCGAATGAAGGCATCACGCCAGATGGCATCGCTCTGTGCCAGAATGTAATCGGCATTGTGCAACAGAACCATCGCCCCCGCGATGGTCCCCTTCTGATGCAAGGGCAAGGCGAAGATGTGGGTGTAAGTGGAACCGAGGTTCACGAATTCGCCGCAACCTTCGTTCTTTGAGATAGCCAGGGCAACCGTGTTTGGGACGCCATTGAGTTTTCCGGTCAGTCCCAAAGTCATCGCAATGGACTTCCCCTGCAAATCATAAATGGCCACCCCTGAGAGGCGCTCCCTGTTTCCAAATCTCTCCAAGACGCGCTGAAGATCCTTGGAGGCATCATTTTGCATCATCGGTTCGATGGTCTCCTGGAGGCTATCCGCCAGAACGTCGGCGCGCCTTTCCAGATCGGCCCTCAAACCCCGCTTCTGTGCCTTCACCTGGGACCGCGCAAAAAACAGAGAAACCAGGGTGACCCCGATGAACAGAAGGAGGATTAATCTCAAAGAAATACGCATTTATCAGTTCCGCCTGTGTCCTTGCTCTGGAGCATTTTCGATGCCGACCCACTCTTCAGTCACTGCGGCCGCTACAATGCGGTTCCAGGATGAATCTAAGGTATTGCAAAGATAGTTACTTTCCCACCATATCGCGAGGGCTGAATGCGTTGACCAAAAAGCGGAAATCAACCTGCCGCGTGCAAAGTTCCTCCAGTTCTGACCTGAAACTGACACGAGGAAACGGGAATTTCTTCCCGAACACGACCGCTGATATGTTGGTCCTTAAGGTGAATAGTCTATCACAACTCTCTGCGCACGGGCCTGCATTAAGGTGAGTGCGCAGGAGGGAGCGCACTCAGATCGATCCCGATTCAATCAACCCCTGCTTGTGAGGCGCTGCAAAATTGTCTTTTCATCAAAGCGTCCGAGACAGGGCTCCCAACCCGGATGCCTGACCACAAGGGGTTAATCCGGAAAGAACACAGCATCCACCTTGCTCTCTCGCGAAGGCGGTCTTGTGACTTTGGACTTACAGTCGTGCAGGAGCTTGCTTCTCATTCAATCGGGAGTTGTTCATGTTTCCTTCAACGCCGTGTACTCCCGATCTCAAAGTTGAAATCTCAGATTTGCCATTTCGAGGCGAAAAGGCAAAGGCCCGGTGCCGGCATAAGTTCCAATATTCAAAAAGCCTCTTGGACCGGCGGAGACGATCTTGGTGCCAACTCAAGAGACCAGCCTGGAGTGTATTTGATCCTTCCCCTCCTGTCTCAGAAAGAGTCCTTGGGCCCTTCAATTCGGTTTTGAGGCTAGAACGTCTTGCGCACCGTGGCGTCCACGGCAATGCTCCCGGTCTGACTCCGGACCACGGTCACTGACCACTTGGGGCTGACCTGGTATTCAATCTGAACTATCTCACCCTGAGTCGAGGTGACGTCCGTGGCAAAGGTAAATAACAAATCCTTGGTAATCCGCTGTTGAACAGCCAGCCGGGCCCCGGGATTTCGTTGATTTCCACCAATTAAAGGATTGATCGACAGGTGAGAGATTCCGGCAAATTTCTCAACCCGGCTGCTGAGCTGGCTACTCAGGCCCTGAGCCAAAACGGACTCAGCTCCGAGGAAGGTGGGCGTGCTGCCGGTGGCTGCGGCGGTGGCTGTGGTTTTTCCGAACACGAGCAGGTTGATGATATCCACATGGGGAAGCGGCGGGTCTGAGGTGTAGGTCGTCCGAAAGCGTTCCACCGGCCCAACAAAGTTCAGGTTGATGATGTATTGATTCACCGTCGTGGTCACCTGGAGGTTCATCACCGGCGAGGTGCGAAAGCGATTCGCAAAGTCAACCACACCTTTCTGAATCTGATATCGATTGCCGAGAAAGAACAATTCTCCACCAGTGAGATTCGCTCGTCCCAGAACGACGGGCTCCGCCAGTGTACCGCGTACCCGCAGGTTGGCCGATCCTTGCATGCTCAATTTAGCGCTCTCCAAACCCAGCTCTTCTGTCGTCTGCACGCTCACATTCAGTGTCAGGTTCCGGGCGAATCCTCCTCCGGACACAACCGGGGACTCACCGCTGAACTGGTTCAAGAAGGTTCCCAGATCAAATGACTTGGTAAAAGAGACGCGCTCGACGACGACCTGGCCACTGAGCTCGGACGAGTTTGGACCGCCGCTCAATGCCAAGTCCCCCCCGAGCACGGCGCGAACTCCCTCCGGGTAGCGCAGGCGCACCGAGTTTCCTGTGAGTCCAATATGGAACTGGACGTCCGGACGGTAGACCACGTATCCACGGGCTGATAAAGACCCGCCGCCGATTTGTCCGGAAAGGTGATTGATTTCCAGCCGGTTGTTTTGAACCCTCATGTCACCGTTCACTCTTTCCAAACCAAGGGGAGCATTGGAGACCTGGATCGCGCCGTTGCTCACCCGGATCCCACCTTGAATACTCGGGTGAAAGCTGTCACCCCGCGCCGCGACATCCAACTTCACTTCCCCTGAGCCAATCAACGCAGGGTCGAAGATCTGTATCAAACGGAGATCAAGCGTGCCCAGGGCAGAAATATTGATCGAACCCGGCCCTGGAAGGGGAACTGTAGCCTGTAATTGCAGATCAATCCCTGAGCCCTTGACTTTGGTGGGCTGCAAGCTGACAACGCCGTTTTGGTAGTCAAGGCGGATGGGTGTGGCGTTCTGAGCCTGGAGGGATTGATAGGCAATGCTCAGAGTGGGGATTTCAACATGAGCTTCTAGGCGAGTGGGATCTTTCAGGGGACCCTTCAGCGACCCGTGAACTTCCGCTTGTCCTCGCAGGTCACGGGATTGAATGGGCAGATAGCTGGCAAGAAAAGGTACCAGGGGTACATCGCGAGCGTCGAGCAGGGCGGTTGTGTAATAGCCTTGCCTGAGATCGACGGTTCCACTCACCTTGATATAAGCCTCAGCGACTCTGGAGTCGAGGGCCAGAGTCAAACGTTCCTGCATCATGTTTGCCTGGGCTTTGATGCCGGTAATTTTCTGGTCACGGATCTGAAGTTCCGGAATCTCCATCGTGGCTTCGAGCTGAGGGGACTGCAAGGTCCCGCTCCCCTTCGCTGAAACTGTCAGCACTCCCTTGAGTTCCAGGTGGCGTGCCCGCACCAGCTCAAGCTGATCGAGTCGGACAGAGGGGGCTTTTATTTCTCCCTCGTATCCCTGGTTCTTCGGAAAATAAGTAATTTGTCCCGTTGCTCTGCCCGCGGGGGTCCCAACTGAAATGGTTGAATGGACGACGTCGCCTGTTCCCTGGAATTGAAGTGAAATGTTGTGGACGGGCTGATCCCACAGGCGCGCCTCAACCACTTGGACTGAACCTTGCCCCACGGGGTGGAGCAGGGAGCCGCGAATCGAAATATCCCCGCTCAATAACCCCGTGACCGGGTATTGAAGTTTGGCCAAGCTCTCCAATTCAGCGATGGAAATCCTGGCGAGCGATACCTGGCCAGTGATCGGGGCTGAAGGAATATACGACCAACTTCGGAGTCCCGCTGTAAGATCGAATCCAATGTGTCCTTGCGTGTGGGTTTCAAGGTCTCCCTGGTGAAAAACGACTTGGGAGGAACTTACATTGAAATCTGCCCGCAACGCCCGGATCGAGAATCCCTGATATTGGAATTCTCCGGCCTTCAGCTGGCCCATGAACCGAGGTTCCTTCATCGTGCCTTGCATTCGTCCCGTAAACGATGCCGTCCCCGATACCCCCAGCAGCCGGGGTGGGGATGACGTGCTGGCAGCAGTTCTCCTGACAGGAAGTGCAAGAACATCGAGCTCGTAGAGGTCGTCGGTGCTTGCTTTCACGTTCAAGAGCGAGCGGTCACTTACGGTGCCATCTAAGAGCAGGGTTGTATGAGGCGTTTGCAGACGGGTTTGAGTCAGAAGCAGTATGTCGCGGGCGTCATCGTAATCGAGGTGCAGCTCCCCATTCAAAGGAATCGTCGATTCTTTTGAGCGGGTGGCCGACGCTGGGCCCGCACTGCCCGCAATGACGGCGTCCGAGCGAACCCGAAGACCGTGCAAAGCGCCACGCCATGTCGCCTCGGCCTTTCCCTCCAGCCCTCCCCTGACCGGGATGCCCTCAAGCGGTTTGCTGCCCAGGCTGGCACACAACCCCATGAGTGAAATGCCACTAAAGGACCCGCTCGCATGCGATTCAGGATTACCCGACAACCGACGCATCCGAAGATCTCCCCTTATCCTCCCTCCGAGCAGCTCTGCCTCCAAATGGGTTGCTTCGAGATTTCCTTTTTCAAGGCGGTATTGTCCCCGGGCAGCCCGAGCCTCGCCATGGACCCCTTGCATCCGCAGCGCCAGGACTGAACTGCTGAAATGACCCTCCAAAAACAGGCCGTCCAAGAACGGCTGACCCGGCACGTAGTGATACCGCGCCGCGCCATTCACGGCCACCTCCCCGACGGGCAATGAGGTCTCCTTAAGAATCGTCTTTAACTCTTCCAGGGAGATATTAGCCTGGTAGGTCCCCTCGACCGCAGGATGGCTGTAATCCCTGACACTCGCCTGAGCTGAGAGGCGTGAGGAAATCGTGGTCACTTTAATGTGATCAAGGTTGATTCCGGATGGAGAGGCATTGAACCTGGCATCGAGGTCATGCTGCAGCGGGTTGAGATGGCTGAGCTGGAGACGGCCCCGACGGTAACTGAGCGTGCTGTTGTATTGAGCCTTGACCCGGTCGAACCGGGCCTGTGCCTCGAGTTCGTGAAGCTCAGCATCCAGGGGTATCTGACGATCATTGCAGTACAGCTCACCACCCTGAAGATGGAAATGCTTGATCGCGAAGTCAAAGACGTTAACGGGGGCCTGACCTTCTTGAGTGCCTTGCGGCCGGGGAATATTGGAGTGTCCGGATGGGTCGACGAAGAGGTGGATAACCGGATGGTCAATGACAAGCTCCTTCAGGTCCACTTTACTCTCGAACACAGAAATAATTCTTAATCCGACACCGAGGTGATCGCTTGCGAAGAGTGGCCCGGCGGGATTAGCTTCGGTGCCATGAATCACCAGGCGATAAATGTCGGCGCGAAGCGGAAACCAGTGAAATGCGAAATCGCCGATCTCCACCCTTCCTCCGGTGGCTCCAGCAGTCTTCTCGATCAGTTTGGCCAAAACGTAACGGTGGAAAGAGCGGCTGCGGACAACGAAAAAAAACGCGATCACGGCCGTCACCAGGAGTACAAGGACGGCCACTAAAATCCGTCGAAGATTCTTTTTAAGGTTCAAGGACTTCCCTCCCATAACCTGAAAATCACATCCCCAGGGCGTCCGTAACCAAACTGCGAGCGGTGCTTGATGATTCTAAAAAGCCTGTCCCAGGGAAATGAAGAACTGAGTGGACTTCATCCCGGTGACCGGATTCAAATTGTGTCCGAGATCGATGCGGATCGGCCCCACCGGGGTGTCGTACCTCAGGCCGAAGCCAATCGTGTTGCTGTAATCGATGAAGAACCGGCTGAACCCGATGCGTTCGTAGACGTTTCCGCCGTCGTAAAACAGCACGCCGCCCAGTCCTTTCATCAGGGGAATCGGAAAACGCAATTCCGAGTTGAAGATGAACAGCTGATTCCCCCCGACAGGCACCAGGATGTTGGTGCACGTCGACGGCGAAGGATTACTTGCATCGTTGCAAACTTGTACGGTCCGCTGGGGACCCGCGCCATTCACCGGGAAACCCCGCAGGCTGGCGGCGCCGCCGGAGTAGTAGCGTTCACTGAGTGGAATTAAATTCCCCCCGAACGGCTTCGCCAAACCCAATCGCATGTTGTTTGCCCACACCAGGGAGGGTCTGACTTGCCGGTAGTAGGCCATTTGACCCAGGAAGCGCGCGAAACCGGCGCTCGATCCGAAGGCCTTCGGTGTGATGCCAAAATCGAGCGTCTGGAGAATGCCGCGGTGAGCATCGAGCGGCTTGTCGCGTGTGTCTCGCACATAGCCGGCTGCAAGCGTCGACAGGCGGACCGACTCGTCCTGCGGTGGGACGAGATCGGGGATCAGTATTTCGGTCAAATCCGTGCGGCGGAAATTGTAGCGGAAGAGCAAGGTCTTGGTCTTGTCCTTGTTTAAAGGTCTCTGCACCTGGAACCCAGCCTCACCCAGGCGTGCGGTGAAAATGGGATTTTCGCTGGTGCGCTCGGCGGAGACGCTGAAGAGAGAGCTCCAGTCCGTGCCGCCGATGTGCGGCGATCCGTACGTAAACAATCCGCGCTGATCCAGCCGGGCGGCAAACATCGAAACCGAAGCCGTCTCGCCTCGTCCGCGCATGTTTCCCCTACTGTACTCGATCGAGCCTCTCGGGCTGGCGAAGTTTTTCTGCGTGATGGTAATCGTGCTGGGGAGACTGACCACCGGCAAGCCCGGCAAAGCCACCGTGCCCTCCGGTATGTTCCCCGTGCGCGGACTAAACTCAAATCCGATTCCGTAGGTCAGGGTGTTGCGTTTGGCCTCATGGACCTTAACCAGGACATCCTCCTCCGTCTGGTCGGTGATCGCCTTTCGAGGAGCGACGCTGACCAAGTCGAAGACCCCGGCATCGTACAGGGCGCTTTCGGATGCGAGCATCTTCCCCTGGCTGAGTGGCGCACCGCTTTGAATCCCCACGGAACGGGCGATAAATTTCCGTTGCGTGTGCCCCCCTCCCAGGATGGCGACGTCTTTGATGCGGGCCTGCGGTCCTTCCTGAATGGTATATGTGACGTCCACATGATGCGGGCGCTCTGGCAGGGGCTTGACGCTTGATCGAAACACCGCGTTCAGATATCCGAGATCGAGATAGGTGGCCATGATCTGGTTTCGATCATGGTTGAGAAGCTGCTGCGAATAAGTCTTCCCGGGCCCCAATTTCAGCCCCCCCGGGGCCAGCGCCCGAATCGTTTGGGTCGCATTGCCCTCCACGTGGAGCGCATCCACAATCGTCTGCGCGCCTTCAGCAATTTGAAAAACTATGTTGACCTGGGAATCGCGGTCAACCACGCTGGGTTTGATACTCACGTCCGGAAACCCAGCGTCGCGATAATAGGCGGCCAGCTTTTCGACGCTGCGATTGAGAAGGTCGCTGCTAAACTTCCCACGAGAAAGACGCTGACCTCTTCGGATTTCAATCTGATTGAGAAGATCCTCCACCGTGAAATGGTGATTTCCACGAAAGGCCAGTTCGACCACGCGATGCTGGCTTCCCTTGTCGATCTGGTAGACCACCGACACCCGGGCGGGTTCATCTTCAATCTGAGAATTGACCCTTACATCAAAGTACCCGTGGCTTTGAAAATAAGAAATAAGGTTCCGTCTTCCCTCTTCCACCAAGTCCTGGTCAAACGAATTCTCCTCATAAATGGGAATCAACTTCCTCAAAGTTCTTTTGGAGACACGGGCACCGTCCGTTCGGACGGAGACCGAAGGCCCCGACGTTACCTGAAACGTGAGGCGGGCGCGATTCGTCTCCGGATCATATTGCGGCGGCTCCAAACGGACCTGACTCGCCAGGCGATTCTCCTTGCCCAGGAGGGCAATAATAAATTTTGTGGCGGCGCGTATCCGCTCCGGCTCATAGGGTTTGCCGGCGATCAAGGAGGCGCTCTTGACGCGGGCTCGAACCGAGTGCAGGGAGCTCTGAAGGCGGGCCGCCTCCGCGGCTTCGAGTCCAATGATCTCCACCCGCCCGATCCTTGCCCGCTTTTTCAAGGTGACATGAAAGACCAAATCGGCCAGTTGCCGGGATTCATCGAGTTTGCTTTCACTTTGTACCTGGGCCGCAAAATAACCGTTGCTGGCAAAGAATCGCAGCAGGGCCGGTACGGCGGCCTTCATTCGACTTTGTTCATAGGGCTGTTCCGCAGGGTAATTGACGACCTGGAGGAGACGGGGGTAACTAAAGGTATCGAGCGCCCCCGGGAAGTCGATTATGCCGATGTAGTACGCCGGCTGCAGCACAAACACGATCCGGAGTCCAGCGGCTTCCGGTGTGACTTCAATGTCAATCTTGCTGAACAGTCCGGTCCGCCCGAGAGCCGCTACCGTGTCCTGAATCTTCCCGGCCGAGTAAGGCTCCCCTGCCTTTTGCAGTACCAGAGGCCGCAGCGTTTCGATGTCCAGGGTGGGCTTGGCTATCAGGTCCACGATAGCAACCTTCTCGCCTTCATAAGAGGGCAACTGCGGAGATTGTTGATTTCCTGCCGCCAAGGAAGTTCCCAGGGAGACAAAGGAGGCAATCAACGCCGTCCCGATCATGAGCAGAAAGTTGATCTTCAACGCATTACGCATTCTGTGGTTTCGTCTGTTTTTTCCGCTATCTTGCACTTTAGATGCCGTATTCTTGCCAAATCAAACTGGACATTAATGAACTTAAAGTTGTTCCCCAAGCATGCCACAATATTCCAAGTTTTTGGAAGTATTCAGCTATGGTTTCAAGCAAAAAAAGAGTTCCACAAGAAACCAGGCTCCCGATGAGTTGTGATACGCTCCAAATTCCAGATGAGAAGACGGGGAATTATTCCCGACCTCAATCTCCGACCAGCGGTCTTTGAGACAGTAGTTTACAGCTGATCCGGTCATTCGTCCGACCTGGTTTGACTTTCAGGCTCATCTAAAATGCGATAAAGTGGAGGAATAGTCACGGTGGATAGAGTGGGGAGGCAAAAAATTCTTCTTGGGGGGAGAACACCTTCAGGAAAAGAGGCACGAATCGCTGGATGCAGCGTGGGCCGCGAATACCCATCAAAAAAATCAGCCACTGAGGTCACCGTGTGTCAAATGTGACAACCCACCTCAGTGGCATAAGGCGCAGTGGAATGGTCTTGGGCTATCTTTCGCTAACGCGCCACATTTCGCGATTTTACGGCCATTCACTGACACCTGAGAACTGATTCCTGACAACCGACAACTGGCAACTGCTTTCAGACACCTAATCACCTTCATCGGAGAAATGATCGCTGACAACGGCCTTCCCACTGTTCCGTGGAAGCGCCTCGATTCTGTGCAGGGCCGACATCACGCTTCTCAGCGGGAACGACACGTGGACCGTCGCGTCCGCACTGTCGACATCAATCACCATGGTTTGCCCGAGTTTCCGGATCTTTACATGGTCCTGGGCATCGTCGACTTCCACAAGGGTAAAGTCGCGATACTTTTCCAACTCTGTGACCGCGATCTCGATGGCCGGGAGCCAGGGCCGCACCTCCGAGGCGGCGTGCCGCAGCGCATGATCGGGCACAAACCGGAGTCCGATCGGAACCGCGGCAGCTGGAGCGATCAAATGGATGTGATGTCCATCGGGTGACTTTTCATCGACGCTCACCCGGACTGCTCCCGCCTGGTAGACCGCAGCCCCCGCCACGACCACTCCCCCGAGCACCAACACGCCCGCGCTGCCAAGAATTCCGAGTCCTATAGGCATAATGCCCTCCTCACTGCGCTGCCGGGGCGTTTGAATCCACCCAGATGCGAACGTTGTTCGATCCATCCGTGACGGTGACCAAAACCGTGTCCCCGTGCGCCGCCAAAGCCCTGACGGCCGCAACGAGATCCAACTCATCCTTTTTCCCGCTGGAAAGCAGGGCATCGATAACCGTAAACGGGATGGAGATATCCACTTTCTGCTCCTTTTGCCCATGCCGGAGATCGTTCACTTTGACGATCAGGTTGCCCCCTTGCTTGGCAACACGGACATTTTGATGTTGTGAATCGACCGTTACGAATTCGTTGTCCTTGGAGCTCCGAATCGCATCCAGCATCGCCCTCAGATCAATGTCGTTGAACTTCGCTTCACCGATCCGGACCTTACCGGCGTGGAGATGGTCCTTATTGATTGCCGGGAGGATCTTCTCCGCCAGGTCCAGCGGGATATTCACGCGCACGCGTTCCGTTTTGTCACCCGTGTTATCGACTTTAATGTGAAGCCATTTGTCGCTGGTCTGCGCGAGCACCATGCTCGTTGCCAAGATCAGCAAAACAAGACCCAGTATTGTCTTCTTCATTTTCGCCCTCTCCTCTCTTGATGTGCCTACCCCTTGTAACGTGGAAGCCCCGCAAAAAGTTCAGAAAATTTACAGGGATCAACACCCAACGTGAAGCTAGGTTTGGGACAATCGCACGAGCGATAACTCCAAGTAAATCATATCATCACGCTAAATTAGAGAATGGAAAGATGCGACCCCAATCATTGATCCAAACCGGCGGCCGATCAATTCATCTTTCGCCCCTGCCGGGGCTCAATGAACGGATAGGGGCCCCCCCTGTCCCACGGCTCGCGCCGTGGGCCAAAGGTCCTGCGCCCCGGTAAACGGGGCTGGCCGAAATTCTATCCTGTTCTGCCACAGCCGGGACTGCTCTGGCCGACTTGTTCCACACCATGAAACCGAATATACTCTCCTTGTAACGTTCCGCTTGGTTCACTTACCCTCCCCGGAGAAATCCATGAGCAAACAATCACCACCCCATGAGCTGCCGTTCCATTTCTTTGGAGCGGGGAATTTGCATTGCCTTCAAAGAGGTGTGCTGCAATGCACCTCCAGTCGCGTGATGAACGGTGAAAGGAACTCCTCGCGTATGCCTCTGCGAAAATCGGGTCTTTTTCGGGGGATCCTCCTGGCGGGGATCTTGCTCGGGGTCTCACTTCCCATGTGTCCCTCGCAGATGTCTGGGCAGTCGAGTGGAGCAGAGAAACCCGGACCCCTGATTCTCCCACGCCCGGTTGACAAAGAATATCGTGCCTTGCTCAAAAGACCTGCTCCCCGCTCCGCAGAAGTGATCCTTGCCGAGATCGACGCACTGCCAAAGCAAATGGCCACTTTCCAAGATGACCCGGCAACTTGGATACGAACAAAACTGCAGAATCGCGAACTGAGGCGTCATCGCATCGATTTGATTTCGGAGTTGGAGGAAGCTGGATACAAAGGCCAAAGATTGCAGGGATTATTGGAACAGAAGCTCGAAGATATCAATGCGATTTGTAACCGGAATGAATGGGACGCGTATAACTCGCTCCGCACGGAAATCATCGAGCGGCATCCGGGAGAACCGATCGCGGTAAAGGCCGAGACCGATGAGTTGTTGGATATCATCCTTTTCATGAATACGAATAAAATGCATGTTGCCCCTCAAGACTATGAGCGGATCTCGGAGGTTGAATTCGCCCGGAAAGAGGAGCCTCTCGCCGGCCTCTTGCTACTTGAAGCCCTGCATTTGGAGCCGGACCCTGCGGTGAAAACCAAATGGCACGACTGGATGATGAGCAATTTGGGAACAGGCACCATGGGTCATGGATTCGTTCTTCAAAAGAGATCTTTTGGAAAACCCATCCGGCTGGAAGGGGTCGGATTTGAGGGCGAGAAGATCGACACCGGCCAATGGAAGGGGGATGTGGTATTGGTCGATTTTTGGGGAACCTGGTGTCAGCCGTGCATGGAAGCCCTCCCTGAACTCAAGCAGATTTACGAAAAATATCAACAACGTGGCTTGCGGATCGTGGGCGTCCTGTGCGACCAGAAGATCGACAAGGCAAAGGCACTCCTTCGCGAAAAAGGATATGAATGGACCGAAATGGTGGATCGATCGTTGACCGCAGAGAACTATTATCATCCAATCGCCCGAAAGTATGCCGTGGGAGCATTCCCGACGTTCTGGATTATCGATCGACAAGGCGTGCTGCGCGTGCGAGCGGCGGCAGAGACTCTTGAGAAACAGATTCTCCAATACCTGGAGGAACCCAGCCCGGATTCCAATCTTAAATGAAAGTTCACGTTTGTCGGATAGCCGCGTGCAACGTCATCCCATTGCGCGGAGTTGCGAGTCGGACAGGGGATGCAGGACAGTCTGAAAGGGGGTCTTTATGAGCCAGCGACATGCGGCATGGACCTTTGTCATTCAACTCGCCCCGATCGTGCTCGGCGCCGGCTTGCTGTTGCTCACGACACTCGCCCGGAGGCCGCCGGCCCTGCTCTTCTTTGGGATGCTTTCTTCTTACTCCGTCGGTTTCATCTTATTTTTCGTTGCAAAGGCATCCCTGTTTCGGCAGGGTGTTTACTTCTCTTGGGGAAGTAACCCGATGTCGTTGTGGAATCGCCGGGCTTATCGAGCAGGTTATACCCTGATGCTTGTCGGTTGCGTTGGGGCACTGGCTTTCATTATTGGGTGGCGGTGAGGAGATTGGAGAATGCGTCACCTTCCCTGGGCAGATCTACTGGTTGAGGTGATACACTATCGCTGACATTGCTCTAAGAGGAGGCAAGAATGAAAACTGAAGAAGTACACCGAGCATTACAGTCCGACTCCCTGGTCACCATTCTGACAACTGAAGATCCCGCCATTCTTGCTTATGCTAAATCCCTGCTCGAGGGGGCGGGCATCCAATTCCTGGTGAGAGGCGAAGGCCTCCAGGATTTGTTCGGTGCCGGGCGCATCGGAACCGGCTACAATCTCATTTCCGGCCCGATAGAACTTCAGGTCGAACCGAAAGACGAAGAGAAAGCCAGTGAAATTCTTTCTGAAATTCAAGAGAGAAAACATGAATAAGAAGGCCAAGAGTCCATGCCCAAGACTATTCAACAAAGCGTGATTTTGCCGGCCCCCGCCGAACGACTTTATGGGATGTACCTCGACCCCAAGATCCATGCCGCTTTCACCGGATCGCCTGTCACCATCAGTTCCGAGCCCGGATCACAGTTCCGGGCCTTTGGCGATATGCTTTCAGGAAGAATGCTCTACACCATTCCGAATCGGCTGATCGTCCAATCCTGGCGAGCATACCACTGGAAACCCGAAGACATCGACTCCATCCTCACCCTCACCTTCTACCCGGAGGGAAAAGCCAGTCGAATCGAGATGGCGCACATCAACGTAGCCGATCAGGATTTTCAAGGAGTCATTGAGGGCTGGGAGAAATATTATTGGAAACCCTGGCGGAAATACCTGGAGAAGACAAAAGGATGACGATCCCCGGTCCAGGGTTTATCGACGAGCTGGGATTTTTGTGCGGATCCTGACAAAAGCCCCCGGCCCGCCGCGGCGGGCTCGCCGGGGCTACCAAACCCAGGAAGGGCCGGACTTAAGTCCGGCCGAAGACCGGACCAAGACAGAAGTTTATGGTTTTTTTTGAGCCGCTTTAGCGGCGGGATTGAAATCCCGCCCTTCCAAACCTCCTACGTGCCTGCCAGAACAACGCTTTAAGCTGGACCCTCTACTTATCTTCCCTCCCGCTCTTCAACGCGAGCGGCTGGCCATTCCCATCAAAATAATTCACCGTGACGTTTGAGCTTGAATTGCTGGTGTTGAGAAGAATGATCTGCGTCTGATACCCACCGCTATCCGCAATCTGGGGGAAGATTAACGGGTTCGCTGAAACCTGATTGAGGTCGGCAATGGGGAACGTCGTGAGAAGAAAATCACTGCTCGGGAGACGAGTATTGTTGAGCGAGCGCAGAGTGAGCGCCACAAAAGGAGACGCCGCGCTGATGTCCAGCACCCCTGTGAATCCGTTGGGAAGACCATTGATGAACTGGTCGGCAAACTTCGCCGCGTGCCCGAGCACGTTAAGAGAGACGGGCCCTGCGCTACTGCCCACAGGTGTGACTCCATCCATTTGGAAAGCACTGATAGTGACGTTCAGGCTCTGCGTTAGGGAGGGGTTGGCCATGGCCAGTCCCGTGTTGTGCGTGCCGGCCGCACTGATCGTTTTATCCACATAGATCCGCGCATGCGTGGTGGGGATGGCGGCGGGAATGCCTGACTCGGTGACCAGCGTACCGCCCTGTGTGAAGCTGAAGACCCCGGCTCCCACCGGCGTGTTCGTTGCACTGGGCGTCACCAGCGCCCACCCCACATTCTGGCTCGACGGGGATCCGTCTGTTTCCATCACCTTAAACCCTCCGGCCGGAATGAGGTAGGAGTCGGTAGAGCCGATGAAGCCGTCGGTTAAATGGACGTTCAGCGGTATCCCTGTGTCGGTTAAGAATTTCACACTGCCGGTCTCGGCCACGGCTGAGGTGTTCACCAAAATCAGGATGGTCTTGAATCCACCGCCATCGACCACTTGCGGGAAGCTCACGGGGTTGTTCGACAACGGCGCGTCCAGGTCGGCAATCGGGGTGGTGGTAATCAGTGTGTCGCCCCGCTGGTTGTTTGTCAGCCGCAATGCCACCACTGCAACGGGTTGACTGCTCAAAATGTCGAGCGTCCCAAACTGCGTGGTCGTAGAAAAATTCCCCGGCAGGTTAAAGCCCGGAGCCACCTGGTTGAGTTGATCGATGAACCGGGCATCGTGAGCATTTGGAGCGAGGGTGCCACTCCCGCTGGCGAGCGTAATTGCCCCTGTGGAATCCTTCAGGGTGTATGTGATGTTCGCAGTGACCGGGCCGCGATTGACCATTGCAAATCCTGTGTCAATGCCAATTGTTCCCGCCTCCACGGCATTGCCCTTCGCCGGAACCGCCGTCCGGTAATCGATGAATATCCGGGCATGAGTGGTCGTCCCAGAAGCCGGTACACCCGCTTCCGTCACCACCGTCCCGCCCTGGGAAAGGCTGAAGACCGCGGTGCCGAAAGGCACGCCCCCGCTCGTCGCGCTTGCCGTGGCGTATCCCACCTGGACAATCGTATTGGCCGTGTTGGTGGACACGGTATTCGCGCCGATGGGCGGAATCTGCAGATTGACCGTGCTGAAGGTGTCGACATGGCTCTCGACCACCGCGCGGATCATGAAGTTCGCAGATTCCTGGGTTGTGGGCAGGATATATGGCCCGGCAAAAGTCCCTCCCCCATCTGCCGAGATGAAGCTCGCCTGCTGGGGGAGCCCACTGGTATTGATGGACGCCAGAACAGCAGTCCCTGTCGAGGGATGTTGGAAACCTACATACCAGTCACCACTCGTAATCGTGGGTGGATTGGGCACGGTGAATTCCATGAACCCATTCGAGCCGGAAATCGTGCCTTGTTGATCCACCAGGAATTGAGGTGTTGGAGACGGGGGATTTCCCGAACGCGATGGGTCGGCAAACGCAATTAGACGAACGGTTTGTCCAACTGGATTTTGGCTGGTGCTCCACTGCGTTGAATAAATCCGGATCTTAGTCAGCTTGGAAGGATAACGCAAAGGCCGGAGCCGGTTCACAACGATGGTTCCATTCGCCGTGCTCTGGGGAAACGGGAATTCGACAATGCCGTTGTCGACAGAGAGTTCCTCCACCTTGGTTGCGGCGGAGCCGGCGATCACGTTGGCCGAAAGTGTAAATGCACCTGGAGTTGACCCGCAGTTGGTCACGCCAATGTAATAGGTGCCCGGTGTCAGTGGATTGAGTGAATTGGGGCCCACATAGACCGCCTCGTGCGCCGTGCTTCCTTCGGAGCGGTAGTCTGAAACAAAGGGGTTGAACGACCCGGCATTCCCGACTTGGAGCGCCTTGCGGACATAAAGATCCACGTCACCGCCGGGAGGTCCATCCAGCGTCACCACCAGTTGTACTGCCCCTGCGGGAACATTGATAGTGTATTGAGTGGAATTCAGGGTGCACTCCGTGGCAGAGTTCGCGGGGGGAATAGTACCCGTGGTCTGAGGGTTGCTATCCATCGAGACAGTCGGGGGAGCGGGGACCTGACTGAAATTTCTGACAAACACGTCGCCGTTGAATGACCCCCATCCCGTGACTTGATCGTACCCGGGGCCGGCATTAAACCCGGTCACGTTGCCGTTGTTGTTGTTTCCCACCGTGACATCATTGAAAAACTGCGGACCGCTCTGCGCGTACTGTATCCGGCCCATCTGGTACAATCGGGGGTTGGCCCATCCCACACCGCCGGGCGAATTCGAAAAGCTGGCTTGATTGACCAATGCAAAGATGCCTGCCCAGATTGGAGTGCTCAGACTCGTGCCTCCGATCGTTCCCGTGCTGAGTTTTCCCCGCACAAAGATGAAAGCCCCCCCTTGCGGATTCGCTGTGGCAGCCACGTCGGGGACATCCCGCTTCCCATCCGTGATGGGCACGCCCGGCCCAACCTGATACGACGGCTTATCAATGAACCTGGAACTTCCTCCCCCGCTTCCAGTCCAAACAGTCTCGCTGTTATACCCAATCACATTAATGCCTGTATTATCGAGCTGCGGAACGAGGGTCGTTCCGCCCACGCAAACCACATACGGAGAAGCACAAAGGTAGTTGATGTCGAGACCCGTGCTAGTACCATTACTGACACCCTGTAGTGCGCCTTCGTCGCCTGAGGCAACCAGGGCGGTCTGTCCCTGGGCGACCGCCTGGGAAAAAAAGCTGCTGATAAAGTTCACCTGGCCGCTGGTCGAGAAGGAGCTTTCCCCCAGACCAAAACTGATACTCATCACGCGGGTGGTGAACAGGTTGTTGAGGATGTAATCCATGGAGGCTTGAATATTCTTATTGGGGGCGATCACCACCTGGATGGTGGCACTCCTGGCAATCGCGCCCGACCATTCAGTATCCAGCAGCACCTCCGTTTCTTCCCCGCCGCCAAGGTCTCCCGGATCGCTTCCAACGAGGATTTTCACGGGATCATTCGGAGGCAGTCCAAAGGTGCTCCGGAAGGATTGCACATCGGAGATATTGAAGTTCGTCCGCGCCACGATGGCGATGCTCTGTCCGGTCCCGTCAATGCCGCTCTGAAAGAGGGGCTGCAGATTGTAGGCCACGTGGGTGTCGGTGGGCGCCAATCCAAAAGTATTACCGTTCTTATAGAGCGGTTGTTCCTTGGGAAAATCGTCCAGGCCATAGATCCCCTGTCCACGGTCCTGGAATTCCAATGGAATCTGGGGGTCAAGGTCGTTGGAGAAATAGGTCTTTCCCTTGTAATCATAAAGCTGGATGTGGGTGCGGAAGGCGCGCTCCACGTTCTCGGTGACTCCATCGAAATAGATCCTCAGCCGGTTGCCGAGATGCATCTTGACTGCAAACCCGTTCTCCTCGAGCCACTGTACCGCGCGTTGGTACTGCGCCTGGGGGACACCAAACCGGCTACCAAATTCTTCGGGCGTCAACCAGCGATGATAATTGGGTGACTGCGGATCCTGCTGCTCCTGGAGCAGGCGTTCCAAATCCTGCTGGTTCTGCAGTTGGAACGCGAACATCATCGACTTCATTTGCATCCCGGGTTCGGCGCGTCCGATCCAGGTGCTCTGTTCGCGGTAGCGCTTGGCAATGGGATGTTGTGCGACGAGGGAAACGGGGACGAGGCTGACGAGAATGACAAATAAAAGACAGCCGGGGCGACGGAATCTTTTTATCATAATTATCCTTTAAAATGAGCGGGTAACCCGAATGATGGAGTTACATGAAGTATGATTAGAATGACGTGCAGGGCGCCGGGTCACAGAGATTGAGCAACGGTAATCAGATTCGGGGGAAAAGGCCTCCCAGTCTTGCACTTCCATTCCGCCGCCAGGATTGCGATATCCAGCCTTTGCACAAGAGGAATCCCTGCCCCAAACCCTACCGCCAACACAGTCCATTGACGCTGCGTTGGGCGGCAAGGTTGCTCCCTGCGGTCTAACCTCGCAGAAATTCTATGCCGCTATCCGGATCTTTTCAAGAGAATCATTGCCCCGGCCTGAAGGCAACCTTCGAAGCAATTTCGGATTGCGGATTTCGGAATGCGGAACAGGAGCGGGAGACCCTTGTCTCCATTCGGGCGAGCCTCTATGCATCTTCCACGCTGGACGACAATTCGCAAGTCTACCGGGTCAGAATATTAAAATGAACGAAGGGGTCAATAATGCAGCGACCGTCTCGCCGCTATGCCGACACCTTTTGACATTCCTTGTAACAGGCGGCACAGGAATCAGCGCACGCCTTGCACAGCGCATGTTTCTTTTCGTGCTTCCGGCACTCGGCCTCACAATCCTTGCAGACCTGTCCCGCCAGCGCCGCCATTTTCGGAGTGTACACCGACTCCTGAGCCGCCAGTCTCATCAGGGCATCACAGGTCGCCACCAATTGATTGACCGACTTGGAGCATTCGCCCAGCTCCTTGTCGCCAGTGGAGAGCATCGTGAGGCAGTGGTTCAGACATTCCTCGCCGATATGCACACAGTCGGCCGAGCTATTCACCAGCGCCTTGTACTTGCCGCTGGCGTGATGCATGTGCTCCTCGTGTTCTTGCTCATCGTGTTTGTGCTGCTCGCCCTGATTGGCGGCCAGTCCCAGGTTCGCAAACGTGGCCGTAGCTGAAACCACACCCCCCCATCACGAGATCCCGTCGCTCCATACGTTCCTCCCTTGTGATCTGAAGTTAATAGGAAATGGGCGGATAATATCACAATTCACCCGCCATCCCTATCATGACCGCATTCACGAACAAGCCCGCAATGCGCGTTTGATGGTGTCCCTTGGATGCGGGGAGGGGGGTGAGAATGAGCAGGAGTAGGGCTCGTGCGCCAGAATAGATCTTTCTAGCTTCTCTTTGCCTCTGGATGGGGTAAACTTTGAGGGTCAAAGGGGCTGTTCAGCTTCGGCGGGCCGACCAATCCTGTTAATTCCGAAAGAACGGGATAAAAGTTATGTCAGCAAAGAAGATCATTCCTGCCGTAGTGATGATGTTAATGATCGCCGTGGCTTCGACGGTGTTCTTCCTCGAAAGGCGGGAAGTTGCTGCCTCAGCCTGCACCGCCTGTAAAAGAGAGCTTCACCCCGGATGGGTCTTTACACTGGCGATGAAGAATGGGGGGCAAGAGACGCTCTGCTGTGCCAAGTGCGGAATTCTCGAGCGGCTGGAAAAGCAATCTCAAGTCGTTTCAGCCCGCGCGACAGATTACGAGACCGCAAAAACCCTTCCCGCGGAAGAAGCCTTGTATGTCTATAATTCGGATCTGGAGCACTGTGCCGTCCCCCAAAAAAGGGACTGGACCGATCACCAACCCGTGCACCTGGCGTGGGACCGCTGTGTCCCGAGCTTGCTAGCCTTCGAAACCCGCGCTCAGGCAAAGGAGTTCCAGGTCGTGCATGGCGGGACGGTGCTTGATTACAACGAAAGTGTCGAGTGGGTAAAATCGGGGCCCCCTCATCATTGATACGCTCGAGACTGAACGATGTTTTGTTGACCCCTGACTGATGAACTCATCCCCCGCTGATTAAACCGTTATCGTTTCTCAGCTACCATCATCCCGTACAGCATCTTTCGCTGGGCGTAGGCCTTCCGGATAGCTTCAAAAGCGTTCACAAAATTGAGGATGCTTTCATCTCCAAGCTGAAGCAGAAGCTTCACCTCCGGCCGTTGCACGATCTTTGTACACACAGTCCAGGTCTTTTCAACCCGGGGGGTGATGTCGAGCGCGTGAAGAACCGTGAAGCCACTCTCTTCCATCCAGCGCCGGTAATTGTTCATGGTCTCCAAAGAAGGACACAAGAATCCGCCGCAGACCGGTTCGATGAATGCCTCTTCCTCCTCTCGAGAAAGCCCGTCCGCCTTCAGCCATGCACAGATCGCCAGCTTTCCGCCTATCCTCAAAACCCGGCTACAGCCGGCGAGAAATGATTGCTTGTCTTCCACGTGTTCGCTGCACTCGATGATCCAGACGACGTCGAAGCGACCCGCAGCAAAGGGCAAATGCCGGGCATCACCCAAATGAAAAGAGACCCGTCCTTCGAGCCCCGACCTCATCGCCTCCGTGTGCGCCATCCGCGCCTGCACCTCGCTCAGGGTCAGCCCGACGACCGTGGCTTCCAGGTTCTCGGCCAACCACAGCGATGACCCTCCCAGCCCGCACCCCACGTCGAGAATATGCATCGAAGGGCATAGCTCCGCCAGCTCTGCCAATTTCCTGACGAGGTTCACCTGGGCTACGGACTGGGGCTCGTTGTCTTCCCAGTAACCATGATGGAGGTGCACCCCCCACAACGTCCGGTAATAGGTGGAAAGGCGATCGTAATGATCACGGATATGTTGAATGGGAATAGGAACGCTCATACTCTTACTTAAAAGGGGTCACACCTGGACATAGGACAGAGTCCAGCCTACCGTGCGCAGGAGCACACTCAGTCCATGATTTCGATTTTCTCTTTCATGCAGAGTCTCCATCCTCCAAATGCCGTCCCGGAAGGGCACGTGTCCTGAGCGGCACATCGAGTTTCTCCATAGGACTTCCCCTCGTTCACTTCTGCGGCGGGTCAATGGGATTCGGCTGCGACGTTCTCGGTGACCATGATTTCCGGATCCATAACGAGTTCTGACTTGACCGAATTGGCGACCAGGCTATATTTCTGTGCCGCCTGCAACGCGCGCCGTGTTCTGGCCTCAATGAGTTCCCTTTGGCCGGGATCACACGCCACCCGAATTACGGGCCGGAAACACAGTCGCGTGAAAATCTCGGTGCGGTCGAGTTCTATCAGCTTGGTGCCTTCGGTGCGACACTCGTAAGACAGCAGGTTGAGATGGAAGCGCTCCGCCGCCCAGATGAACATCAACATCACGCAGGTATTTGCCGCGGCGACAAAGGCATCTTCCGGCGTCAACACTCCGGCATGGCCTTGCGCGTCCGGAGGGGCAGAGAAACTCATTTCCGGACCGTTTCCCATGGCCAGGTGGCCCCGATGCTCGCCCGTCCATTGAACCATGGTGTGATAAGTCGCCATCCGGCTCATGGCGTCACCTCCTGACAGAATGCGGCGTACTCGCGGACCATCGCTTCGCGGTAAGCCTTCTCCTGTTCAGGTGGTACGATGTTGTAGATTTTCACCGCTTCTAGCAGGTCATCTGCGGCGGTTTCGGGGCGGCGTCCCAACTCACGAAACTGCCCGAAGATCTGTGGCAGCGCCAGCAATTCCACCGTTTTGCCATCGATACGGATTTTTTTGGCTGGGATGCCGGCGCCGCAGGACCATCCGACAGACTGGGTTGGTTGGGGCCCCGCCGCAGCCATTGCTTTATTGATGACCACGAGTACAGGGGGACCAAGAATCTCATCGACCAGTTCCGTGAGTCGCTGGGCGGCCACTTCAACCGCTTCTCTACCGGATGCATTCAGTTGGCGGCGTCCTTCAACCTTGCCCAACCGGTGTTTCGCGACCAGGTCGCTGACCACGATGCTTGCCGTGGGCTTGCCCGAATACATCTCAGTTCCTCGAGCCGCGCAGCGAAGGTCACAGCCGTCAAGGGTGATGGTGGGATGAAACCGTGCGAAGGCCCGGTCTCCCTCGCCGCCCGCGAGAAACAACGGCAGACAAATCGTCACCGTCTTCCCCGGACGCAACTCGTGCAGCACCTTCAGCGCTGCCAACCGCGTGACCGTGCCCTCGGCCAGTTCTTCACCGGAACAGGCGACAATCCCCACTTTTCGCTCAGGCAGCTTAGGCATGTTGCCCTCCATCTTTGCTCCCGGTCTGGATGATTGCATCGACCTGCGCCGCGATCTCTTCAGCAATAATTCGCGCAAGCTCCCTGCCTTCCGCGTTCAGTTCGGCAATCCCTTCCGGCTTGAGACCTTTGTGGTTTCGGAAGGCGTCAAACACCGCGACCTCCTGCGCCACCGTGCCGCCGCTGTGTTTTACCAGCGTCGATGCGCACATCTGCTTGCAGCCATCGATCGTGACGGCCGGATGGGTGCGCACTCGCTCGAGGGCTGGTTCGTCGCCGAGAACCAGCTTCGAGAGCGCCACCAACCGCGTGTCGCCCGGACGCAGGTGATCGCACAATTCATATGCCGCCTCGCGGGTCACGCTTCCCAAGGGCTTGCCGATGCCGCTGCACGGGACGACGACCACAGTTCGTTTATCATCATTCATGATTTCAGCTCCTGCTCCGCTTGCGACTGCACGACGGCAAAATAGGCCGGCGCCTCGAGCAATTTGGCGCGGTCCGATTCCCAATCCATGCCCTCGATCACCGCCAGCCAACCCTCGCCATAGGGATCCTGGTTGACGACCTCGGGTGTGAGTTCGAGGGACGGATTGATCTCGACGAGGGTGCCGGTGATGGGCGAAGGAAGTCCCAGCGTGATCTTCATCGTCTCCATGTCCGCGAACTCCTCCCCCGCTTTGAGCTGGGTCCCCGTCGGCTTGACATTCACAAAGGCCACATCACCACTGTGCTGCTGAAGGAAATCCGTAACCCCGATTCGAACGCGAGAGGATCCTTGAGGCGGCATGGAAAGGACCCAGACGCCATGGGGAGTGTAAAGGCGATCTGTCGCCACTCGGAATGTGAACTTATCTACCGTTGTTTGAAGGTACTCTGACATTTGTCTCCTTACCGCAACCTCATGCGGATGGCGGCATCCCGGAAACCCCGTGGAGCATCAAGCATCACGGCCGGTCAGTCGTACGACTGCTTACCCGCCGTCACGAAGGAACTCCCGCAGGCGTGTGCCGATCTCATCACGCACTCGTTGGAACACTTCCGATTGCCGCTCCGAAGTCGCAGCCGCCGGATCTTCAAAGCTATGGTGGATGCGTCTGCCCCCGCCGGGAAAGAAAGGACAGGCTTCCCTGGCGTTGTCGCAGACCGTGAATACACAATCGAATGATTGTCCCGCAAGTTCGTCCACAAGCTTCGAACGGTGGCCGGAAATGTCGATTCCAATCTCGTGCATGGCCGCAACCGCGTGGGGGTTTAATCCCGCGGGGTGCGTCCCAGCGCTGAAGACTTCAAAGCGATCACCCGCCATGTGCCTGAGCAAGCCTTCCGCCATCTGGCTCCGCGCGGAATTACCGGTACAGAGGAACAAGATTCTCTCTTTCCGCATTGACCTGCCTCACCTGGAAACTTGGACCGATTCAGCGCTGACCACGGGCTCGCTGTAATAGCGTCGCTGGAAATAGAGCGCAACGTTCACGAGGCTGATCAGCACGGGCACCTCGACAAGCGGCCCGATCACTGCTGCGAAAGCCGCTCCCGAGTTGATGCCGAACACCGCCACGGCCACGGCGATCGCCAGCTCAAAGTTGTTGCTGGCAGCCGTGAAGGAAAGCGTGGCAGTCTTGGAATAATCCGCGCCGAGCTTGTGGCCCATGTAAAACGAGACCAGAAACATCACCACAAAGTAGATGAGCAGCGGAATGGCAATGCGGACAACATCCAGAGGCAGCCGAACGATGTATTCGCCCTTCAGCGAAAACATCACCACGATGGTGAACAGCAACGCGACGAGCGTGATTGGACTGATGCGCGGAATGAACTTTCGCTCGTACCACTCTTTGCCCCGCGCCCGCACCAGGGCAAACCGTGTGATCAGGCCCGCCAGGAAAGGAATGCCCAGGTAGATAAACACGCTGTGGGCGATGTCGCGGATGGAGACACCCACGACCGATCCGTGTAAACCGAACCATTCCGGCAGCTTCGTGACGAAAATCCAGGCATAGACGGAGTAGAACAACACTTGGAAGACCGAATTGAAAGCGACCAGGCCCGCGGCGTATTGCGTGTCGCCTTTCGCCAGTTCGTTCCACACGATCACCATGGCGATGCAGCGCGCCAGGCCAATCATGATGAGACCGGCCATGTATTCGGGATAATGTCGCAGGAAGAGTACCGCCAGCGCAAACATCAGGACCGGGCCGATCACCCAGTTCTCGACGAGCGAAAGACCTAAAATCTTCTTGTTCCGAAACACTTCGCCGAGTTCTTCGTAGCGCACCTTCGCCAACGGCGGATACATCATCAGAATCAGGCCCAGCGCGATGGGGATCGACGTGGTTCCGACACTGAACCGGTCCAGAAACGGTACGATCCCGGGGAACACCGACCCAGCGGCCACTCCCACGATCATGGCGGCAAAAATCCAGGCAGTCAGATATCGATCAAGAAATGAAAGGCGAGATGTGGATGTGCTCTTCATAAGGCATTTTGTTAAGACCCGGGATTTTCGACTCCTTGCATTCTTGGCTTCCTGAGCCGGAACCAAAACCAGATTCTATTAGGAAACCAGGACACCGGGGGTTGTCGATGGAAAGCCCGCCGGTGCGGGATCATCAGGTTCTCTTCCGATTGAAGGTTTTCAACTTCCTGTATTCCTGGCCTCCTAATGATAAATTTTCTTGACCTTCCCGGCACAAATTATGTTGATAAGCTCCTAATGGGGAGTTTTCTTCCCATACTTGGTACATATTCCACCATTAAGTCACTATTTTGTTATTCGTTCTTCGCGGGCCCTCCCTGAAATTCTATCGCGCCATAGATTGGGGTATCTTCTCCGGTTTGATCACGCCGAATGTCTTGCACCGTCCCTGTTGGATCGCTTGCAGCAGTTTTTTCTTATCGAGAGAAAAAAGCTCGCCGCCGCCGGTCTCCCGAAGCATTTTGAGAACGGCGGCATGGGTGGAGTCCGCCGGTTTGACCAAGGAGTACAAAACCCAGAGTCCTTCCCGGCGGTCGTCCACGAGGCCCGCGTTCTTGAGGATTGTCAAGTGCCGCGACACCTTGGCCTGTGGACACCCCAGCACTGTTTCCATATCGCACACGCAAATCTCCCCGGCCTCAATCAGGAGGTGAAGGATCCGCAGGCGGGTCTCATCTGAAAGCGCCTTGAAGGTCTTGACCGTTTCTTTCATTGATTCCTCCATATATACGGATATACAGATATCAGATTTTATAGACCCTGTCAAAAAAAACCCCTTCCCCTCTCCCGCTCACCCGCCAATGGCTGGGTATCTTTGATTTAATTCGGGGGCGGGCGCTATGTCTCAAAGTCCTGCTTCGGGCGGTTCTTTGGGGTTGGGCAGGGACAGGCCCCCTTGGGCCACAATCTCAAAGGGAGTGGGGAACAGGCGGGGTGAGATCGCTGCACGAATTGGGGCAACCACCTGGATCCGCAAGCACTTCCGGGTTTGGTGGAAAACGAAGGCTGACTTTTCACAGCGGTGAGATGTCCTTTGAAACTGTGAAGGGCGACAGCGACGGATGAACCATCTCCTGACCCCGCTGCCTTGGGGGGTTCCTTCATGCGCATGCAAGAGAAAAAGTTTTGCAGAAAATCCTTGGAAAGACAGATTCGTGAAAAAGGCCAAAGGAAAGGACGATCCAGTGTGATTGGCTGGGAGGCAGGGATTCGAACCCCGATACGCAGATCCAGAGTCTGCAGTCCTACCGTTGGACGACCTCCCAACTGCCGGCGGGCTTACACACCCCGATTCGCCAAGGCGCGTTCGGAGCGGACAAGGGGCTCTTTTTTAACACATCCACCCGGAATTGACAAGACGAGGGGGGAACGATTCCACAGATCGGTGGTGAACTGCGGTTGGAGTGGGATCCCGCTAATCCGTGCTGCCGTTCCATCTATTCGGACGGGCGGGGTGTGTCCACAGACATGGCTCGGCACCCCATGAAATCATGCGACACGAAAAGGGCGCATGACGGCGCACCCCCGCAAAAATCCTATTTATAGGTTGATCCCCCCTTGGACGGGAGGTTGTATCCAAAGGAGCTGTTGACCTGGTCGTTCAGCGGCAAGGCCAACGGGGATCCCACCTCGTTGAGGAAGTTCAAAGTCCCAGTCGTTGCCGCGTTTCCTGACGGATTCAGCAGGATCAGTTGCGTTTGAAATCCCCCAAAAGCGACCAGCTGTGGAAAGAACACGGGCGCCGTAGAAGAGGACTCTGTCGCCACCGGCAGCGTGGTTAAGAGCGCATCCCCGCGCTGATTGTTCGTTTGCAAGAGTGTCAACGCTGAAATGCCGTCGGGACTCGCGGTCTCGATGGAAAGGGTTCCTGTAAAATGATTCGCTTCCCCATTGGTAAAGATCTGGTCGACAAACAGCGCGTCGTGGGTGTTGGGCCCGAGCGCATGGTGTCCGGGGACCTGACTCAGATCCCTGCTCGCCACCACCGTCCCGTCAGCGAGCTTGCGAAGCTTGAACGACACATCTGCCGTTTGGGTCGATGACGAATTCGCCAATGCGACCCCAGTAAACTGAGCCAACCCGCTTGCCGTCGGATTGGTATCCACGAAAATCAATCCCGACTGAATCGCGGGGGAAGAGGGAACCCCTGCGGTGGTGACCGTGAATGCCCCTTGAGTGAAGACAAAGACCCCCGTTCCGATCGGAGTGGCTTTGCCGGTGTCGGGCACAACCACAGCGAAACCGTCCGTCAGCGCCCCCGTTCCGATCGAGGTCACGGATTGCTCCGAGAACGGAGGAATGGAGTAGGCCACTTGAGCGAGCGGTCCGGTGCCAAAATCAAACCCTGGCATCGACGGGCTGTCTTTGAAGAAGAAAACGTTTCCTGAAATCGCGCTGCTGGTCGTATTCATTAGCACAATTAACGTTTGAAATCCCCCACCCCCCAGCAAGTGAGCAAACACCAGATTCGCCCCCACGGCGGGAACTTGCGTGAGATCGGCCACAGGAAAAGAGGTGAACAGCGCTTCATTTCTTGGTTGCTGATTGTTTGTTAATTGCAAAGTCAGCGCACCGACCGGTTGTGTACTGTCGACCTTCAACGTTCCTTCAAAGTTGTCTGCCGCGGCTCCAAAGAAATTCGCGTCGGTGATGAACCCCTGAAGGTGCGCCCCATCGGCCAGCGCCGGTCCAGGTTGCGGGCCCGCCTTGATGGTTCCATCGGTGTTGATGAGCGTGAAGGTCAAGTTTGCCGTGCTCCCGGAGCGGTTGATGATCGCGACCCCGGTGTTGTTCGGGATAGGACCGTTCACGCTTTTGAATGGCTTCGAGGAGGCAAACATCAGGAAGGATTTTGTGGGTGTCGCGGAAGCTGTCCCCACCGTGGTGACCAGGATATTGTTCTGTGAGAAGCTGAAAATTCCACTTCCCGCCGGGGCTTCACTGGTGGCCGCCACATCGGCCTGCTTCGACGCGGCCGGGGTGGCAACGGCATAAGCAATTTTCAAAGTCGAATCGTCAAAGTACGTAAATGCGCCGGCGAGCGTAGACGATTTGCCGTCCGGATTCTGAACCTTCAGGTCCACCGTCCCGGCGGCGCTGGCGGGAGGCGAAACAGCCGTCAATTGAGAGGCGCTTAAGAAGGACGTGCCCACCTGATTCGATCCAAAAAACACAACCGCCCCATTCACGAAGTTGGACCCGTTCAGAGTCACTGTTGTGCCTCCATGAATGCTCCCGATGTGTGGAAAGCTCGGGTTTGATGGAGCAAATTGAGGCGGCAGACTGGGAGCAGCCGGGGAAACAGTAATCGCCTTGGTCAGGATATAATCGCCTTGGTTGGTAAAATCTCCGTCGGCCGAATTGCCCGCAATATCGAATTCGATCGTGCCCAACGACGTGTCGGGGGGAGCGGTCCAATTTACCTGCCATGTGCAGGACGTAGCGAAGGAACAGTTCCCTGCCTGATTGTGCGAAACATAGACGATTCCATTCACCGGAGTGGGAGAAGTGGTTGTGGTAAATCCGAGCGCGGTGTCGAATCCTGTGGTCCCGATCAATGCAAAGGTGCCTGCTTGAGGGTTGCCTGCACTGGAACTTGAACGGGCGGAAATCTGAAAACCATAACGCCTTCGCGGCGGCGAGGTCTGAGGTCCAATCAATCCGACAGTGATGTTCAAGGTGTATTGTTGACCGGGTACATAACTGGGCGTTGGGAAGCCGGAGATAGTTATTCCGCTATTGCTGGCGGGGGAGTTCAGTGCAAAGGAGGTGTGACAACTTGTGCAATTGAGGCCCGATCCCCCGGGCCAGCCGTTCTCTCCTGCTGGCGGCCCTTCCGCATAACCAAACAGAACAACCGCGGATGCCGCGACAAGGGTGAAAATTAGAACGAAGATCGCCAGCAGACTTGTGACGCTCAGCTTTCTTGAGACAAAGACGTTCCTTGGCACAGAATAGGCTCCCTTTAAATTATTGTTCGCCACCCAAACAACTTTGGGGTTATGCCCGTTAGACTCGTGAATTCGATAGACGGTTGCCAGCCGGGTTCATTTTAACCAGAAGAATTCCCAGCATCATTGCCCGTGCTCCTTTGATGGAGGCCGATGCCTCCAGACGCTTGAGATCCTTCACGGCAGAGACACCGCGGCTCGGAGAGTAAAGACTATAAGGGGCTCCTCCCCGACGGGGAAATATAGAGCACCCACTAATTTCCTTTTCTCCACAATGAATTTCTCTATAGCCCAACCGAAGACTAGGTTGTGAGCATGCAGAAAGAATCAAGTGATAACATACTACTATAATAGTATTCTGGCCTCTCGGTCGTTTGCCGGCGAGCTCAATAAGGTTTCTGGCGAGGTGATCAGACCAGACCATCGACTACAAATCAGAGAATATATGGGATACCCAGTGCAATGTTTACTCCAATATAAATAACGATTAGACCGATTCAAGTCCAAGCATTCAGTCACTGGTCATATTTACTACTAAAGTAGCATAATCTAATTTTACTCATCGTTACCCTGTGTCGTTAAATTGCCTTGTGATGAATCACTACCAACCTTACAACCTCTATTTGATCAACCATAGCGGCATAAGACTCCATTTTAGCTACATGCCTCGGCCAAAATCCTCGGCATGAAACGGATTCCGAAATTAATGTCTCGTTTCTGGTGACAACCTCGACACAAGCCCCCAACTTCGGAATCCGGGTTCATTCGATCCATGGATGGAGCCGCCAAGTTCTATATTCCAGAAGAGAGAAGCGGGAGAGGGGTTCACCCGAAGCGAGATTTCCGAATGGGTCAAGCCAATCAATGCAATCCGAGAAAGCTCAGAATTGAGGTGTCAGTTCAGAAGGGATGGTAGGGTCAGGAAAATCATTAAGTCGTGGATGGTAACGATGTTGGTTTCACTTCACAAGCGAATTAAACGCGGCTACCCGCGTGCCTTGCGACCTGGATGCGGATCATCGCTCGTTCCAGAGAGACCTGGGCGCGTTTGAAGTCGATCTCCTGGTCATAGACCTTCGAAAGACGTTTTTCGGCCCGGGCCTTGGCCTCGAGTGCCCGCTGGATATTGATTTCTTCAGCTCGTTCGGCCGTCTCCGCGAGGATGGTCACTTTGTCGGGCAACACCTCGGCGTAACCCCACGCGACCGCCAGATAGGTGACTTCAGTCCCCTGCCGATAGGAAACCTCGCCTATTTTAAGTTCGGTGATCAGAGGAGCATGTCCCGGAAGGACTCCCAGGTAGCCCTCATGGCCGGGGATCTGAACCTCATCGACCCACTCCAGGAGCACCATTCGGTCCGGGGTGACGATATCCAGTTTTATTTTATCAGGCAACATACCGCCGGACTCCAGTTGAACCTCACAACAAAACGCTGTCCTTACTTCTCCTGCCCTGAAGATTTCAATTTCTCTGCCTTCTCGAGCGCTTCTTCAATGGGCCCTACCAGGTAGAAGGCCTGTTCCGGGATGTCATCATGCTTCCCATCCACGATTTCCTTGAATCCCCGGATCGTGTCTTCCAGCTTCACGTATTTTCCTTCGAGGCCGGTGAATTGTTCTGCCACGAAGAAGGGTTGCGAGAGGAATTTCTGGATCTTACGTGCGCGGGCCACGACGATCTTGTCCTCTTCGCTCAACTCATCGATCCCGAGAATTGCGATGATGTCTTGAAGGTCCTTATATTTCTGCAGGATCAACTTCACGGCGCGGGCGGTGCTGTAATGGTCGGCGCCCAGGATGCGGGGGTCGAGGATTCGGGATGAAGACGCCAACGGATCCACGGCGGGATAAATCCCGAGCTCAACGATCTCGCGCGAGAGGTTGGTGGTGGCGTCGAGATGGGTGAATGTGGTGGCGGGGGCCGGGTCAGTGTAATCGTCCGCAGGCACGTAAATCGCCTGCACGGATGTAATCGAACCCTTCTTTGTTGAAGTGATGCGCTCCTGGAGTTCACCCAATTCGGTGGCCAGGTTGGGCTGATAACCGACGGCGCTCGGCATCCGTCCCAGCAGGGCCGACACTTCAGATCCCGCCTGGGTGAACCGGAAGATGTTGTCGATGAACAGCAGAACGTCCTGCCCCTCTTCATCGCGGAAATATTCCGCCACCGTCAACCCGGTCAAACCCACGCGCAGCCGGGCCCCGGGCGGCTCGGTCATTTGACCGTAAATGAGTGCAGCCTTGGATTTTTCAAATTCCTTGATGTTGACCACGCCCGATTCCTGCATCTCAAGCCACAAGTCGTTCCCCTCGCGGGTGCGCTCACCCACTCCGGCAAACACGGATACACCCCCGTGTTTGAGAGCAATGTTGTTAATCAGCTCCATGATGATGACGGTCTTGCCGACACCGGCGCCGCCAAACAATCCAATTTTCCCTCCGCGTAAATACGGCTCGACCAGATCAATGACCTTGATTCCGGTCTCGAACATTTCGAGTTTCGTGCTCTGTTCATCGAACCCCGGAGCGGGACGGTGGATGGGATAGCGCTTTTCGGAGTGAATGGGCCCCAGCTTGTCGACCGGCTCACCGACAACATTCATGACGCGGCCGAGAGTGCACTTGCCCACGGGCACGGTGATCCCCTGGCCCAAATCCTCCGCAATCATCCCGCGGACCATCCCGTCCGTGGGCTGCATTGAAACAGCGCGTACCCGGCCTTCACCGAGGTGTTGCTGAACCTCGGCGATCAAGTCGATGGGTTGGGGCACATCAAAGCCCGCGCTCGTGACCCGCAGCGCATTGTAGATCTTCGGCATGTGCTGCTCTTCAAACTCCACGTCCAAAACCGGCCCAATGACCTGGACAACCTTGCCTTGGCTCATGCTTCACTCCATACAGTCATAAATTCAGAACCGCTTTGTAGCCGGGTTTTACAGCGCCGCAGCGCCACTCACAATTTCAATGATTTCTTTGGTGATGGCCGCCTGGCGGGCGCGGTTCATGTTCAAGGTCAGCGAATCGATCATATCCGCGGCATTGTTGGTGGCGGAATCCATCGCTGTCATGCGGGCCGCATGTTCCGCAGCCGCCGACTCGAGCAGGGCGCGGTAGACCTGCACTTCGACGTGCTTGGGCAACAGGTCATTGAAGATCACCCGGGGGGTCTGTTCGTAAATGTAATCGACCTGGCTTTCCAATCCGGCGCCTTCGAGCTTGGCAATCGGCAGCAGCCGTTCGACAACGATGCGCTGCTGGATAATCGACTTGAATTCGTTATAGACCAGATAGACGGCATCGAGCTCGGACCCGGAATACTCTTCGATGATCGCCCGGGCAATCTGCTGCGCATGCTCATACTTGAGCCGCGAAAAAATGTTGACGTATTCGTGGTGAATCTTCCAGCGGCGCCGCTTGAAATAATCGCGTGCCTTTCGGCCCACTAGCTCCAGGTCAAGCTGCTTGTCCGCATGTTTTTCGAGGAAGGCCTGCGCCGCCTTGATGATGTTCGTATTGAAGCCCCCGCACAGACCACGGTCCCCCGAGATGATCACCAGCTCAATCTTGACATCTCCCCGTTCGGCAAGCAACGGGTGGATCTGTGCGGCTTCCTCGCCCGAAGTCGCCTCCTGGGCGCGTGTCACCAGGGAATTCAGCACTGCCAGCATCCGGTTGGCGTAGGGACGCGCGTTTAAAATCCGCTCCTGGGCGCGACGCAACCGCGCGGCGCTCACCATCTTCATCGCTTTGGTGATTTGCTGCGTGTTCTTGACGCTACGGATGCGGCGTTTGATATCGAGGATATTCGCCATAACGAAAGGGCTGGTCCTTTAATAGATCGTGAAAATGCGCTCCCCCGCCTCAGGCGGCCGCAGATTTCTGGAGGGCAAACTTTTCCTTGAACAGGGTGAGGGTGCGGCTAATCTCTTCCCGCAATTCCCCATCGAGCTGCTTCTTGTCCACGATCTTTCGGGCCAGCGACGGGGCGGCCGTGTCGACATACGTGTTCAGCTCCTGCTCAAAACGGCGGCAGTCTTCCACTTTGATGTCATCCAGGAACCCGTTTGTGGCTGCAAAAATAATCAGGATTTGCCTTTCCACCGGCAGGGGCGAATACTGGGCCTGTTTGAGGATTTCCACCTGGCGTTGGCCGCGGGCCAGTTGGTCCTGCGTGGCCTTATCGAGGTCACTGCCGAACTGGGCGAAGGCTGCCAGCGCGCGGTATTGAGCCAGTTCCAATCGCAGTGTCCCCGCCACCTGTTTCATCGCCTTGATCTGCGCATTGCCACCCACACGGCTCACCGAGAGGCCGACATTGATCGCCGGGCGGATGCCGGAATTAAAGAGATCGGCTTCCAGGAAGATCTGACCATCGGTGATCGAGATGACATTGGTCGGGATGTACGCCGAGATGTCGCCTGCCTGGGTCTCAATGATGGGGAGCGCCGTCAGGGAACCGCCTCCGTTGGCATCATTCAGTTTTGCGGCGCGCTCCAGCAACCGGGAGTGAAGATAGAACACGTCTCCGGGATAGGCCTCGCGACCGGGCGGCCGGCGCAACAATAGGGAGATTTCCCGATACGCGGCGGCATGCTTGGACAGGTCATCATAAACCAGCAAGACATGCTGGCCCCGGTCGCGGAAATATTCACCCATGGCGCATCCCGCGTAGGGTGCGATGTACTGCATGGGCGCGGGATCGGAAGCGGAAGCTGATACGACGATGGTGTATTCCATGGCCCCGTAGTCGGCCAGCGTTTTGACGACCTGGGCCACCGTGGAGCGCTTCTGGCCGATAGCCACATAAATACAAATGACGTCGCCGCCCTTCTGGTTCAGGATGGTATCGAGGGCGACCGCGGTTTTGCCGGTCTGCCGATCCCCGATAATCAACTCGCGCTGACCGCGGCCGATCGGAATCATGGCATCAATCGCCTTCAGTCCCGTTTGCAGAGGCTCCCTCACGGGTTGTCGATCCACCACGCCCGGGGCGAGGCGCTCCACGGGATTGAAGGTGTCTGCTGCAATCGGTCCCTTGTCATCACTAGGCGTCCCCAGGGGATCAACGACGCGGCCAATGAGGGCCTTCCCGCAAGGCACCGAGATGATGCGCTTGGTGCGGCGCACCAAGTCGCCTTCCATGACTTCTGAGGCTTCGCCCAGCAGCACCACACCGATCTGATCCTCTTCCAGGTTCAAGGCAATGCCCGAAATAGACTGTCCGCCCTCCCGCGGAAACTCCACCAACTCCCCTGCCATGACCTTTTCAAGGCCATGGACGCGGGCAATGCCGTCCCCGACGCTGATGACACTTCCCACTTCGGACACATTGATGCCCTGTTCGTAGTTTTCAATCTGCTCGCGTATCAGTTTCGAAATCTCTTCGGCTTTGATTTCCGCCATGAATCAGAACTCCCTGTCTCCTCAAAATAAAAGCGCCCCGGCTATCCTCCGCTCAGTTGCATCCGGAGCTGTTGAAGCTGTTCGCGAATGGATCCGTCGTAGATGGTGCTTCCGATTCTTGCCACCACCCCGCCAATCAGCTTGGGATCGACCTCCGTCTCCAGTTGAATCTCTTTTTGGGTGAGGTCCTGCAACCGGGATGCGAGGATCCTTTTTTGCTCCTCGTCGAGCGGGGTGACTGTCGTGATCTGAACCGTCTGAATTCCCAGCCGCTGGTCGAGTTCCCTATGAACAGCCGCCAGGATCTCATCAAACAGGTTGATGCGGTGATGGTCGATCAGGATATTGAGAAAATTCCGGGTGGTCGTGCTGTAGCCTTCCCGGGCCGCGAGGGCCTGGAGGAGACTCTTCTTCTGTGGAAGCGCGACGGCCGGACTGGTCATCACGTTGACAAGCTCGCTGGATCGCGACAGCAATGAGGAAAAATCCAGAAGCTCTGTCCGGACCCGCTCCACCTCATGCTTCGCGAGCACGACATCCGCAAGGGCCTTGGCATATCGGATTGCAACTGACGCCATTCGATTTCAACTCCTCCCGGCCGGGTCAGGGGTTTGAACGGGTCTTCGCTTCGAGCGAAGAAGTAAACTGCCGGAACAGCCGTCCCTGGTCCTCGGGTCGGATCTGCGATTTGATCTGTTGCTCCGCCAGCTCGACCACGAGTGCCGCGGAATGTTCTCGCAGATCCTTTTGAGCGTTTTTCACCAGGAGAGCCACTTCGTCGTGGGCCGATGTGATGATCTGTTCGGCTTCCACTTTGGCGGCTTCCAGAATCTGCACTCGATCCGCTTCCATCTCCGCCGCTGCCGCCGTTTTCAGCGAGACCATCTCCTCTTCGACCTGTTCCAGTCTGGCCAGGGCCTGCGCCAGGTCCCGTTCCGCTTTCTCCCTGGCAGACCGTGCCTCCTCGAGCGACTTGCGGATTTCTTCTCGCCGCGCCGCCAGAAATTGCTGCATCGGTTTTCGTAGGAAGTATCCCAGGCCGCCAAAGAGGACAAGAAAATTCGCCCATTTGAAAAGCGATTCTTTCAGCCCGCCCTCTTCGGAGTGATCCTTGGCTGACGAGAGGGTCACCCCCCCCACACGCCACCCCAGGAAATGATGGTCGATGAGTCCGGACCTAGCGGTGGACGGCCACAGCAGGATCGCTGCGACCAGCAGCATCCCCAGGTGTTGGAGCAGAGTCTTTCGAGGTCTTCCCTCAAACATGGTCAAGCTCGAGTTTGATGGATGAAATTTCAGGACTAGGCAAGGAGCTTCTGTACAATTGCCCGAGACAGAGCCTCCGCCTCCCGCCCCATCCATTCCTTGGCGCCCGTGGATTGCGCGGTAATTTCTCGGCGGGCTTCAGCAAGGGTCCGTTCGTATTGATCATGCCCCTGATGAACCATCTGTTGCCGGATCTCGAGCGCCTGGCGACGATGCTCCTCTTGTTGCCGGTAATTTTCCTGTCGCGCCTGCTGGATCAGTTGATGGTGTCGGTGTAGAGCCTCTTCCATCTGCGTCTTGCTCTGCTCCGCCTTGTGCAGAGCTCCTTCAGTGGATTGCCGCCGCTCCTCGAGAAGAGCGCCCACCGGACGAAGGTAGAGCCGGCTCACGGCCCATGCCAACACCGCAAACAGAACCATGACCACTGCAATCGTGGCGTTGAGCTCAAGCATCGGTTTTCTTCGTCGCTCTACAGGGAAGTCCTTGTGAAATAAAGAACGCAGAATCTAGCATAGGGCAGAGAAAGGTGTCAACGGGTTTCCCCCGTTCAAAACAGTTTGCTCACCCACGCCAGTCCAGCCCGCGCAGGCACCGACGATTTCCCGTCCCTCAAACGGGTTCGAGGGATTTCACGGAGCATGCGCAAAGCGACGAATTGCGCTGGTTCTTTATCTCCCTGGACCAAACGATCAGATCACACGAAGAGGCATCGGACCCATTTCAACCGCCGTGCCAATCGCGTTGGCGGGTATTTCATGGCGCTGCATCTCAAGAATCATTGCCTCTGCTTGATCTGCTCGACATGAAATCAGCAGGCCTCCCGAAGTCTGAGGATCGAAAAGGAGCGTGCGCATCGGCTCGGGAACGGTCCCCTTAAACTCCACCATGGGCTCCAGATACTTCCGGTTGTTCACCAGCCCGCCGGGAATCATTTTCCTGTCGATACAATCCAGCGCCCCTCCCATGGCAGGGATCCGGGTATGATCGAATTCAAGCGTCACGCCGCTCCCCTGGGCCATCATTCGCGCGTGCCCCAGAAGTCCGAATCCCGTGATGTCGGTCATGGCATGAACTTCGTAGCCCTGTGCAATCTTGGAGGTTTGGCGGTTCAACTGGATCATCCAGCGGACCGATGCCTGAACGACTGAATCCTCCACCGCTTCGCGCTTCACCGCAGTGCCGATCACGCCGGTTCCCAAGGGCTTGGTCAAAACAAGAACATCCTCCCCTTGGGCTCCCACATTTCGAATCACTTTTTCGGGGTCAATCAGTCCCGTTACGGCATATCCGAACTTAATCTCCTCATCCCCGATGGAGTGGCCCCCCACAACGGTGCACCCGGCCTCCATCATCTTGTTCATCCCTCCAGCGAGGATACTCTCAAGAATTCCGAAATCCAATCCAGTCCTTGGAAATCCTACAATTGTAAGAGCAGATATCGGTGTCCCTCCCATTGCGTAGACATCACTCAAGGAATTGGCAGCGGAGATCTGGCCAAACTGGTACGGATCATCTACAATTGGAGTAAAAAAATCCACCGTCTGAACAAGGGCCTGGTTTGGTGAGATCAGATACACCCCTGCATCGTCGTTGGTTTCAAAGCCAACAAGTAGATTCTTATCATGCTGCCGGGGAAGTCGGCTGAGAACCTGGTCCAAATCCTTTGGACCAATCTTAGCCGCTCAACCCGCCGCCTTGACCAGGCTTGTTAATCTGACTGTTTTGTTTGTTGTGCTCATAATTCCAGCAAAATGTGACAGGAGCTCCTCGTCCTTCAGCAGTCGATTATCATGACCAAAGCCCAAAGGACCTGCGTGATCGGTCCTTATATTCCGCAATCCGAAGTCCGCAATCCCCAATCGAAGCGAGTGTTCGCCTTCGAATGTCTCATCCCACCGGAGCGGCAACACGTTCCGGCTGCTCGATTTCGGAATGTGAATCCCCGGGCTCGGTCATGAAACTCTTTCCATCGAAAATGGCGCCGGTTTCGATGATGAGGACGGGGGTATGAATTTCTCCGCTCACTCTCCCCTTGGAATGAATCTGGACCCTCTCCTTGGCGTGGATAACACCGGTGACCCGGCCGCCGATAGAGACCGTCCCCGCATGGATTTCTGCCTCCAGGACGCCATGCTCACCCACCAGCAAATGGTCGTCGGTTTTAATGGTTCCCTTGATTGAGCCGTCGACCCTCAGTGTGCCGGAAAATGCGAGGTGTCCTTCAAAAAAGACCCCCTGGTCAAGAAAACCGGTAACCACATCAGGTCCTTTGTCTTTTTTCCAATTCATAACATGACCTCAGCCTTCAGGATTTTGGGCCGGACGGACGATCAACTCATAAAGTCGGATCAGATCGTCCTGGGAATAGTATTCAATTTCGATGAGCCCTTTATTTCCATCCGGAGCAATCCGTACCCGGGTTCCCAAGGTCCGCTCCAGCTCCTCGATCGCATGGGCCACATTAGGATCCTGTACGGGGGCCATCCGGGTTGGAGCGGTCGACTTGGGAGCGAGTCGCCGGGAGGCGGCCCGTTCCACCTGCCTGACCGACCAGCTACCCTGGACGGCCTTCTGAGCCAACTCCTTCTGCTCCGTGGCCGATTCCAGCGCGAGCAACGCCCGGGCATGGCCCATGGACAGCTTACCCTCCGCGATAAGGTGCTGCACCTCCCGGGGCAATTTCAAGAGACGAATGTAGTTGGTGACCGTGGTCCGGTCCTTCCCGGTCTGATGAGCGATTTCATCATGGGAGAGGCCCAACTCAGAATGGAGGCGCTGAAAGGCCTTGGCTGCTTCAATGGGATTCAGGTTCTCCCGCTGGATGTTCTCGACCAGCGCCACTTCCAGCAACCGCTCATCCCGGATAGCGCGAACGACCACTGGGATTCTAAACAATCCCGCCAGCTGTGCCGCCCTCCATCGCCGCTCTCCCGCCACGATTTCATAACGGTCCTGCACCTTTCGCACCAGGAGGGGCTGCAAAACGCCGTTGGTCTTGATGGATTGGGCCAGTTCATTGAGTTTGGCTTCGTCGAAATCGGTCCGCGGTTGGAATCGATTGGGCTCGAGCAGGTCGATATCGACCTCCCGAACCCCCTCCTGGCCGCTGTCGCCGCTTCGAATCAGGGCACTAAGCCCCCGCCCGAGCGCCTTCTTTGTAGTGGTGGTCATGCTCCAGGATCTCCCTTGCCAGTTGAATGTAACTTTCCGCCCCGCGGGATCGGGCATCGTACAGAATGATGGGCTTGCCGTGGCTGGGGGCCTCGGCCAGCCGAATATTGCGTGGGATGACCGTGGAAAAGATCTTCTCCCCAAAGAAATCCAACAGGTCCTGTCGCACCTGGGTCGCCAGGTTGGTGCGATCATCAAACATCGTGAGAAGCACCCCTTCCAGGGCCAGCGTGGGATTGAGGTGCTGCCTGATCCGCTCCATGGTGTCCAGCATCTCGGAGATTCCTTCCAGGGCAAAGTATTCGCACTGGATGGGGATCAGAACGGAATCGGCCGCCACCAGGGCATTCAACGTGAGGATGTCCAGGGCAGGGGGACAATCGATCAGAATAAATCGGTACTGGTCCCGCAGGGGATCCAACCCGTTGCGAAGACGAATTTCCCGGTCTTCCATCCCCACCAACTCCACGGTCGCTCCCACCAGGTTCCTTTCCGACGGGATCAGGAACAAATGCCCCATCTCCGTCGCCTGGACCAGCGAATCAAAAGGTTCGAACAGGGTCAGGCCATGATAGATGCTCCGCCGTCCGGGGTCACGTGCAAAACCCAGGCCACTGGTGGAATTCGCCTGAGGATCGGAATCCACCAGCAGGGTGCGGGCCTCGGCGGACGCTAGCGACGCGGCCAGATTGATCGCCGTCGTCGTCTTACCGACTCCTCCCTTTTGATTGGCAATGGCAATGACTTGGCCCATGGTAGATGCGTCGAAATCTACCACAAATACCCGCCTCGACAAAATGTAAAAATGGTCCGCGCCCGGTTTTAGGCCTTGGATGTTCCACGTGGAACGTCCCGAGGCGGGAAAATCCAAATTCCAAAGTCCAAGTAAACTCCAAAATCCAAATTCCAAACGGCTGAATCAAGAAAACTCCAGCTCGATAGAAATCCATTCGAGAACCCAGAAAAAGGGGAATCCTCATTCCTGGAAGATCGCTTCGTTTATATTTGTAATTGGGGACATTGGAATTTGGGTCTTATTTGGATTTTGGACTTTGGAATTTGGATTTTCCCGCCTCGGGCTGTCTTTCCCCCACCAACACCACGCGCGATGACCCCGAGGGAATCGGGTGTGGCTCAGCCCAAGCCAAGCGGCCCGACCGGAGTTTTTGGAACTCCTTCGCCCAGGCTAAGCTCGTGGTCACAATCAACCGGCCACCCGGGCGCAGGACCGCGTTGAAACAATCGATCAGGTCCTGAGAAATCTTGACCCCCCGCACAGTGGCGGCATCGAAATTCCCTTCCCCCTCCTCGACGAACTGTTGGAAACGGGCCTGAATCACGCTGGCCTCACTCGCCATTCCCAGGGTGGAGATCACTTCATCTAGAAACAGGACTTTCCGGGTGGACGACTCCACCAGGGTCAAGGACAGCCGGGGGTTCAGAATCTTCAGCGCAATGCCGGGAAAACCGGCGCCGGATCCTACATCCAATAAGCTTCGACACAACCCGGGCAGAAATCGTGAGAGATAAAAGGATTCGCCAAAGTGCTCCTCGTAGATGCGCCTCACCTCGACAATTCGTGTCAGGTTGATCTTGGCGTTCCACTTCTCGAGCAGCTGCGTGTATCTCTCGACTTGTTCTATCTGTGAGGCGGACAAGGACACCCCAAACTGTTGAAAAATAGCGGCCATCTGCTCCTGAGTGAAAAGTGAGGGCCGGATTCGCTTATCAACAGAATTTGTGTCGACCATGGCAAGAAAATCAGGGACTCGGAAGCCCGGAAGACAACAGGTTGAACACTTCAGGTCAGATCAGATGGTGATGATTGGAAAAGCATCGCATCGATTCCCGCTCTCTGGAGACCGGGTGATATATAGCCCCTGGTCCGCATGTCCCTGTGGAGATCAACCTGTCTTAAGCGGAGGGCTGAGAGTCGGATTCATCTTCCGGACGCAGAGAAGTACCCGCCTTCTGGCGCCGTCCCAATTCCAGGTATACAGCGACCAGTTGCACTGCCGCCGGGGTGACCCCGGGGATGCGACCGGCTTGATGCAGGGTTTGAGGGGAAACGAGTGTTAGCTTTTCAACCATCTCACGGGAAAGCCCCGGAATCGAGGAGTAGTCAAAATCTGAAGGGATAGCTCTCATGGCAGACCGGCGCATGCGCTCAATCTCACGCACCTGCTGGTTGAGGTATCCCTCGTATTTCACTTGGATGGCGGCGACAAGGAGCTCTCCCTCGTCGACGGGAAGCGTGGTATTGATCTCCAAATTCAAGAACTCGGTGATCAGGGGGGCCACCTCGACGAGGCGGACCTCCGGCTTCCTCAAGAACTGCGCCAATTTCGGCTTGTCAGCCAGTCGTGACTCCAACAGAGAGTCCACCTGCTCCCGCAACTTGGAATCCCTCGGGACAGCGATCGAGTTCAGCAAATCCTTCAGTTTCGAGATCCGCTCCCGCTTCTTCCTGAATTCGGCATATTCCTCCGCTGTAACCAGGCCGGCCACGTGTCCGAGGTCGGTAAGTCTGAGGTCCGCATTGTCGATCCGCAGGTGGAGGCGGTACTCCGCTCTCGAGGTGAACATCCGGTAGGGTTCGTTTGTCCCCTTGGTCACGAGATCGTCGATCATAATCCCGATATAGGCCTGCGTCCGGTCGAGCGTAATCGCATCTCGCCCCCGAACCTTCAGCCCGGCGTTGATTCCCGCCATAATTCCCTGCCCTGCCGCCTCCTCGTATCCCGTGGTACCATTGATTTGGCCCGCAAAAAACAAGCCTTCGACCCGTTTGGTTTCCAGCGTAGGAAAAAGCTCCGTCGGTTGAACGAAGTCATACTCAATGGCGTATCCCGGCCGAATCAACTCTGCCTTTTCCAACCCCGCGATGGAGTGGACCATCCCCATCTGAACATCAACGGGCAGGCTCGTTGACAATCCATTGAGATAGACCTCATAAGTGTCCAGGCCCTCGGGCTCCAGGAAGAGTTGATGGCGTTCCTTGTCGGCGAATTTGACAACCTTGTCTTCAATGGAGGGGCAATAGCGCGGACCCAGGGTGCGAATCTGGCCGCTGTAAAGAGGGGAGCGATTGAGGTTGCGGCGAATGATGGCATGAGTCTCGGGGGTGGTATAAGCGATATGACAATTCACCTGCCGGAGCGAAAGTTCCTTCGTCCGGAAGGAAAAAGGGGTTGGCCGGACGTCACCTGGCTGGGGGGTCAATTTCGAGTAGTCGATGGTTCTTCCATCAAGCCGGGGCGGTGTTCCGGTCTTGAGCCTCCCCGTGCGGAAACCAATGCGCTTCACCGCTTCTGCCAGCAGGCAGGAGGGGGGCTCGCCACTGCGTCCTGCCGAATAGCGGCGCTCCCCGACGTGAATCAAGCCGTTGAGAAATGTTCCCGTCGTCAGAATGACGGCCTCGGTCTCAATCACGCGAGTGTCAATCAATTCCACGCCACGGATCCTGATCTTGTCGCCGGGCAGAATCTCTTCCCTTAGCGCCTGGTAATCCCGGATATCCAGCTTCCCGTCAAAATGGGTCTTCCCCGGAGAGCTCAGCGTCAATTCTGAAGCCCGGATCACGACTCCATTGTGCTCCAGAATCAGATCCACGACCTCTGCTTGCTTGATGGTCAAAAGGGGTTGCTGTTCCAGGACCCGGCGCATTTCCACCCGGTACTTCTGCTTGTCCGCCTGGGCGCGAGGGCTCCAAACGGCCGGCCCACGGCTCGTATTGAGCAGCCGGAACTGGATCCCGGTTCGATCGATGACTTCACCCATCACCCCCCCCAAGGCGTCGATTTCCCGGACGAGGTGGCCCTTGGCGATGCCTCCCACCGCGGGGTTGCACGACATTTGCGCGATGAGGTCAAGGTTCATGGTCAGCAGGGCGGTCTTTAAGCCCATCTTCGCGGCCGCGACTGCGGCCTCGCAACCGGCATGGCCGGCCCCGATCACCACGACATCATATTTTTCGTCCGATCCCGGGTTCATGGCTCTCACTCTTCCTTTGAGCGCACCGGAGTGCCCATTCAATTCGAAACTGGCATTCTATTACGGGGGGCTTGAAAAGGAAAGCCGTTGGCCACGAATGTCGGCAAACCGACATTCTGTGAAACAATTCACCAGGCTCCCCTCGGGTCAGTATCGCAGGAATATGCCTTCGGTTTTCCCTCAGAAAATATCTTGATGCGGGCAGCGGAACAAGTTCAATATATCGTAATACGACTTATTAACTTATGGTGGGAAAGACCACGGCGTTACTGCCATAGCGGGGCAGTTTCGAACCATTGTTTCCCGATGGTTCCGGGGTCCGGCCGGCAATGTGGGCAATCGATCGAGGAGTACGGAGTTCTTTGGGGCGCTTTTCATTGACAACTGAGAACTGACAGCCTCCTCTGACCGTCGTCCTCTCCGTTGAAAAAACGCGTCACCCCTTATCGCCCGCAAAGGTCATTTTCCGATGCAGAACCGCGAAAAGATGTTTCCCAGGATATCCTCGACCGTGGTGGCCCCGGTGATGGTATCGAGCGATTTCAGCGCGCCGTAGAGACCCAGAAGGATCACCTCATGAGGATCCTGCGCGCGCAGCCGCTCCCGCGCCTCATCAAGTTTGAATCGACACTCCGAAAGCAACTGTTGATGGCGCAGGTTGGTCACCACCGATTGGGGGAGGATGTCACCTACCGACCGGCCGGTAGCCATTTCGAAGATGACCTCCCGGAGCCGGGGAATCCCCTCGCCGGTCTTGGCGGAGACCGACATCACCCGGAAGGAACGAAGTTCCATCCTGCAGGGTTCAATCCGCATCCCCAGATCGCTCTTGTTCAGCACAATCACGTGTTTCAAGGGCCCCACCTCGTCAAGGAGGGCCTTCTCCGCGGAATCCCAGGGCGCAGAGCCATCCAACACCAGTAGGACCAGGTCGCTCTCTGCCAGCGCGGCGTAAGACCGGGCTACCCCCTCGCGTTCCACCCGGTCCCGGGACTCGCGGATCCCGGCGGTGTCCATTAATCGCACGGGTATGCCGTGAATCTGGGCCAACTCCGAGATCAGGTCCCGGGTTGTCCCGGGAATGTCCGTCACAATGGCCCGGTCACTTGACAGGAGGCAGTTGAAGAGGCTCGACTTCCCGACATTGGGCCGCCCGATGATTGCCAGGGAAAGCCCCTCTCGGATGACCCGGCCGGCCGAAAAGCTCTGAAGAATGGGATTCAACTCGGCCTGCAGGTTCTGTAGCCTGGACTCAATCGCTTCAGCGGCGAGAACAGGCACATCATCTTCCGCAAAATCTATCCCCGCTTCCAGAAGGGAAATGAGGTCGATCAGATGCTCTTTCAGCGGCCCCAGGGTTCTTGACAGGAGCCCGTGTGCCTGTTGGATGGCCACCTGCGCTTGGTAGAAGGTCCGAGCATCAATTAAATCCTGGATAGCCTCCGCCTGCACCAGATCGATCCGTCCGTTCAAGAAGGCGCGAAGGGTGAATTCTCCGGGCTCGGCAATCCGCGCACCCGCGGCCATCGCGAGTTGAACGATGTGATGAAGCACGACGGGTGATCCGTGACAACTGATCTCAACGACATCCTCGCCGGAATAAGACTTCGGGCCCTTGAAGTAGGTCACCACCGCTTCATCGATCAACGCGCCACTGGAGGGATCCACGAGGTCAATTCGTTCGGCGTACCGCGGCGACAGAGGTGCGCTACCTTCATGAGAGCCATTGATCGCCATGAGGGTCTGCGCGATTGGCAGGGCGTTTTCCCCGCTGAGTCGGACGACACCAATACCACTTCGTCCTGGAGGCGTTGATATGGCAACGATTGTGTCGTGGGCCAGCACTCCTGGATTTTATATCAAGCGGGAGAAAGGAGGAGAGAAGTTTGAAGAGGGAGGAGGGCGGGGGATGGAAACGGCAGAGACGAAGATGCTAACTCAAATAACTTCGTGGACCCCCTGAGTATTCCGGAAGAGGCCGTCCGCCAAGGCGGACGGCCTCACTGCAGAACCTACTCTGAGGGATAAATCACCACTTTTCGAAATTCGCCTTCACCTTCGCTCTCTGTACGTATGGTCTGGTCATCAGCCAGGGCGAGATGAACGATCCGGCGCTCCCGCGAATCCATGGGGTTTAATTTGAACGGGAGCCTGGTTTGCCGAACCTTCTCCGCCGCGGTCCGCGCGATCAATTGAAGCTCGGTCATCCGCGTTTGTTTCTTGCCCATGACGTCGCAATTGATCATGCCATGCTCGTTGACGTCCGTCTGAAAAATCTTATTGAGCAAGTACTCCACGGCATGGAGCAGTTCAGCCCGGTTCGAAATGAGTTCCTCCACATCCCGCCCGGAAAGATCCAAATAGAGCATCCCTTCGGTCACCGACATGGAGCATTCCACCTTGAACCCCATCGTCAGAAAAAGATGATTTGCAAAATCGAGAAGCCGAGCCTGAAAATCCGACTGATTAGAAATCCCTGTTTCTTTTTCCATAGTTGAGATATTTTAAGGACGTCGAAAGTCCTCAATTCGTCACTTTTTTATGGCGGCAGGGGCTGTCGCCATTCCGTGCTTATTCAAATACAACTGTTGGATTATTCCGATCACATTCCCTGTCAACCAGTAGAGCACCAGCCCGCTTGCCACTTTTGCGAACATGAATCCAAACACGAGAGGCATCAACATGAAGAGCTTGGCTTGAGCGGGGTCGGCCGATGGTGTCGGCGTGAGCTTCTGCATCAGGAATTGTGTGACCACCATGATGATCACCAGGACAAAAGTCTTGTCGTATTGCGAAAGATCCGGGATCCAGAGGAATGAAACCTGGCGGAGGTCGATCGCCACCGTCAAAACATTGTAAAAAGCTATCAAGATCGGCATTTGTAGTAATATGGGAAGGCACCCACCTAACGGATTGACCCCATGCTCTTTGTAAAGGGCCATCATTTCCTGATTCATTTCCTGTTTCTTGGGATCATTGACCTTATATTTCTTATACCTCTCCTGGATTGCCTTGATCTTCGGCTGGAGTTTCTGCATTTTTTGGGCAGAAACCATGCTTTTCCAACGTAATGGGAAGATTGCCATGTTAATGACGATCGTAAGTAATATGACGGCCAAACCATAATTCTTACAATAGCCGTAGATCCATCTTAGCGCAAAAAATAGAGGCTTCCCTATGATGCCGAACCAACCGAAATCAACCAGTGACTCCAGTTGAGGGTCGACGCCCTTGAGAAGGCCAATCTCCTTGGGACCTACATACAAGCGGCCGATTTCTGGCGGGAGTGCAAGTCGCGCACCGGTCTGCCTGACCTGAACTCTCGAGATGGGTGTAGCAGGCAGGAAGATCGCGACAAAATACCGGTCTTCCACACCCCCCACTTTGAATCCTCCGGCCAGCTCCTGAATATCCTTGACCTTCGCGAGGGAGGTCTTCGTGGGCCGTCCTTCCGTGAGGGTCACGACCTCGCGGGCGTCGTCGCGGGTCTCCAGGGCGTTGTCTCCAAACCGCGCCGGCCATTCCACCAGGCAAGGCAAATTCGTGCCCGCTTTACTTGCCTGGATATCCAACTCCGCCAGGAAAGAATTGGGCTTCAGGGAAAGAGACTTTTCAACCTCGATGCCATTCTCGGAATATTGCAGCACAACGCCCGTCTTTTTTTGTGCAGCCGCGTCATTCGGCTCTTTTCCTGTATCAGCAAAGAGCGCCGAATTGACTTGATTCGACAGATCATTATTGTCAGGGAAGTACAAGGAAAGAGGCATTCCTTCCTTGGCAGGATCGCCCCCCGCGACCAGATCCAGTACTTGTCGATTCGAATCCTTATATTGCTTCAAGATCCAGCTCTTAACGATCCCGCCGCGGTTCGAAAGAATAACCTTGACCAACGAATTCTCCAGCACAATATCGTGTTCTCGTTCCGCTTTGATCGGCGAGGACACGGTCGATACACCGGCCGTTTTCGTCTCTGCTGGGGTGGGGGGCGGCTGTGGGTTTGTGGCAGGTGTCGACTGCGATGATGATGCGGGGGGCTGCGTCGGCCGGGCAGTCTGCTTGAATTTCTTTTCAATCAGAACCTGCGAGAGCACCAGCACCAACAGGGACAACACGAAAGCAAGGAGAAATCTTTTTTCCATGGCCTCTAAAAGTGATCGGCGGAGGTAACCTGAATGGGGAGATGCGCGCAGGTGGGCTCAACGGATAGTTCGTATTCCGATGAGTCCCGGTCCCATCCCCCTGGGCAATCCCTGGAACTCAGCTCAACGCAAGGGATCGTAACCCCCTTGAACGAGCGGATGGCATCGCAACAATCGACGCACTGCGAGCCAACTCCCCTTAAAAAACCCATACTTTTCCACCGCCTCAGCGGCGTAAACAGAACAGGATGGAACAAACCTGCAGGATGGGGGGAGCAAGGGTGAGACGAGCCTGTGATATAGGTTAAGCGCGCTTAACACCAACCGACGCATCGTACTTTCCCTTCAATTGTGAGAGCACCCGGGCGACATCCTCCGCGAGCGCCTGGCATTTCAATTTCGCCGCCGATGGATGGGGATTGAAGACAAAGTCGAACCCTGGCATCGCCTCTCCCTGGTGGGAGCGCAACGCCTCCCGGAAAATGCGCTTGATCCGGTTTCGCCGGACAGCCGACCCTAACTTCTTGGACACCGTCATTCCAAAACGACTGTAGGACAGATGATTCGTATCAAAGAAAACAACGAAATGGATCCCTCGTGCCCGCCGGCCGTTTTTATACACTCTTTGAAAGTCGCTTCTGCGAGTAAGCCGAATTTGCTTGGGAAATCTCAAGGAACCATCTACCCTCGTCCCCCAAACGGTTCTGCCTAAGGAATCAACCGCTTACGACCCTTTGCCCGTCGCCGTTTTAGAACCAGGCGGCCCGAGCGTGTCGACATGCGTTCCCGAAAGCCATGCGTCTTGGCGCGCCGTCTCCGATTGGGTTGAAATGTTCTCTTCGGCATCAGGTGTGCTCCTAGTTTGAGTCCAGCGTGCTTACAAAACCCCCACTATAGTGGCGGTCCGCCCACCTGTCAAGCCAATTGCAGGCCCGCAGCGCGTCCTGCGCCGCTCAGCGCCATTTGTGAGATATTTGCTATTTTGCTATACTTCAGCATTTGCAGGGTTGTCACTTTCGACCGGGAGGGCGATACTGATCGAGCCTGTCTCTGGGAATGGACGTGCCCGCTGCCCGGTCCTGGTGCCCTCCAGGGGCTGCTTAGAATAAGCGTTGATTCCGCCCGGGGGTTTGCTTGGTAGTTTTGACAACAGCGAACTTCTCAAGGCTTCCGTCGGTGAACAGGATTCTCCTTCATGTACATCATCCTCAGCTGGATTGCCATCCTTTCGTATCTAATTACCGAAGTGCTCTACGGACTCAACCTGCTTGAGCGCAAACCGGCGTTTGCCAAGTTGGCTTCCCGGTTCCTAGTTCTCAGCATGGCGATTCATTTTGGCGCCATGCTGGCACGGTCGCGCCAGTTCCGTGTCGTCCCTTACAACGACCTTTACGGATCGCTCTCGCTGTTTGCGTGGATGGTGGCGATCATTTACCTGGCGCTGGAATTCCGCCATCGCCAAAAGTCCGTCGGGGCGTTCCTGCTGCCCATTCCCGTCATCCTCCTGATCCTCGCGACCCTGTTGAACCGGACGGAACGCTACACGCCGCCCGCCGAATTGCGTGGCGCGCTGTTTGCGTATCATGTCACCTCCAACATTTTTGCTTACTCCGCCTTCACGGTTTCTTTCATCCTGTCGGCGATGTACCTGTTGCAGCACCACCAAATTCGAATTCGCCGCTCCGGGCTTCTGTTCTCACGATTGCCTTCGCTGGAGCTTCTGGAGCGGATGAACCGCACCTCCGTCGCGATTGGCGTGCCGGTGTTGGTGTGCGGAATTCTGCTGGGATCGCTCTGGGCGCGCAAACTTCATGTCCACTGGGCGTTGGACCCCAAGCTCGTGTGGTCGCTCATCACCCTGCTGGTCTACGCCGGATACCTTTTTTTGGAAAAGCAGGGGACCTGGAAAGGGAAGCGCTCCGCCATCATCTCGGTGTGCGGTTTCCTGATCATTATTTTCAGTTACAGCGTGGTCAATCTGTTTTTTTCCTCGTTCCACAAGTTTTATTGAATTCGGATGCCGATCTTTTTAGTTGGACTCAATCACACCACGGCCCCGGTGGAAGTCCGGGAGCGGGTGGTTTTCACTCCGGATCAAAGCCGAACAGCCCTGACCACCCTTTTGGAGCGAGGACTGCTCCGCGAGGACGTCATCCTGTCGACCTGCAACCGCAGTGAGATTTACGGCCTCGCGGAGGGAGACACCAGTCCTCTGGAGGAGATTCGGAATTTCGTCTGTGAGTTCCATCATATCTCGCCCGCCACCCTGAACGGCTGCTTCTACCAGCAGGCCCAGGAAGAAGCGGTGCGCCATCTGTTTCGCGTCGCATCCAGCCTGGACTCACAGGTCGTGGGGGAACCCCATATTCTCGGCCAGGTCCGCAACGCGTTCGTCCTGGCGCTCGAAAACAAGAGCACGGGAATTGTACTGAACCGGCTGTTTCAAAAAGCGGTGGAGGTGGGGAAGCGGGTACGGGCGGAAACGGAGATTGGCAGCCGGCCGGTGTCGCTCAGCTCGGTCGCCGTCGAAACCGCAGCCAAGATTTTTGGAAAGCTGGAAGGGCGTGCCGTGCTGGTGCTGGGGGCGGGAGAAATGAGTGAGCTGACGGTGGAGTCCCTCTCCTTGCATGGCGTAAAGAACTTCGTGGTCGCGAATCGTTCGCTCGACCGGGCGCAGGAACTGGCGGCAAAATTCAAGGGCACTGCGATCCCCTGGGAAAAGCTGGACGAGGCGCTCCTCCCGCCCGACATCATCATCAGCTCCACCAGTTCGCCCGACTTCGTCATCACCAAGGCTCATCTGGAGCGGCTGATGTCGGCGCGCAAACACCGTCCCTTGTTCTTCATCGACATCGCCCTGCCCCGGGACATTGATCCCCGTGTCCAGGAAATTTACAACGTCTACCTGTACAACCTCGACGACCTCAAATCGATCGCTGAGAATAATCGCGCGGAACGTGAAAAGGACATTCCGAAGGCTGATAAGATTGTCGACGAAGAAGTGCGCCACTTCACCCGCTGGCTCGAGGGATTGGCCGCGGTCCCGACCGTCACGAGCCTTCGAAAGAAGGTGGAACAAATCCGGACCGCCGAACTCGAAACCCATCTGCGCAAACTGGGACCGATGGGGGAGCGGGAGCGGAATATCATTGATGCCCTGACGCAGTCTATCGTGAACAAGATTCTGCACGAGCCGACCATCCGGCTCAAGCGCACCGCCGATGAAAGCGAGCGCCAGGACCATGCCAAGGCGCTTCGATATCTTTTCGACCTGGACAAGGAAGAATGGTAAACCGCATCATTATTGGCACCCGCGGGAGTCAGCTCGCTTTGTGGCAGGCGCACTTCGTTCGCGATGCGCTCTCCCGACTGTCACCTGAAACGACGGTCGATCTTAAGACCATCAGGACCGAAGGCGACCGCGATACGAATGCCCCGGTCGCCCAGCTGAGCGGCAAAGGGGTGTTCATCAAGGAAATTGAAGATGCGCTGTTGTCACGGGAGGTCGATATCGCGGTACACAGCATGAAAGACGTCCCCACGGAGATTCCGGAGGGGCTGGTCATCGCCGCCGTTTGCGAGCGCGAGGACGTGCGCGACGCCCTCCTCAGCCGGGATGGAAAGAAACTCGCCGAGCTTCCTTCCGGCGCCCGGATCGGGACCAGCAGCCTGCGTCGCCAGGCGCTTCTAAAACACTTTCGTGCCGATTTCGAAATCCTGACCCTCCGGGGAAATCTGAACACCCGGGTCAGGAAGTTGGACGAAGGGCTTTACGATGCCATCGTGCTCGCTCAGGCCGGGCTCCAGCGATTGGGCTGGTCCTCGCGCATTACAGAATCCCTTTCCACCGACATTGCACTGCCCGCCGTCGCACAAGGGGCGGTGGGAGTCGAATGCCGGGCCGGAGACCCGCAATTGCGCCAGCTGGTGGATCGGCTCAATCACGCTCCCACCCGGTCGGCGGTGGAAGCCGAACGAACTCTGCTGCGGGAACTTGAGGGCGGATGCCAGGTGCCCATCGGGGCGTGGGCTCGCGCCGAGCAGGGACGCTTCATCCTGGAGGCGTGCGTGATGTCGATTGATGGAAAGATTTATCTGCGGGATCGAATCGAAGGGAGGGAATCGGAGGCATCCTCCCTCGGATCCACCCTGGCAAAGAAACTGCTCCGGGCTGGAGCGGATAAGATCCTGGATGTGATTCGAAGGTCCGCGGCATCGGAACTCCCTGCGGTTTGATCAGGAGCCCCCCATGCCTCTTCGGTCTGACAGAGAATCAAAAGCGAACGGACTGATCAGGGAACAACGATGAATCAATCTCTGAGTTCGACAAGGAGCCTCCCCCTTCGAGACCGCTGTATCATCATCACGCGCGCACGCGAGCAGGCTGCGGAATTTGCGGTACAACTGGAAGCGTTGGGAGCTCTCGTCATCACCCTCCCACTGATTCAGATCGCCGATCCACCTTCCTGGGCCCTGGTCGACCGTGCGATGGATCAGCTGGCCAAGTTTGATTTGTTGATCTTCACCAGTGTGAACGCCGTTGACAAATGGACGGCGAGAGGACTGAGTCAAAACAAGAGCCCGGTTTTGAAGACGCATCAAGTGTATGCGGTCGGCGCGGCGACGGCACACCGGCTCCAGGAATTGGGACTCCAGGTCGACGCGGTGCCGAAAAACTTCAGTGCCGAGGGGATCCTCGAAACCCTGGGGCCTGATTTGATTCGGAAGAGGGTTTTGTTGCCGCGCGGAGACCTGGCACGGGAGGAACTGCCTCGCGAGCTGCGCGCCCGGGGGGCAGAGGTTCTCGAGGTGGTGGTGTACCGAACCCAGCCGGCGGAGACCAAGTCCTCAACATGGATCGAACGAATCCGGGGGGGAGAGATCGACGTCATCACCTTTGCCTCTCCTTCGGCGGTTCAACAATTCGTCCTCTGGGTCGGGCGGGAGCAGCTTGCAATCATCAAGAACCATTTTCGTGCGGCCTCTATCGGCCCCACCACCTCTGCCGCGTTGCGGGAGCAGGGCGTTGATGTCGCCATCGAAGCGACTCCATCAACCCTGAGTGATCTGACGGCGGCAATTATTCGTTTCTATCAATCTTCTTGAATTCCGGAGGTTGCTTTTATGCCTTTTCCGATGCATCGACCGCGGCGGCTGCGGCGCAACGAGTTGATTCGCAGCATGGTTCGGGAGACCGCGCTTTCCCCCGCGGATTTCATCTACCCGTTGTTTGTGTGTCCGGGAAAAGGAGTGAAAAAGGAAATTCGTTCCATGCCCGGCGTGTTTCAAATGTCGGTGGATGAAATCGTCCGGGAGTGCCGGGAGGTGGCACGTCTGGGCATTCCGGCGATCATCCTCTTTGGAATTCCCGAGGCCAAGGACGAAATCGGCAGCCATGCGTCGATGGAGCAGGGGGTGGTGCAACAGGCCATCCGCGCCATCAAGAGAGCCAAGATCAATTTGATTGTGATCACCGATGTCTGCCTGTGCGAGTATACGAGCCACGGTCATTGCGGCGTGATCGAAAACGGCGATGTGGCGAACGATCCGACGGTAAAGTTGCTGGCGGACGAGGCCCTCTCTCACGTCCAGGCGGGGGCCGATATCGTGGCGCCCTCCGACATGATGGATGGCCGGGTGAGAGCGATCCGGGAGATTCTCGACGAAAACGATTTCTCGAATGTCCCCATTCTCTCCTACGCCGCCAAGTACTGTTCGGGATTCTATGGCCCCTTCCGCGAAGCCGCTGAAAGCGCCCCGAAGTTCGGCGACCGGCGGTCGTATCAAATGGATCCGGCCAATCGGATCGAGGCGATGAAAGAGGTTCTGAACGACATTGAAGAAGGCGCGGATATCGTCATGGTGAAGCCGGCACTGCCTTATCTCGACATCATTCGCGAGGTGCGGAACGCGGTCAACGTTCCCGTCGCGGCTTATAATGTCAGCGGCGAATACTCCATGGTGAAGGCGGCGGTCAGCAAGCGCTGGCTCGACGAGCGCCGCGTAGTGTTGGAGCTTCTGACCTCCATCAAGCGCGCGGGCGCGGATCTGATTTTGACCTATTTCGCAAAGGATGCCGCAAAATGGCTGAAGGAAAAGTGAAAGCTTTACAGAGTTCGAAATTCTGGTTCATGGAAGCCCGCAAGTCGATTCCGGGCGGCGTGAATAGTCCCGTGCGGGCATTCCAGGCGGTGGGCGGCGAGCCGTTCTTCGTCAAACGGGCGTACGGTTCAAAGATCGTTGATGTGGAAGATCACGAATACATCGACTTTGTAGGATCGTACGGTCCGTTGATTCTGGGGCATGCCCATCCCGCCATCGTCCGCGCCATTCAAGAACAGGTGACGCACGGAACGAGCTATGGGGCTCCCACACCCCTGGAAGTCGAGCTCGCGAACCTGGTGAAAACGGCGATGCCGTCCATCGACCTCGTGCGTTTCGTCAACTCCGGCACCGAGGCCACTATGAGCGCCGTCCGGGTGGCGCGCGCCTTCACCAAACGGAAGAAGATTCTGAAATTCGAAGGGTGTTACCACGGACACGGGGACAGTTTTTTGTCGAAGGCCGGCTCAGGACTTGCCACGCTGGGGATTTCCGCGAGCCCGGGCGTGCCTGAAGAAGTGGCCGCCCTGACCCTGAATGTTCCCTACAACAATCTCGACGCGGTCCGAAAGATATTTGAAAAAGAAGGCAAAGAAATCGCCGCCGTCATCGTCGAGCCCATTCCGGCCAATATGGGTGTTATTCTTCCCCATGGAGCGTTTCTTTCGGGTTTGCGCGAAGTGACTCGCGAGTACGAGGCGCTGCTGATATTTGACGAGGTGATTTCCGGGTTTCGGCTGGCCCCCGGAGGGGCCCAGGAATTTGTGGGAGTCCGTCCCGATCTGACCACACTGGGAAAGATCATCGGTGGGGGACTGCCGGTGGGAGCTTACGGTGGCCGCAGCGATGTGATGTCGCTGGTGGCGCCTCTGGGGCCGGTCTACCAAGCCGGAACGCTGTCCGGAAACCCGTTGGCCATGCGCGCGGGCATCGAAATGCTTCGCCAATTGCAGATGCCCGGTTTCCACAAGTCGCTTGATGAGACGACACACCGCTTCGTGGAAGCTTTGCGAATCACCGTCAAACGGCGCAACTGGCCGATCACCATCAACCACATCGGCTCCATGTTGACCGTTTTCTTTACCGGCAAGCCGGTGATCGACTACGCCTCCGCCAAAACCTCCGATACCAAGGCATACGCCAAGTTCTTCCACGAAATGCTGCGTCGCGGGATCTTCATCGCTCCCTCGCAGTTTGAGGCCATGTTCATTTCTTCCGCGCACACCATCAATGATCTGAGCAAGACGGCGGACGCCGCAGAACAGATTCTGGAAAAGATGTATTGAAGCAGCCTCAAAGAGGCTGCAGCGGCTCAATAAGTGGAAACGCAAGATAAGAGAGCCGTCTTAAATTTTGGCGTATTCGGAAATCGTGCGCATGAATAAGCGCTAATTTGGCGCCCCGGGGATTTGAGTGCGCAAACAACCTCGTGCCTGTTTTCTTGCCCTGCAAGGGCAATCTTCAAGAGCCCAGGGCAACGCCCTGAGGGATCACATCGCCCAACGCACACAAACCCGCCTGGGCGGGTTTCCTTAATTGGCAGAGTAGATGAATCTTGGGGGCCCGCGGACGATTAAAAATTCTCGTGCGCCCAGCCGCACCTCTATTAGATTGCCCTTTCAGGGCAAATCAAGACCCAATAATGGTCGTCCTTCCCAGGGCCGTGCCCTGGGCTATTGGAGACTGCCCTTTCAGGGCAGCAGCGCAGAATGAATCACTCATGTGGTTGAGAAACTAAAACAGACTCCGATTGTGTATTTGGAGCCCCTTCGGTTTACACCTTAGCCATGACTGAGATCGATCGTTACGAATTGAACGTCTATCCAAAGATCAGCAAGAACCTCGGAATTGCGACGCGCACCGAGCGGTTTAAGACCCGGGAGGAAGCCGAAGCGCGCCAGCGTGAAATCGAGGCCATGGACACGGAGCATCGCCTCCATGTGGAGATTTCAGAAATGGCCTCGGAAGAGTGATCCTTTACCGAGCGCCGCGCCCGCCTCTTAAAATATCCTTTCACGTCTTCACCTCCGATTCATCTGACGCCGGGTGGCGCATACATCGCGTCTTTTGCGATGTGTGCGATAGAGGATTGACCCGAACTCCAAAATCATCGAATACTCTTTTATCCTATCCGTTCGCATAGGGAGCAGTTGAAACGAATTGGCCATGCCAAAAAGAGTTATGCCGCCCGCCCAGGCGGGCTGCCTGGCAGAAACTGACGTCTATCCTGGGGCTGACGCCCCAGGCTATCCGCTTGCGGCGGACCGCTGCGCGGCTTTAAGAAAGGATCAATTTCGGAATTTGGGATTAATCGTGGCGAGTCGAATAGAGAAAAACTGATCATCCCCAAGAATGCGCAACCTTGCGCCACCTCGGCGGGCTTGTTCGTGCTGCCTACTCCTTTCCCCTTGCGTTATTTCAGCGTCTGTTTGGCCGTCCGCGAATTGCGCGCTGAACCGCTTCCCGATACTGGCTCGTCGGAACAGCGCCGACGATGGGGAACTGGTCCGGGAGAATGACGGTGGGGATTCCGGTCACCCCAAACTCCTCCGACGCAACTCGAAAATCCTTCATCACGGTTTCTTTAAATTGCCTTGATTCCAAGGCCTCCCGCAAGGTCTCCATGCTGATATTGTAATCAAAGGCAAGGCGGACCAGGAAATCGATGTTGCTGATGTCCTCGGTCCGCGTGAAGAATGCCTGAAATAAAGCCAGGTCGAAGGCATCAAATCGATCCGGATAATTCCGTTGCACGAAGGCCGCAGCCTCCAGAGCCGGCATCGAGGAGCGCGGGTACCGGGTCCCCAACGGAGGAATGGAGAAGGCGGGGGGATCGGACACCTCCGCATCGGACTTCAATTGCTCGCTGGCGGCGTGACGATGCCCAATGATGTATTCCGTGAATTCGGCATGGTTTTCCACACCTCGCCGCAACGGGAAGAACTTCTCGATCATCTCAACGGAGTCCTGAAACTCTCTCTGGATTATTCGCAGCCGCACCGCGGCGTTGAAGCACCACGGTCAGAGATAATCTGAAAAAACAATCACAGGGATTCTGTCAGCCACGGCACATCCCTTCTGAAATCAGGGTGGCGAACCCGATGCTTTTCGATGTGTGCTCCACCCATTCGATGGACTCGGACGAACGCGGACAACGCGGAAAGGGACCTTGAATAAAAGCAGGGGCGGCATATTCCGGGAGCGTGCAGAGCTTGTGTCCCCTCGCCGGAGAGCTTCCCCTCATATTGGATTGACGGCACCCATCGAGTATTGCTCCGAGAAGTACTCCACGATGGATTTCTGAAGCTCGTGGATCTTTCCATCAAATAAATGGTTCGCTCCTTCGATCAGGACAAGCTTCTTCGGTTCCGACAGGGTTTCATACCAGGTTTCGATGGCTTCTCGGGACCCAAACTCGTCGCGCGAGCCCTGTATGATCAGTTTGAGCTTCACCGATGCGTTTAGAAATGAAAATGAGGAGATGCTGAACGGAATTCCCAGGCCGATGAGTTGCACGATCCGGTCATCCTCCGCCCCCACCTGAAGCCCCACCCAGGCGCCGAAAGAAAACCCAAGCAGGGCAAGCCTTGCGTCTGGATAACGCCCGCGAAGAAAATCAACAGCGGCACGAACGTCGTCCTTCTCTCCTCGCCCTTCATCAAAAGTGCCGGTGCTTTGACCCACTCCCCGGAAGTTGAATTGGAGCGTCACCATCCCCAATGACTGGAGAGCCCGTGCCGAACGGAAAATGGCTTTCGTGTGCATGGTTCCGCCAAACTGCGGGTGGGGGTGACAAAGCACACACCCCCATTCATGCGGGGTGATTTTCGGTTCGGTCAAGAGAGACTCCAGATGGCCGGAGGGAGAGGGGATGAATAGATGCATACGCGATTGCGAACGAAAGACGTTGAATTACAGCCCGGCTCGCCGGGCTTGAATGCGTACAGCCCGCTGGTTTACCGGCGGGTAAGCCTACCCCTCCCGGTTTTTCACTCCGATTCATCGGGGTTGACCTCATACCCAGGTCGGCCGTTAACGACCGCCCATCCCCCACCAACCCCGATGAATCGGGGTACGCCTTCTAGCTCGCTGTTCCCGCCGGTGAACCGGCGGGCTGTATTAAGACAAGTCCCCTCAAAGGGGACTATCCTTTTCCGACCATGACTCTCAATTTCCTCACCCGGATGAGCCCGAACCAACAGGACTAATTTGCATAAGTGGGGCGCTTTGCAAAGAGGCCTGAGACCAACATAAATAATGAACCATGTGGCTCGAGCATTGCGTCTTCAGCGATGTCGAGAACGGAGGATTGAACAAGATGAGCTGAAGAGCTAGAGACTGGTCGTTGCAGGAATTCGCAGACATGCCAAAAGCGCATGTCTGCGGCACCCGGTTTAGAGATCCTTCGATGAGGCCTCCTCCACCTGACTTCATGGTTTCCTAATTGAATGACCTGAATCATTGAATCTGCATGAGTGTACGTTCGTCCTCAAAATAGAGCAATACTCGTTCGCCTTCTATTTGAAAAATGCACTCGATTTGTGCAAAGATCAATCCCGCAGACATTTCATCTTGAAACAGCCCCCCGGACTTCCGAATTCTCGGGGGTTTCAATAGTCTGGATCATCCAAGGAGGGGACTGTGGGTCTACTGGACGGCAAGGCAGCAGTAGTGACGGGCGGGACCAAGGGGATCGGGCGGGCGATTACCGAAGCGTTGCTCCGCGAAGGGGCGTCGGTGACCATTGTGGCGCGCCATCGGGACGCGGTGACGCGAGTCATCGAGGAACTGAAGAAATCGGCCGCCGATCGGATCCGCGGCTCTGTTTGTGATGTGCGCCAACCCGACATGGTCGCCGAGATGATCGCTGAGGCGGCCTCCGCCTATACAGGACTGCACATCCTGATCAACAATGCCGGCGTCGGGATCTTTGAGCTGGTCGAGAACCTCTCCCCCGAGCACTGGCAGGAGGTCGTTGAAACCAATCTCTCGGGGATGTTTTACTGCTGTCATGAAGCCCTCCCCCACATGAAGAAGTCCGGAGGCTGGATTATCAATATCGGAAGCCTGGCCGGGAAGAACGCCTTTCCGAAAGCGGCTGCTTATAACGCCTCCAAATTCGGATTGATCGGGTTCAGCGAGGCCCTCATGCAGGAGGTCCGTTACGACAACATCCGCGTGAGCTACATCATGCCGGGCAGTGTCAACACGGAATTTGGAGGAGACACCGCCGATGCCTCCAAAGCATGGCAACTCCAGCCCGAGGATATTGCCGAGGCCGTCCTGGATCTATTGCGGCATAACCCCCGGAGTTTGCCTAGCCGGGTCGAGATCCGCCCATCAAAACCACCCAGAAAGTGATGGGCATCCCTGGCGGCGATTCAGCAGGGCAACAAGAATCGGGTTATGTTGAGATTGTTCACATGTTCACAATGGAGGGGCAGCATCCCTCCATTTCTTCGTTTGCCATTCCATCTGCGTTAGAATGCGGGTGGAACAACTTCACGATAACCAGCTATCCTTTGAGACATCACCAACCAGGAGGTTAGCATGAAGAGCAGTGCACTTCTCATTGGAGTATTCTCCGCTTGGGCAGGGGTCACGGCATTCTGGATCGCCTTGATGATCTATCGCGGCGTCATTGGTATGCGTGAGGAAGATCAGGTTTTTTTACACAAGGGCGAAGAATCACTTGTCCGTGCGCAAAAGGAAGTTGCGGAAAAATTGAAACGGGTATCCCCTTACCTTCTCTGGTCGGGGATCCTTAGCGCTGCGCTGCTGATCTTGTTCGGCGTCCTCTGGTTCTATCGGGGATGGAATGCCATGTAAAAGGTCCCCCCTCCCGTTTCCGGACCGACCCGGCAGGAATCACGGCCCGCTTGCCTCACCGCGCCGGGCCAGTTTTTGTTGAGGGGCGCTTTGCGGCCCTCCTTGGCGGAAGGGATTCACCTCTTCCCCAAGCTCCCTGTTTTTTCCCTGCCCCCGTTCACTCAGACGGAACGATCTTACCCCCGCGAAATCTTGAGATAGAAGAAGTGCCAGGCAGGCCCGAAGGGCCGCCAGAGTGTGGCCCCACCTGTCGAAGATCCGCCGTGGCGGGATGCTCCGCGTTCATTTTAAGGAGCGCCCAGTTGAACGCCGGATTTTCACCGCCTCCGGTGATTCACGTCACATGAAGAAATCCAATCGCTGATATCCTTTTCTTGTCTGAATGAGGGTGTCGGTTGGAGCTCATTTGGACAGACTGGGGGAGCCCGCCGCACTCTGAAGAGTTCTGTTGAATGACGAGAATGGCGCGCGATGTTGCGGATGTGTCCATGAGCAGCGGCTTCCTTTCATCCTCTCCCCAATTGTAGTTTTATTTGCGATAGGAACTCGGCGAGGCAAAGCCAGACTTATCCGAGATTCTTTGAGACATCACCAACCAGGAGGTTGCCATGAAGAGCTCAGCGCTTCTCCTGTGGGTTTTTTCACTTTGGGAGTTGATTGCAGCAATCTGGATCTCCCTTTCAATCTACCGGGGCGTCCTTGGCATGCACGAGGAAGGCCGGATATTCTTGTTCGACGGTGAGGAATATCTCGTCCGTGACCAGGAGGAACTTGCGGAACGGGTGGAGCGGCTTTCTCCCTACTTGCACTGGTCCCGCACCTTAAGCCTCACCTTGATGGCTTTATTGGGGATCCTCTGGTTTTATCGGGGGTGGAGTGGTCTGTGAGCCTTACGCCAGGGCAGCCATTCCATCCGGATGCAACCCCTTGTGTGCAAAGGCCCAGGATGGAGGGATTTTTCTTTGTTGAATCTCACCCACTTAAGCCGGGAAGTGTGTCCGGCCCGCTGCATAGCATGACCGCTGTTCCGTATCCTTTCGGCAAGAGTATTGCTCACTTCCTTGTCGGGTGTGAGTGGGGGTCACGGAGGATCTCGTCCTCAGTCTCCCTTGTGTTTTTCCCTTCTGATCGATCGCATCTGCCGCAGTGAACTCCCCTCTTTTGTTTTCCAAACACAATCGCGCTAAAATATCATCAGGATCCTAAAGAGGACCCTCCTGTAAATGCTGTTCCAGTCAGGAGGTCATATGAAAATTGATTCTCTGCTTGTGCCATTGTTTTCAGGTTGGGCCGTGATTACTTTCCTGTGGGTCATGCTGCTGATTTATCGCGCCCTTCTGGCGAGGAAAGAAGAAGATCAGGTTTTCTTGCATCGCGGCGAGGAAGCGCTCCTGCACGAGCAACAGCACATTGCGCATCAGATGGATGCCGTCGGCCCGTACGTGAAATGGATTGGCATCGTCAGCGCCATCCTGCTGCTGGTGGTGGCGGCCTTATGGATTCATCAGGGCCTGACCACGATCAATTAAGGGTGTTCATCTAAAGCGGTCTGACGAACCGGTTTCCGATTGAATTTTGAAGCCCCTCACTCACGCCGAGCGACTGTGGAAGGCTGCAGGCGGGGAGGGCTTCTGAAGAAGCAGGTGTTCTATTGTCCAGAAAGCCCGGTCCCGACCTCTCAAACCCCTCCTTTCCTCATGCTTACTTCAGGAGGCGGCTCCTCGAATGGTTCCGCAGGGAACACCGCGACTTGCCCTGGCGCCGAACTCGCGACCCCTATCATATCTGGGTGTCCGAAGTCATGCTCCAGCAAACGCAGGTTGTCACGGTGTTGCGCTACTACCCGGCTTTTCTTCAGAAGTTTCCGACCATCCAGGAGCTCGCCAGGGCATCGCCGTCAAGCGTGTTGGCACGGTGGGCCGGCATGGGTTACTACAGCCGCGCCCGAAATCTCCATCGGGCTGCAAGGATTATCCTGAATCGATACGGTGGAGAATTTCCTCAGCGCTATGAGGATCTGCGGTCTCTCCCTGGCATCGGGCGATACACCGCGGGGGCCATTCTTTCGATTGCTTTCGGACAAAGATATCCCGTCGTTGACGGGAACGTGGAGCGTGTTCTGGCCCGGGTCATGGCTCTGCGAGGAGATGTCAAAGCCGCCCCTTATCAGAAATATCTTTGGTCTTTAGCCGGACAATTGACCTCCCGGCGTTCGCCCTCCGATTTTAACCAGGGAATGATGGAGCTGGGCGCCCTGGTGTGTTTGCCGCGTCAGCCCCAATGTGGTTTGTGCCCAGTGAAATCGATGTGCCGAGCGCGCCACCTGAATTTAGAGAGCAGGATCCCGAAACCGCGCCGGACAAAGACCGCTCAATACCTCCACCGACTTGCCGCAGTGGTTCGCGACGGTCGGAATCGTGTTCTCCTTGTTCAGAGGCGCGACGAAGAGCTCATGCGTGATTTCTGGGAATTCCCCCAATTTGATGTGCCCGCGCGAGGTGATCCGGGACGGGACGGACGGGATTCCTCCGCCTTCCTGGGCCGCTCCCTTCATAAACGTTTTGGGAGAGAATTCACCATAAGCCATCCCCTTTGCCGCTTCCAGCAGAACATAACTTTCCGCAGGATCACAGTGCAGGCGTTTGAAGCGCAACTGAACGGCGAAGTCGGGAGACTCCAGTGCGATCGTATGCCCTGTCGCTGGATCACGGCCCGGGCGCTGAAGGATCATCTCTTCGATTCCACGTCGTTAAAGATACTGTCCAACCTCCAGAACCGCTGATCCAGGACGCCAGTACACCAAATTCCCTCCTCGGGGCGGCTTTTCAGCCCCGTCGCCAGGCGGATTGCCGATCTCGTATTTGAAATTTCCAGATCAGTCATTTCCATTTAAAGCCCGAAGAAATTCAACTATTTAGAATTGGGTTTCCATTCAGTTTCACCGGTAGACTCGAAGACCCCTGCGAAATCAGGGATTTCTTGAACATCTGGACGTTGACAAGTTAGAGAGTTTGGGCGGAAGGCCAACGGCATGGGACGATCGTGGCGGGGGCCGAAGCCTTCTCCACGTCGGTTCACAAGATCTGAAATTTCAAATTTGAGATCGGAAACTGACGGACAATGTATCAAACCAACAGTCCCCAGCCAAGCAGGCCACAACGGGGCTGCGCCCTGAAACTCCCGCCCCAGAATACTCCTCCTCGAAAAATGAAGAGACCATCAGGAAGGCTTTCCTTGCTCTGTTCAGACCGCAGCTTCCACTTTGGAAGTCAGATTCAAGGGACCGTAAAAAATTGAAATCAAAAAATCTTATTCCACCTGCCTATGCTCGCTCATCAAAACGGTGAGAGCGAAATGCCCGATGTTTTATTGGACAGTCCCGATCTCAAATTTGAAATTTCCGGATCTTGCCAGGCGATCGGGGGAAGGCTTCCGGCCCCTCCGCTATCGGCCCGTCCCGTTACCTTGCCGTCCATGGCTTGTTCCCGGGTGGAGCGATTCCCGCGACCAATGGAGGCAGGGTTTGGTTTGGGTCCAGGCGAGTGGGGAGAGAAGGAGAGTCGATCGATCTTTCCTGCAATCCTTATAAAGAGCATCCCGGAGTTTTCTGGCTCGGAATTCAGGATTATCCTGTCCGCATTCCGGCGCCTCTGATCCCATCCGCGAGCGCCCCAAAAAAATGCGGCCGCAGAACCCCCCTGAAAGGGCTTTCTACGGCCGCGATGAAATTCTTCTCGAAAACGCCGTCGGGGCGAAGCCGCCGCTAGTTCTGAACCAGCGTGTAGTTGGTGCCTCCGAAGTACTGAAGTGTCTTCGCCTTGTTTGCTCCCGGAGGATTGCTGGAACGGTCCACGGAGACCGCCTGGGTCCGCGTGTCATCCTGGATTCCAACCACAATCCCGGGACCAGCGGGGTTGTTCCCCACGACCTGATATTGGAACTTGATATCACTGGTGCCTTCGAAGAAAACCACTTCGAATCGGGCCGACGTCCCCAGGGACGAATCCACGAAACTGACGTCGGTCCACTCAATGACGAAGCGTCGATTCGGAAGCGTCCCATCGACGCGGCTGAATACGCCCACATTGGGGTTTGTGTTGTTGTAGTGGAAGTTCGCAAAGAATGGGGCGACCAGGCCTGGCGGAAGGGTCGCACTGGGCAAGGCCGTCGGGGTGGCAGCAAAGCCATTTCCCATGCTCACCCAGCCATCTTCGGAGACCGACATCTGATCGAATGGTGTATTCCCATAAGTCCTACCATACATCGTGATGGAGAAGGGGAAAGCGATGTTTGTGGTTTTCCCATTTACATCCGTGGAATTCACATCGGTCCCCAGGGCGATACGGCCCCCACCCCCCGCAGGCGTGGCGTCAATCCAGCTGAAGGAAGCATCAGCATGCTGCAATGGAACTCCCGTACGCCCGGGAAGATTCGGCAAGGTTGCAACGTTTCCACTAGGAAAATCAAGGCGCAGGCTCAGAACTTGGAGTGGAACGTCACTTGAAATTGCCACGGAGCCGTCAAAATTTGTAACACCGGCAAAGAGTGATCCTTCATCGAAGAATTGTGCGATCTTGGTGAGGCCAGGAATCGTCATGGCCTTATCCGTGGAGACCTGCGATCCATTGGCATCGAGCAATTTGAATGTGGCATGGGCGTCAACATTGGACGGATTCAAGACCGCCACACCGGTTTTTGCACTGGACTTGATCATGCCGATAACGGTAAAAGTCGGCTGTGAAGGCTGCGGCAGAATTCCCGCCGCGCTTGCTACATTGCCGTTCCCATCCACAACCAGAAAGACGGCAGAGACACCCACGGTCGCAGGAGTACTGATCTTCGCCCAACCCACTTTCACACCACCGGCAGCTCCCACAGTGGAAATTGTGATTTGTCCGCTCGGTGCGACGGTTTGGGAGGCACTTGCCTGCCCGCCGGTTTGACCAGGAATGCTCAGGATTGCCGCCGGGCCGCCACCGAAAGCGGGATCAAATGTCGCTTGAATCGTAAACGGTGCGACGGTCGAGGCGGAAAGATTGGTCACCGTGAACAGAGTGCGATAACCGCCGCCGTCCACAACTTGAGGTATAAAGAAATCCGTTTGCTGTGCTTGACTGCGGGCAGTCGCCCCTAGGAACAGGACAGCCAGGCTAAATACAAAAAGAACGATCTTCCATCTTTTGAAACTCATGCTTTCTCCTTGGTCTGAAAAATAGCCCATGCTGAAATTGCTTCAGGCTCCGGCATTGAATCGAAAAGTCATCGCTTGGAATGTCGAGCTGGAGGGATACTCATCACGGGGATACAAGTAGCGATTCTAAAGGTTGCCTCCTTGAGGTCGTGCGGATCAACGCTACCCTTGAATCGCAAGACCACCCTTCGCAGGTAGAGATGTTTTAATCCACTTCGGAAGAATTCTCAAGCAAAAACTCCGAGCATGAATTGGTCAGTTCCGACCTTCCAACGAAGGCTCAATCCTTTGAGCAACTTAGAAATGAAAACAATTCGCGCCGTCGACTTCCGCCGTGATTTCTGAAGGGCTTGGGTTAAACAGCATCTTCAGGCCGAACCGAATCTCCCCGATCAAGTCCCGGCCAGATAGATGGCGCCTGTGGGGGCGGAGACCCCCTGTTCCGGCTCCAGGGAAACCGCGGCACTGATGGGTTCAACGCCTTCCGGAATGGAAATCTGCGCGAACCCATTTCCTTGAGAGTCGGAGGAAATCATCCCTGCTTGAACCGGATTCTTCCTGGTGAGGAACCAGAGCTCATAGGCCTTGCCCGACGGCGGAGCCGGCAATTGAAATATATATACCAGCCAGATCTTTCTCGATTTATTCCAAAACAACTTTCCCACCGCCTCCGGATGGACCGGTTGACCTGCCAGGTTAAGCACGGTGGTATCCGGGGCTTGAATCAGGGCCAACTGGGCTTGCGTGAGATCGATTTGGGATCTCAGAGTATCAATTTCAGCGCGGGCCGCAGCTATTTGACGGGAATATCTTTGGTGCTCCTGGAATCCAACCAGAGCGATCGCCAACACTGTGAGCGCAAGAAGTACATAGGCAAACGCCGGGCGGAGCAGGAAATTCAGGCCGCGGGCCTCGACTCGACGAGTCGATCTCTCCTCCTCCAGCCGGTCAAGAAGAGCCCGGCGTGCGGAGGCGGGAGGGGAGGGGCCATCCAGCGCGAATGGCAGCAGGGCATAAGCTTGCTCATCAGCCGCCCGTTCGACTTTGCACGTGGGGCAATGCTCTATGTGTTCTTCGAGCTCGCGGACCTCATCGAGGGCCAGCGCGCCGACCACATACAACCCCATGGCCTCTTTGCTTTCTTTGCAGTCCATGGTTACTCCGACGCCACGATCCTATTCCGTGTCGTCTCCATCAATCAATGGAGCGATTCCGCGCCAGCACCACCAGCCACGAGAAAAGATTCCCCTTCTCCAAATCAATCTGCGGAATGCTCTTCCAAAACTGCCAGAACACGTCCTGGAGCACCTCGTCGGCCTCGGAGTCGTCGCGCAAGATCTTGTGCGCCAGGTTATAGACGACCCGGGAATACCGATCGTAAACTTTCAGGAATGCCGCCTGGTCGCGCTCTTCCCCCATGCGGCGGATCAGATCCCGCTCCTCAGCTGCCTCAAAGCAAAGCGGTATTCCTTTTTGATCGGGTTGTGTCATTCCGAATCGTAAGAACCAGTGAGGGTGACACCCTTCCTATGAGACTACGGATCGAACGGAGGATTAGATGTCGTGGGGGGTGATCTGCCGCCACCGATCGCCCTTCAACGGGCACGCGGATCCACCCCGAATGATCGCTTTCCCAGCTCGGCCCACTGCCTGCAGCTCATCTCCCCGCCACGGCCCCACCCACTTGTCGATAAAAAGCGATAAGATCCGTTGCCGCCGGCGTCGCGCCCACCTGCCTCATCATGGCCGCGATTTGTCCACGATGATACGTGGAGTGATTTACCAGATGCTGAAACATCTGCTGGTATGTGTGGGTGTATTGGACTCCTTTGCTGGTGGTGATGCCGAGGGTCTCCTGCAACTTCTTGTCGTTCATTTTCGCCACAAGAGCTGCTGTCTCCCGACCCACCTTCTCCCAGACCGAGTGGAGATCGGCCAGCGTCGTGAATTCCTCGGCCTTCAACATGGTTTTATCCGGACTACCGGCCCATCGAGACAGCCAGATCTTTTCAGCCCCGACCAGGTGCGTTAGGGTCCCATGGATGCCGCCGTGGCTCCCTTTCAGGTCTTTGAAATAATCCTCCACCGGCATAGGAGCGAGGGCTTCAAAGATCCGGTCGCTCGCCCAGGCGTTGTAAGCAAATAAGAGTTTGATTTCCTGGAGGGTCATAGAAATTCCTTTCGAAAGACAATGTTTCCCGTCCTACCGGGCGGGCCGGTTTTTACCACGCTACATTTGAAGGATGCGAGCCACAGCGTCACATCCTCTAACTCACCAGTTTCTGCACTCGAAACGAATGAATTTATTGCTTGTATCCCGGTCCGCGCAGGGGCTGGCCCGCCAGGGTGGCATTTTGCTCTCCATGCTCCAGTTCGAGCCGCCCGTTCACCAGGACATACTCAATGCCAACCGGGAATTGATGGGGGTTCTCAAACGTCGCCTTGTCCGACACGCGCGCAGGATCAAAGACGGTGAGGTCGGCAAAGTTTCCTTCCTTGATCATCCCGCGGTCTCTCAACCCCACGTGCCGCGCAGCGACGGAGGTCATTTTCTGGATGGCTACTTCGAGCGGCAGGACCTTTTCATCGCGAACGTATTTTCCCAGGATCCGCGGGAATGTTCCGTAAGCGCGTGGATGGGGCTTTTCGTCGGCCAGAATGCCCGTGGGATTGGAGGCGCCATAATCGCAGTCCACGGCGACCCACGGCATTCTCAACGCAGCCCGGACGTCCTCTTCACTCATCGAAAAATAGATGGCGCCGGTTTGCGCGTTGTCCTCAATGATGAAGTTCATGAGCGTGTCCATGGGATCCGATTCATCGCGGATTCTGGCGATCTCATCGAGCCGTTTGCCTTCATACACCTTTAACTTGGGATTCAAGACCGACGAGATTAGTATTCCCGGGGCGCCGCCCACATCGAACCATTCGCTCTCCCACTTTTCACTACGGAAAGGCAGCTCCTTTTTGATGCGTTCCCGCAGTTTCCTGTCTTTCAACCGTCCGATCAGTTTCTCGTTGCCCCCTTCATGTGCCCAGGGAGGCATGCAGGCCGCCAGGTTGGTTGCCGCCGCGATGTACGGGTACTGGTCGGCCCCGACATTAACGCCGTGGGCACGAGCGTTCTCGATCTTCTGCAAGACCTCCGGCATCTTTCCCCACATATCCCGGCCTGCCACCTTGAGGTGCCATATCTCAACTCCGATTCCTGCCTCCCGGCCGATCTGGAATGCCTCATCCAGCGCCTCGAAGATGTGGTCGCCTTCATTGCGAATGTGCGAAGCATAGATCCCGCCATACCGGGCCGCCACCTGGGCGAGGGCGACCAACTCGTCGGTCTTCGCGTAAATCGCCGGCGAATAGATGAGCGAAGTTGAAACCCCCAGGGCTCCCCGCTGCATCCCTTCGGCGACCTGGGATTTCATTTCTTCCAGTTCCTCTTTCGTGGGCGCACGGTTCTCCGAATCGAGCACATACTCGCGCACCTGGGTCGCGCCAATAAAGGAGCCCAAATTGATCGCCATGCCTTGTTTCTTGAAACGCGCGAAATACTCCTCCAGCGTCCGCCAATCGACCGTGAGTTTGTAATGTTCCAGGAGGGGCTGCATGATTTTGATCAGGGCATCATTCAACGGGGCGATCGATTCGCCTTCGCCCGTAATCTCCGTCGTGATGCCCTGATGGATCTTCGAGGGCACCCGCGGGTCTACCAGGCCGATCAACTCCGATTGTCCCAGCATGTCGATGAATCCAGGCGCCACCACGAGGCCGGTCGCGTCAATGGTTTTGCGGGCCCGGCCATTCCTCAGATCACCCACCTTGACGATCCGGTCATGCTGGATCGCAACGTCAGCCCGAATACCCGGCGACCCGCTTCCATCCACGACCGTCCCATTCACGATCAACACATCGTAATCCGGCTGGCGTGAACAGGCGGAACAGAAGAAAAGCACAACAGCAATGGCAACGGCGAAGATTTGTTTTTGCATCACGAATGTCCTTTGCGGACCCCTACTTCATCAAGTGTTGTTTCATCCACCCCAACTGCTGTTCATACCAGAACTTTGAGTTCTGAGGCTTGAGGATCCAGTGCCCTTCGTCGGGAAACCGGATAAATTTCGATTCGACCCCCATCTTCTGAAGGGCGGTGAACATCTCCTCGCCCTGCCCGATCAGGACGCGGTAGTCCATCTCCCCGTGGGTGATGAGGATGGGGGTTTTGAAATTAGGCGCGTATTTCACCGGTGACATTTGCACGTAATGGTCCCAGTTCGTCCACGGTGTGCCTTTCAGGTCCCAGGTCGGGAACCACAGCTCCTCGGTGGTTCCGAAAAAGGAAAGCTGATCGGAAGGGCCCGCATGGGCGATGAGGGCCTTGAATCGGTCGGTGTGCCCTTCAATCCAATCCACCATGAACCCGCCGAAGCTGCCCCCCGTCGCGCCCATCAGGCCTTTGTCCACGTAGGGGAGCGTCTCCAGGTAATCAGTGACCTTCATGAGATCGTCATAGACTTTTCCGCTGTAATCGCCGGAGATCTCTTCGACAAACTTCTGGCCGTAGCCCGGCGAGCCCCGCGGATTGGAAAACGCCGTGACAAACCCGGCCTGAGCGTAGATCTGGTACTCCGCGCGAAAGGCATTGCCAAACATCTGCTGTGGGCCCCCATGAATGATGAGCACGGTGGGATATTTCCTGTTCGCCTCAAACTGGAACGGCTTAACGACGAAGAGCTGGATCTTGGCGCCATCCTTGGACGTCACCCAGTGCTCCTCGGCATTGTTAAGGCCCCATTCCGCAACGAGCGCGTCGTTGACATGGGTCAGCGGGCGAAAGTTCTTTCCATCGGCATCGGCACGAAAAATTTCAGCGGGGTGCGATACGTCCCGCCAGGACGTGACCACGAATTTTCCATCGTACGAGACATCGACTCCTTCGTGCCAGCCGGTTTCGCTCAGCACGGTCTTCACCGGCCCGCCGTTGACCGTCACGCTCATTACCAGCACATTGCCGTGATAATCGGTCGTAAAGAACACTGATTTGGAATCGGGCGCCCAAAGGATCTGTTCGATCCAGTCATCCCACTGGTCTGAGATGATCTTGACGGCTTTCGCCTGGCGGTCGTACAGCGCGAGACGGATCAAATCGCTTTCATACCCGTCGCGCGCCTGGGTCTTCCAGGCGATGTAACGTCCGTCGGGGGAATACACCGGGCTGGTATCGGCCCCCGGGCTGGTCGAAATCTTTACCGCTTCTTTGGACGGATCTCCGCCGACGGGGACGACGAAGATATCGGAGTTGGTCGAAGATTCCTCGTTTTTTTCATGGTTGGACACATACGCCAGTTCCTTTGAATCAGGTGAAAAAGCAAAATCGCCTCCTCCCCCAACGGCGAAGGTCGGGGTCTCGTAATCTCCGGGGGTCATATCAATGGGCTCCCCGCCGGCGGCGGGCACGATGAACACATGCGAGCGCTTGTCGTCGGCGTAAGCATTCCAGTGCCGGTAGAGCAAGCGCGTAACCACTCGGGCTTTCACCGGATTCTTCTCGCGTTCTTCATCCTTCTTCTTGTTGCAGTCATCCAGCTTCTTATAATCGGCCGAGTAACACTCGGGATAAATGGACGCAGTAAAGGCCAGCCACTTCCCATTCGGAGACCAGACTTCGCCGTCGGCGCCCCCGTGAATGGAGGTTAATGGACGCGCTTCTCCCCCGGCGATATCCAGGAGATAGATCTGCGGGTCTCCGCCCCGTGTTGAGATGAACGCAAGTTGTTTACCATCCGGCGACCATCGCGGCGTATCATCCCGCTTTTCGGAAGTCGTCAGCTGGCGAGCCTCGCCACCCCCGCTCGGTGTCAGCCAGACATCAGTGTTGCCACGATTCTTCTCAAGGCTGGGGACGCTGACTACATACGCCACCCACTTTCCATCGGGAGAAATTTGCGGCTCCCGAACCGGTCTGATCTTGTAAACATCGTCAATGGTGAAGGCGCGCGGCGCCGCCACGATTGGAGCTGCCACAGAGATGTACAACAAACACAGGAAGAAAAAGACGACCCATTTTCGTTTCATAGGAAAGCCTCCGGGGGTGGGACGCGATAAGATCGGGGAGAACCGCAAGCACTCTTCATAAGAGATCCGGACGGAGATCACGGGTTGGATTCAGGATGTTGAGAAAATAAAACAATGATTATATCCGGATTCGCAATGCCGTCGAATGAAAAATCTTCTGTCGGCTTCTGCCTCTTTGCACAAAACCTTCTCAATCATTGGATGTCATCGGATGTCTCTGCGGACCACAGGGAGAGGCCGAATCTTTTTTTTTCGGATCAGAATTTCAGCCAGGACTGTAAGTCCCAGTAATATCGTCGCAGCACACCACGATTGCTCAGCTCCCTCTGTAAGGCCCAATGCCGCGGGATTAAAGTTTGACACGGTCACGAGTGTCGCGGTGCGGCCGTGCAGGGGAAATACCAGCGCCTGGCCCACGTTCCATCCGAAATGAAAGCCGATTGGAAGCCATAGACTTTCTGCCAACACAAAAAACTGTGTGAAAACGATACCTCCTAAAAAAGTAGAAAGCATTGCCACGGTAGAGTGATAGAAATTGGGATGGCTCGCCACAAATAGAAGGGACAGGATCACGGAAGCTCCCCATCTTCTCAACGACGCGCGGAGCGCCACAAATGGATATCCGCGAAATCCCATTTCTTCCACAGCCGCAGCAAAGAAAAAAATAAACAACCCAAGGAGAAACTCGCGATGCAGGACGGCATTGGGCAGGATGGCCAGCCCACTCGCCTCCCGCACGGGAAACCACACTCCGAAGAAAACCACGGCGACAGCCACGATGCCGCCCACGCTGCCTTCGAGAAGAAGAATGCCCGCTCTTCTGTGTCGAAATCCGAGAGGGGCCGAAGACCGGTGATCGAACTCTTGAAAGCCAATCACGCTCAGTCCAAACAATCCGATCGCTTCGAGGGGATAGACGAGGGCTTGATAGACTGTACCGTCCCCCACCCCTGCCAGCGTCACCACCGTCTGCGAAACGACCAGCACCAGAAAGGCAAACACATAGAACAATATTGCCCGAAACTCCGGTCGGATTTCATCGGCGAAATTGAAAAAGAAGCTCATGAGAGAGATCCTGGGTTGTGAGGCGGGTGGTCGCTGCGCTCACCGAACCAATGACGGGGAGCCTGAAAACTCGATTCGTGGGCCCTCAGGTCATAAATCGATCCCTCAATTCAGGGGAGGGAATCATGCACGTTCCTCGCCTCCCGAACAGCTTGTACCGGTTTCTTGCCAGAATGTTGTATAGGGAATCACGGATGGCTCGGGGTACCAGAATCAATACATACAAGGCAGGCCAGAGCCCTTTGAGCTGCCTTGCTATTCTCAGCGCCGCCGTGGAGCGACTGTAAGTCTTTCCCTCCTCGATTAAGATAAATGTATCAAGAGGCTCCAGGCTCAGGCCGTGCTTCTGCAGCAGTGTCTGAGCAGCAGGAGATTGCAGGGGTGCAAATTTGAAATGCTTTTGTGGGTCCCGGTTGATGATGAACCGGACCGAACCGTTACAGAAATTACAGACTCCATCAAACAGAATGATGGACGTTTCAGCTCCCGGGCTTTTCTGCATGTCCGCTCGACGCGTTGCCTACTCTTTTAGCTTGACCAGGCGGTTTCGGGTCAACTACCGCCCCGATGGAGTTACCGCTCCGAGGACTGGTTTACTATGTCCATATGACGCCATTGGCCGCACAGGTTGCGAGCCGCTGTCGGCCAGTCCGGAAATTCGAACGAAAATCCTTCATGAAGAAGCCTGCCGGGTACGACGCGGCGACTCTTGAGAACCAATTCGGTTTCCGATCTCAGAATCAATGTTCCGACCTCCAACATCCATTCCGTCGCAGGAAGTCCGAACGGGATGCCCCAGGCATCCCGCAGCGAACGCATGAACTCCGCATTCGGCAATGGGTTTGGAGCGGCCACATTGACGGCGCCCTCGACCCCTTCACGTTCAATGAGCCAATAGACGACTCGCACAAAATCCTCGCAGTGAATCCAGGAGACGTATTGACGTCCGTTTCCGGCGCGTCCACCAAGGCCGTGCCGGACGAGGCTTAGTAAAACGTCGAATACTCCGCCCCGGTCTGGACTCATAATCATAGCCGATCGAAGCTTTACCTTTCGCGTGCGGGGCACCACTGCCTCGTCAAGAGCGCGTTCCCACTCCCGGGCCACTTCGATGCTGAACCGCCAGGTCTCGGGGGCGTTCGGTTCCTGGCCGCCCAAGGTTCCCGACCTCTCGTCGTTTGCGCCATCATAACGATGAGCATAAATCGTGGCAGTGCTTGCCTGCAGCCAAACTCGCGGTGGCCTTGCTGATCCGGCAATCACCTGCCCCAATACCCGTGTGGAGTCGATGCGGGAGTCCAGGATCGCCTTCCGATTCCCTGCATTGTAGCGGCAGTTCACGCTGCGTCCGGTCAGATTGATTACCACGTCCGCACCGTCCACCTCGGACGCCCACTCACCTGAACTCCGCGCGTCCCAGGGAATGACGCTCCAGGGCGCGGGCTCCGGATGACGGCTTAGAACAACCACCTCATGACCATCGGCATGAAATGCACGCGCCAGCACCGTTCCGACCTGTCCGGACCCGCCTGGAATTAGAACCTTCATCGCTAATCCCCATACTCCGTCAATGAAACCGTCTTGGTTAACCCCAGTCCCGCCCTCGATGCGTCGGCCTGATTCTCCGGCCACCTTCGATCTCGGTAAAACTGGCGATGTCTAAGGGGCGGGTGAGTTTCATGATACACTCCCCGACCAAAAGTAGGGCGAGCATTCCGCCCTGGCGGATTAAAGTGAAACGCTATCTTCCCAGCTATGACACCTGTTTCCTGTGTGGCGACCATAAACACAATCGGGCCGCCCTGGGTGTCCGATGGTATTGTGAAGCAGGTGTGGTGAGAACGCATCTGACGGCTGGAATCGAGCAGATGGGGTATCCCGGCGTAGTGCACGGCGGAATTCTGTGCAGTTTGCTGGATGAAGCCCTGGGCTGGGCTGCCTGCATTGAACGGCGGTGTTACTTCGTGTCGGCGGAGCTCACGGTGCGATTTGTGAGGCGGGCTCCGACCCGCCAATCCTTGACCGTCACGGCCCGCCTCAAAGAAACTAAGTCGCGCTACCTGATCTCCGCGGGGGAGGTCCACAATGATGCCGGGGAGGTTCTTGCGCGCGCCTCGGGGAAGTTCTTTCCCATGACCCGCCAGGAGTCCTTCGAGTTTGACAAACAAACGGCCTACCAGCCGGGGGACTGGAAATTTCTGGTCGAAGATTGAATCCCTCGAGGACCACCCTTCACTGCAGCCGTTCGATTACCTCAAAAAGGAACTTCACTCCGTCGCGATAACCCTTAAGCGAAATCGACTCGTCATTTCCATGCGCGTTGGAGGGATGGTCCTCTAAGAATGGATCTATGCCGTAGCTGGCCATCCCGTGGGAACGCAAAAACGAAGAATCGGTCGCGCCCGTCCCCATGATGGGAATGAGGGGAATCGTTGCCCCCAGTGTTTTCTTCACCACCTTTTCATAGGCCTTGAAGGCCGCCGTGGCATAGGGCGTGGGAGAGGTGCGCGGACGGGAGTCCGATTGATATTTTATTTCCACCTGCTCCTCATGAATGACCTTCTTGAGCGTATCCACGAACTCCACGATGTCCGTGTCCGGCAGCAGCCGACAATTAAGATTCACCTCCGCCTCGGCGGGTATGACATTTGAGCGGTATCCGCCCGCCAGTATGGTGGGGGAGATGGTGTCGTGCAACGTGGCATACAGCGCGAGGCTCTGACCGGGCCCGTCGTCGTGCGCATGGGGCCCGGCTCCGGATCTCACCTTGTGGGATTCTTCGTACCAGTCGCCGGGCAGATGCTCGAGTTCGCCGATCTCCTCCACATACTTTCGGGTGGTCTCATTCAGTTTCAGAGGCGGTTGATACTCGGAGAGGCGAACCAGGGCTCGAGCCAGGGTATAAATCGGACTGTCCGGGGTCTCCAGGGAGGCGTGCGCGCTGGTTCCGCGGGCAATGACGCGGAGGTTATAAGGGCGTTTTTCGGTGGTCTGGATTCCAACCCAGTCTACTTTTCCCGTGCGGGGGGAGGACTCGATTCTTCCACCTTCGTTGAAGGAGAACTCGGCCTCGATCTCCGGCCAGTGGTTCAGGATGAGATATTGAATGCCGTATTCACTGCTGGACTCTTCATCCGCCACTCCGGCAAAAATTAGATCGCGGTGCAGGGGAATGGCCGACCGCTTGGCTAACAGCAGGGTCATGACCTCCGTCGCGACGAGACTCTTCATGTCGGCAGCTCCACGACCATAAAGGCGGCCCCCTTTAATTTCGCCCCCAAAGGGATCCATCGTCCAGTGATCGCGCTCCACGCCGACCACATCGAGATGGCCCAGCAGGAGGACCGGTCTCTTGCTCCCGTCACCTTTAAGGCGTGCCACGATATTGCCGCGACCGGGCGCCGATTCATAGACCGAAGACTCTATTCCCGCCTCATCGAAAATCCTCTTCAGCTGTTGGGCTGCAAGGATTTCATGTCCCGGGGGATTCGACGTATCGAGCCGGATCAGGTTCTGCAATATCACGACCGCTTCATCCTGTGTCTTCGGCCAATCGATGGGACCAGACTGGGCGACCAGGGGAGAACAGGAAAGGCAGAGGGCCAGCAACACCCCAATCCATAGGCGGCGGCAAGTTTTCGGGGTCGTCAAAAAATCAGAGGGGTGCGCGGTCACGAGTACCTTTGGACGGATTGAGCATCCCTTCACTTTGCGAATTTCTTGAAGGTGTGCCGCCAATCCCGTTCAGAAGAGGCGGAAAAAACGTAAAGCGGATACAGCTCTTTAAAGATCCCCTGAATTTCTTCCAGCACAGATTCGGAACAGGCAGGCCGGAGCTTGATCCTCCGGCGCACCACCCATGCGAGCAACCTGTCCCAGTCTTCGGAATCTTTGGGCAGGCCGCGGTGCTGGGTCCATTCCTTTTGTTTCATCGAGTACCAATACCCCTCATAGCGCCGACCCATGGAGCGCCGCCCCAGGTAATCCCGCAACAGCGTGCCGTCCTTCGAAAGGCGCTTCTTCAAGACGGTTTCCAGCACATCACCGGTCTTACGCCGCCATTCGCCGTAAATCGAGAAGCCTACGGTGAGCCCTTCGCCGCTCGCTCCCACGTAAAGGCGTCCGTCACTGTCGCGGGCCCGGCGCTGGTCAAAAAAATAGAGGTAATAATTCAACTTGTAAGGGGATTTGTCCTTGCTGAAACGGATATCGCGATTGATGCGGGAAAAGTTTCCATTTGTCTTCCCGGTGCAGTCGAACTGGGGATTTAACTTCCGCACCCACGGCTTCAACGCCTGCAGGAGGGCCTTGAACCTCCCCACGACGTTCTCTTCGTACCGCCACCGATTTGCATCAAACCAAAGCCTGTTGTTCTTTTCGGGCTCCGCCAGATCGCGGAAAAGATGGAAGGTGTCCCGGTTAAAACCTGCAAACGAACTCGGCTGAAACATAGAGTCTTATCTCCTCAGATAGAACCTGGGCTATGTGCCTGTCAATCTTGATTCAAGGTGCGATTGATCTCCACCAGGCGACTGACGAATTTCTCGCGAACCTCCCGCGCAAACGGGTTTTCCCGCTGAATGTCCAGAAACAACTGCGCCGTGTCATTTTGGAGAATTTTCAAATCTTCGAACAATCGAGACGGGCCGGGCGTAATGATTTCCTGCGAAGCGGGATTGTCAGACTCGAGTTCCTGAACGGCGCGGGCAACGAGATGGAACAGTGCCTGTGATCCGGCCATGGCACGGTCGTGCGCTTCGGGGGTGGTCTCGATCACCTTCAGTCCAGCCTTTTCCAGAAACCCACGTATGGTTGACACATGATCTGCGGAGATGCGGACCGGACACAACACTACCTTGAAGCCACGAATGCCACGATTGGCTTGCGCGCTATCCGGGCCGAAAAGCGGATGTGCCCCCAGGATCTCGACATTCGGGGGCAGCAGCAGCTTCATGACTTCCAGCGGCTTTATCTTGACCGAGCAAGCGTCCATGACGATGGCACCCTCACTCATGAATGGCGCGGCCGCCAGGACTGCCCCTTTGAGGTCTGATATCGGAACCGCAAACACAACGATGGCGCCTCGGGCGGCTTCGGGCGCGGAGACAAACTCAATGTCGGCCTTCGCCTTGCCGGTCGCCCGCGCGGACCAGGTCTCGGCAAATTTGGGAGCGGCTTGTGCATCACGTGTTGCGACCGGGTCATACACCCGAATTCGAACGTTCCCGGAACCGGCCCGACGGAGCTCGTCACAAAGAAATTTGCCGAATCGCCCATAACCGAACACACCCACAAAATTGGTATCGTCCATAGCCTCCTCTGTTTCCCCTGCGCTTTATTTCAGGATTCTGTGTTCGTCTTGTTCCCATGGGGTATAACATAAGTCAAAAAACTACTCAACAGGGGCGGATGGAGCCGCCGCCAGAACGTGGTCGACGAGCCATTGATGCTGAAAGATTTTTGCCAACAAGCGTGGTCTTGCAGACCTGTTACACAGGGCGGCCAGTGGACAACCGAGAATCGAATAATGTCTTTCCATGAACCAGCTCCTTTCATTACAATGCAGGCATCACATCACAAGGAAGAAACCATTATGGAAAACCCTGTCCCCATGGTCTTTTCAAGAGTACCCGTCCTGCTGGAAAAAGATCGCTGTGCCCTGGTCGTCGTCGACCTCCAGGAAAAGCTGCTTCCTGCGGTCTTTGAAAGCGAGCGGGTCCTCCGCAATACGAAGCTGCTCATTGAGTGCGCGAAAATCCTCGATGTCCCCATCCTGCTGACGCAACAGTATCCGCGCGGCTTGGGTGAGACCGTCCAGGCCATCCGTGAAGCTCTTCCGCCCGACCTTCACCCCATCGACAAGACTGAGTTTGGGTGCTTCAACAATCCTGTCTTCCGGGACACGATCAAGCAGCTCAAGCCCCGTCGAAACACATTGCTGATCGCCGGAATTGAAAGCCACATTTGTGTGGCCCAAACCGCACTGGGTGCCGTGCAGGAAGGATTCAAGGTTCAGGTGGCTTCCGATGCCACCTCGTCGCGCAGCGACTTCAACTGGAAGATAGGCCTCGACCGGATGAAAGAAGCCGGCGGGCTGCTCAGTTCGACCGAGATGATCATCTATGAACTGCTGGGTCGCAGCGGCACGCCTGAATTCAAAGCGATGTTATCCCACCTGAAGTAGGACAAGGCCATCGCGCCGGGCTCGCCCCTCAGAGCGGCCGCCTTCTCCATGTAAAACTTTGTAACGCGGAATGATCCAATCTTGCGCCCGGGCCCGGATTCGCCTATACTGCGCCTTCACCAAAAGGAGAAGGTCGGGCCAATCATGAGAGTTCTTCGCTGGGGGGTGAGATCTCTGTCAATGAAGTATCGCGCCAGAGCACGGGGCCGGATATTCTTCGTCACCCATTACCTGATGGGACTGCTCCTGCTGGCAGGTTCCATCGGATTTTCACAGCCCCCCGCCCCGAGCCAGGCGCCTCTCAACCCTCAAGCGCGTTCCTTCGTTTCCAGTGACCGCCTCATCGAACACAAGGCATTGAGCTCCACCGCACTCGGGCTGGAAGAGAATTACGCCGTGGAACTTCCGGCGTCATACCAGGCCAATCCGACCCGCCGCTATCCCGTCCTCTACTTTTTGCACGGTCAGTTTGGAAACGAGAACGATTGGGAGCGCAACGGGGTCAGTACGATCTTCGAGAAGATGGAAACGGATCATGACCTCGGGGAAATGATCGTGGTGATGCCCAATGGCGGCTCCAGCTTCTTCATCAATTCGCTCGATGGCAAATCGCGATACGAGGACTTCATTATCAACGAGCTGGTTCCCAGGATTGATGCGGACTACCGGACGATTGCCCGCCGTGAAGCACGCGGCATCCTGGGGGTCTCCATGGGCGGATTTGGATCCCTGACGCTGGGAATGAAGCATCCCGACATTTTTTCTGTGGCCGCCGCCCACAGCGCGGCTGTCCTGGAAGAAATCCCCCAGGAATCAAGCGCTGATCGCCGCATGCAGTTCCGGCTGCAGCTCGCGGAGCGCGTGTTTGGAAACCCTATCAACAAGGAATTCTGGGGGCACAATAATCCCATCCTGCTGGCGGAGAACTTTAAGAAACCGCCGCCGTTGAAAATCTACTTCGATTGCGGCGACCAGGATCGATTCGGGTTCAATGTGGGGGCGGAGACGTTGGACCAGGCCCTGACGGCGAACCACATTCCACATGAGTTCCACATCTTCCCCGGCAACCACGGTTGGGAATACGCTCGATCCGTGATTCCGCGATCCTTGAAATTTGTTTCCGAGGCGTTTCAGGGCGGTTCCAAGTCGCCTTCGGCCGAGATGCTGCCCAATAAATCAAAATGATCAATTCGATGGAGCTTTCGCATATGAAAAGATATGCCGTGTTGCTGTTTCTTCTAGCGTGTTTGGTGAAGACGGGTTTCGCGCAGACGCGTGAACAGACGACGGTTCAGACCGCCAACCTGGATCTGGCCACGATTAAAGATGCCGTGTCCGTTTCCTACTTGAATTTTCCCTGGGGAGAAGTCACCTTTTCGTATATTGAGCACGGCACCAAGGGGACTTACTACGGGGAGCGCACCTGGCCCTTCGCCGAGCTCGACACGAAAGTCCCGCTCACCCTGGAAGGGACAAAGATAAATCCCGGCCAGTTTGCCCTGGTCATCGTTCCCGGCGAAGACGTGAAGCCGATGACCCTTTCAGTGGTGCAATTCGACGGTGCAACGTTCGTCAAGCCGGGAAACGTTTTTTCCCCGGCGCCCAAGGGGAATGTGGTTTATAAAAAGGATGTTTCCTTCTCGACGGTTGACGCGCTGTCTGATCACATGAAGATCGACCTCGCTTCGACCGGGCAGGGATTTGACCTGATCGTCAATTATGGCAACCGCCGGTTAACGAAGTCGTTCATAACGAAATAGCCCGGCGAATGATTCCTGGGGCGCACATGCCTCACTTCGAACACCATGTTTTTGTTTGCGTGAACAAACGTCCACCCGGCCATCCCAAGGGTTGCTGTGCCGATAAGGGAAGTGAAGAACTACGGGAGTTCTTCAAGGCAGAGATTGCGCGGCATGGATTGAAGGGGAGGGTGCGCATCAATGCGGCCGGCTGCCTCGACCAGTGCCTTCGGGGGCCGACCGTGGTCATTTATTCCGAAGGAACCTGGTACCAGGTGAAGACCAAAGAAGACGCCGCCGAGATCATCGAGCGACATATCCTCCAGGGTGAAGTGGTGGAACGACTCAGGATGAAGGATTAGGAAATTTCAAGAACCCATGGCAGGCGCTGCCGCCCTCTGTGCCCTCCTGTCCCTCACTATCACCCCTCCCGCTGAACATTCGGATGGTTCTCCTTGCATCGAGATTCGACCGGAGGATCGGTGCAGACATCCCGGGCCCTGGTCGGCGAGGGCCTCACTTCGGATTAACCCTTGACTATGTTGAAGGCCATCACCTTTGATTTCTGGATGACGCTCTATCGCGACACGAAGACGGCCCTGGAAAAAAGGAAGCGCGCCCGTCGAAGGCTTATGGCGGAATTCCTCTTAGGACGAGGCCAACCGCTTTCCGCTTCCGAGCGTCGCCGCGCGTGGGATCATGCCAACGCCCTCTTCGACGAGTGGTGGCAGCGGCACCATCGATCGCTTACCACCGAACAACGCCTCCGGGTCGTCTTGGACCGCTTAAAAATCCGCCACACACCGCGTGAATTGCGCCGGTTATCGGAGGCGTATGGGGATTTTAGCCGGATAGCGCCGCCGCGGCCTATCGGGGGTGTTCGCGAGACGATCCCCCTTCTTGCGGAACGGTACCGGCTGGCCATCATTTGTGACACCGGCATTACACCAGGCCGCGTCCTGAGGCGGATTCTAGAACAGGACGGGCTCCTTCCTTACTTCAGGCACTGTGTCTTTTCGGATGAGGTGGGTCGCACCAAACCCCATATCGACAATTTTCACCTGGCGCTTCGAAAGCTTCGTGCTCACCCTGAGGAATCGGTGCACGTCGGTGATCTCATCCGCACTGACATCCGGGGCGCGCAGGGCGCCGGGATGCATGCCCTGTTGTTTACTGGAATCACAAAGTACTCCAGAAGGGAATTACAAAGCGAGGGGAGAGGGGTGCCCGTGGTCAGTGATTTTCGGAAAATTCCTGAGGTCCTGAAAAACCTTTAAGGGCGCTCCGATCGATCGAAGCGCCCTGGATTGTTGGGTTATTTCGCAGCATTCGCCACGCGGTCAATCGTGATCGTGTTGATCACCACTTTATTCAAAGGCTTGCTGCCGGGACCCACAGGAACCTTGGAGATCTTTTCCACTACGTTATAACCTTCAACCACGCGACCAAAAATGGTATGCACGCCATTCAGGTTGGATGGAGTGCTTACTGTGATGAAAAACTGGGAACCGTTAGAGTTGGGCCCCGAATTGGCCATGGCCAACAGACCGGTCCGGTCGAACTTCAGGGCGTCGACAAATTCATCCTTGAACTTAAGAACAGGGCTGAATGTTCCCGTCCCCGTGATATCACCACCCTGGATCATGAAATCCTTGATGACACGGTGAAAGATCGTGCCGTTGTAATAAGGGACGCCTTTCTTGACTTCGCCGCGAGGGTTACTCCACTCCTTGGTCCCCTCCACCAAACCGACGAAATTGGCGACCGTCATCGGAGCCGCCTTTTCATAAAGCTCGCACACGAACGTTCCCATCGTGGTATCAAATACTGCGTACACACCGGGCTTGCGCGGCTTTGGAGGCTTTGTCTCCGGCGCAGCGAGAAGCGGGGGCATCAAAGTCATTGCAATAATCATTGCCAACAGACACACCAGCGGTTTTTTCATGACGGGTCCTTTGAAAAGGTTTGATTGTTTTGGCTTTCGGGCCAGTAGTTTGAGACTCCAAAGTTACCCGCGGATTATAACACTGCCGTTTTGTGAAGACGGTAAAATCAGTTCTTTAGATTCCGTCTCGTGGCACCGGGCAAAGTCCCGGGTTGATTCACGCACTGGAATCTCTTAAAGTGTTCACAGGAAACGGATCCAACAACGAAAGAAGGCTTTCATGGGGAATCAGACAAACCAGAAAAGTTGGGATGTCATTATCATCGGCGCCGGCATCATCGGAATGTCCATCGCCTGGAAACTGGCGCAGAAGAAATTGCAGGTGCTGGTCCTCGAGCGGAACGAGGCTGGTCGCGAAGCCTCTTACGCTTCCGCAGGTATGCTGGCACCTTACACCGAAGCCGAGGAGGACACGCCTTTGCTCCGGTTGGCCATTGCGAGCCGCGAAATCTATCCCACTTTCCTCCGCGAAATCGAATCCGAAACCGGGATGAGTGCAAACTATCGCGATGAGGGGGCGCTGTTCCTGGCCCTCGATGAGCACGAGGCGAAGGCCCTCGTCTCTCGTTTCGAGTGGCAACAGAAGATGGGATTTACGGTGGAACGGTTGCAGGGGAGGGAACTCCAGGTCGCGGAGCCGGCCCTTTCACCCGCCATCCAACTTGCGCTTTTCTATCCCGGTGACCATCAGCTGGATAACCGCGCCTGGCTGGCAGCCCTCCAGGCCGCCCTTAAGAAACGGGGCGTTGAAATTCGGACGGGGAGCCCGGTCCATCGGCTAATCAACGAAGGCGGTCGTGTTGTTGGGGTTGAGGCCCAGGGGAAGAATCTTTCTGCCAGAGTGACGGTGTTAGCCGCCGGGTCCTGGTCTCCTGAAATCGAGACGGGAAGCGGTGAATCCATTCCCGTCTATCCAACGCGCGGCCAGATCGTGGCCGTGAGAAGCCCACAATCCGGCAGTGGCACACATCCCCTGCTGCGGCATACGCTGCGTTACGAAGGGGGATACGTCGCGGTCTTTCCTGAGGGACGCCTGCTCCTTGGCGGCACGATGGAGGATGTCGGTTACTGTAAAGCCAACACCGTTGACGCCATGCAACGAATTCTTGCCCGGGCAATCGACTTTGCACCCCCCCTTGCGTCCTGTGAATTTGTGGAAGCGTGGTCAGGCTTGCGGCCGAACACCCGGGATCATCTCCCGATCCTCGGACGATCATCTTGCGATGGGCTGGTTTACGCCACCGGACACTTCCGGAATGGTATCCTGCTGACCCCCATCACGGCTACTGCCATCTCCGAGCTGATTGTGGATGGCCAGACCACGGTGGACCTGGCACCGTTCAGTATTGAGAGATTTCAGGGGGAAAGATAAAGGCGGACACTGACTAACGCCGATGAACGATGATCAGACCGCAGACCAACTCAACAATTGCTGGCAATCTTGCTACTTCTTCTTTCTTTCGCCGCCAACCTGGGATTTCTGGCTTCCGGCCTCTGACTTCGTTCGCCTGACTGGATGCGATCCCGACGGGGTGAAGGTTTCGCACGCGCTCGAATCATCAAATTTTCTCAGAACGCCCACCGGACCAGCACAGCCCCCACCGTGTAACCCGCCCCAACACTCACCAAAAGGGCGAGGTCGCCTCTATTCAGGCGCCCCTCGGCAATGGCATCAGCCATCCCGAGGGGAATGGTGGCCGCCGTGGTGTTCCCGTACTTGCTGATGTTCAGCATGACACGCTCCGGCGGAAGTCCCAGTCGATCGGCGGTGGCCTGTATGATCCGCATGTTGGCTTGATGCGGGATCAAGAGCTTGACATCGTGGGCGGTGAGATTATTCCGCTTCAGCACGGTTTCTGAAATCTCAGCCATCTTGCGGACGGCGTACTTGAACACCTGCTTGCCGTCCTGATGCACCACATGCATGTTCTTGTCCACCGTTTCATGGGAGGAGGGGTTCAAGCTGCCCCCCGCCGGCATGTAGAGATACGGACCCCCCGATCCATCGACCTCGTGAGCAAAGTCGATGATGCCGAAGGCCTCCCCGTCTTCGGCTCGTTCCAACATCACCGCACCAGCTCCGTCGCCAAACAGCACACAAGTGTTGCGATCCTTATAATCTATGATGGACGACATCACGTCGGCCCCCACGACGACCACCCGCCGGTGGGCCCCGGAGCGGATGAACTGCGCCCCCGCCGTCAGTGCATAAATAAACCCGCAGCACGCCCCGGACAGGTCGAAGCCCCACGTCCTTGTTGCACCCACCTTGTTCTGGATCAGGCAGGCGGTTGAGGGGAAGAACATGTCCGGTGTGACTGTCCCCACAACGATGAGCTCGATGTCATCGGGCGTGAGATGCATGTGCCGAAGAAGGCACTCCACGGCGCGAGCCCCCAGGTCGGACGTCGCGGTGCCCTTTTCAACGATGTGGCGCTCGCGGATCCCCGTTCGCTCCATTATCCATTCGTTGTTCGTCTTGACCATTTTTTCAAGGTCGGCATTTGTCAGCAGGCGGTCCGGGACATAGGTCCCCAAGCCGGATATCTTTACTCGATAAGATGGCGTTGACATGGTTCGATAGACCTCATTAGCAAATTCAAAATGAGTGACGACGTCGCAGGTTGTTCGTGGCGAGAATTCCGATGCCGTTTCCGGCGCTGCACGCGGGGGGCGCCGGGTGAACGCACCCTAACAGCCTCCGCGCCCGATTGCAGGCCGGCACGTGAGGCTTTACCCCCCCCACAGGACGCCAAAAACAGGATTTGTACCAGTTTTGAATGCCGTGCTGCAAGGAATTTCTCAAGAGCCCCCCTTGAAGGATGCGCCAGGCAGTTGCGTCTTTCGCACCCTTGATTCATATACCTGTTTCTTTAGTGCGCTTCATGGGGCTTGACATCATATTCCAATTGGAGTATTTAAGTAGTATGAAAATCAAGACATCTATCACCCTATCAGAAGACGTTCTGAAGTCGATCGACAGGTTCTCAAAGCAGTACAAGAACCGGTCAGCCTTCATCGAGACCGCTTCGAGGGCGTTCATTGCTCAAATGCTCCGTGACGCCAAGAACGCGAAGGACCTGGATATTATTAATCGGTCCTCCCGGCGACTCAACGAAGAAGCCGGGGAGGTTCTCGCTTATCAGGTGGCGCTTTGAAGCGGGCTGATCTTTACCGAGTGACTCATCCGTCAGCCAAGGATCCCCGGCGGTTCAGGGTCTTTGTGGTTGTCAGCCGGCAGGTGGTGATCGACTCGCGCTTTGCAACCGTGATCTGCGCGCCCGTTTACACCGCCTACGACGGATTGTCCACTCAGGTCCCTGTCGGGGTTGACGAGGGCTTAAAGCACCAAAGCAGTATCCACTGTGATGAACTGGTCAGTCTGTCCAAGACGGTTTTGACGAACTTTATTGGCACTCTGTCGCCGGCAAAAATTCAACTCCTGAATCAGGCTCTTGCCATGAGTTTGGATATTTCCAGCTGAAGCCCATACATCAGCGGATGCCTGGGCTTTAGAATTCCTGCATTGACTTTGGATATCCTGGATCAACGAATAAGGGCGGTTCCAAGGTGGTTCATCTAAGCGGTAATCGAGATTACAGGGAGTTCCGATTGTTCGGCTGATGAAGGAATTTAACCCCGTCATTTTTACCCCCTGGGCAGAGGGCCCGACCAAGTGCGTATCAACTCCACTCAATGGAATCGGGTTCGATACTCATTCTACGCGCCCTTCTTTGACGTCATTGTCCGGCCCCTTGAAAAGGCCAGGCAACGGGCGATCGAGCTACTCGCCCCAATGCCGGGCGACCGCGTTTTAATCGTGGGAGCAGGGACGGGCTGTGATCTTGAGTATCTTCCCCGGGGACTGCACATCACCGCAGTGGATATTTCACCCGCCATGGTCGACAAAATCCGGCGCCGGGCCGAACGCTTGGGCTTCCCGGTGCGAGCGGAGGTCATGGATGGAGAAAAGCTGCTGTTTGAGGACAGGACGTTTGATCATGTGATCCTGCACTTGATCCTGGCCATCATCCCCGATCCCATCGCGTGCGCCAGAGAGGCTGCGCGGGTGCTCAAGAAGGGGGGAACCATCTCTATTCTCGATAAGTTTCTTCCGGACGGCGGGCATCCGTCCTGGGGCAGGCGATTCCTGAACCTGCCGGCAAATTTTTTCTTCACGGACATTAACCGCCCGCTGGGGCCGCTCCTCGAAGCCGCGAACCTCGAGAAACGATACGAGGAACCCGCGCTCCTCCGGGGGACATTCAAGATCGTAATTGCAGGGAAGCCCGGAGAAAGTCCAAAGTCCAAGCAAAGACTAAATTCCAAATTCACCAACCAAGTCGATTACTTGGATTTTGTCTGGAATTTGGAGTTTGGAATTGGAATTTCTGCGATCCACAGAAGCGAATAAGAAAAATGAGACAAGAGTCCCAGCATGGAGCCTGAGGAGATGGCCTCGACAAATCTCAGCCCCAGCGCCCAAAGAGTCCAGGATGCCTTGAAGGCGTTCGGCCTTGAGTGTGCGGTCCTCGAACTTCCCGCCAGCACGCGAACCGCGCGGGAAGCGGCCCAGGCGGTGGGTTGCCAGGTCGGACAAATCGTCAAGTCGCTCGTCTTCAAAGGCCGCAACACCCAGTCGCCGATCTTGATCGTTGCGAGCGGCTCAAACCGTGTCAACGAAAAGGGAATTGCTGAGATGCTCTGTGAACCCGTGGAGAAAGCGGATCCCGATTTTGTCCGCGTCAGGACGGGCTTTGCCATTGGCGGCATTCCTCCGGTTGGACACCTTGAGCCCCTGAAGACCTTCATCGATGAAGATTTGATGGCCTATCAGGAAATCTGGGCCGCTGCCGGAACCCCTCACGCCGTCTTCAAGCTGAGCCCTGCGGATTTACAAATGATAACGAAGGGTCAGGTGATCTCCATCAAATGAGTGCGCACTATTGCCGGGACCGCGAGCCCCTGCCAGGATCCATTCTCCCTGATCCATGGATCCCCGGCGCTCCCATGGAACCACCCACCCTCTGATGAAGGGCTGGCCTCCCCGGGATTGAATCCCGGGAGGGAAGGTGAGTTCTTTTTCGCATCGTCCCGCTTGATTAGTCTCCATCTTTGTGTAAGGATTTTTTTAGTATGTCCGAGCTTCAGGGGTCTCTGGCGTGCGACACAAGCGTGAGGAAATCCCTGTTCAGCCTTATAGTTTCCAGCAACAAACTCGTGAGAACCGGAGGCATTCAATGAAATCGTCTCGCTCCACAATAAATCTTATTGTCAGACCGTCATTCATATTACTTCTTCTTCTTTCTCTCATCGCAGGATGCTCGTTTGCCCAGGTTCCGTCCCCAAATGCAAACGGAGCGAAACCCACCGCGGCCGAGGCAGAGAAGTTCATCAGGGAAGCGGAGAAAAGAGTATCGGACCTGTCGATCCATGCGAGTCGCGCCGACTGGGTGAACAGCAACTTCATCACCGATGATACCGAGGCCCTCTCCGCCCAGGCCAATCAGGAGCTGATCGCGGCAGTCACTCAGTTGGCAAAGTCCGCGAGAAAGTTCGAGGGCGTGAAGCTTTCCGCCAGCGCCGAACGAAAGTTCAAATTGCTGCGCCTTGCCCTGACCTTGCCCGCGCCCGGCAACCCGGCCGAACGGGAGGAATTAACGAAGATCGCCGTCTCCATGAAAAGTGACTACGGAAAAGGAAAATACTGTCCCGAGGGAGAGAAAGGAAAGTGTCTAAGCTTAAATGACATGGAACGGATCCTGGCCACCAGCCGAAATCCTGAAGAATTGAAGCAGATCTGGCTGGGATGGCACAAGGTTTCACCGCCTTACCGGCCCCGCTATGTGCGTTACGTGGATCTTGCCAATAAAGGCGCCCGCGAGATGGGGTTCAAGGACGTTGGGGCCATGTGGCGCTCGAATTACGATATGACTCCAGAGGCGTTTGCGATCGAGATGGAGCGACTCTGGCAGCAGGTTAAACCGCTGTATGATTCCCTGTATAATTATACACGCCAAAAACTTGTGAAGCAGTATGGGACCCAACTGGTGCCTCCCCATGGGCCCATTCCCGCACACCTGCTGGGGAATATGTGGAGCCAGACCTGGGGAAACATTTACTCCATTCTGAAGCCCGCCAACGGTGACCCCGGTTACAGCTTGACCGAAACCCTCAAGCAGCGAAAAACGGATGCTCGCCAGATGGTCCGTTATGGCGAGGGATTTTTTACTTCGCTGGGATTCCCTGCGCTCCCCGACACCTTCTGGGAACGGTCCCTGTTTACAAAACCCATGGACCGTGAAGTGGTCTGCCATGCGAGCGCCTGGGACATTGACAATCAGAAGGATGTCCGCCTGAAGATGTGCATCGAGATTAACGATGAAGACTTTGCCACGGTCCATCACGAGTTGGGTCACAATTATTATCAGATGGCCTATGCCCCTCAGCCGCCGCTGTTTCAAAGCGGCGCCCATGACGGCTTCCATGAGGCCATCGGGGATGCCGTTGCCCTTTCGGTCACGCCGGAATACCTGAAACAGATCGGATTGATCGGCCAGGTGCCCGACGCAAGCGCCGACATCGGACTGCTGCTTCAGTTGGCGCTTGATAAAGTGGCCTTCCTGCCCTTTGGATATCTGGTCGATCAGTGGCGCTGGAAGGTCTTCTCCGGAGAGATCGGCGCGGTTGACTACAACAAGGGGTGGTGGGATTTGCGCCTGAAATACCAGGGCATTGCTCCCCCTTCACCCCGCACTGAACAGGACTTTGACGCCGGCGCCAAGTATCACGTCGCCGACAACACTCCCTACGCGCGATACTTCCTCGCCACCATTCTCCAGTTCCAATTTCATCGCGCCTTGTGCCGCGAAGCGGGCTACTCCGGCCCGTTGAACCGTTGCTCAATATACGGCAACAAGAAAGCCGGGGCCAAACTGATCCAGATGATGGAGATGGGGCAGAGCCGTCCGTGGCCGGAGGCGCTCAAAGCACTCACGGGCGAAGACCGGATGGACGCGTCAGCCATCCTCGACTATTTCGCCCCCTTGAAGAAGTGGTTGGACGAGCAAAACCGGGCGATGGAACAATGAGGGGGCCGGAAGGGCGATGCGGTTGGCGCTCTTCGGCGTCAAGCATTTGGATTGGAGATCAATACAACATATTTTGAGCTTACCTTATTGAGGATGATCCAATATAGTGACACTCGTCGTCCCATTCATGTTGAGTTGTGCAAGCCCGCCGAGTCGGGCCGTGATCCGCTTCGAGAGATGCTGTCATCCGTCGCTATTTTCTATCATCCTCAGTAAGTGAATGCCCACAACGGAGGTGATAAATGACGACTCCCGTGGTTTCCCTGCAGGCGGTCATAAATGAAATGGACGTCATCGACGACTCCCACACCGCGTTCCTCAACAAAAGGACCGGCGAACTCGTTACTTTGGTTGACGATGAAATTTACGATCTCCCCGACGAGTTGGGTCATGACGATGCTCCACCATGGCAAAAAGAGTTAATCGAAAAAAAGCGGGAGGTCCTGGACTCTGAAGATTACCTGGAACTCCCTACCAAATTCGAGATCCATGAGTGGGCGATCATGGAAGAATTTTGCGCCTCGCTCGACAATCCTGAAATCCGGAATGAGTTTTTGTCCAAGATCCACGGCAATGGCGCGTTTCGCCTTTTCAAAGACGCCATTCATCAACGCGGCATTGCAGAGGACTGGTATCGATTTCGCGAAAAAGCGTTTGAGAAAATCGCCATTGGCTGGTTGGACGCGAACCAAATAGCCTATCGCCAAGACACCAGAGAATCTTCAGGTCAGCCGGCCAAAAGGGATCATTGAAACGACCCCTCCGGAACGGGATCTCCAAGGGGGAGATCAAGGTTGCGTCCGCTCTTCTCGACTAATTTGCCCCCCTGAAGCGGTGGTTGGACGGGCAGACTAAGAACCTTGTGCGGTGATTTGGAACTGTGGGGGCGCTCCGCTCCGGTGGAGTGCCTCTGCGCGCTTTCTCGAACCGCCGAAACACCTGGAATCAACGAACCACCATTACGAAGGCCCCCTCTATGTTCATCGGCCATCTCGGGGTCGGACTTGCGCTGAAGAGAGCCGACCGGAATATCAACGTTGGCATCCTGATTTTTGCGGCACTATTTTTTGATTTCATCCTGGGGGCACTCGTTCTCCTGGGCGTCGAGCATGTTGTGGTCCCTGCAAATTACCGGGACCTTCATTATTTGACCTTTTCCTTCCCCTACTCCCATGGCCTACTGGCGGCCTTTCTTTGGTCGACGCTTGCGTTGCTTGCAGCAGAGAGGGTATGGCCAAAGGGCAAACAACCCGGTACGAGGATTCCCTGGATCATTGCCGTGGCGGTTTTCTCACATTTTCTGACTGACCTCATCGTCCACGTTGCGGAAATGCCCGTCGCCGGGGCACGTTCGTACATGCTGGGGCTGGGTCTATGGAATCACCTCTATGCGGCGCTGGTGCTTGAGGGATTGCTGGTTGTGGCCGGCCTCACCCTTTACCTGAAATCTGCGGGCAACGTTGGCCGCCCCGCAAAATACGGGATGATCCTCTTTATGATTTTTCTTTCTGCTTCGGCGATAATAGGGCAGGCAATCTCCACGGTGCCACCTGGTCCCCGAGCCCTTGCTGTCGTGTGGTTGGTCCAGGCGATTGTTGTTGCTGGGATTGCATTTTGGCTGGACAGGGAACGGCCGGCGGTCGCAGCGTAACCCATCTGAGCTCCTCTTAGGCCCTTCGGGCCTGGAGTTGAGCTCTGTTTTCAATTTCTGCCCTCCTTGACTTTTGCCCTTCCAAGGAGTATTTAGGTCTTGAGACTTTTTGGGAAGTCCCACCGCTGCCGTGATGCTCGGAATCTCTTGCGTGTGAAGAGGTCCTTTCACTTCCCTTACTGTAGTCTGCCTCGTTTTTATTGGCAAATTAACAGACGAGGTGGTGGTCCATGGAAAATACCCCCCATATCCTGGTCGTTCATGTAACCCTCTCTGAACGCGAAAAAATAACGGCGCATGCTGAGGGCTCCCACGCCCGCGTCGAGTTTGTTCAAACACCCGGCGAAGCTGTGCGACGGCTTGCTATCAGCAACGACTTCGATGCCGTCTTCATGGGAATTGAGACGCCCGATCAGGAATACTGTGCCGTGCTCGATGCGGTCCGCAATAACCGCCCGGCGACTGCGGTCGTCGTTATTTCACCCAGCGACGACGTACCTTTTTATCTGTCCTGCCTTCGGCATGGAGTGTTCGATTACATTGTCCGCCCGGTTGACTGGAAGGAGTTCGGGCGCATATATGATCTCACGCTTCATCGCCGAGCGGCCTTTGAGGTCGCGAAGGCCCAAACGGCCTGAACGGAGTCCCTGTATCAGGTTTGTGTTTTACTGCAGGAGGGATCCAAATGTTAAAGCCGGGAGATCGACGCATCCAAGTGCTCCTGGTTTCGCACGACCCTGCTTTCGTGGAGCGCTGGATGGATCTGTGCGCGTGCCATCATTGTTCCGCGTTTCATGTCACCCCGCGACAGGATGGTCTTTTTCGGAATCTTTCGAAGATTGATTTTGACATTGCTGTTCTGTCGCTGGATACCCCCACGGAAGTCGGATCGGCAGTCGATTATCTGGAGGGGGTGTCACCTGACTGCATTGTTATTCCCTGTAGTCCCTCGGACACGATATTGGAACAAATGGGAGGGCATGCCCGCAGACGAAGTTACTTGATTGCACCCTCTCCCTCGCCCTCGGGGGACGAGGACGCGCTTGTCATGGCGCTCCGACAGGTCTGCCAGAAGAAGGCATTTGATTGCCATGCGGCTGCGTGAGGACCGGTCGATCGGGTCTGACCGCGTCCCCGTGGGAGTTGATGTGTAGATATCACTTCAATTCCCGCTGTTTATCCACTCCTGATAGATCCCACTGAATTTCCGTGAGATTCGCCTTATGGCTGAGCACGTGGGTTTCGAGCCGATTTTGACAAGCCCCGGATCTTAAGAACTCCGCGTCTTTCGCGGCTCCGCGGTTCAGCGCCCTTCCATTCTGTCAGAGTTTATACCCGAACTTCCGCAGCATCTCCTTGCGCGCCGTGCGTGCGGCTGGATCCTCGATTCCCTTTGGCGCAGAACCGTCCACCACTCCCAGGATCCCCCGGCCCTGCGCGCTCTTGAAGATCACGACCTCCACGGGGTTCGCGGTGGCGCAGAAAATGGTGCACACTTCCTGGCAGGACTTAATGGCATTCAAGACGTTGATGGGGTAGGCATCACGCATCAAAATGGTGAAGCTGTGCCCGGCGCCGATGCCCTGCGCATCCCTGGCTGCGCATGATTTCAGCGCTTCGTCGTTTCCTTCGACCCGGACGAGACACGGTCCGCTGGCTTCGCAAAACGCGATCCCAAACTTGACCTGCGGCACCGCGCTAACCATGATCTCGTACAAATCCTCTGCCGTTTTAATGAAATGGGTATGCCCGATGATGACATTGCATCCCTCAGGAATTTCCACGCGATAGACATCCAGATCCATGGACTTGCCCTCCTTTTGCATCAGGGAATAACGCGAGCCGCCTCGCGTCCGGTTTCGCACTCTCAGCCGTTTCCAGTAATTTTCCGCATAGTATGCCACATTGCCCCCAGCGACGAAACGTTCCGCGCGACACGCCGTTTCCTCGACACCAATTTTTTCACTCCCAGCCGCGTGCCATCCCAACGGACTTGTTCCCTTTACCCTGGCTCGACCTTCGGGCCGCCATTCCCGCCAGCCCCCCGGAACGCACAGCGTCCTAAGAATAATCGCCTCCGAGATGATTCTCACTTTGTAAATCGCTGACCCAACCTGATAGAATCGGCGTGCTTTTCATCAGGATCGTTATTCAATTCAAGAACCATTCCCGGGCCGCTGGAGCCTTTCATGGAGAAGAGTCTTTCAGTTTTTCGAAGTCTCTTTCTGTCGGTTGCCATCCTTCTGACATCCTCACTCACCGTTTCCAGCCAGACCCCCTCCAAGGCGGCTTTGCCTAAATCCCTCGCAGACCTTCAGCCTTACAAGCGGGACGACCGGATTTTGAAAGCGGTGCCGACGGTAGAAATAAAAGTGAATGGGGGAGTGAATCTCACCTTCGAGACAATGACACCAACCCCGCCGCCCAGGGCTTTCTTCGGACAGATCAATCCCGACCTGAAGCTGGAAGCGCCCTTTTTCCAGTTCGAAGTGCGTGAATCTGGAAAGAAGCCCGCCATTTCGCATCGCCTTAGTTTCGACCTCAAGAAGCTGGAGAATGCAGGGGAGCGGTCCGAGGACAGCCCCGCACATGAGGGTGACGTCTATTTCCGGCTTGAGATCTTTGATTCCCGCTCGGGCAGGATGAGGTATTTTGAATCTCGCTTCCACTATTTCGGACAGGCAGGGCGCTATGAAAAGCGCACGACAATACTCTATGGCCCCTTCGTGGATCAGGTGACCGACCATTCCGCGGTTATCTTCTGGACCACGGATCGCCCTTCGCGCGGCGTGGTGCAATTATTCCTTGATGCGTCTCCGGCTCCCCCCAGGAAGATTTCCGGAGAGCCGGTCCTTGAGCGGGATCACAAGATCAAGATCACCGGCCTCAACCCCGGTTCGGTTTATGGCTACCAGGTATTGGCGTTCGATGGTATTGATGCAAAGTCGGAGACAGCTAGCCGCATTTATAGTCTCCGCTCCGCCCCGGAGAAGAGTCAACAATTTCATTTTGTGTTCATGTCTGATGGACGGCCTTCCCCGGGTGGAGCCTTTAACGATTTTGGCGGGGTGAATGCAAGGGTCACACAACCGCTTTTGAATGACAGTTACCGCCGCGGGGCTGAATTCATTCTCTTTGGAGGCGATCTGACTGCCGGTTATACCTCCAGTGCTGAGAATTTTGATTTGATGCTGAATGCCTGGAAGTTGATCTCGGAGCCCGTCGGTCATCTGATTCCCATCTATGAAGGGATGGGGAATCACGAATCGTTGGGAGATTTTTTCCACGACGCTGCCAAGAATTCCTACAACCGCGACAAAACGGGCAACGTCAACGCGGAAACCGAATTCGCCCGCCACTTCGCCAATCCCGAAGACGATTATCCATCCCCGGAAGTTCGCGACGGCGTCACCGGCCCCAGTTACCGTGGGACGGTCTACTCATTCGATTACGGCAATTCTCACTTCGTCATGCTCAACACGGATTACTGGTTCACGCATGCCTCCCCGCTGCCCGATCGCGCCCTCCCCTGGAAGCTGCTCGGCGGCAATCGCAACGGGTACATCATGGAGAACCAAATGAATTGGCTGGCCAAGGACCTGGCCGACGCCCGGAAACGCGGGGTGGAACATATCTTTGTCTGCGGGCAGGATATGGCCTTTCCCACCAGCAGTCATTCTGCGGACGCGATGTGGTGGAACGGTCTGAACGATTCCTCTATTCCGCTGGGAGACGTGGTCGCCATGCGCGACCGCTTCATGAAGCTGATAAATGATTATGGAGTGACGGCGATGTTGTTTGGCCACGAGCACACTTACTCCCGGACGATTATTGATCATTCGATAGACCCCTTGATGCAACATCCGGTGACGCAGATCATCAGTGGAGGCGCGGGAGCGCCTTTCTACCCCCGGGACATCAAAGTTCCTTGGAATTCGGCGGTGAAAAAATATGCCAGGATTCACCACTATGTCCTGTTCACCGTGGACGGAGCCAACGTGACTCTTTCGGCCATCGACCTGGATGGCAATGTGTTTGATACCGCGACCCTCCCATGAAGCCACGATTCCATGCCTGGGTGCTCCTGGGGTTGATCGTTTTCTTTGGAGGCAGTTCGCTGCTGTGGCTCAGTCGGAACTCCCGTCCCCCCGGTCCCGATACGGCCGGGGAGATTCGCACCGGCCTCGAGTTTTCACGCCCACTCTCCGGCCTCTCCCTGCGCGGATTTCGCGAGGTATTTCTCAGCCATCGTTTTGTGGCCTATCCCCCCCTGCCGCACATCCTTTTGGGAATTCAGTTCGCCTTAACCCGGCCCTCTATTGATTGGGCGGCGGCGGCAAATCTTTTTTGGATGACCCTCTTTTCAATCGCTGCATACACCATGGGCACGCGCTTCTTTTCACCGGCCACCGGGCTGCTCGCCCTGGCCCTCACCCTTTGCATGACGATCGTGGCCTCCTTTGTCCGGGAGGTTTCACTGGAAATCGCGCTCATGGCGCTCGTCACCGCCTTCATGTACCTGCTCCTGTGCACGGAGAATTTTACCAGGGGAAGATCCTCGATCGCCCTGGGCCTCATCGCCGCGATGGGACTTTTAGTGAAGGAGAGTTTCCCGATTTACGTTTTCTTTCCTGCCCTTTTTGTGTTCTTGAGAAAACCTCCGCATCTTTCAGCCAGGCGCCTCGTGTGGGGTTTGTCCGCAGCGGCGGTCGCTGCGGCCATTGCGGCTGCCTGGTATGCTCCGCACTGGGGAGATGTGAAAGCGCTCTATTCCCTCAATCGTCAGCAGGCAATCGTTGAGCACGATCCAATGGGATGGAATCTGGCGGCGGCTCTTTTCTATCCCAATGCCCTGGTGAATTACTATCTCCACCCGTTGCTGGGAGTGCTGCTGTTGGTGTCGTTGGTTAGACATTGGAAGCAAGCCAACGAAGCGAAGCAGGTGCTCCTGGTGTGGCTGGCGGCAGGCTACTTCCTGCTTACTTTCGTCATTGCCAACAAAGACGTCCGTCATTTTATTCCGTGCGCACCTGCTATCGCCTTTCTCGTCTCCGACTGGGTTCTGTCTCAATCAACGAGGGTCCGGCGTGTTCTCGTCGCGCTCACCCTGGCAGCCTCATTCCTGTTCTTTTTCGCATCGCAATTTGGCATGCCCCGCTACAGAGGCGTGTTACAGCTTCAGGTCGCGGGATATGAATGGAAACTGTGGGATGGCGCCCTCTTCAGTGAAACAATCCCTCACCGGGAAGACTGGAGCATTCGCCAATTACTGGGTTGGATCGAGGGGGACTCTCGCCCCTTCAGCCCGTCGCAACGGCTACTGCGCATCGGTGTTGTCCCATTTGTGTATCGCTACAACGACCAGACCTTGAGGTGCTATGCCGCCTTTCAGAATTTTCCCGCCGAATTCATTCCCCTCGGCAATGAGTCAGACTTCTCCGTCATCCGCTCTTTTGATTACATTATTACCAAGACCGGTGATCAGGGAGCGTCCTCGCTGACCCTTAACGCCCCCGCGGTGAACCGGGATCTGAAATCAGAAGGTTCACCCTTCGTGCCCCGCGCTTCATTCCCATTGTTTGATGGCAGCACGGCAACTGTCTTAAAGAAGAAGAGCTCCAACTGATCGGGGGGAGGTGTCGGATGCCCGAAGGCTCTCTTGCAGGTTATTCCCCGATCAAGAATCGGGAGGAGTCACGGAGTTAAGGCCCTGGCAATTTGAATTACTCCAATCCCTGAAAGGGATTCATTCATTAGCCCAGGGCAACGCCCTGGGTCTCTTTAACAATTTAACTTCCCCGAATCCGCTACGGCGGATTCCATGGGATGGAGTAGTTCCATTGAGGCCCCCTGGGCGAAATCAAAACAAATTGAGGGTCAGCCTTAACCTCAGGCCTTGCGACTCAGCCGGAGGTCGGGTTGGCTCTCCCTGCAGCACTCGGAATTTTCGAATTTAAGGGAACCCTTTCAGGTTCCTGATCAATTCCGGAGGGGTACGAACCCAGGGCGATGCCCCATGCGCGTTAACCTAAAGAGGATTGATTTTAAAGGGGGAGGGGGATGGTTCAAGTACAGCCCACAAACACAGGCTCCAAAAACAAACTACACCCCCCCATCCCGCTTCGCGGGATGGGGGGGAGACAATGAAAAGGGGATCGCTGCCGTAGGCTGTACCTGAACCATCCCCCGGCTTCCGCCGGAGGGATTATGGACCTCTCATTACTCCGGTCTTAGGTTAACGCTTATGGGGCGATGCCCTGGGCTGACTTAGACATCCCGCCGCGGATGGGTTGGTTATTGCACATGCGGTCTTCCATTCGTGCCACACACATCACTGCTCCGATCCTCGATTGCCTATAAAACCGGCGGTCGTCCCTCCTGTCTTAAGGAGAGACGACCTGGGCGGGACGGCTTAGCTGACGGCCTGTTCTTTGGCGCTCGGTTTGGCGGGCTTGAGATTCAACTTTTTGCGCTGATAAAAATCATCCAAGGCTGCCTGCGTCGTCGTGTAGGCGGCTACGCTCAGGGCCTTGAGTTCCTGCCGGAAAAAGTCGGTGATAAATTCAAGCTTGTCGTCCGGGGTGAGCGCATTGAATCTCGAATTATTCATGAAATCGAGGAGGATGTAAGGCAGGGCTGAAATCTTCTTGGCCAGATTGCCTCGCTCCCGCTCCGACTCCATGGTCGAACGGTAAAACCAGAAGCCGCCCGCGAAACCGACACCGAGACAAACCACAGCCACAACAACGGTCAACCACATTGCGCCACCCCTGAATACAAAAAATAAGAATTTAGATATCGGAATACTGCAGTACGAACTTTGAACCGCGAGAGGCGCTGAGATTGCGGGACCGTTTCGTCTCCAGGGCCGTGATTCACATTCCGCGACCTGAGCGGCCTCCGCGGTCCATTGCTTTTCGACTATTCGAGCACGTGGATGCTCTTCTTGTGGCACATCTCCTTCAGGATCTTCGGCCACACGGTAACGCTCACCTCACCCAGGTGTGCTTTCTTGAGCAACAGCATCTGGGTACGTGACTGCCCGATGCCTCCGCCGATGCTGAGGGGAATCTCGCTCTTCATGATGGCCTGGTGGTAAGGGAACTTGAGGAAATCCGTCAGACCGGTCATCTCCAACTGCTGCTGGAGCGTTTGAGGATTGACGCGGATCCCCATGGAGGTCAGCTCATGGCGTCGCTTGGTCACCGGATTCCAGACCAGGATGTCGCCGTTGAGGCCGTGCATGGGTTGGCCACTCTCGGACACCGTTTCGGTAACCCAGTCGTCGTAATCGGCAGCCCGCATTTCATGCGGATAGCCATCCTTGAGTGTCCAGCCGATCCCGATGATGAAAACGGCCGGGTACTTTTGCAGGATGGCCGTCTCTCGCTGCTTGCGCGGCATGTCGGGATACATGTCCAGGATCTCCTCGGCATGCAGGAACTTGAGTTCTTCCGGAAGGTCGGGATACTTGTTGGTTTTCAGTTGCGGGAACAATTTTTGGGCATGCACCTCGGCGCCCTTAAGCACCTTCCAGATCCCGCGGACGATACCCTTCAGGAAATTCAGGTTTCGCTGGTCCGCCGTAATCACCCGCTCCCAGTCCCACTGGTCCACATAGCAGCTATGGTCGTGGTCGAGGAAGTAGTCCTTGCGCACCGCGCGCATGTCGGTGCACAGCCCCTCGCCCACCTTCATTTCAAACTGTTTCAGGGCGACGCGCTTCCACTTGGTGGCGGCCTGCACGACCTGGGCATCGATGGGATGCTTGCCGTAGTCGTTCGAAATGTGGAACTGGATCGGGGTGCGTGAGCCGTCGCGGTCGAGCATGTCGTTCACACCGCTCTCCACGTCCACGATCAGGGGAACCTGGACCATCATCAGGTTGAGTTCCTTGCACAGGTTCTCCTCGATGTAATTCTTCACCGCAAAGATGCCTGTCTGCGTTTCCTTCGGATCCAGCAGCGATCGGTAATCACTGGGGAGAATTTTCTCCAAGTCTTCATAATTGCCGATTCCCGGTCCCGCCAGATCCGCTTTCTTGTCAGCTATAGTGCTCATATTAATTAAGTCTCCTTTAGCTAAGAGTGCTCTACTGAGGAAGACACTATTCGAGAGGAATTCAATTGAGTGGCATTGCCCGTCTCGCTATCAGGGAAGGTCGGCTCGTGGGCTGCCAAGCCGAAGGATGAGGGCAAGCATCACCGGCAATCTTACCTCCCGGAGGGACCTAATTCAAGATAATCCTTCCGGATACGCTGCCCCGGTAGACACGAAGGAGCCTGTTGTGCTACCTTTCACACAGTTCGGTGTTGTTGTGCGCGGGTGTCTGCCGTAAATTCCCTCGATTCTCTGAGACCGACACTGGATGCAAGCACGCGTGAGGCTTTTTGTTCCAACTCTGGCATCCGATGACGGATGCCCCCTGACCTCAATTCGGAGAAACCATGTCTGCGAGACGTTTCTCTCCATTTCCTTTTGTGGTTCGATTTAGGATTGGCAACCGATCTTCAGGCCTCGGGGGAATAAGGGCTCGTTCGTTCATGACGCAAGCGCTGCTCATTCTGGTGCTGAGTCATGCATCGCTGCATACGGGGACGAACGCAGATACGACATCGGCATCGATCCGGTCACACATTGAGGGCCGGCTATGGACAACACCGCTTCATCCGTGTGGCATCGCGCCCTCCTGGAATCGAGGTTAGAGGGCATTTCATCTGAATGGGCAAACCGGTGAATTTATGACTTTAAAAACAATACGGGTTCGGTGCGTCATACTCGCTCGCGTCCTCGCAATGGTTTGGCTGTTAAGTTACGGAGGTAGAGCAGTGTACTGCCTCTCCGGATCTCAATCATCACCCACAACTCCGGACTTCTCTCTTTCGGCCACTTATGCTCCGTGCGTTCGACTAGGTCGAGTTGACCTAAATTCTGGAAGCTCGTTTCCTCCATTCACAATCTCAATTAGCGGCACAAGCGGATTTTCTGGACAGGTGTCCATTTTTTTTGAAGGCTTGCTGCCAGGGGTGCATGTTTCTCCATCAAGCTCCTTCACCCTTGCTGCAGGACAGAGCCAGCAGGTTACGCTGACCGCCGACATATCGGCACCGGCAGGCGGTGCCACTATCACCATTCGCGGAACCAGTGGGACGATCAGCCATACCTACCTCTTTGTGGTTCAAGTCTACTCTCCGCCAGCGTTCAAGATTTCGGTCACCCCTCCCACCTTATCTCTCACTCCAGCATCAATTGGCACGCTGCACATCTCCACGACTGCTGCTCCAGGTACTTCCCTTAGAATGTACACTGATTTCGGTTTGTTTAATGGTTGTGGAGTCGATTTCGATTACCGTGATTTTGGTGCGACGTCCGACCATCCCGGTACGCTACCCGTCAGGGCTTCAGCAGTGGCCCAACCGTTCCAAAACGTTCCGATTGTGATCACGGCCACGAACGATGCCACAAACCAGACGAGCATGGCGGCCGTCACGCTAAACGTAACGGTGCCGTTCCCGCAGGTTACCACACCAACTCGAAGCACCTTTGTCCGGACCGATGAAAAACCTGCTGCGGCAGTTTACGATGCGAAGCGTAAACTGGTTTTCGTAACACTCCAGATCACAAACCAAGTTCGGGTCCTCTCTTCCACCGACGGCCATCTTGTGGCCACGATTCCCGTCGAGCAGCCCTTCGGGATTGACGAGACGCCTGATGGCGGCGCGGTTCTCGTCGGTGGGTACTCTCCCAATATAGCCGTCATAAATCCTGACCTTCTTCAAGTAACGCGTCTGGTTCCGGCACCACATCTCTCGACTCCAGGCGTCACCGTCGATTTCATTTTTCCTAAACAAGTCGTTGCGCTCTCCACCGGGAATGCGCTCATCCTGGGCCAGCACGGATACACCACCATGACCTATGTTTATTTTTGGAATCGGACGACAGACCAAATGACCGTCACTGAAGTTCCAGGATTGTTCTTCCCAAGCCAGATCCATCGCACAGACGATGGCTCAACCGCGGTCGTCAGTTGGTCCAGTGGCAGCGGCCAAGCGATTACCTTCTTAGATGCTTCTGGAAACAGTTTTTCTGCGCCGGTACCGGTGGCATTGTTCAGTGCCCTTCGCCCGGATGGTCACCAATTCGCCGGTTTTCTTGACCAAGGAGACGGGGTGGGTTTTTTCGATCCACAAGGAAATTTGGTTGGCTCAATTCCGTGGCTCGGTGGCCTGAGCTTCCTGATTTATAGCGTCGATGGCAAACGTCTTTATGCATTCGGTCCCTTTGGACCAACGATGGTCGACGAAGTCGCGATCCTCGACACCCAAAATTTCAGCTTGCTCGGAATGGTGCCCGATCTCGGGTATGGCAACACTCCACTTGCGATAGATGAGACGGGGATGATATTCGGGGCCAGCCCACGCGGCGTTGCATTCCTGGACGTTCAGTCGTCAGGGGCCTTTACCTTGCCTTTGCCTGGCCAATTCACGCTGGCTCCTCAACTCGTCAGCCAATCTGCGCCAGTGGCAGTAAAGCTCAATACCTCAGGTTTGACGGACCAGGCAAAGAACTACAGCATTTTTATTGGTGCGCCGCCGGCATCGCCCGACACACTTGTCGGCACAAACATTTCCGATCCAGCAAGCCATGTCATCCAAATGATGGTACCGCCGGGCCCCCGACCGGGTCCTGCCAACGTTACGCTAGTCCATTCCGACGGCTGGTTCGAGGTCCAGCCAGAGGCGGTGACTTATGGCCCATCCATCGTTAACATCAGCCCCAATGCCGCCACACCAGCCGGTGGCACGCAGTTCACCCTTCTCGGGTACGGCCTTGATGCAGTCGGAGTTCAAGTAACGATAGGCGGCCAACCCGCCAAAATCCTTCAAGTGACCCCGGCAGTTTTTCAGGGCTACTACGCCCCATTTATGTTCAGCAGCCTGAAAGTGCTCTCCCCACCTGGACCCCCAGGTCTCGCGGATGTGGCTGTCATCACGCCCAATGGCTCCACGACCGTTCGAGGAGGCTACCAGTATCTTGATTTTGTGCAGGTCTTCCCACGGGAGGGTGGGCTCGATGACATGGTCTATGATCGACAAAGACAACGATTGTACCTCTCCAACGAAGACCACAATCGAGTGGAGATCTTCGATCTCCGTTCGCAAACCTATTTGCCCCCGATCGCGGTCGGAAACTCGCCGACCGGGATCGCGCTTACTCCAGATGGACAACTCCTTGCTGTGATGAACTCCGACGACGGCACGATTTCCATCATCAATCCTGATCAGATGAGCGTCATCAGCACCAAGCCGGCGCTGACGCCATCAGATCAGGAAGCGTCTTGTCTCGGTCGAGACCTCATGATTTCCCCCGCAGGGGACCACCGGATGCTTATTGATGTCGTGTGTACCTATCTTCTGGCTTCTGGCAGACTCCACCTGCTTGATCTCGATTCAGGTAGCCTGAGTTGCTCAGGTGTGGTGAGTTGTGACGCAAGCCAACAAAACATCTCATTCTCGTCGGGATTTGCAACCATGGCTTCATCCCCCGACGGCAGCAAGATATTCTTGTCCACTTTGAAGCCTATGGAAGGACCCGTTGGCCTGTTAGATTTCAAAGCCAACACGCTCACCACAGCATCCAACTGGGGTTCTAGCGATGCGGCCCTGAATGCCGATGGCAACTGGTTCGTGGCAGATTTTAACGCATTTGATTCCTCGTTATTCCCTGTAAGCATGTACACCTCGGTTTCTTACGCATACGCGGGGCCATATAGCTATAACAACATTTATGGCGAACGTTTGAGTCCTTCGGGTAGTCTTTTATTCATGCCGAATATTTCGGGCGTTGACATCTTCGATAGTCATCAAGGTCGTTTGGTCCTCCAGGTCGGACTGCCTGATCCTTTACCGTACTGTTTTCACGCATTGGTTTTGGACGAGACCGGCAGCAAGATGTTTTTGATCTCGAACAGTGGGATTACCCTGGCTCAACTGTACAAGGTTCCCCTGAGCATCGCCCCTGTATCGCTCGGCGCGGCCGCGGCTGGGTCAACGGTAACCATTCGAGGCAGTGGATTCGTGAACGGCGCGAGGGTTGAGTTTGGAGGTGTTCGCGCTTCAACCACTTTTGTGGATCAGAACACGCTGCAAGCCATTGTGCCTGCGCGCGGAGGCGACTCGACCGCGGTTGCCGTCGTGAATCCCGATGGCGAGCGCTATTCTTTGGAGGCAGGTTTCTTTTGGGCACCTCCAAAATCTTCGATCGACCTTCAGATCAATTCGGGTGGAGCTGGCTTAACCACGACGATAGATGCATCAGGCCCCACCAACAGTGGCTATGCTGCATTGACGCTCAACTCCGGGAGCCCGCCTTATGGGACCGCGGTTTTCAGGCTTAAACAAAACGGAGTCGTGGTCAGCGAGGTCGGGGTTCCACCTTCTCCGCCAATCACCTCCGCACGGTTTTTCGTCGATTATCGCCCCGCTGTTTCGACCAAATCGGGTCAGGTAGATGCCGGCGC